>JAFKFI010000061.1:11802-140149 GCA_017307285.1 Alphaproteobacteria bacterium | reverse complement strand
GCGGGCGATCGTGGCGGATTGCCTGGACGCGCTGGTCGCCATTACTCGCAAACAGGGTGGTCTCCTGGCGCGGACGATCGGTGACGAGGTGATGACCACCTTCCGCACCGCCGATAGCGCCGCGGCCGCCTCGGTGGAGATGCAGGACGCAGTCACCAGCTCGTCCGTGACCAAGCCTCGCTCGCTCGCCATCCGAGTCGGCTTCCATTTTGGCACCGTTCTGGCCGACCAGCAGGACGTGCATGGCGACGCCGTCAATGTCGCCGCACGGGTCGTCAATCAGGCCAAGCCGGGGCAGATCCTGACCACGGGAGCAGCCCTGCGGCGGATGGGCCCGCGCTGGCGATCGGCGACGCGGCAAATTGCGTTGGCCGATCTCAAGGGCAAGCACGGGCAGGTCGAGGTCCACGAGGTGATCTGGAAGGCGTCCGATATGACGCTGATGCAGGTCGCCCCCTGGGTCCGCATCCCACCGGCCAGCACCGCCCGGTTGGTGGTCAGCTTCGGGGGGTGCCGCGTCGAACTTGGCGGCGAGCGGGCGGCGGTCACCGTCGGGCGGGACGGGCGCAACGACATTGTCGTCAGCGAAAGCACGGTCTCCCGGTTGCACGCGCGGATCGAGCACCGCAAGGGGCGTTTCCTGTTGATCGACCAGAGCGCCAATGGGACGTTCATCGTTCCGGAGGACGGGGCGGGCGGCTTTGTCCACCGGGACAGTGTGGAATTGTCGGGCAGCGGACTGCTCGGCCTTGGGACGCCGCCTTCGCCCAATTCGCGCACGGTTCTCCGCTACGAGATCAGTCGTTGCGAGAGCTAACCCGGCGCCACCAACACTTTCCTTTGCGGCAAGGAGGCGAGGATTTTCTCGTCGAGGCGCAGGTGGTCGGCGACCAGCTCGCGAGGTGTGTTCGCCATCCAGTCGGCCAGCGACACGTCGGCGTAGTAGCTGCTGTTGAATAGCTCGAGAAAGCGTAGCGTCGTATCGCCGGTATTCTCGACGTAGTGGCCGAAGGCGCGCGGTACGTAGCCAACGTCGCCGGCATCGAAATCCACTGTCCGGGCCCTTGCACCGCCGGCGAACACCGTCATGCGCCCCTTGCCGGCGATCCAGTACTGCCACTCGTCGGCGTTGGGATGCCAGTGGAGCTCGCGCATCCCGCCGGCCTCCACCTCAACCAAGGCCGCCGCGATGGTCGAGGAGATCGGGAAGTTGCGGGAATCCGCTATGCGGACGGTTCCGCCCCTCGCCTGCTTCGGCGGCTGTGCGGTGAGCGAGAACTTGAAGGGCTGAGGTACGGTTCGCGCGTCCGTCTGCAACTGGTCCGCCGCCAACGGGCCCGGCATCCGGCCCTGGAAGATGTACAACTCGTTCTTCGGGATCGCGTCGAAAGTGCGGGTCATAACGCCGAAATTCTTCGCCAGTACATCCTTCGGGGTATGCGCCATCCAGTCGGTGATGAGGAACGTGTCGAATTCGGAGAACTGCCCGTCATCGAAGGCAAGCAGGAACTCGCAGCCATCCGGGCCGAGGCCCTGGATCGAGTGCGGGATGCCGGAGGGGAAATACCACAGATCCCCCTCCTTCACGTCGGCGACGAACTTCCGTCCGTCCTGATCGACGGCGGTGATACGCGCCGCGCCGTACAGCATGTAGGACCACTCGGCCGGCAGGTGCCAATGGAGCTCGCGAATGCCGCCGGCCGTCAGCCGCATGTTGACCCCGGCGATCGACTCGGCGATCGGGAAATCCTTTTGCGTGACCTGGCGCGCCCAGCCGCCATCCTCCTGCCGGTTGTGCGCGGCGGCGAACGGGTATTTGAAGCCGGGGAGATCGCCGTGATCGGTCTTGGGCGGCGCGAAAGCCGAGGGGCTCCGCCCCTGCAATGGCAGGTTCTTCGGCCCTGAATTGCTGGCTCTCATGCCTCGACCTCCTGATGAGCCGACAACGCGGGGCGGCGCCGGGCGGGTCCGTCAACTCGAGGAGAGAGGGCGGGCTTCGCACCCCACCGGCAGCGTGGCAAGCTGACGCAATGCCAGCGCGCTCCGTCATCATCGACTGCGATCCGGGCACGGACGACGCCCTCGCCCTGCTGTTGGCATTCGGCTCGCCGGAACTCGACATTCGCGCGATCACCGTGGCCGGCGGCAATGTCGGCCTGGAGCGCACGCTGCAGAACGCGCTCTCGCTCGCCGCCCTTGCCAGCAGCGCCGCCCCGGTGCACGGCGGCGCCGATCGGCCGCTGCTAGGCACCTATGGCTTCGCGCCGGAGGTCCACGGCGACGATGGCCTCGGCGGGATCGCGCTGCCCGCTGGCGGAGTGCCCAACCCGGCCCTCGCGGCGGATGCGATCCGTGACATCCTGCGCAAAGCGGCGGAACCCGTCACGCTGGTCGGCATCGGGCCGGTGACGAATATCGCGCTGGCGCTCATCACCGAGCCGCCGCTCGCAGCGAAGATCGCCGAGATCGTGCTGATGGCAGGTTCCTGGGGCGAGGGAAACACCACGCCGTCGGCCGAGTTCAACGTCTGGAACGATCCCGAGGCGTTCGCCGTTCTGCTCGCCTGCGACCGGCCGCTCGTGCTCGCGCCGCTGGAGCTGACCGCGCACGCACTGGTTACCGATGCGCGGATCGCCGCCCTGCGGGCTCGTGGGGGCGGAGCCTGCCTGCGTACGGCATGCGACATCCTCGACAGTGTGCCGCGCTCGCGGCGCTTCGGCGGGCTTGGTTTCGCGCTGCACGATCCCTGCACCATCGCCTGGCTACTGCGGCCGGAGCTGTTCACCACGCGGGCGTGCCCGGTCCTGGTAGATTTGGTGCCCGGACCCAATCGCGGCCGCACGATCATCGACCGTTGGGACCGCAGCGGCCTCGCACCGAACGCGGCCGTGCTGGAGACCCTGGACGCGGACGGTTTCTTCGCGCTGCTGGGCGACCGCCTGGCCGCCCTTCCCTGAAGGAGACCACATGGACTTGAGCGCCCTCCCCGTCGACCCCGACGCCATGCTGGACGGGCTACGTCCCTGGGTGGAGTGCGAAAGCCCCACTTGGGATGCGGCCACCGTCAACCGCGTCATGGACATTGCCTCGCGCGACCTCGTTATCGCGGGCGCGCGGATCGAGCGCATTGCCGGCCGCATGGGGTTCGGCGATTGCGTACGCGCCACCTTCCCCCATCCGACGCCGAACGAGCCGGGCGTGCTGGTGATGGGCCATCTCGATACGGTGCATCCGGTCGGCACCCTGGAAAAACTGCCGTGGCGGCGCGAGGGCGGGCGCTGCTGGGGGCCGGGCATCCTCGACATGAAGGGCGGCAACTACATCGCGCTCGAAGCGATCCGCCAGCTGGCCCGCGCCGGGCAGACGACTCCGCTGCCGATTACCTATCTGCTGACCAGCGACGAGGAGGTCGGCAGCCCGAGCACCCGCGACCTGATCGAGGCCGAGGCCGCGCGGCACCGCTATGTGCTGGTGCCCGAGCCGGCGCGGCCGGATGGCGGCGTGGTGACGGGGCGCTATGCGATCGCCCGCTTCAACCTCGAGGCCATCGGCCGGCCAAGCCACGCCGGCGCCCGGCTCGCGGAGGGGCGCTCGGCGATCAAGGAAATGGCGCGCAAGATCGTCGAGATCGAGGACATGACGACCGAGGACTGCACGTTCAGCGTCGGCGTGATCCACGGCGGCCAATGGGTCAACTGCGTCTCGACAACCTGCACCGGCGAGGCGCTGAGCATGGCCAAGCGGCAGGAGGATCTCGACCGCGGCGTGGCGCGCATGCTCGCACTCGCCGCCTCATCCAACGACGTGCAATTCAAGGTGACGCGCGGCGTCACCCGGCCGGTCTGGGAGCCGGATGGGCGCACGATGGCGCTCTACGAAAAGGCTAACGCCATCGCCCGCTCGCTCGGCTTCGCTATCCCGCCACAGAGCTCGGGTGGCGGCTCGGACGGCAATTTCACCGGCGCGATGGGGATTGCCACGTTGGACGGACTGGGCGTCGCGGGCGCCGGAGCGCATACGCTCGACGAGCACATCGTCGTCGACAGCATGGCGCGGCGGACTCGCCTGCTCGCCGGGCTGCTCGCCACGCTCGACTGAGGGCAATGCCGCTCCGGGTACATCGCCCGCTCGTCTGGACATGGCGCGTCGCTGCGGCGCATCGGCGGCTTTTGACGGGCGTGCTGTGCGGTGCCGTCACCTACCCGTTGCTACCCCGCACGATGAGCCAGCAGACCCGCGCTGTGATCGCCTGGGATGTCGGGGTGCTCGTATTCCTCGCCCTCTCCGCCTTCCTGTTCACCACCGAGCGCGCGAGCCGAATGCGGATCGACGCGGAGCGCCAGCAGGAGGGCGAGTGGACCATCTTCTGGCTGACAATGGCGGCAACCGGTTTCAGCTTCGTCGCCATCGTCGGCGAGTTCTCCAACTCCAAGGATCTGCCGACCGCACAAAAGGGGCTGCACGTCTTCCTCGTCGCGATCACCCTGCTGGTCTCGTGGATGATGACCCACACCACCTTCGCATTCCGCTACGCCCACGAGTATTACGAGGCACCGTCAAGCAGCGCAAAGGTGGATGGCGGTTTGCAATTTCCCGGCGAGGAGCAGCCCGACTACCTGGATTTCATGTATTTCTCGCTGGTGCTCGGCATGACCTTCCAGGTCTCGGACGTGCAGATTACCTCGCGGAAATTCCGCCGGCTCGCCACCGTACATGGGCTGCTGAGCTTTCTGTTCAACACGATCATCCTGGCGCTGACCGTCAACATTGCCGCTGGGTTGCTTTGAGGCGGTTTCTGCGGCGGGCCGCGATGCGCGCCTGGCGCAAGCCGAAATACGCCCGCCTGTCGCGTTCCTCGGCCAGCCGGCGGGCACGGACCCGCAACAGATCCTTCCGCGCGACGATGCCCACCAGCACCCCGTCCTCCGATCGCACGACGGGCACCCGGCCGGCTCCGTCGCGCACCATCTTCTCGACCAGCGAGGAGACGGGCTCCTCGGGCGTGCCGGTCACCATGCGTCGCCCTGCCAGCGCCTCGGCGAGAGTGGCCTCATCCCGGCTCGTGTCGCGGGTGAAATGCAGCACGTCGGCGCGCGAGAGCATGGCCACCGGCCGGCCCGCCTCGTCCACCACGGGGTAGGCCTTGTGGCGCGGCAGGTCGGCGCTGAAGAACTCGACGGCGTCGGCAACCGTCGTCGCCGCCGGCAAGGTATCCACACGCGACACCATCACATCCGATACGCTGGCGAGATCGAGCGGGTCGACGTTGTATTCGCGCATCAGCTGGTGCCCACGCCGGACCACTTTCTCGGTGAGGATGGACCGCCGCAGCAGCAGCACCGTCACGGCGTAGCTTACGCCGCAGGCGGCAATCAGCGGCACCAGCATTCCGGACGCACCGGTCAGTTCGACGGCGAACATGGTCGAGGTGAGCGGAGCGCGCATGGTGCCGCCCATGATCGCCGCCATCCCGATTAATGCCCAATCGCCGACCCCGGCATGCGGCAGCACCAGCCCGGATAGCGCGCCGAGCGCGCCGCCCATGATGAGCAGCGGCGCCAACACGCCGCCCGAGGTGCCGGACCCGAGTGCGATCGACCAGATCACCGCTTTCACGATCATCAGGCGCAGCACCCCCTCGGTCGGTATCGAGCCCGATAGCAGGCGGGCGATGTTGTCGTAGCCGACGCCGAGCGCGTGCGGTTCGATCAGGCCGCCCACACCCACCACGACGCCGCCGATCGCCGGCCAGAACATCCAGTGGATCGGGAGTTTGCCGAACGCATCCTCGGCTGCGTAGACCATCGCGGTCAGCAGGCCCGAGCCGAGGCCACAAGCGAGGCCTAGCGCGCAGCAGGCCAGCAGGGTGGCCGGCGTCAGCGCCATCGCGCCGGCGTGGGCGAACAGGGGCGAGGCAGGCAGCAGCCAGCCGCGCTCCACCGCCGCGGCGAGACACGCGGCCAGGACAGGGATGAAGCTCCGTGGCTTCCACTCGAACAGCAGCAACTCGACCGCGAGCAGAACAGAGGCGATCGGTGTGCCGAACACCGCCGTCATGCCGGCGGCGGCGCCAGCGACCAGCAGCGTCTTGCGCTCGGCGGCACTCATGTTGAAGCATTGCGCGAACAGCGACCCGAGGGCGCCGCCGGTCATGATAATCGGGCCTTCGGCACCGAACGGGCCACCAGTGCCGATCGAAATGGCCGAGGACAGCGGCTTGAGCACCGCCACCTTGGGCTGGATACGGCTCTGCCCGATGAGGATGGCCTCCATCGCCTCCGGAATGCCGTGCCCCCGGATCTTTTCCGAGCCATAGCGCGCCATCAGCCCGACGATCAGGCAGCCGACGACGGGAACCGCCACCGAGGCATAACCCAACACCGTGATATCAATAGGATGGGTGACGAAGGAGAATCGGCCGAGATAGGCAATATTCGTGACCAATGCGATGAGGGCGATGAGCGCCCAGGCAGTGACCACGGCCGCACTGCCGACCAAGATCGCCATAACGGCGAGCAGCAGGACGCGGGGACCTGTCGTGAAATCGCCCAGTCTGGGCGTGCGGTGAGGGGCTGAGGGTTGAGACATATCGGAACAGGTCCATTCTGCGGGAGCTTGGGGGTATATATCGCAGTGCGACATAGAGACGAGTCACTTGGGAGTGTCATCTGACATGCGTGACGAGCGAAGGTTGCGGAAGGCGGATTACGAGGCCCTGGCCGGCTTCCGGCAGGCGCTGCGCGCCTTCACCGCGTTCAGCGCCGCCGCCGCGCGCAAGACGGGGCTTACGCCCCAGCAGCATCAGGTATTGCTGGTCATCAAGGGGGCGCCTGGCCGCGAGACGGCGACCATCGGCGAGATCGCAGGCTCGCTAATGATCCGCCCGCACAGCGCCGCCGAGCTGGTCGATCGCCTCGTCCAGCTCGGGATGGTGGAACGGACGACGGACCCTCAGGACCACCGCCGCGTGCAGGTCACGCTGACCGGCCAGGCCGAAAACATCCTGGATGGCCTGTCGGCCGAGCACCTGCGGGAGCTCGGTGCCATCCGCCCGACCTTACTTGCCCTACTCAGCCGGTTCGAGGAGACCGCATAACCGGGCGGACGTCACGCGACGGACGAGGCACGCGAACATGCAGCCGCGGCCAGCGGCCAGGAGAGAGGCGCAGCAAACCGGCATGGAATGCGGGAGGCGGGATGAGATAACACCTTGCTCCGCCATTCCGCAGTTCGTGCCAGAGACGCATCGAGGATCGGCCGGCCATTGGACGCGGCCCGGCGTCCGTTCCGCCTCTTCTCATCAAAATTGCAGGGATGGCGCGATCACGACGCAATTGGCGCGCCCGGACAGCAGGCAATCCTCCAGCACCGACGTGGCGTGCAGATGGCGCACCAGGAACAGCCCGATGACCACCAAGAACAAGGCGATGGCCAAGCCACCGAGGCTCGCGGTCTGCCGGTCCGCCGCCTTCCGCCCCTCCTCGACGTCGTCGAACCAGGAATGTACCTGGCGCATGGGGCCTCGCACTCAGGAACGGAACGCCGTCACTCGCCGATCAACGCCCGTAGTGCACCAAGGTTATCCGAATTCGCCTCGGTGAATAAAGCTTACACTCGCTTCCTTAGCACCCGGGGAGCATCGTGACCCCCGCTTAAGGGCGCTCGCCGGCCGCTCGGGGATCAGAATAGGTGTTCCGGCAGCAGGCGGTGTCGGTCTTTTTGAACGCCTCGCCGTTCCGCCTCGGAGTCGAGCGGGCGCATTGCCGATGTCGTCTAGTCCGGCCATAAGCGGATTTCATGTCCACCACGGCCGTCCGCCATCTTTCGCTCGACCCCGCGTTTGCCGGGCTCATCGGCCGCATCGGCCGTCCACGTCTCACGCCCGACCGCGGACGCAGTCCGTACGAGGCACTGATCCGTGCCATTGCTCATCAGCAACTGCACGGCCGCGCCGCCGAGGCGATCCTCGGGCGGTTCGTCGCCCTGTATCCAGGCATCCCCTTCCCGACGCCCGAGATGGTGCTGGCCACCGAGGACGGAGTATTGCGCGGCTGCGGCTTCTCGCTCGGCAAGATCGCCGCGATCCGCGACATCTGCGCGCGCACACTAGATGGCACGGTACCGAGCCGCCGTGCCGCAGCTCGCCTCTCCGACGAGACATTGATCGAGCGGCTGACCACGATCCGCGGCGTCGGCCGCTGGACGGTGGAGATGCTGCTGATCTGGACCCTCGGGCGGGTCGATATTCTCCCGGTAGACGATTTCGGGGTGCGCGAGGGCTACCGGGTGCTCTACGGGCTCGACGCCCAGCCCCGGCCGCGCGAGCTGGCGGAGATCGGGCAAGCTTGGGCGCCGTGGCGGAGTTACGCTGCCTGGTATCTATGGCGGGCGTCGGACGAGGCAAGGCAGGCGGCGGTGGCTGCTTCGCGAGCTTGAGACCTCTCTCGCCGCGAACGGCTACGCGGATAAGAACGCCTCAACCACTCCCACGAACCCCGCTGGATTCTCCGCGTGGACCCAGTGCCCGGCGTCCTTCACGGTGACGAAACGCGCCGTCGGGAATAGCGCGCGGATGGCCGGGCGGTGGTCGGGGCGGATGTAGTCGGAGCGGGCGCCGGCGACGAACAGCGTCGGGCCGGGATACATCGCGCCGTCCGGCGCGTCCCAACCCTCGATGACGGGCAGCGCCGAGGCAATCTCCGCGAGACCGATGCGCCAGCTCGGCTGTGCGCCGACGCGAAGATTTTGCAGCAGGAACGCGCGCAAACCCGGATCGGGAACGGCGGCCGCGAGATGAGCGTCAGCCGACGCGCGAGTCAGGCCCGGCGTGAGCGGCAGCGCCTGCATGGCGGCAGCCAGATCGCGGAACGCGGGCCTGTAGGGCACCGGCGCGATATCGGCGACGATCAGCCGGCGCGTTGCGTCGGGCCGATCCAACGCCAGCCGCATCGCCACCTTGCCGCCCATCGAGTGCCCGACCAGCATGGCAGGCAGCGCAGTACGGTCGGCAAGCGTATCGAGCACGTCCACGGCCATTCCACCGTAGCTCATCGCCGCATCGTGCGGGCTGCCACCATGATTGCGCAAGTCGAGCGCGATGCAGCGGAACCGCTTCGCAAACTTCCGCTGCACGGTGGCAAAATTCTGCGCCGAGCCGAACAACCCGTGCAGCAGAATGAGTGACGGCCCCTCGCCCGCCTCGACCGCGCGCAGGATCATCGCGAACCCACGCCCCTCAAGCGTCGGCGACCCGCAGCATGATCTTGCCGATATGCGCGCTGCTCTCCATCAGCCGATGCGCCTCGACCGCCTCGGCGAGCGGGAACACCCGGTGGATCACCGGGCCGCAGCGTCCGGCATCGAGCAGCGGCCAGACGCGCTCTCGCAATTCGGCGGCGATCGCCCCCTTCTGCGCCGTCGTGCGCGGGCGCATGGTCGAGCCGGTGATCGTCAGCCGCTTGGTCATCACCTGCACGAAGTCAAAGTTTTCCACCTTCGAGCCCTGCAGGAAGGCGATCAATACCAGCCGACCGTCCATCGCCAGCGAGCGGATGTCGCGCGCGAGATATGGGCCGCCGACCATGTCGAGGATGACGTCGACCCCGCGCCCACCAGTGATCCGCTTGATCTCGGCGGCGAAATCGGCGGTGCGGTAATTGATCGCCTCCGCCGCACCCAAGCTGCGGCAGGCCGCGACCTTCTCGTCGGAGCCGGCGGTGGCGTAGACCGTGGCACCGAACGCGGCGGCGAGCTGGATCGCGGTGACGCCGATCCCGGATGTGCCGCCATGTATCAGCGCGGTCTCGCTCGAGGCCAGCCGTCCGGCCTGAAACAGGTTGGCCCACACGGTGAAATATGTCTCTGGGAGTGCAGCGGCCCGGATCGCGTCGTAGCCGGTGGGCCACGGCAAGCATTGTGGCGCCGGCGCGGTGCAGTATTCCGCGTAACCGCCGCCATTGGTGAGCGCGCACACCCGGTCGCCGACGTGCCAGTCGCGTACCGCCGCGCCGGCCGCGACCACTTCGCCGGCGATCTCGAGGCCAAGCAGCGGGCTGGCGCCAGGTGGCGGCGGATAGGAGCCCTGACGCTGCGCCACGTCCGGGCGGTTGACGCCGGCGGCGAGCACGCGCACCAGCACCTCGTCGGGCTTCGGCGTGGGAACCGGACCTTGGACCGGCCGCAGCACCTCGGGATCGCCGGCGCCCTCGGCGGCGATCTGGGTCATAGTCTCGGGGATGCGCATGCCGATGGCTCCTTCTCGCATTGCGGCGGGAACCTCTGCGTCGGCGCAGCGAGCGTCAAGCCGAGACTGGCGGAGCGTGGCCTCTTCCGCCTAGGATCGTACGCAGCAGAAGAATACGAGAGGGAACGCCGCGATGCGAATCCACAATCTCTACGCCGCCGCCAATGGCGAATCCCACTTCCGCGACATCGAGATCGACTGGGCGGAGGAAGGACGCGGCGGCAAGATGTCGAAGCGCCAGCCGGCGACCGGCATCATCTTCCGCGAGACGGCGGGCACCTACGATCTCGACTGGCACCCGGCGCCGCGCCGCCAATACATCATCAATCTCGATGCCGCTGTGCAGATCACCGCAAGCGATGGCGAGAGCCGAATCATCGGCCCAGGCGAGGTGATTCTGGTGGAGGATGTCAGCGGCAAGGGTCATCTGTCGAAATCGGTTGAAGGCAAGATGCGCCACTCGATCTTCGTTCCCATCGAATAATCAAGCGGGGGACTGACGGACGGGTCTTCTGGCCTACGCCGTCGCCGCCTCCCGCACCCCGAGCTCCTCCACCATGCGCTCGCGCATAACGAATTTCTGCATCTTGCCCGTTACCGTCATGGGGAACTCGTCGACGAAGCGGATGTGGCGCGGCACCTTGTAGTGGGCGATCTGGTCGCGGCAGAACGCCCGCACCTCCTCTTCGTTCAACACCTCGCCGGCACGCGGCTTGATCCAGGCGCACAGCTCCTCGCCGAACCGCTCGTCGGGCACGCCGAAGATCTGTACCTCCTCGATCTTCGGATGACGATAGAGAAATTCCTCGACCTCGCGCGGATAGACGTTCTCGCCGCCGCGGATCACCATGTCCTTGATGCGGCCGACGATGTTGCAGAAGCCTTCCTCGTCGATCACCGCGAGATCGCCGGTATGCATCCAGCGCGCCTGGTCGATCGCCTGCGAGGTCAACGCCTCGTCGCCCCAGTAGCCGCGCATTACCGAATAGCCGCGCGTGCACAATTCGCCCCGCTCGCCGCGCCGCACGATACGCCCCTCCGCGTCGATGATCTTGACCTCGACATGCGGCAGCACGCGCCCCACGGTCGAGACCCGACGCTCGAGCGGATCATCGGTGGCGCTCTGGAAGCTCACCGGGCTGGTCTCTGTCATGCCGTAGGCGATGGTAATTTCGCTTGCGTGCATCTCGTCGATGACGCGGCGCATCACCTCGATCGGGCACGGCGCGCCGGCCATGATGCCGGTACGCAAACTCCTGAGATCGTAGCGGCGGAAATCCGGGTGCTGTAGCTCGGCGATGAACATGGTTGGCACGCCGTAGAGCCCGGTGCAGCGCTCCTCTGCAACAGTCTGCAGTGTGGCCAGAGGCTCGAACCCCTCGCCGGGATAGACCATCGCGGCACCATGCGTCACGCAGGCGAGATTGCCGAGCACCATGCCGAAGCAATGATACAGCGGCACGGGAATGCAGATCTTGTCCTCCTCGGTCAGCCGCATCGCCTCGCCGATGAAGAAGCCGTTGTTCAGGATGTTGTGGTGCGTGAGCGTCGCACCCTTGGGGGCGCCCGTTGTGCCCGAGGTAAACTGAATGTTGATCGGGTCGTCGAATTGCAGCGTCCCCGCGAGTTCCGCGAGGCGAGCGCGCTGGCCGTCGCCGCCCGCCGCGTAGACGGTGTCGAACGGGATGGCGCCGGGCGCCGTTTCCGCCCCGATCTGGATGACCGTGCGCAGTTCCGTCAGCTTCGCCGCCGCGAGCTCCCCGGGCGCGCTCGTCCGCAACTCCGGCGCGAGCGTGTTTAGCATCCCGATATAATCGCTCGTCTTGAACGCGGTCGCGGTGATCAGCGCGCGGCAGCCGACCTTGTTCAGCGCGTATTCCAGCTCGGCCAGCCGATAGGCCGGGTTGATATTGACGAGCACCAGCCCAGCCTTGGCCGTGGCGAACTGCGTTACCACCCATTCCGAGTTGTTCGGCGACCAGATGCCGATGCGGTCCCCCGGCTCGAGGCCGAGCGCGAGAAGGCCCGCGGCAAAGGCGTCCACCTTGCGGCCAAGCTCGCCATAGCTCCAGCGCACACCCTGCTGGCGCACGATCAGCCCCGGCCGATCGCCCCATTGCGCGACGGTGCGGTCGAAATTGGCGCCGATGGTCTCGCCGAGCAAAGTCTGCTCGCTCGCGCCGTGCACATAGCTCAGGGCCGGGTCACTCATAGAAGTCTCCTCGCACTGGGCATCGCTCTTTGACTTGGCGGGACGGGCGGGATCGGCGATGCTCCGCGGCACGATAGGTCATTGCCGAAGGATCTGACCAGCGCATGGCGTTGCTCCCCAACCGGCTTCCGAGCCTCGATTTCGGCCTCGGCGAGACCGCCGACATGCTGCGCGGGCAGGTCGAGGCCTTCGCCGCCGACGAGATCGCGCCGCGCGCCGCCGCGATCGACAAGGAGAACGATTTCCCAGCTGACCTCTGGCGTAAGATGGGGGCGCTCGGCGTCCTCGGCATCACGGTCGAGGAGGAGTACGGCGGCGCCGGGATGGGCTACCTCGAGCACGTCGTGGCGATGGAGGAAATCTCCCGGGCCTCCGCCTCGGTCGGCCTGTCCTACGGCGCGCATTCCAACCTCTGTGTCAATCAGATCCGCCGCAACGGCACGGAGGCGCAGAAGCGCAAATACCTGCCGCGCCTGATCGGCGGCGAGCATGTCGGCGCGCTGGCGATGTCGGAGCCCGGCGCGGGATCGGACGTGGTGGGGATGCGCACCCGCGCCGAGAAGCGCGGCGACCGCTTCGTGCTCAACGGCTCGAAGATGTGGATCACCAACGGCCCCAACGCGGACGTGCTGGTGGTCTACGCCAAGACCGACCCCGACGCCGGGCCACGCGGCATCACCGCCTTCCTCATCGAGCGCGGCTTCAAGGGTTTTTCCACCGCGCAAAAACTCGACAAGCTCGGGATGCGCGGCTCCAACACCTGCGAGCTGGTGTTCCAGGATTGCGAGGTGCCGGAGGAGAACGTGCTCGGCGCGGTCGGCGCGGGCGTCAACATCCTGATGAGCGGGCTCGACTACGAACGCGCGGTGCTCGCCGCCGGCCCGCTCGGCATCATGCAGGCCTGCATGGACGCGGTGGTGCCATACGTCCATGAGCGCAAGCAGTTCGGCCAGCCGATCGGCGAGTTCCAGCTGATGCAGGGCAAGATCGCCGACATGTACACCACGATGAACGCGAGCCGCGCGTATGTGTACGCGGTGGCGAAGGCGTGCGATCGCGGCCAGACGACGCGCAAGGACGCCGCCGGCGCCATCCTCTACGCCGCCGAGAAGGCGACCTGGATGGCGCTCGAGGCGATCCAGGCTCTCGGCGGCAACGGCTACATCAACGACTACCCGACCGGCCGGTTGCTGCGTGACGCCAAGCTCTACGAAATCGGCGCCGGCACCAGCGAAATCCGCCGAATGCTGATCGGCCGCGAGCTGTTCCGCGAGACGGCATGAACACTTTTCCCTTCATGGCCGGCGAAGCAGCGTCCGGATTGGCCACCCCGTACCGTCATGACCGGCGCAGGGCGGTCATCCACGACTTCAGCGCCGGCAAGCAAAGTCGTGGATGGCCGGCCTGCGCCGACCATGACGAGTACTTTGCCAAGCACTGGTACGGCGGCGGTGCAGCAGGCTTCCGCCAATGACCGTCCTTCGCTCCAGCATCGACCCGCGCTCCGAGGAGTTCGCCGCCAACGCCGCCGCGATGCGCGCACAGGTCGAGGATTTGCGCGCCCGCGTCGCGGAAGCCGAACTCGGCGGCGGCGAGGCAGCGCGCAAACGCCATCTCGGCCGCAACAAGCTGCTGCCGCGTGACCGCGTGCAGGCGCTGATCGACCCAGGCTCACCGTTCTTGGAATTGTCGCAGCTCGCCGCCTTCGGCATGTACGGCGGCGAAGTCCCCTCTGCGGGCATCGTCACCGGCATCGGGCGCGTCTCGGGGCGCGAGTGCGTCATCGTCGCCAACGACGCCACGGTGAAGGGCGGCACCTATTTCCCTATGACGGTGAAGAAGCATCTGCGCGCGCAGGAGATCGCGCGGATGAACCGGCTGCCCTGCATCTATCTCGTGGACTCCGGCGGCGCCTTCCTGCCGCAGCAGGACGAGATTTTTCCCGACCGCGAGCATTTCGGCCGCATTTTCTTCAACCAGGCCACCATGTCGGCCGAGGGCATTCCGCAGATCGCGGTGGTGATGGGCTCCTGCACGGCAGGCGGCGCCTACGTCCCGGCAATGTCGGATGAGAGCATCATCGTGCGCAACCAGGGCACGATCTTTCTCGGCGGCCCGCCGCTGGTAAAGGCGGCGATCGGCGAGGTAGTGACGGCGGAGGAATTGGGCGGCGCCGACGTGCACGCGCGCACTTCCGGCGTGGTGGACCATTACGCGCAGGACGACCGGCACGCGCTGGCACTCTGCCGCCGCATCGTCGCGGGGCTCAACACGGAGAAGCGCCCGAACCTCGCGATGCGTCGACCGGTGGAGCCGCGCTACGATCCGGCGGAGCTGCACGGCGTGGTCCCGACCAATCTCCGCACGACGTATGACGTGCGCGAGGTGATCGCGCGCATCGCCGACGGCAGCGAGCTCGACGAGTTCAAGCGCCTCTACGCGACCACGCTGGTCTGCGGCTTCGCGCATGTCTACGGCTACCCGGTCGGTTTCATCGGCAATAACGGCATCCTGTTCTCCGAGAGTGCGCTGAAGGCGTCGCATTTCATCGAGCTGTGCAGCCAGCGCGGCATTCCGCTGGTGTTCCTGCAGAACATCACGGGCTTCATGGTGGGGCGGAAATACGAGGCCGGCGGCATCGCCAAGGACGGCGCCAAGATGGTGACGGCGGTGGCATCGACCTCGGTGCCCAAGTTCACCTTCATCATCGGCGGCAGCTACGGCGCCGGCAATTACGGCATGTGCGGCCGCGCCTACGATCCGCGCTTTCTTTGGATGTGGCCGAACGCGCGCATCTCGGTGATGGGCGGCGAGCAGGCGTCGAGCGTGCTCGCGACCGTCCGGCGCGACAATCTCGAGGCACGTGGGAAATCGTGGTCGGCCGACGAGGAGGAGGCGTTCAAGGCGCCGCTGCGCGAGCAATTCGAGCAGCAGGGCCATCCCTATTACGCGACGGCCCGGCTGTGGGATGACGGTGTGATCGACCCGGCGGACACGCGGCGCGTGCTGGGCCTCTCCTTGTCGGCCGCGCTCAACGCACCCGTGGAAAAAACGCGCTTCGGCGTGTTCAGGATGTGATGGGCAAGAGCATGTTCTCATCCCTGCTCATCGCCAATCGCGGCGAGATCGCCTGCCGCATCGCGCGCACCGCGCGACGCATGGGGATCACGACAATCGCGGTCTATTCGGACGCGGACGCCAACGCGCTGCACGTGGCGGAAGCCGACATCGCCATGCGGATCGGGCCGGCGCCGGCACGCGAGAGCTATCTCAGCATCGAGCGCATCATCGACGCGGCACGGCGAACCGGCGCGGAGGCGGTGCATCCGGGCTACGGCTTCCTGTCCGAGAACCCGGCCTTCGCCGAGGCCTGCGAGCAAGCCGGCCTGATCTTCGTCGGCCCGCCCGCTTCCGCGATGCGCGCGATGGGCTCGAAATCCGCGGCGAAGTCACTGATGGAAACCTCCGGTGTGCCCCTGCTGCCGGGCTATCACGGCGCCGAGCAGGACGTGGATTTCCTCGCCAACGCGGCTTCAGGGATCGGCTTTCCCGTCGTCATCAAGGCCGTCTCCGGGGGCGGTGGGCGCGGGATGCGCGTGGTGACGGAACTCGGATCGTTCGCAGCCGCGCTCGCCTCGGCCCGGCAGGAGGCGGCGTCGGCGTTCGGCGACGAGCGGGTGCTGATCGAGCGCTACCTGCAACGCCCGCGCCACATCGAGGTGCAGGTCTTCGCCGACACGCACGGCAACGCGGTGCATCTCTTCGAGCGCGACTGCTCCACGCAACGGCGGCATCAGAAGGTCATCGAGGAAGCGCCCGCGCCAGGGCTCGACCCAGAGCGCCGCGCCGCGATGGGCCACGCCGCGGTCGCCGCCGCGCAGGCGGTCGGCTATGTCGGCGCCGGCACCGTCGAATTCGTTGCTGATGCCGATAGTTTCTTTTTCCTGGAGATGAACACCCGCCTGCAGGTCGAGCATCCCGTCACCGAGATGGTGACAGGCTTCGATCTTGTCGAATGGCAGCTGCGGGTCGCCGCCGGCGAGAATCTGCCGGCTGCGCAGCAGGATATCCGGCTCCACGGGCACGCCATCGAGGCGCGCATCTACGCCGAGGACCCGTCGCGCGATTTCGCACCCTCCATCGGCCGGCTAACCGCGTTCCGCACGCCGCCGGAGAGCGCGTCAATGCGCCTCGACACCGGCGTCCGCGCGGGCGACACCATCACCACCCACTACGACGCGATGATCGCCAAGCTGATCTGCCACGGCGCGACCCGCGACGGCGCGCTCGCCAAACTCCGCGCCGCCTTATCCGCCTGCGACATCGCCGGCGTGACGACCAACATCGACCTGCTCGGCCGCATCGCCGCGAGCGAGGCGTTCGCCACGGGCAGCATCGACACCGGCTTTATCGAGCGCCACGCCGATACCCTCCTCGCGCCGCAACCGACTCCGCCGCTCGCCGCCCTGGCTGCTGCCGCCCTCGGGGTGCTGACTGACGAGGCGGAGCAGTCGGCCCGCGCGGCGGCGACCTCGGACGACCCCTGGTCGCCTTGGCAGGCGCGCGACGGCTGGTGGCTGAACGCGTCGCCGGAGCGCGTACTGCGCTTTGCGGCCGACGGGGCAGACCACCCGGTCGGGCTGCGCCGCTCGGGTGGTGCATGGCGGATTACGGCAGCCGACCAATCGCTGGTCGCCCGGGCATCGCGCCTCCCGGAGGGTCGACTTGCCATCGACCTCGACGGCATCCGCGAGCACGCCGGCGTCGAGCGCTCGGAGCAGCACGTGACCGTCCGGCTGCGCGGCGAGACCTGGCGCTTCCACCTGCCAGACCCAGTCCTCGCCGCCGAGGAAGAATCTGGCTCGGGCGGCCGGCTCGTGGCCCCCATCCCCGGCCAAGTCACCGAAATCCTCGCCGAGCCGGGGCAGCAGGTGAAGCGCGGCGACGTGCTGGTGATCCTGGAAGCGATGAAGACCGTTTTCCGCCTCGCAGCCCCCGCGGACGGCATGGTCGACAGCGTGCCCTGCCGAGCCGGCGAGACAGTCGAGGAAGGCCAGCTGCTCGTCAGCTTCGCAGAAGGGGGCTGATCAAGGCTGGATGACCAGCTGCGTCTGCGTTACCAGCGCCACCAGCTTGCCTTGTGCCGTGGTGACCCGGGTCTGCCACACTTGCGTGCGCCGGCCGCGATGCAACGGCGTCGCCTCGCCCGTCACCGGCGCGCCAGCGGGTGCGGGGGCCATGAAATTGGTCTTGCTCTCGATCGTCGTGGTGCCCGCGCCTTCCGGCAGGTTGAGGATCGTCCCTGCCGCGCCGAGCGTGTCGGCGAACGCCATGATCGCGCCGCCATGCAGCACGGCCGGACGGGTGCAGAGATCGTCCCGCACCATCATCGTCGCCCGCACAAGGTGGGGTGCGGCCTCCGTGAAGGTAATTCCGAGCAGCCGCGCGAACGGCAGCACGTTGTCATTCAGTCGAGCGAGCGCATCCATGCTTTGCCTCCGCGTCTCACGCCATTGTCGGCGGCCCGGCATCGCCCCGCAACCCGAACCCCTCAGCCGGCTCGCGCGTTGACGCCGGGGGACCAACAGGGACGTTCGCTATGAAAGCCTCTGCCATCCTGCCGACCCTCGCGCTCGCATTGGCCGGATTGGCTCCGGCACCGTCCAGCTTCGCGCAAACCACCGTGCCGCCACTCTCCTACACCCAGCCGTTGAGCCCGCAATCGGTGCAGGCAGTGCAGGAGAGGCTGCGCCAGGCAGGCGCCTACACCGGCAACGTCGATGGCATCTGGGGTGCCGATAGCGAGACCGCGCTGCAGCGCTTCCAGCAGTCGCACCAGCTGCAGGTCACCGGACAGATGAACCAGGCAACGGCAGCGACCCTCGGAATTGAGCCCGGAACCCTCCTCGCCACGGCACAGCCGACGCCGGCCGCCTCCCCGCCCGCGGGGGAGAGACTCCGCTCCCAGTCCATCCGCGCGATCCAGGAGCGGCTACGAGCCCTCAACTTCTACAACGGTGCCCTGGACGGCGTATGGGGTGAGAGCACGCAGTCTGCCATCGAACGGTTCCAGCAAGGCCGCGGCCTGCAGCCGAACGGTCAGCTCAACCCGGCGACCATTTCAGCCCTGGGATTGTCCCCGGATGTACTCTCCTACCGCTAGCCGCCCCAGCTTCGCAGCAGCGCGCTGGTCGGCTCGTCGGCTGGAAATAGCGTCTCGATGCGGATGCCCTGCAGCGTCACGTCGCGCGGCGTCCCAAGTGTGGCGATGGTGGTAAACAGCCGGATCGAGATGTCGCCTTTGCGGAATTGCACCGGCAGGACGGGCAGTGGCGCCTCTTCGATAAGCGGCGCGCGCGAGAGGTTGGGGACATCCGGATAGGCTAGCAGACGCCCCAACAGCGCCTCGGCCTCGGCCGAGGGATCGGCGAAGGCGTCGGCCTGCACGTCGCGCAGGAAATACAGCGCCACCTCGTGCCAGTTTTCTATCAGCGGCCGCCAGCCGTCGGGCGAGAGCAGCACATCGGCGAGGTTGACCGGCCCGGGCGGCGGCTCCGCCGGGCCGTTGAGGAACGAGGTCAGCATCGCCGCGCCACGATTGGCGCGCAGCAGGTTCCAGGTCCGATCGACCACGAGCGCCGGATAGGGCTCGTGGTGCTTCAGCATGTGATCGAGTGCCGATTGCACCAGCGCCAGCTGCGGCGCGTCGAGCTGGGACTCGCGCCAGGCGGGGGCGAAGCCGGCGGCTAGCAGCAGCGCGTTCTGCTGACGCAGCGGCAGCCCGAGCGTCGCGCCCAGGCGCAGCACCATCTCCCGGCTCGGCGCGGCGCGGCCGGACTCAAGAAAGCTCAGATGGCGTTGCGAGGTGTCTGCTTCCAGCGCCAGGTCAAGCTGCGACAGGGCACGCCGCTCGCGCCACCAGCGCAGCCGCGTCCCGAAGCTATTGGCGGGCTTGTTCATCGCCACAGCCTCCCGCGTGACACCGCCCTCGGCAAGTCCGCTTGCATTCCCTCCGCCGAACCCGGAACCTGTCCGCCGTGAGCAGCGGGAGGGAATAGATGGCCCAGTTCAAACATGATCACGTGCACCTGCGCAGCCCCGACCCCGAGAGCACCGCGCAATACTACGAAAAGATGTTCGGCGCCGAGGTGATCCGCTCCACCCAGGCGGACGGGTCGTCTCGCGTCGACCTCAATTTGGGCGGCCTCTCGGTGTTCATCGCGCTCGTCCGCGACGGCCAGGCCGCGCCGCCGCCGACCCCGCCCTATCTCGGCCTCGAGCATCTCGGCCTGAGCGTGAGCGGGATCGACGCGGCGGTCGCCGAGCTCAAGGCCAAGGGCGCCGAGTTCACGATGGAGCCGACGACCGTGCGCCCGGGCGTGCGGATCGCCTTCCTGCGCGGGCCGCAGAACGTCAGTATCGAGTTGGTCGACCGCAGCGCTGCCTGAGCCCGTCAGGATTTCGGCTTCACCGTCTGGATGACCTCGAAGCCCTCGAACTCGGGATGACCGAGATAGAGCGGCTTGTTCTGCCCAGCGCCGCGATGCGCCGCGCGGAACGCTTCCGATTTCGTCCAAGCCTCGAAATCGGCGTAGCTGCGCCAGATGGTGTGCGAGGAATACAGCACGTGGTCGTCGCGCGCCGGCCCGCGCAGCAGGTGGAATTCGACGAAACCCGGGACACCGTGCAGGAAAGTGTCGCGCGAGGTCCAGACGGTCTCGAAATCCTTCTCGGAGCCGGGGGACACCTTGAAGCGGTTCATCGCGATATACATGCGGGCTCTCCAGATATTCGGTCGAGGTCGGACGGTTCCCATTTCCGCGCGGGAATGCAAGGCTTGGCCGACGCGAACGACCTGATGCGAAGGAAACGCCCAAATGGCCCTGCACAGCCGCATCTGCGAGATGCTCGGCATCCGCTACCCGATCCTGCTCGCCGGCATGGGCCGCGCCAGCACGCCGGAGCTGGCGGCGGCGGTGTCCAACGCCGGCGGCATGGGCATTCTCGGCGCCGCCTCCTGCGGGCCGAACCAGCTGCGCGCCTGGATACGCCGCACCCGCGAGCTGACCGACAAGCCGTTCGGCGTGGACACCCTGCTGCCCGCCTCCGTCCGACGCGGGCCGAAGGCGGACAACACCGGCGTCTCGCCGCGCGACCTGCTGCCGCAGCACCGCCAATTCGCCAAGCAATTCCGCGAGCAGGAGGGTCTCGCGGAGCTCACCGAGGCCGAAATCTTGGCGATCGGTGGCCGTGATCCGGCCGATCTGGACGGCCCGCCGCTGCTCACCAAGGAATTCTTCGAGGCGCAGATGGAGGTGGTGATCGAGGAGCGGGTGGCGCTCTACGCCGCCGGCCTCGGAAGCCCCGAGCAGTGGATGGACCGACTGAAAGCGAACGGCACCAAGGTGCTGTGCGTGGTCGGCGCCACGCGGCACGCGCTCAACGTGGTCAAGACGGGCGTCGACCTCATCGTCGCCCAAGGCCATGACGGCGGCGGCCACAATTCGCCGATCGGCACGATGGCGCTGATCCCGCAAGTGGTCGATGCGGTGGCCGGTCGGGTGCCGGTGATCGGGGCCGGCGGCATCTCCGATGGGCGAGGCGTCGCGGCGGCGATGATGCTGGGGGCGGAGGGGGCCTGGATCGGCACCGCCTTCCTAGCCACTGTCGAGGCGGGACTGCGCGATTTCCAGAAGCAGGCGCTCGTGGATGGCAACGACCAGAGCACGGTCGTCTCACGCTCGCTCACCGGCAAGCCGGCCCGCATGGTGCGCAATAAATGGGCCGACGCCTACATCGAGGCGGGTGTCGAGCCGCTGCCGATGCCCTACCAGGGGATGGTCGCCCAGCCGGTGACGGCCGCGGCGTTGCAGGCCGGACGAGCCGACATCATTCCGGGCTTCGCCGGCCAGGGACTGGGGATGATCAAATCGATCCGACCGGCCGCCGAGGTGCTGTCGGGTATTGTTGCCGATGCCGAACGCGTGCTCGCCCGTGCCGGGAGCTTCGTCGCCGCCTGAGAAGCCTCCGTCTTCCGTCGCTGGGTACTCACGTCTGCTTGCGCGGGCGCGGCATGCTTTGCGACTGGACGTTGCATCCGGTAGGCTTTCGAGCTTCCGAAACATCAGGCCCGCATATGGAGCATCGCTTCGAGACGCTCGGCAACGCGTCCGTGATCGTATTCGATGGTGACCGTCCCGTCATCGCGACGGATCCTTGGCTGACCGGAACCTGTTATTTTGGCAGCTGGGCGCTCGACCATCCGCTCACCGAGGAGCAGATTGAGCGGTTCAAGGCGGCGGACTACATCTGGATTTCGCACGGACATCCCGATCATCTGCATGACGAATCGCTTGCCTTGTTGCCGCAGGGCAAGAAGGTTCTCTTACCGGATCACTACAATTCGGAAATCGCTGCGCACCTGAGAGAGCTGGGCTTCGACGTCACGATCCTCGCGTACCGGCAGTGGTTCCGCGTCTCGGACACCGTCCGTGTGCTCTGCATGGACAACATGAATCAGGACGCGATGCTGGTGATCGAGGCGGATGGTGCCCTCATCATCGACATGAACGATTCGCCCCTGAGCGGCGAGCTCGGCTTTCTCCGCCGGCTGGTCCGACGGTATCCTCGGGAGCGGACCTATCTGCTCGCGCTGTGCTCCGTCGACGCCGATATGTTCAACTTCGTCGACGAGCATGGCCGCTCCCTCGTGGGTCCGCCCGAGGAGCGCAAACGGGGCGCGATCTGGAGTGTCGCACGCACCGCCGAGCGGATGGGCGTCGGAAGTTTCTGCTGCTCCTCGTCGCAGCACATCTATGTGCGGGCGGATTCCGTCTGGGCCAATCCCTACCGCATTGGCTGGACCGATATGCAGAGCCATTGGTCCCGCCCTAAGGTCCGCCTTGTCGAGCCGTTCGTGACGGTGGACCTGGCGACCGGCGATTGCATGCGAAATCACCCCTCCCATGAGTCGGATACCACGCAGATCACCGGGCAGACCGGAGACGATGACTGGTCCGCGCGACTGTCGGAAGCAGAGTGGGGGCAGGTCGATGCCTTCGTCCGCCGCTTCGAGATGGCACAGCGGCATGTCGATTTCGTGGAGTTCACAGTGGGCGGTGAGACGCGCCGCTTCGATCTCAACCGGCCGGACGCGCGGCCCGAGGCGAAGCGGCGTGGCGTCGGCTTCATCGTGCCGAAACAGTCGCTGATGACCACAGCCGAATATGGTTATCTGGACGACCTGCTCATCGGGAATTTCATGAAAGTGCGGCTGATCAACACAACGCTCTATCCGCGCTTCACCCCGCTGGTCGCCAAGGTCGGCGGCAATGCGAAAGTCTATACACGCGCGCAATACCGCGCCTTCATGCGACGTTACCTGCTGCGCAACCCGCTGGGCACGATCGAATACCGCCTAGGCATCGAGATGAACTATGTCATCGTGCCCTTCATCCGCTCGTTGGCGGAGAGTCTCGGCGTCAAGCGTCCGCTGAAATATCTGTATCGTTCGATGTTGGGCGATCCACTCAAGCGGCAGGACGTCGGTAACTGAACCGGATTACGTCCCGCTCTTCCGGCGGCGAGGCGGAAATTCACCTCAGATAGCGACCGTCTCCAGCGGCGCCGGTGTCGTCTGCCCAGGCTTGCCGAGAAGCGCCCCGCGCACGTCACGCCAACTGACGCATGAGCCGCCGACTTCGCGCGTGAAGAAGTCGAAGAATTCGTCGAGCCAGGCCAGGAACCGTCGCAGATCCTCCTGTGTGCGCACATACGGCGTATTGCCCGGAACCAAGGACGGCGTGTGATAGGTGAGGACGAACACCTTGTGGTCATGCGCGAGCATGTGACGGACCAGCCGCTTCGCCTCGGAAATCGTGATCGCCTCGGGCGTCAGCTTGATCCGTTCGAGGCATCGAAGGCGGGCCATGACCGACGGGATCCCTACCCGCTCTCCGAGCCTGCTGAAGACGATACGGCGCAGCACATCGCCGCGAACATCCGACAGCCGGCCAACGATTGCCGCGGAGCCCGGCATCTCGAGGACCGTTTGCTCAGGATCGATCCAGTAGGGCTTTGCCGGCAGCATAGTGTAGTCTGGCCCTTCCTGACCGACGAAGCTCCATGCCGGCATCACGCTGCTGTCCACCAGATAGCCAAGATGCTTCAGGATGTCGCCTGTGCGCGGCCCGGCGCCGTAGCGCCCGGCCCGGTAGATTTGCGGACGCAGGCCGAACGCATCCTCGATGGCTTCCGTCATCGCCCGGATCTTCTCGAATTCGAGCGTCAGCGGGAGGCTGCCCGGATATGAGTTTCTCGCAGTCACGTCCTCGAGGTAAGGCGGCGTGACCCAGGGGTGCAACTGGGTGCCGATCTCGCAGAGCCCGTCTTGCAGGAGCTCACGCAGCGGCGCCGCGCCAGCCTCTTGGGTCGTCACCGGGTAGTCCACCGCATATAGTGGCACCACCCCGTAACGCTCAAAAATGCGATGGGCGGCACCCTGATGACCCATCGAGGTAACGTCGATCGACGACCGCGAAAAGGGCAGCCCCCAATCGAATGCCTCCTCGGCGTCGATCATCGTCACCAGCATCGGCCGCATCCCAGCATCGAAACGGGCCGGCGTATGAAACCGCGGACTTATGATCGAGCAGGTGGCCTTTATCGGAATGACCTCCTCCCAGGCAGCTTCCGCGGAGGGCGCGGCGGAGGGAGGTTCAGGGATCTGGTCGAAACCGTAGATCTCAAGATAGCGTCGTGCCACTTGCCGCATGTCGAACATTCGCCGGGCCAGCTCGCGACCGGCGTGGCCGAACTTGAGCCGGAGCTCGGCGTCATTCGCCAGCTTCAGGACAAGTTCGGGAAATTCGGCGTCGCGGCTGAAGAGGAACCCGGTCTCGCCGTCCTTGACGAAGCTGTCATTGACGCCGGGCAGGTGTCGCGCGACCACGGGAAGAGCATTGGCCATAGCCTCCGGCACCACAGTACCGAACCCTTCGAGGTGCGACGCGAAGGTCATGATGTCCGCTGCCTCGAAATACGGGTGCGGATCGGGAACCTCGCCCACGAAGATGACCCGATGCTCGAGGCCTTCCGCCTCGATGAACTCCCGTATGGCCTGGACATAGTCGGGTTCAAGTGGCGGACCCACCAGCAGCAGGTGGAGATCGGGCCGGTGCCGCAGCAACTCCGGGAACATCCGGACCTGCAGCATCGGGTCCTTTCGCTTGCACAGGCCACCGACGAAGATTAGCACGAGCGCATCGTCGGGGATGCCGAAGCGATCCCGGATTTCCCGCCGACGGCTGTGGCCGAGCGGCGGGAAGGTGATCCCGCACGGCAGGAGATGGCATTTTTCCGCCGGCATGGCGGCCGAGGTTTCCGCCTGCAATTTCGGACTGATCGAGACATAAGCGTCGAAGAGACGGAACATTCGCCCGGCCAGGGGCCGGAGCATGGCACGGTAGCGTGTCACCAGCACCGGCACGCTGTCTTCCAGGGTGGCCGAGAGCACCAGGCGACGACGTGTTAGTTTGCAAAGAATATAGGTCAAGAAATACCAGTCCGCGTGCACGTGGACATGCACTGTCTGGTAACGGTGCAGATTGCAGATGAACCACCAGACCAACAGCAGCTCGTGGCGCAGATTGCCAACTGGCCGCTTCGTCAGGTAGTGAATGTGGCTCAGCGTGGAGCAGACCGGCTGTGGCTCGATCGGCTCCGGCGTCGTGGTGACGAGCAGTTCGTGCTCGATTCCGGGCGCCCACATCTGCATGAACACCGAGCAGCGCTCGAGAAACACGCCTTCTCCGGTGAACATCGGTCGATAGAGCTTGTTGATATGCAGCACACGCGCGCGAGGGGGCATGATGGTCCTGGCGATCTCTCTCAACGCGGTGTTGGCCGGCCAGGCTATCCGTCTCGATGCAAGGGACGGCGCCTGGAATCAACTATAGATAGCAGAAACTTAGGCGCCGTGTCGAGACTTTGATACGCTGCCCGAATCGAGATCGGAAGCGCGCACGACGCGGCGCCCGCGCCTCTCGGGCGAGCGCCCTCCCAGAGACGCTCCTCAGCGCGGCGACAGCACCATGACCATCTGACGGTTCTCCATCCGCGGCATCTGCTCCACCTTCGTCACCGGGTCCATCTCGTTGCGAATGCGCTCGAGGACCCGAATCCCGATCTCCTGGTGGGCCATCTCGCGACCACGGAACCGCAACGTCACCTTGACCTTGTCGCCCTCCTCGATGAACGACTTCATGGCGCGCATCTTCACCTGATAGTCGTTTTCGTCGATGTTCGGGCGGACCTTGATCTCCTTGATCTCGATGACCTTCTGCTTCTTCTTGGCCTCGTTCTTCTTCTTCTGCTGCTCGTACTTGAACTTGCCGAAATCCAGGATCTTCACCACGGGCGGGTCGGCATTGGGGCTGATCTCGAGTAGATCGAGGCCCACGGCATAAGCGCGGAGCAGCGCGTCACGGGCGCTCATCACCCCTTGCATTTCGCCATCTTGGTCGATCAGTCGCACCTGGGCGACCCTAATCTCCTCATTCACACGCGGCCCGTCGCGAGTGGGTGCCGCCTGCATGGGTCCTCTTGCTATGGTCGGTCTCCTGTCATTGTTTCAGCACTGGTTATCAGTATCGGGGTTTCAGCTTCGTCAAAGCACGCGGGTGGCCCGGAACGAAACGCGACCGGGGCGGAGTTTGCCGTCCCGGCCGGCTTCGATCAAGCTGAACCGATCATGCCTGCGCAGCCGGCACAGGGTCCGCCTTTCTCAGATCGGGAGGAACGGCCTCCGCCGCAAGGCGTGCCACCGCCTGGTCGAGCGGCACCAATTCCTGCGCCTCGCCGCCGAGGCGACGGAGCGCCACCATCCCGCTGTCCGCCTCCTTACGGCCGACGACCGCCAACACCGGCACATGCGCGAGACTGTGCTCGCGCACCTTGGCATTGATTTTCTGGTTAGAAAGGTCGAGCCGCACCTCGAGCCCCGTCGCGCGGAACGCGTCCGCCACCCGTTCGGCGTACCCGTCGGCATCCGACACGATCGTGGCGACCACGACCTGCACCGGCGCCAGCCATAGGGGAAATCGGCCGGCGTATTGCTCGATCAGGATGCCGAGGAACCGCTCGAAGCTGCCCAGGATCGCCCGATGCAGCATTACTGGCCGGTGCCGCGCCCCATCCTCGCCGACATATTCCGCGCCGAGCCGCTCGGGCAGCACGTAATCGACCTGCAACGTGCCACATTGCCAGTCCCGCCCGATCGCGTCGCGCAACACGAATTCGAGCTTCGGCCCGTAGAAAGCGCCCTCCCCGGGATTCAGCTCGTATTCGATATCGGCCAGGCGGCAGGCCTCCCGGAGCGCCGCTTCCGCTCGGTCCCAGTCCTCCTCGTTGCCGGCACGCGGGGTTGGACGGTCGCTGAACTTCACCCGGAAGCTGTCGAAGCCGAAATCCCGGTAGATGGACGAAAGCAGTGCCACGAACCGCGCCGTCTCGGGCGCGATCTGCTCGTCGGTGCAGAAGATGTGCGCGTCATCCTGGGTGAACTGACGCACGCGCATGATGCCGTGCAGCGCGCCCGACGGCTCGTAGCGATGGCAGGAGCCGAACTCCGCCATGCGCAGCGGCAGCTCGCGATAGGAGCGGATGCCCTGGCGGAAAATCAGCACGTGGCACGGGCAGCTCATCGGCTTCAGCGCGAGGTGCTTATCCTCGTCCTCAACGCGCGCGATGAACATGTGGTCGCGATAGTTCTCCCAGTGGCCGGATTTTTCCCAGAGCGAGCGATCGACGAGCTGTGGGGTGCGCACCTCCTGGTAACCAGCCGCATCCAATCGGCGACGCATATAGGCCTCCGCCGCCAGATAGAGTTTCCAACCGTTCGGATGCCAGAAGACGCTGCCGGTCGCCTCCTCCTGCAGATGGAAGAGGTCCATCTCCTTGCCGATGCGGCGATGGTCGCGCTTCTCCGCCTCCTCCAGCATGTGAAGGTAGGAATCGAGCTCCTTCTGGTCGCGCCACGCGGTGCCGTAGATGCGCGAGAGCATGGCGTTGCGATGGTCGCCGCGCCAATAGGCGCCCGCGACCTTCATCAGCTTGAAGCCCTGCCCGACATCGGCGGTGCTGCGCATGTGGGGGCCGCGGCAGAGGTCGACCCACTCGCCCTGACGATACAGCGTGATGGTCTCGCTCGCCGGCAGATCCTCGATGAGCTGGGCCTTGTACTTCTCCCCCTTCGCCTGGAAGAAGCGGATCGCTTCGTCGCGATCGACCACCTCGCGCTCGAATTTCTCCCCGCGCCCGACGATCTCGCGCATCTTGGCCTCGATGGCGGCGAGATCCTCGAGGGTGAACGGCTCGTTACGGGCGAAATCGTAGTAGAAGCCGTTCTCGATCGCCGGCCCGATCGTGACCTGCGTGCCGGGATGGAGCTCCTGCACCGCCTCCGCGAGCACGTGGGCCGCATCGTGGCGGATCAGCTCCAGCGCGTCGGGGTCGCGCCGGGTCACGAACACCACCGAGGCGTCCTGCTCGATCGGGGTCGCGAGGTCGACCAACTTGCCGTCGAGCTTCATGGCAAGCGCCGCGCGGGCGAGCCCCGGGCCAATCTCGGCCGCCAGCGCGGTGCCCGTCACCGGCCCGTCGAAGCGGCGGACGGACTGGTCGGGCAAGGTAATGGCGGGCATGGCGCGGGCTCCGGCGCGGAAAAACACTTCGGGCGGTGGTCTATGGGGTCAAGCAAGCGCGTCTGCAACCCTGTCCACCGTCAGAGTTGCCAAATCGTCAACGCGGAGCAGTTTCGGCCATGACCCGTCCGGCCCGCGCGGCGCGGTCAGCGCGGGATCGCTCTCCGCCGAAAACAGCACGAGGCAGGGGCACCCGACCACGGCCGCGAGGTGCATCGGGCCGGTATCGTTGCCCACCGCAAGGCGCGAGCGCGCCGCCAGGCCGGCGAGATCGGCGATGGCGGTGCGCCCGGTGAGGTCGAGGGCGCCCGGGCACGCGGCCTGGATAGTCGCCGCGAGCGGCGCCTCGGCCCGCGTGCCGACTACCACCGGCGCGTAGCCGCTGCGGGCGAGACGTGCGGCAAGCGCGCCGAAGCGCTCGGCGGGCCAGCGCTTGCGTGGTCGATGCGGCGCCGCCCCCGGCACCAGCAGGGCAGTACGGTCCGGCAACGCGACAGTGGGCCGATCCGCGAGCCAGTCTAGCGCGGGGGACGGGAACGCCGTGATCCCGGCCATCTCCAGCTGCTCGCGCTGGCGCTCACGCGTGTGCATGGCGTCGCGTCGGGGATTCGCGTGCGGATGCGAGCAGCCGCGCGCGATGCCGGACCAGCGCGGCCGGCCGGCCAGACGGAAATAGCGCGACGACCGGGCGGAGGTCTGCAGGTCGTAGACAAAGTCGAACTCGCGCAGCATTCGTGACAGGCGGAGCAAGCCAAGTGCGTTCCACCATGCCGGACGGCCGTCGACCAGCACCGCGTCGAACCACGGGGCGCGTTCGGCAAGTGCTGCGAACGGGCGCGTGGTCAGCAAAGTGATTCGCGCCTCGGGATGATGCGCGCGGATCGCAGCGAAGGGTCCGAAAGACTGGACGAAGTCGCCCAACGCACCTAGCCGGATCACCAGGATGCGGTTCACGCCAGCAACTCCCGATAGACGGCGAGCGTGGCGTCCTGCATCGCCCGCGTGGTGTAGCGTGCCAACACCGCCTGCCGCGCCTGTCCGCCAAGCGACGCACGCTCCTCCGGCGCCAGGGACAGCGCGTGATCGAGCGCCTCCGACAGCACCGACGGATCGCCCGGCGGCACGCGCCAGCCGGTGACACCGTGCTCCACCGTCTCGACCGGACCGCCCAAATCCGAGGCGATCACCACGCGCTGCATCGCCTGCGCCTCAATCACCACCCGGCCGAATGCTTCGGGCGCCGTGGAGGCATGCACCACGGCATCGGCCAGCAGCAACGCCGCCGGCATGTCGTCGCATTCGCCGGGAATGCGCAGCCGGCCTGCGATGCCCAACCGCTCGGCCCGCCGGACCAACGCTGCCGCATAGCCGTCACGCCCCTCCGAGCCGACCAGCACGCAGCACACGTCGCGCCGCCCCATGCGCGCCACGGCATCGAGCAGCACCTCGTGCCCCTTCCAGCGCGACAATCGCCCCGGCAGCAGCACGACCGCCATCCCATCCGGCAATCGCCAGACGGCGGCGAGCCGGGCGATCCGCTCGCCCGAGATGGCGTCCGGATCGAACACCGCTGGATCGACGCCGCGCGGGATCACCCGGATGAACGCCGGGTCGACCCCATGCCGCGCCTCTATCAGCGCCGCGATATGGCGACTGATGGCAATGACACGCTCGCCCTTTGCCATCACGGAATTGTAGCGGCGCTTGAACGGGAAGCCTTCGCTATAGGCGCCGTGGTAGGTCGTGAGGAAATGGGCATCGGCGCGGCGCGCCGCGAAATACGCCGACCAGGCGGGCGCGCGCGATCGGGCATGGACGATCTCGACGCCCTCCACACGAATCAGGTCCGCAAGCCGCCGGGCATTCCACATCACGTTCAGCGGGTCCTTGGTGTCGAGCGGCAAGGTCACGTGCCTGCCGCCCGCGTGCCGGATGGCGCTGACTAGCCGGCCGCCGGCGCTCACCACCAGCGCGGTGCCGCCCGCCTCGGCGACGGCTCGCGTCATCTCGACGGTGCCACGCTCGACGCCGCCGGTGACGAGGGAAGGCAACACCTGCAGCACCACCATGCGACGCGCTATACCACCCGCTTCCTCAGGCACAAGGACCGCTAATGGAGACCATTGGCAGGCTAGACCGTGGCGACGGCGTGGAACTCGCCTGGGCGCGTGTCGCGGGACGCGGGCCGACGGTGGTTTTCCTCCCGGGCTTCAAGAGCGACATGACCGGCGACAAGGCGACCATGCTGGCCGGTTTCTGCGCCGAGCGGGGCCAGGCGATGCTGCGCTTCGACTATTCCGGCCACGGCGCCAGCGGTGGCCGCTTCGAGGACGGCACGATCTCGCGCTGGCGGGAGGACGCGCTTGCCGCGATCGACCAGATGGCGCCGGGCAGGATCGTTCTCGTCGGCTCGTCGATGGGCGGTTGGCTGGCATTGCTCGCCGCCCTCGCCCGGCCCGAGCGCATTTCCGCTCTCATCGGCATCGCGGCGGCGCCCGACTTTACCGAGACGCTGATGTGGGAGGCGATGACCTTCGAGGAACGCGGCATCCTGATGCGCAACGGCAAGCTGCTCGTGCCGAGCCAATACGGCGAGCCCTACCCGGTCACGCGGGCGCTGATCGAGGATGGACGCGCTCATCTGCTCCTGGACAAGCCGATCCCGCTCGCCTGCCCGGTCCGGCTGATACACGGGCAGCGCGACCCGGACGTGCCCTGGGAACTCAGCCTGCGTATCGCCGAGCAGGTTTCGTCCGACGATGCGCAAGTCATTTTGGTCAAGGGCGGCGACCACCGGCTGTCACGCCCGGGGGATCTGGACCTGCTACGCCGAACCCTCACCCCGCTCCTCGGCGAGGATGGCACGTAGCCCCTCGCGGTAGCTCGGATAGCGCCAGGCGATGCCGAGCGCTGCCTGGGTCTTGCGGCTGGCCACCTTCCGGCTTTCTGCCCAGAAGCTCCGCGCTATCGGGCTCATCCGCGCCCATGCCTCGTCGAAAGGCACGGCCGGCGGTGGCTCGACGCCGAGCAACCGCGCCGCTTCCTCGACGACGCGCGCGGTCTCCTCGGGGGTGTCGTCGGCGAGGTTGAGGATGCGTGGCCCGGGCAGGGGTGATTGCCGCATCGCGGCGAGCACGGCTTGCGCGATATCGTCGCGATGGATGCGGCCGAATGCGTGCCCCGGTTTGGCGATCCGCCGGGCGGTTCCGGCGCGAAGATCGTCGAGCGCGGAGCGACCGGGACCGTAGATGCCGGCCAGCCGGAACAGATCGACGGCACAGGCGCCGCGCGCTGCGCTCCAATCCCGCTCAGCGGCCAGCCGCCGCCGGGTGCGGGCCGAGCCCGGCGTCGGCGGCGTATCCTCGTCCACCCACTCGCCCGCGCGATCGCCATACACCCCCGTCGTGGACAGATAGCCGATCCAGCGCAGCCGACCGGCCGCGGCAATTTCCTCGCCATAACGGGTCAGCACCGGATCGCCTGCTTCCTCTGGCGGGGCGGTGGTGAGAAGGTGCGTCACCGTGCCAATGGCTGACCCCGCGGCCGCGAAGTCGATCAATGCGACTCCTTCCGGCGGCGGCGTCCCGCCGGGGGTCCGACTGGTCGCGATCACGGAGAACCCCGCCCCTTGGGCGGCTAGCGCGATGGCGCGGCCGGAATAGCCAAGCCCGAACACCAGCAAGCTCTCGCCGGTTCGTGTCATGCGGACCCATTTGCCCGACTTGGGCCGGGATAGCTATAGACTTTCCCGCATGAACCGCCGTGTCACCAGACTCGCCGGGGCGGCTCTCCTGGTTCTTGCGCTGGGGTCGGGCCTATCGCTGGCCGTCGCCGAGGAGCCGCCGTCCTCGCAGCCGGAGGAGACGCCACCGGTACCGCCCGCCCCGCCCCGGCTCGCCGAGGGGCCGGACTATGAGCATTGCCTCGCCATGCTCGCCGACGATCCGACCGGGGCCTACGCCTTCGCGGACGCTTGGGACGCGACCGGCGGCGGGGCCCCGGCGTTGCACTGCCGCGCCCTGGCTCAGATCGCGCTGGGCGATCCGCAGGCCGGCGCGGAATTGCTGGAGAAGGCAGTGGCCACAAGCCAGGCGCCTGCCGCCTCGCGTGCCGCCGTGCTCGGCGAAGCAGTACAGGCGTGGCTGATGGCGGACGACCCGGCGCGCGGCTACGACGCGGCCAGCAAGGCGCTCACGCTTTCGCCTGATGATCCAGACCTGCTGATAGACCGCTCGATCACGGCCGCCACGATGGAACGCTACATGGACGCGATCGATGACCTCGATCACGCGCTCGCGCTCGATCCCGAGCGGGTGGATGCGCTGGTGTTCCGCGCCGCCGCGTGGCGGAATGAGAGCCGGTTGCCGCGCGCCCGGGAGGACATCGACCGGGCCATCGCGCTTGATCCCGACAACCCCGAGGCGCTGCTGGAGCGCGGCATCGAACGCAAGCTGGCCGGCGATACGGCCGGGGCGCGGGAAGATTGGGATCGGGCCAAGACGCTGGCCGCCGACACGGCGACCGCCGACCTAGCCGAGCAGAACCTCGCACTGCTCGACGCGGGACCGGTCAGCCGATAGGTCAGAAGTCCAGATCGGCATAGTGCGCCGGCGGCGTGATGCCGGGAACCCGGTCGGCGAGAACACCCCGAAAACATGGCCGGGACTTCACCCGCGCGTACCAGTCCCGCGCAGCGGGCGACACGCTCCAATCGACATCGCCGGCGAAGTCGATCACCGAGAGATGCGCGGCCGCAGCGAAGTCGGTCAACGAGATGTTCGCCCCCCCGAGCCACTTCCGCGTCTCCGCCAGCCAGCCAATGTATTGGAGATGGTGGCGCAACGCCGTGTAGCCGATGCGCAACGCATTCGCGTCTGGGTTGCCGCGACCGGCAAGCCGCTTCATGAACTTCTCGCCAACCAGGTTCTTGGAAACCTCCTCGGCGAACTTGCCGTCGAACCAGGCAACGAGCCGGCGCACCTCGACCCGCTCGGCAAGCGTCCGGCCGAGCAGCGAGATGTCGGGATAGGCCTCTTCGAGATATTCGCAGATCACCCCCGAATCGGGGATCGCGAGGCCGTTATCCTCGAGCAGGGTCGGCACTGTGCAGGCCGGGTTCAGCTCGAGATAGTCCGGCCTCCGCTCCCACACCTTCTCCATGCGCAGCTCGAACGGCAGGCGCTTCTCGGAAAGCACCAGACGGATCTTGCGCGAAAACGGGGACAGCGGGAGATGATAGAGGTACCGCATCGCCCTGCTTATGGCACCGCGCCCGCGCCGCGCCAAGCCGGACTCGCGACGTTATTCCCGCTCCAATGGTGGAACAGCCGCGTGGCCCCGCTCCCGCCCTACCGCGAGATAGTGATGGTGAAAATCGGCGAAGTCCCCCTGGCCCACCTCGATGGCGGCGAGCGGGTACTGCCGCCCGTACCAAGCCTTGTCGAGAGGAAACGGATCGCGCCGCTCGAAATAGCCGAACATCACGTAGTGCTCGAAGCCGCTCTTGAATGCGCCGCGCGCCACCGCCTCGCGCACGCCCTGATTCCGACCCAGGTAGAATTCCTCGTCGAACGCGGCGTGGAATAGCCGTATGGGGCTGCCGAACCGCGGGAACCGGGCGCGCAGTTCCTCGATCATCTCGGGACGCATGTAGCGCCACGTGCCGCCGAGCGCGTGATGCGCCACTTCGTGCTGCTCGACCGGCACGGCGTAGTTCACCGGGAACAGGTAGAAGCGATAGCGCGGATCGTGCAGCGGCAGCAGGTCGATTTCGGGAAATTGCGCTGGGTTATAGAAGCCGGTCATCGGCAGGAAAATCTGGTCCGCATCCGACAGCCACGCCGCGAGCCACGAGAAGGTGCTGACGCTGACCACGATGTTCCGCGAACGGCGGATGATCTCGAAATCCCTTACCGGACCTCGGCTCGGAAGGAACGGCGCGTCCGGAAAGGCACGGCGCAACCGCTCGACGTACGGATTGGCACCGATCTGGCCCATGAACACCGGTCGCAGCCCGGTCTCGACGGTTAGCGCCTGATAGAACTCCAGCGGGATCAGCGTGTAGTCGGGATGCGGTGCTTGCAGGATCTCGCCGCCGCGGATGTTGATGACGAGCTGGTCCGGCCCGAATCCCTCCACGTCCGCGACTGGCGGCGAGAAGATTTCGCCGTATGCCTGGGCGGGCAAGAAGTTGTGCAGATGCTGCGCATAACTGTCGATTTCGACCCGCGTGATTTCCCCGCTCCGCAGTCTGGCTGACAAACTCGCAATGTCGACCCGCATGTCCAGCGGACCGACGCGGATGACGCGCTGATCCGCCATCCCGTCCGGCCGCGGTACCACGGGATGCGATATGCCCCAATTCGGCAGATCGACCCCGGAGATGCGGCATCCTGGCACGCGCGAGGCCAGCGCGTGCGCCGCCATGAATTGCATCATCTGGTTGGCCATCCTGCCGCGCGACGCGACATGCACGATCGCATCCGTCGTGCGATTACCCATCTTTGGCACCGCAGCGGTCATGGACGAGGACGCGGCGACGCGTGGACCCGTCGGCATTTCGTCGCCATCGGGATCGACAAACCCGTCGGGCATTCCGGGCGCCGCCTCGCCGTACACCTCGACCTGATCGAGATGCAGAAAGGCGGAATCGACTACGGTGAGTTTCAGGAAGCGCGCGGCGACCGGGGCGTCGAACGCGATGATGAGCGGCAACCCGTCGGCCCCGCCAATCATCCGCTCGTCGTGCTTAGTGTACACCATCGACCAATCCGCGCCGTCGAGAGAGATTTCGATGAAGAAGTGGCGCAGCCGTCTGGCACAACCCACGCTGTCCACCCGGTTGTAGATGCGGATTTCCTCGATGCGCGCGACACCGAGCAGATCGACGCTCCACCACGGATAAGCCTCGAACTGCGTATGGAATTGATGTCCGCCGGTGATCCTGCCACTCACCGCACCGGCCGCGTCCTTGATTGTCGTTCGACCGATCGACCATTCCGAGACCGAGCTTTGATCGGCCGGCTTGCCGAGGGCCAAGTTGGGTGAGCGCGGTGGGGGGATCACCCTGGTTGCTTGTGCGCGTGCAAGATAGTCCCGCCAGTAATCGGCCAACGTGGTGTCCCGCACCACGTTCAGCAGCTGCAGGTTCTGCGCCGCCTGCCCGGCCTCGTGCACACCGCGATACCGCGCCTGACCGGTGAACTCTCCTAGGCTTCCGCGTTCGGCGCGTCTCAAGTAGTCGTCCTCGGACCGAAAGGCGTAATGGTGAATCACGGCACGGTCGTAGACGCGTTGACGGTTCTCTTCGATCGCGATGTAACTTCGCCCTTCATCCTGTCCGCGGACCTCGGCAACCGGAACGCCGAGCACGTTGTAGCGGCGCATCGCGCCGAACAAACCATCTTCCCAATGATGCCAGATGAAGGTCTTGTGCTCGATGCGGGAGAGGTCGATCGCCGCCGTTCGGGTCAAGGTCTTGCAGGTGAACTTGAGCTCGGCCTCGCGTTGCGTGTGGTTCAGCAACACGCTGCCGCGCGAGCGCTGCTTGTTTCCGCTGTTGCCGAACATCTGCCAGTTGAACGAGATGCTGTCCCAATCCTCCGGAACCTCGCTCAGCAAGGCCTTGATGCTGTTCGAGCCTCGGATGCAGAGGAACTCGTCGACGTCGAGGAACATCACCCACTCGCTCTCATCCTTATGAGCGCGAAGGCAATGCATATACATATGAAACTGCTGCCCCTGAAACGGGTGGTGCCGGAAGGTGACGAACGGATTGTCGCCCTGCAGGAACGGCAGCACCTCGGCGTAGAGCTCGGCGGGATCGTCGTCGTTGCAGTAGAGATAGACGTGATCGAAGCCGATCGAGCGGTGATACAGCAGCCACTCGGTGATTGCCTCGATCTCCCAGCGCGCGCAGGCGACGATGGAGACCTGATGGCGTGGCGGAAATTCGGGCATCATGCGGCTCATTCGTGGCGGCGCAATGATTGCCCGAGGCCCAACCGTTGCGTCAAAAGGAAAACGCCGCTCCCCTGTCGGGAGAAGCGGCGTTCGACGCAAACCGGCCCAGTCAGGCTGGCATCGCCAGTTCCTCCGGCGCATCCGACAGCGAGACGGGCAGGTATCTGACATAGTCCTTTGGCACCACCTGCCAAAAGCGAGGCAGGGTACGGTCCCAGTCGTGCAGCAGCATAGTCGCGTAGCGGCTCGACGTCGCCTCGACATGCGCCGCCACCAGGTCGCGCGCCACCTTCTCCCAATGCGCCGAGGAGACCCGCTGCCAGGTCAGCGTATCGGGGTTGACGCGCTTCTCGAACAGCTCGTCGGGGTCGTAGACGAAGGCCATGCCGCCGGTGAAACCCGCACCGAAATTGTCACCGACCGCGCCGAGGATCACCACCGTCCCGCCGGTCATGTACTCGCAGCCGTTGGAACCGCAGCCCTCGACCACCGCATCGGCGCCGGAGTTGCGCACCGCGAACCGCTCGCCCGCCTGCCCGGCCGCGAACAGCGTTCCCGCGGTCGCGCCGTACAGCACGGTGTTGCCGATGATGGTGTTCTCGTTGCTCCGCAGCAGCGACGAGGGCGCCGGCCGCACCACGATACGCGCGCCCGAGAGGCCCTTGCCGACATAGTCATTGGCGTCGCCCAGCACTTCGAGCTTGAGCCCCTGCACCGCGAAGGCGCCGAGCGACTGGCCCGCCGAGCCACGCAGCCGCACGGTCAGGTGCCCGTGCTGCAAGCCGGTCATGCCGAAGCGACGAGTGATCTTGGACGAAATCTTCGTGCCGATTGCGCGGTGCGTGTTGCGGATGGTGTAGGTGAGCTGCATCTTCTCGCCGTGCTCAAAGAGCGCGGCGGCGTCAGAGATCATCTGCGCGTCCAGGGTCTCGGGCACCTCGTTGCGCCCGTCCTGGGTGCAGAACCGGGCGAACGGACCGGGATCGGCTTGCGCCAGCAGCGGGTTGAGGTCAAGATCGTCGAGGAACTCCGCGCCGCGGCTGACCTGGTGCAGCAGGTCGGTGCGCCCAACCACCTCCTCAAGCTTACGGAAGCCAAGCGCGGCGAGGATGTTGCGCACGTCCTCGGCGATGAAGGAGAACAGGTTGATCACCTTCTCCGGCGAACCGTCGAATTTCGCCCGCAGCTTTTCGTCCTGCGTGCAGACGCCGACCGGGCAAGTGTTCGAGTGGCACTGGCGCACCATGATGCAGCCCATCGCCACCAGGCTCGCCGTACCGATGCCGAACTCCTCCGCACCCAGCATTGCCGCGATCACCACGTCGCGCCCGGTCTTGATGCCGCCATCGGTGCGCAACTTCACGCGATGGCGCAGCCGGTTCAGCATCAACACCTGATGCGTCTCCGACAGCCCCATCTCCCAGGGTAGCCCGGCGTATTTGATCGAGCTCTGCGGGCTCGCGCCGGTGCCGCCGGAATGACCGGAGATGAGAATGGCGTCGGCCTTCGCCTTGGCGACACCCGCCGCGATGGTGCCGATGCCGCTGCGCGACACGAGTTTCACGCAGACTGTGGCGTCCGGGTTGATCTGCTTGAGGTCGTAGATGAGCTGCGCCAGATCCTCGATCGAGTAGATGTCGTGGTGCGGTGGCGGGCTGATGAGCATGACGCCAGGCTGCGAGTGGCGCAGCCGACCGATCAGCTCCGAGACCTTCAAGCCGGGCAGCTGTCCGCCCTCGCCGGGCTTGGCGCCCTGGGCGATCTTGATTTCGATTTCGCGGCAGTTGTTGAGGTACTCCGCCGTGACGCCGAAGCGGCCGGACGCGATCTGCTTGATCGCCGACGATGCGTTATCGCCGTTCGGACGCGGCTTGTAGCGCGCCGGGTCTTCGCCGCCCTCGCCGCTGTCGGAGCGCGCGCCGATGCGGTTCATGGCGATCGACAATGTCTCGTGCGCCTCCGGGCTCAGCGCGCCGAGCGAGATGCCAGGTGCCACCAGCCGCTTGCGGATCTCGGTGATGCTCTCGACCTCGTCGACCGGGATCGGCTTGGCGCTCTGATAGCGGAAGTCGAGCAGATCGCGTAGAGCCACGGGAGGCAGCTTGCGCACCTCGTCGGAATAGCGGCGATACATCCCATAGCTGTCGGTCTGCACAGCGCTTTGCAGCAGATGGATGAGGTTGCCCTCGAAGGCGTGCGTCTCGCCGCGCCGGCGCATCTTGTAGACGCCCCCAACGGGCAAGGTGACGACATCGGCGTTCCAGGCGCGCTCGTGCAGCTCGAGCCCCTTGCGCGCGATGCCCGATAGCCCGATGCCGGAAATGCGCGACTGCATCCCGGGAAAGAACTCCGCGACCAGCGCGCGCGACAGGCCGATGGCCTCGAAATTGTAGCCGCCGCGATAGGAGGAGATCACGCTGATTCCCATCTTGGACATGATCTTGAGCAGGCCCTTGTCCACCGCCTTCTTGTAGCGTTGCACGGCAGCCTTGAGGCTCATGTCGCCAAACAGGCCGCGACGATGCCGGTCGGCTATCGCCTCTTGTGCGAGATAGGCATTCACCGTGGTCGCGCCGACGCCGATCAGCACCGCGAAATAATGCACGTCCATGCACTCGGCGCTGCGTACGTTTAGGCTGGTGAAGGTACGCAGGCTCTGGCGGACAAGGTAGGTGTGCACGCCGCCGGTGGCGAGAATCATTGGGATCGCCGCCCGTTCGGCGCCGGCGTACTCGTCCGTCAGAATCACATGCGTGCAGCCGGCCCGTACCCCTTCTTCGGCCTCGCGCCGGATGCGCTCCAAGGCGGCGCGCAAGCCTGTCTCGCCATCGGCCGCCGGGAAGGTGCAGTCCACGACGCAGGCAGAGCTGCCCATGAATGCCGCCATCGCGCGGAACTCGGCGGTGGACAGCACCGGACTTTCGAGCTGCAGCATGTCGAACTGGCTGGAGGCCGCATCCAGCACGTTGCCGAGATTGCCCAGCCGAGTCTTGAGCGTCATCACCCGGGTTTCCCGCAGGCTGTCGATGGGCGGATTGGTGACTTGGCTGAAGGTCTGGCGGAAATAATGGTGCAAGCCGCGATAGGCGCCCGACAGCACCGCAATCGGCGTGTCGTCTCCCATGCTGCCGACCGGCTCCTGGCCGTCCTCCACCATCGGATGGAGGATCATCTCCATCTCCTCGAGGGTGAAGCCGACGGCAAGCTGGCGTCGGCGCAGCTCCTCGCCCTGATAGAGCACCGGCTCCGGCTCGTCGGTCTTGACGATATTGTCGATCACCGTCATCCGCTTCGACCATTCGCCGTACGGATGGCGTGCCGCAAGCGCGTCCTTGAGTTCGTCGTCGCGGTAGAACCGAGCGTTCTCCAGATCGACGCCGATGATCTGGCCGGGACCGACGCGTCCCTTCTCGATCGCGTCGGCCGGATCGACCTTCACCATGCCGGTCTCGGAGCCGACGATCAGCATGTCATTCGAAGTGATGGTGTAGCGCAGCGGCCGGAGCCCGTTGCGGTCGAGCCCGGCGATCACCCAGCGCCCATCGGTCGCCGCGATCGCCGCCGGCCCGTCCCACGGTTCCATCACCGTATTGCAGTAGAGAAACATGTCGCGATGGGCTTGCGGCATCGTCGCGTCCTGGCCGATGCTCGCCGGGATCATCAGCGCCTTCGCCATCGGCGCATCCCGCCCGGCGCGCACCAGCAGCTCGAATACGTTGTCCAAGGTCGCGGTATCCGAGCCGCCGGCCTGCACCACCGGCTTGATGTCCTCGATGAACGCGCCGAGCGATTCATCGGCGAGCCGCGTCTCGTGGCTCTTCATCCAGTTGATGTTGCCGTTGACGGTGTTGATCTCGCCGTTATGCGCAAGCATCCGGAACGGCTGCGCGAGCCGCCAGGTCGGGAAGGTGTTGGTCGAGTAGCGCTGATGATAGATCGCGAAGCGGGAGATGAAGCGCGGATCGAGCAGGTCGGGATAGAACTCGGTCAGGCTCTGGGCTAGGAACATGCCCTTGTAGATGATCGAGCGCGACGACAGCGAGCAGAAGTACAGCTCGGAAATCTGTGCCGCGATCGCCTGCTTCTCGATACGCCGCCGGATCACGTAGAGGTCGCGCTCGAACTCTTGCTCAGTCGAGCGCTTGGCGTTCCAGATCATGATCTGCTCGATCTCGGGCCGCGTCGCGTTCGCCTTCTCGCCGATGCAATCGACGTTGATCGGCACCTGCCGCCAGCCATAGATCGCGTAGCCGAAATTGAGGATCTCGGTCTCGACGATCTGCCGGCAGCGCTCCTGCGCGCCGAGGTCGGTCTTCGGCAGGAACACCTGGCCGACCGCGATCGGTCCCGACTTCACCTTGTCGCCGCCGCGCTCCACCACCTCCGCGAAGAAATCCTGCGGGATTTCAATGTGGATGCCGGCGCCGTCGCCGGTCTTGCCGTCGGCATCGACCGCGCCGCGATGCCACACCGCCTTCAGTGCGTCGATGCCGGCCTGCACGACATCGCGGCGCTTCTTGCCGTCGAGTGCCGCGATCAAGCCGACGCCGCAGGCATCGTGCTCCTGCGACGGATCGTAGGTTTGGCGCAGCGCGTCCGCATTGCGGTTCCAGGTGTCGAGAAATGCGGGGCCGGATTCGATGTTGTCGCTCATGACGGTGATTTCCCGCTCAGTCGGCGGCGGCCGCGAGGGCGGCGTTGCTGGCCTGGATGTATTTATGGATTTGCGCGGCGGCGTCGCGCCCGTCGCGGATCGCCCAGACGACGAGGCTGGCGCCCCGCACGATGTCGCCGGCGGCGAACACGCCGGGCAGGCTAGTCATGAAGGTGCGATGATTGACCTTCAGTGTGCCCCAGCGCGTGACGGCGAGATCCGGCTCGTTGAACATCGCCGGCAGGTCCTCGGCGTCGAAGCCGAGTGCCTTGATCACCAGGTCCGCTTTCGCGATGAAATGGCTGCCTTCCAGCGGCTCGACGGACTGGCGGCCGGAGGCGTCGGGCAGGCCGAGATGCATTCGCACCGCGCGTACGCCGGTCACGTGGTCATCGCCGACGAATGCCTCGGGCGCGGCGAGCCAGGCGTAGTCGACGCCCTCCTCCTCGGCGTTGTTCACCTCGCGCATCGAGCCCGGCATGTTGGCGCGGTCGCGGCGATAGAGACACGTCACCGACCTGGCGCCCTGGCGAACGGCGGTGCGGACGCAATCCATCGCCGTATCGCCGCCGCCGATCACCACGACATCCCGCCCCTTGGCGTCGAGCTGCCCGGAGGCGAATTCGGGCACCGCGTCGCCGAGTCCGTGACGGTTGGAAGCGGTGAGATAGTCCATCGCCTTGACGATGCCGGGCAGCCCGGCACCAGGGCCGCCGATATCGCGGCCCTTGTAGACGCCGGTGCCGATCAACACCGCGTCGTGCCGCGAGCGCAGCTCGGCCATCGTCACGTCCCGGCCGATCTCGCAGTTCAGCACGAAGCGGAGGCCGCCCTCCTCCAGCAACTTCCAGCGGCGGAGCACGATTTCCTTTTCCAGCTTGAAGTTGGGAATGCCGTAGATCATCAGGCCGCCGACCCTGTCGTAACGGTCGTAAACGGTCACCTGATAACCCTGGCGGCGCAGCTGCTCGCCAGCGGAGAGGCCAGCTGGCCCGGCGCCAATGATACCGACGGATTGCGGCAGCTCGCGACGGGGCCGAACCGGCCGCACCCAGCCGCGCTCAAAGGCCGTGTCCGTGATGTATCGCTCGACCGCGCCAATGGTGACGCTCTCGAACCCCTTCTCGATGACGCAGTTGCCCTCGCAGAGCCGGTCCTGCGGGCAGATCCGGCCGCAAATTTCGGGGAAGTTGTTGGTCGAGGAGCTGACCTCGTAGGCCTCTTCCAGCCGGTTGTCTGCGGTGAGCTTCAGCCAGTCAGGGATGTGATTGCCGAGCGGGCAATGCACCGAGCAGAACGGCACGCCGCATTGGCTGCACCGGCTCGCCTGCACGGCCGCCTGCGCCTGGGCATAGGACCGGTATATCTCGTTAAAATCCTCCCGGCGCTCATTGACCCCGCGCTTCTCCGGGGTCTGCTGGGACACGTGGACGAATTTCAGCATGCGTTCGGCCATTCTTCCCTCCGTCGCCGGCAAACGCCGGGCACGAACAGGACACCGGCCCGCCGCGCCAGACCGATATAGACGCCTCGCTCGCGAAACTCGACTCCTTCATGGTCATTAAGGCCAGATTAGCTGCCCTATTTTCACGAGAGCTGCTATGCTCGTGTGGGCTCGATGGCCCGATCCCGCGGAAACATGTCCGTTTCGGACCTTTCTGCCTCCTCCGGCAGGAGCTCCCGCTTTCCGCCTCCCGGCCGGTAACGGCGCAGATAACGCGGCACCACGAGTTCCACCGGCGTCGGCACGATCCCGAGCTCGACCAAGCCGGGCAACTCGGGTGAGGCAACGTTATCGTGGGCAAGCAGCAGGAGCTGATCGCGGGTCAACATCTGGCCTGGCAGCATCTCCAGCACGGCCGCCTGGAGCCGCGCCAGCCCCATCGGTACCGTCACCATCCGGCGCCGACGGCGGGTTTCGGCGAGTACGTAGGAGAGGAGTTCGCGGAAGGACCACACACGCGGTCCACCGAGCTCGAAAATGGCGCCCGCCGCATCTGACCGCCCGAGCGAGGCCATCGCCGCATCCGCCACGTCGCCGACATACACGGGCTGGAACCGCGTCTCCCCAGAAATCACCGGCATGAAGGGCAGGATTTGCGCCATACCCGCAAACCGGTTGAAGAATGCATCCTCTGGCCCGAACACCACCGAGGGCCGCAGGATCGTCGCCGCCGGATAGGCGTCGCGGACTGCCTGCTCGCCCTTTCCCTTGCTCGATGCGTAGCCGCTCGGGCTCGCCGCGTCGGCGCCGATCGCCGAGACATGGACCAGCCGGGCAACCCCGGCCGCCGCCGAGTGCCGCGCGACATGCGCGGCGCCCTGGTGTTGCACCCGCTCGAAATCCCCGCGCCGACGCTCGGCGAGAATGCCGGCCAAGCTCACCACGAGGGCCGCCCCCTCGACCGCGCGCGCCACGGTCGCCTCGTTCGCGACCGAGGCATAGAGCGGCACCACCTGGCCCACCGCACCCATCGTCTTGAGGAACAGCGCCGCTTCCGGGTCGCGCACCGCGACGCGCACCACGTAGCCCTGCGCCGCCAGCCGCTTGACCACATAGCGGCCGATAAACCCGGACCCGCCGAAAACCGTCGCCACGCTCCGTGTCGCCCCGGATGCGACCATGTTGCACCGCTCCTGTCTGTGTCGCGCCCCGCTGCACGCGGGGGCGGCGTCAAGTCCTGAATCGTGTCGTGCTCTTGATATGCGCGCATCCGTTGCGCCTCAAGCATCCGATCCGGTTGACGGAGCACCGGGCGGGCGCTACATCGCGCGCCCACCCGATGCCCGCTCTCGGTGCCGGAGGGACCGCAGCCTTGCCCAGGTGGCGGAATTGGTAGACGCGCAGGTTTCAGGTACCTGTGGCCGCAAGGTCGTGGAAGTTCGAGTCTTCTCCTGGGCACCAACGGATGCGAGCGTCACGTGAGCGGAATCACCCAGTTCATGCCGAACGGCACCATCCACCTGCACCGCCATGACCTGCCGGACGGGCTTGATCTCGGTCCGGTGGTCGCCGTGGATACAGAGACGATGGGACTCAACCCGCATCGCGACCGGCTCTGCCTGGTGCAGCTCTCGGCCGGCGACGGCCACGCGCATCTGGTGCAGTTGGTGCCGCCTTCGCTCGGCGGGCGCGGCTTCGAGTGCCCCAACCTCGCCCGCCTGCTCGCCTCGCCCGAGGTGATGAAGCTGATGCACTTCGCGCGGTTCGACGTGGCGGTGCTGCAGCACAGCCTCGGCATCACCGTCGCGCCCGTCCGTTGCACCAAGATAGCGGCGAAGCTGGTCCGCACCTTCACCGACCGCCACGGGCTCAAGGATCTCTGCAAGGAGTTGCTTGGCGTCGAGCTCTCGAAGCAGCAGCAGACCTCCGACTGGGGCGCCGTGGAACTCAGCCCCGAACAGCTTGCCTACGCCGCCTCCGACGTGCTGCACCTGCACGCGCTTTGGGCCAAGCTCGAAGCCTTGCTGCGGCGCGAGGAGCGGTTGACTCTGGCCGAGGCCTGCTTCGCCTTCCTGCCGGCGCGCGGCCGACTCGATCTCTTGGGATACGAGGACCCCGACATCTTTTCGCACTGAGTTGTCGTCCTGGCGGGAAGTGGCATGATTCTTGTCTAGAATTTAATGTTGCACCGCAAAACAGTTGACCGACCCCGGATGCGTGCCCATACAGGACGGGTGATACGGCCTCGCTGACTGGGCGCCGCTGAGGGAAATACGGCCGCATGACCGCTGTGCTCGCCACCGAGACCGACGATCTGGACGTGGCCCGCGGCGTGCTCGCGACGGAGGCGGCCGGCCTACGCGCCCTCGCCGCATCGCTCGACGGCAGCTTCAATCGAGCGGTCGAACTGCTGGCCGCCGTGTCGGGCCGGATCGTGGTTTCCGGTATGGGAAAGTCCGGGCACGTCGCTCGCAAGATCGCCGCCACCTTGGCCTCTACCGGAACGCCGGCCCTGTTCGTCCATCCCGCCGAGGCATCGCATGGCGATCTCGGCATGATCGTGCCGGGCGACGCCGTGCTCGCCCTCTCCAACTCGGGCGAGACCGTGGAGCTGGCCGATCTGGTCGCGCACGCACGCCGCTTCGGACTGCCGCTGATCGGGATCACCGCCCGGCCCGACTCCGCCCTGGCGGAGGCGGCGGACGTGGCTCTTCTGCTGCCGGCGACCGCCGAGGCCTGCCCGATGGGGCTCGCACCGACCACCAGCACCGCGATGCAGATGGCACTCGGCGACGCGCTGGCGGTGGCGCTGCTGACGCGGCACGGCTTCACCGCCGCCGAATTCCGGCAGTTTCATCCAGGCGGCCGGCTCGGCGCGCGGCTCCGGCGGGTGCGCGATCTCATGCATTCGGGAGACGCCGTACCGCTGGCCGCGCCGGACATGCCGATGGACCGCGCCCTCCTGCTGATGACGGAGAAGCGCTTTGGCTGCCTGGGCGTGGTCGATGACCGGCAGCGCCTCGTCGGCATCATCACCGACGGCGATCTGCGGCGGGCCATCGGCCCCGACCTTTTCGCGCGCCGCGCTGGCGAGGTGATGACGGTCTCGCCACGCATCATCGGGCCGGACGCCCTGGCGGCGGAGGCGCTGCACGAGATGAACGCGCGTTCGCGTCCGATCACGACGCTGTTCGTGGTAGACCCGGCAGGGCGGCCGGTCGGCATCCTGCACGTTCACGACCTGCTCCGCGCGGGCATCGCGTGACCATGCCCGCCCAAACGCCCCCGGCTGCCGCCGGCCGCCGTCCCGGCGAGCGACTGCTCTCCTCGACAGCAGGGCGCCAACGCCGGCCACCAACCCCCGGCGGCATCGCCCGGCGGCGCCTGCTGGTGACGGCGACCAAGTGGCTGCTGCCGATGGCTGCCCTCGCGCTGCTCTCCAGCATTGCGCTATGGCCAGAGTTCGACCGCGCCAAGGAGCAGGCCCGCCTTGCCATGCACCGCATGGCGGGCGCGGTCGACGGTGCACAGGTGACCGACGCGCGCTATCACGGGGTCGACGAGCGGAACCGCCCCTACACAATCACTGCGTCAACTGCGACGCAGGCGAATCAGGACCGGATCAACCTCACCGACCCGAAAGGCGACGTGGCGCTGCAGAACGGCACCTGGATGATGCTGCAGGCGGACAAGGGCGTGTTCATACAGCGGCAGAACTTGTTGGATCTATCGGGTCACGTGTTCCTGTATCGCGACGACGGCACAACGATGCGGACGCAAAGCGCCACCATCGATCTGCGGAACGGTGCCGCGACCAGCGCCGAGCCGGTCCATGCCGAGGGTCCGTTCGGCACGCTGGACGCGGTGGGCTTCACGGTGACCGACAAGGGCGCCGTCGCCCAGTTTCCCGGGCCGGCGCGTCTGGTGATGAACGGGCACGAACAATGATCGCCAAGTCGTGGGCGCTCCTGCTCGGCCTGCCATTCCTGTTGCTGTCCGCCCCCCCCGGTCGGGCGCAGCAGCTCGATCTTTCGCATGGCGGCCCGATCGCCGTCACCGCATCCGACGGCATCGAGTGGCGGCAGAACGAACAGGAGGTGATCGCTCGGGGCAACGCGCGCGCGGTGCGCGGCGACGTGACAGTGACAGCCGACCGTCTCATCGCGCACTACCGCAAGAAGCCCGCGGCACCCGGAGCCGAAAAGCCGGCGCCGCAACCGCAGGCCTCCGGCGGCGCGGTGACGCTCGGCGACTCCGATACCTCGGGCAATGAGATCTACCGGGTCGAGGCCGAGGGCAACGTCCACATCTTCACGCCCACGGACCACGCGGAGGGAGATCGCGCGACCTACGACCTCGATCAGGCCGTGCTGGTCATGACTGGACGCCATCTCAAGCTCACGACCCCGAATGACGTGCTGACCGCGCGCGACGACCTCGAATACTGGGCGCAGAAGCACATGGCGGTGGCGCGCGGCGAGGCGGTGGTCGTCACCAAGGATGGCAGGCGGCTCGCCGCCGACACGCTGGTCGCCTACACCAGCGAGGGCCAGCCCAACACGGGCACGTCTTCCCAGGCGACCAAGGCGGCCGTGCAGAGCCCACCGCCCAAGGCGCCTGACGACCCGATCGCCGCCTCGGGCAAGCTGCAGAAGGTGGAGGCGTTCGGCAACGTCTCGGTCCGCACCGCGACCGAGACGGTCACCGGCGATCGCGCCGTCTACGTCCCGGATACCGGCATTGCCCGCCTCGGGGGCAATGTGCGGATCACGCGCGGCCAGAACCAGTTGAATGGAGCGGAAGCGGAAGTGAACTTAAAGACCGGCATCTCCCGCCTGATCTCCGGCAACGCCGGACGGGTGCACGGCCTCGTCGTGCCGAACGACGCCCAAAGCGCCACGGGCGGCCCGGAGGGCCAGAAGAATCCGCCGGCGCCCGCCAAGGGACCCAAGCCATGAGCACGCCGCGGCAGGCGGCGGAGCTTCGCCTGCTTCAGGGTCGCGGCGGGCTGGTCGCGCGCGGCGTCGGCAAGACCTACAAGAAGCGCCCCGTGGTGCGGAACGTCTCGATCCGAGTGCGGCGCGGCGAGGCGGTCGGGCTGCTCGGGCCGAACGGCGCCGGCAAGACGACGACCTTCTACATGATCGTCGGCCTGGTGCGGCCCGACACCGGCGCGATCAGCCTGGACGGCGCCGACATCACCACCCTGCCGATGCACCGGCGCGCTCGGCTCGGCATCGGCTACCTGCCGCAGGAGGCCAGCGTGTTCCGCGGCCTCAACGTCGAGCAGAACATCATGGCCGCCCTCGAAGTGGTGGAGCCTGACCCCGACCGGCGGCGCCTGCTGCTCGACGAGCTGCTGGCCGAGTTCGGCATCGCACATCTGCGGCGCACCCCTGCGTTGGCACTATCGGGCGGCGAACGGCGACGGGTGGAGATCGCCCGCGCGCTAGCCTCGCAGCCCGGCTACATCCTGCTCGACGAGCCACTGGCCGGCATCGACCCGATCGCGGTGGCGGAAATCCGGGAGCTGGTCTCCCATCTCAAGGACCGCGGCATCGGCGTGCTGATCACCGACCATAATGTCCGCGAGACGCTGGAGATCATCGACCGGGCCTACATCATGCACGACGGCCAGGTGCTGATGGAGGGTCGGCCCCAGGAGGTGGTGGCGCATGAAGGCGTGCGTCGTGTGTACCTCGGGGAAAGATTCAGCCTGTAAACAGGCGCTATGTACCGCCCGTATCTGATCCAGCCTGACCCGACCGGAGGCCGCCGCCTCCTCCACCGGACGCACTGACGATGGCGGTCGGCCCCAGGCTCGAGTTCCGGCAGACCCAGTCGCTGATCATGACGCCGCAGCTGCGTCAGGCGATCAAGCTGCTGCAATTCACCAACCTGGAGGTCGCCGCCTTCGTCGAGCAGGAGCTCGAGCGCAACCCGCTGCTGGAGCGGGATGAGCGATCGGAGCGGGTGTCAAACGATGCCGCGGCGCCGGACCAGCGGCCCGAGCGGAATCCCATCGAGCCCGACACCGCCGATCTTGCAGGTGCCGCGACCTTGCCCGAACGGGGCGCCGATCCGCTTGACGTCAACGAGCACGCCGAGCGTTACGATGCGGGCGGACCAAGCGATGGCGAACCATCCTCCTTCGCCGGCTCGGGCCGTGGCGGCGCACATGATTTCGGCGATGACGGGCGCGACGTTCAGGACATGGCGGAAAGCCCGCCCAGCCTGCGCGAGCATCTCGGCGAGCAGCTTCGCCTCGGCTTCGACGACCCGGTCGACCGGATGATCGGCGCCCATCTGATCGCCTTGCTGTGCCCCGCCGGACGACTGACAGCGGAGCCGACGGCAGTCGCTCGGGCAATGGGTATCCCGCTCGATCGGGTCGAGGCGGTGCGAGCCCGAATGATGCGCTTCGATCCGGTGGGGTTGTTCGCGCGCGACCTCAAGGAATGCCTGGCGGCACAGCTCGCCGAGCGCAACCGGCTTGACCCCGCGATGGCGGCCCTGCTCGACAATCTGGACGCACTGGCGCGACGCGACATGCGCCACCTGCTGAGTGTCTGCGGCGTCGACGCCGAGGATCTGGCCGACATGGTGGCCGAGATCCGCCAGCTCGATCCCAAGCCGGGAGCGGCCTATGACGCCGCGCCGCCGCAGACCCTGATCCCCGACGTGCTCATGCGGCCCGCGCCAGACGGCGGCTGGATGCTGGAGTTGAACCCGGACACCCTGCCTCGCGTGCTGGTCAACCAGCGCTTTTACGCTCGGGTGGCGCCCCTCGCGGCCCGGGAGGATCGCGGCTTCATCGCTGAGCAGCTGCAATCAGCGAACTGGCTGGTGAAGTCGCTGCAGCAGCGGGCGCAGACCATTCTCAAGGTGGCGAGCGAGATCATCCGCCAGCAGGACGGTTTTCTGCGGCACGGCGTCGCCCATCTGCGGCCGCTGATCCTGCGCGACATCGCCGCGGCGGTGGAGATGCACGAGAGCACGGTCAGCCGCGTCACCGCCAACAAATACATCGCGACGCCGCGCGGCACGTTCGAGCTCAAATACTTCTTCACCACGGCGATCAACGGCACCTCCGGGGAGGCCCACAGCGCCGAGGCGGTGCGTCACCGCATCCGCGGCATGATCCTCGCGGAGACGCCGGACAGCATCTTGTCGGATGACGCGATCGTTTTGGCGTTGCGTGGCGAAGGCGTGGACATCGCGCGCCGGACCGTGGCCAAATACCGCGAGGCGTTGCGCATTCCGAGCTCGGTGCAGCGCAAGCGGGAGAAAGCCATCCCGGCATGACGCCCGCCGGGGGTCTAAGGCATAAGGCTGGGTGAGACGATGCAGATCACGGTTTCCGGCAAGCAGGTGGAGATGTCCGACGCGCTGCGCGAGCGCGTCGCGGCGCATCTGGACCAGGTCGCCGGCAAGTATTTCGACCACGCGCTGGAGGCGCACGTCACCTTCGGCCGGGCGCGCAGTTTCTTCACATGCGACATCAACATCCACGCCGGCCGCGGCCTCAGCCTGCGGGGCGAGGGCGAGGCGGCGGACGCGCACGCGGCGTTCGACGACGCGGCGGAGCATATCGCCAAGCGCCTGCGCCGCTATCGCCGACGCGTGAACGAGCATGCACGCGACCTCGCCAGCCGCGCCCGACCGGAAGCGGCGCGGCAATACGTGTTGCGTCAGGAGACCGAGGCCGGGTTAGTCCCTGGGCCGAGTGGCGACACCGACGCGTACGCGACGGTGATCGCCGACAAACCCACGGAGATCGGCCGGTTGACCGTCGGCGAAGCGGTGATGCAGCTCGATCTCGCGGACCGCCAGGTGATGATGTTCCGCAACAGCACCACCGGCGAGTTCAATGTGATTTACCGGCGGCGGGATGGGCATATCGGCTGGATCGACCCGTCACAGGGCGAGTAGGACGGCGCGGCCCGCTCGGTTCAGCCAAGCCACTCTGTATTTCTGGAAGCGACTTTGGGTTTCCGGGACGGGGTGGATATGTGCTTCCTCGATCTCCGGCGAGGACCGGAGGCGAGGGTGGGTTCGTGCGGCGTGGCCAGGCCTATTCGCGCGGCCAGGCCTATTCGCGCGAGTTCCGTGAGCGCGTGCTGGCGGCGGGATGGGCTGAGCGCGCGAGGCGGCCGAGCGCTTCGGGGTCAGCGCCTGGCGTGCGCGAGGCGATCGAAACCCGCGGCGCCAGCATCCTGTTCTTGCCGTCCTACTCGCCCGATCTCAACCCCGATCTGACGCCTGGCGCGCTCATCAGCATGAAGCATGAGGTTCAGCCGTTTCGCGGATCCCTCTTCCGCGGGCCGGCCAAGGCCTCACCTGTGGCCCTTCGACCGACCCGCGACGGGATGGTGGATCAGTGCACTAGCGCCGGCAGCATCTCGTGCTGGCGGATGGCGGCAAAGGCGACCTCCTGATCGGCGGCAATGGCCATCGGGGTGCCGTCCGCGGCGTGAATGGCGAATGCGACGCCGGCCTCGGTGTCGACTTGCTTGACATAGGCGATCTGCGACACCCCGAGCTGCATGAGCTGCTGCGGCGATAGCTGACGAATGTTCATCATGACGGGCTCGCCGGCCTGCGGCGACTGGTCGTTCGGCGCATTGGAATTGACGTTCATCGTATTTCTCCTGGCGGTCGCGGCTCCAACAGCCCGCGTTGCCGCTCTCGGTAAATTCCGGGTCTGCCCCGCAGCACCCGGTCGTTCGCCCCCGATGGATCGTCCAGGGACACTTCGGTTCGGTCGCTCAGCCTTGCTCCTGTTCCGGCTCGCTATCGACAACGCGCGGGGTACGGTCGCCGTTCAATCCGGCACCGTTAGCCGCCGGGCGGCCGATCTGGATCGTCTTCACGCGGGACTCCGGTTGCGGCTTGGCGAGGTCGATATGCAGCAACCCGTTGTCAAGCCAGGCGCCCTTCACCTCGATCCCCTCGGCCAGCACGAAGGCCCGCTGGAACTGCCGTGCCGCGATGCCGCGATGCAGAAACACCCGGCCTTGCGTGTCGTCAGTCTGACGGCCGCGGATTACCAGTTGGTTATCCTCCTGGGTGATCTGCAGATCGTCCATAGTGAAACCGGCGACAGCAAGGGTGATGCGCAGCCCGGTGGGCCCGGTCTGCTCGATGTTGTAGGGCGGATAGCCGTCGGACGAGGATTTGGAGGCCCGCTCGAGCATCTGCTCGAGATGGTCGAAGCCCAGGAATAGCGGCGAGGTAAACATTCGGGTGGTCATGGCCCCCTCCTTCGAGCGAAGCGTGACCGGGACCCAATCGCGGCATCCCGGTGCGATTTATCTTGGAACCCATTGACGGCGTTGCAAGAGGGGGCGGTGGGCGTTGATCCAGGCGATACGGACCGCTACATGCCCGCCATGAGCGCCACCATTAGCCCCACTGGCAGCCCCATTGACAGCAACGACACGGTCGAGCGGCTGCGCATCCTGATCGCCCCCGATCCGGTGCTGCGCGCCAAGGCCCGTCCGGTGGGGGCGGGCGACGATGCGCTGGTGCGAGATCTGGTGCCACGCATGTTCTCCACAATGTATCACGCGCCCGGGATCGGCCTCGCTGCACCGCAGGTCGGCACCGGCTTGCGGCTCGCCGTAGTGGACCTGATGCCGGACGAGAAGCCACACCCCATCGTGTTGATCAACCCGGAGATCATCGGGCTCAGCGACGAGCTGGCGACCCGCGAAGAAGGCTGCCTGTCGCTGCCCGGCCAATACGCCGACGTGACGCGGCCGGCGCGGGCCAAAATCCGCTATCAGGACCAATCCGGGACCAGGCAGGAGATCGAGGCCGACGGCCTGCTGGCGGCCTGCCTGCAGCACGAGATCGACCATCTCGACGGAGTGCTGTTCGTGGACCACCTCTCCAACCTCAAGCGGAATATGATCATGCGCCGCCTGGCTAAGGAGATGCGGCAGAAGCGCGACGACGTCGGCCGATAGCGCGTCGATGCGCCTCGCGTTCATGGGCAGCCCCGATTTCGCGGTTCCAGCCCTCCAGGCGCTGCACGATGCCGGCCACGACATTCGCGCGGTCTATTGCCAGAAGCCCCGCCCCGCTGGCCGAGGCCACGCGGTTCGCCCCTGCCCGGTGCATCGCGTGGCGGAGCAACTCGGGATCGAGGTGCGGACACCCACGAGGTTGCGCACCGACCCAGCGGCGCACGAGGCATTCGCGGCCCTCGATCTCGATGCCGCAGTGGTCGCCGCTTATGGGCTGATCCTGCCGCAAGCCATGCTCGACGCGCCGCGCCGAGGCTGCCTCAACATTCACGCCAGCCTGCTGCCGCGCTGGCGCGGCGCCGCCCCGATCCAGGCCGCGATCCTCGCTGGCGACCATGAGACCGGCATCACCATCATGCAAATGGATGCCGGGCTCGATACCGGCCCGATGTTGCTGCGTGAGGCGGTGCCGATCACCGACACCACGACCGCGGCCACGCTGCACGACGCGCTCGCCGGCATCGGCGCGCGGCTGATCCTGCGCGCGCTCGCGGAGGTCCCATCGCCGCAACAGCAGCCGGAGATCGGCGCGACCTACGCCCCCAAGCTCACCCGCGAAGATGGACGGATCGACTGGAACCACGACGCCGAGGCCGTTCTTCGCCAGGTCCGGGCGCTCAATCCCTGGCCCGGCACGTTCACATCGCAAAGTGGAGAAATCCTCAAGGTGCTGCGAGCCGGTCGGGCAGAAGGTTCCGGCGAGCCCGGCACCGTGCTCGACCAGGAACTGAAGGTCGCCTGCGGCACCGGTGCCGTGCGGCTGCTCACCATCCAGCGCCCCGGCCGCGCGGCGATGGATGCCGCCGCTTTCCTGCGTGGACATCCTCTGCCGCGTGGCGCTCGGCTCGGCTGATGCCCGGATGGGCCTTGCTGCTCGAATATGACGGCAGCCCGTTCGTCGGCTGGCAGCGTCAGGCGACCGGGCTCTCTGTCCAATCGGTGCTCGAAGCAGCGGCGGCGCGGCTCAACGGCGGCCGACCGGTGGCCAGCGTGGTCGCCGGCCGCACCGATGCCGGGGTGCATGCCGAGGCCCAGGTGGTGCAGATCGCGCTGCCCGACACATTTTCAGCCGCCACCGTGCGGGACGCGCTGAACTATCACATGAAGCCGCATCCGGTGGCCGTGCTGGCGGCATCGCCGGCGCCGCCAGACTGGAGTGCGCGCTTCTCCGCCATCCGCCGGTCCTATCGCTATCGCATCCTCGACCGCCGCGCCCGCCCAGCCCTGCTCGCCGGCCGGGTCTGGCACGCCCGAGTTCGGCTGGATGCCGCGGCGATGCACGCCGCGGCGCAACTCCTGCTCGGACGGCACGATTTCACCTCATTCCGCGCCGCCGCCTGCCAGGCCACGAGCCCGCTGCGCACGCTCGACCGGCTCGACGTGCGGCGCGAGGGCGATATCGTGGAGATCGTCGCCGAAGCGCGCAGCTTCCTGCACCACCAGGTGCGCAACATGGTCGGCAGCCTCGAGCTGGTTGGCAGCGGGCGCTGGCGCGCCGAGGACATCGCGCGGGCGCTCGCGGCCAGGGACCGCGCCGCCGCCGGACCGACCGCGCCGGCCGCCGGGCTGTGCCTCACCGGCATCGGCTACCCGAGCGACCCGTTCAGCCCTGATCCGGGCTGATCAGCACGGTCAGCACGCGCGGCCCCACCACCAGCGCCGCGGTGGCCAGGTTGACGCAGAGCACGAACACCACGGCCCGCGCGATCGACAATCCCAGGCCGCGCCGCGCCAGGAACCAATGCAGCCACAGCCCGTACGACACCAAGCCGAGCACGGCGACGATGCCGGCGACATGGTTGGGCAAGCCGACGGCCATCAGCAAGCCGAGCACCACGAGCAGAATGGAGGCCATCACCGGAATGGCCCACTGGCACCAGTTGAAGGCCGTGGCAAAGCGCAGCCAGAGCGCCTCGCGACGCCACAGCCGGGCGAGCCACCAGGACAGCACCGGCGGCGCAAGCAAGGCACACAACGTCGCCAGCAGATCGGAGAGAGCCGGCAGCCCGCCGCCATTGGCGATCAGCAGCGCGGTCCCCACCAGAGGGAAGGCGATCAGCGGCGCGAGACTGGTCAGGAACGCCTGAGATGTGCTGCCGAACTGCGCCAGCCCGTCAGCCCGCCCGGTCGCCAGCCGCACCACGCCGAGCAGAATGTTCGGCGCGCCGCCCACCCCGCGCGCCGGCCCGCCCTTCACCACACGCCGCTCATGACAGGAACGCGCCCAGCACGGCGGCGTAGATACGCGCGAGGTCGCGCAACTCGGAGACCGGGACGCACTCGTTGGCCTGGTGCATGGTCGCACCGACCAGGCCAAATTCGGCGACCGGACAGTGCCGCGTGATGAAGCGCGCGTCGGAAGTGCCGCCACCGGTATCGAGCGCCGGCTCGCGCCCGACGACCTGCGCGACGGCGTGGCGCAGCGTGTCCACCATCGGCCCCGGCTCGGTGAGAAAGCTCTCGCCGCTCACCGCGACATCCAAGTCGAACCTTTCCGCGTGCTGCGCCAGCACCGCGCCCAGCCAGGCTTCCAGGGACGCGCCGGTATGGCGGTCATTGAAGCGGATGTTCAGTGCGGCCCGCGCGGCGGCGGGGATCACGTTGGTCGCCGGATTGCCCACGTCGATGCTGGTGATCTGCAGTGAGGACGGCTCGAACCACGCGCTGCCGGCATCGAGCGGCGCCGCCGTGAGTGCCGCCAGCACGCGGACCAGGCGGTGGACGGGATTGTCGGCGCGGTGCGGGTAGGCGACATGGCCCTGCGTGCCGTGCATCGTGATGCGCGCGTTGAGGCTGCCGCGCCGGCCAATCTTGATCATGTCGCCGAGCCGGGCCGGGTTGGTCGGCTCGCCGACCAGGCAGAAATCCGGCACCTGCCCATTGGCCGCCATCCAATCCAGCACGCGCACCGTGCCGTCATGCGCCGGGCCTTCCTCGTCGCCGGTGATCAGCAGGCTGATCGAGCCCCGCGGCTTGCCTTCGCCGAGATGCCGCGCCGCCGCGGCGACGAAGGCGGCGATCGCGCCCTTCATGTCGCAGGCGCCACGGCCGTACAGCACGTCGCCCCGCACCTCGCCGCCGAACGGATCGCCGTTCCACGTCGCGTCGCCCACCGGCACCACGTCGGTGTGGCCGGCAAAGCAGATATGCGGTGCCTCGCCCCCGATGCGGGCGAACAAATTCTCCGTCTCGCCGTAGCGCAGCCGCTTGACCGCGAAACCGAGCCGGATCAGCGCGTCCGCCAGCACGTCCTGCGCCCCGTCATCGGCCGGCGTCACGGAGGCGCGGCGGATCAGCGCCTGAGCCAGCGGCAGCGGGTCGGTGAGGCCGGTCAATCGCGCAGCAATTCGTTGATAGAGGTCTTGGCCCGCGTCTGCGCGTCCACTCGCTTCACGATGACGGCGCAATAGAGCGACGGGCCGGGCGATCCATCGGGCAACGGTCGGCCGGGCAGCGATCCCGGCACGACGACCGAGTAGGCCGGCACGCGGCCGATATAGATCTCCCCCGTGGCGCGATCGACGATCTTGGTCGAAGCGCCGATGAAGACCCCCATCGACAGCACGCTGCCGCGCTCGACGATGACGCCCTCCGCCACCTCGGAGCGGGCGCCGACGAAGCAGTCGTCCTCGATGATGACGGGATTGGCCTGCAGCGGCTCCAGCACCCCGCCGATGCCGACGCCGCCGGAGAGGTGGCAGTTGGCGCCGATCTGCGCGCAGCTGCCCACAGTCGCCCAGGTGTCGACCATCGTGTTGCGCCCGACATAGGCGCCGGCGTTGACGAAGCTCGGCATCAGCACAGCCCCCGGCGCGATATACGCCGCGCGGCGCACCACGGCGCCGGGCACCGCGCGGAAGCCGGCATCGCGGAACCGGTTCTCGCCCCAGCCGGCGAATTTGAGCGGCACCTTGTCGAACACCGGCGCCCCGCCCGGCCCCGGCATCGGCGCCGAGTCGGTGAGGCGGAAGGACAGCAGAACCGCCTTCTTGAGCCATTGATTGACCGTCCAGTCGCCATCTTTCGGCTCCGCCACCCGCACCGCGCCGGAATCCAGCGCGTCCAACGCCGATTCCACGGCCTCGCGGGCGCCGCCGCCCGTCGCCGACGACAGTTGCTCACGCTGCTCCCAAAGCGCCTCGATCGGCTGCTGCAGCGGATGGTCCGTCATAATGCTTGATCCTTGGTCAACGCGGCGGGGACTCATGCGCAGCGCCCCCGCTCCTGTCAACGCGCGGCGCGATACTGTCTCGATAGGCGCGCTGGTCGATAGCCGCCAGCGATGGCGCGACCTCGTCAGCCTAGCCGCCGACGTGGCATTCGAGACCGACGCGCTCGGCCGCTTCGTCTTCGTCGACCCGGTCGACGGTCTCGGCTGGTCCTCCACCGTCTTGATCGGCCAGCCGGCGGAATTGCTGCTCGCCGACACGTCGGGCGTTACCGGCTTCAATCCGTTCCGCCCGACGGCGCCGATCCGCCGCCGGCGCACTTGGCTGAAATGCCCGGACGGCGGTGTGCGCTGCATGGCATTTTCGGTCGCTCCCCTGCTCGACGGGAATTGCGCAATGGTCGGGGCGCGCGGCATCGGGCTCGACGTCACCGAGCTCGACAGCCAGGAGGCCGCGGTCGCGGCGGCGCTGCGGCGCGGCGAGGTCATGGATCACATCCTCTGGTCGATGCGCGAGGAGGTGTTTGCGCCACGCATGATGGAGGCGGCACTCGGCTCGTTGGTGCGGGCACTCGGCGGCGAAGGGGCGGCGGTGGTGGAGGCCTTCGGCAAGGGTCAGGGTCCGGCCCTGCTCTACCACTCGGGAAACGGTGCGGAGGCGGTGTTGCCGACCGCGGTCGCACTGCTCGACCGGGATGCGCCGTCCAGCGTGGAGGCCACATCGACCAATGGGAGGCCGGTGCTGCTATGCGCGTGCAAGACGCGGTTCGGGAGACTAATCGGGCTGACGATCTGGCGGCAGCCCAACGGCCGCCCGTGGAACGCCGAGGAGCAGGTCCTGGCGGATTCCGCGAGCACCATCATCCGGGTCATCCTGGAACACGACGCGATCCAGCTCGAGATGGGGCGTCAGGCCCGCACCGACCCGCTCACCGGACTTTTGAACCGCCGCGCGTTCCTTGAGGAACTGGAACGCAATATCGAGCGGCTGGAGCGGGAGAGCCTGCCCGGCACCCTGATGTTTATCGATCTCGATCACTTCAAGCTGCTGAACGACCAGCTCGGTCACGAGGCGGGGGACGAGGCGCTGCGGCTGACCTCTGTCCTGCTCCGCAACACGGTGCGCCCGACCGATCTCGTGGCCCGCTTCGGCGGCGACGAGTTTGCGGTATGGCTGAACGGCGCCGACCACCTGACCGCGGCCGAGCGGGCCGAGGCGCTGCGGGTGGAGGGGCCGCGGGCTCTGCGGCACTTGACGGAGGGGAAGGTTCCCGACCTCACCATGTCGATCGGCATCGCCGCGCGCCCCGCCGGCGCTGGCGTGGAGACCGACGAGTTGCTCCGACGCGCCGATCTCGCGATGTACGAGGTCAAGCGCACCGGCCGCGCCCACTGGCGCGTCTCGCACGAGCCCTCCGGATGAGAGCGGAGCTCGGTCAGCACGCGCCCGCCCGATCCGTCGCCCGCGGCCTGGCGGAGCCTGCCCGCGTGCGGGTGGGCGCCAACGCGGACACACCGCCAGAAATCCTCTGCCTGCTCGCCAACGACCCGCTGGTTACGGTGCGCGCGGCCGTCGCGATGAACGAGGCCGCGCCCCCAGAGGCGGTCCACCTTCTCGCCAAGGACGATGATGAGCGGATACGCGTGCTGATCGCCCGCAAGCTCGGCGCACTGGCGCCTGGGCTATCCGATCACGAGCAGGAGCGGCTGCGCCAGCAAACCTACGACGCGCTTGCCTGCCTCGTGGTGGACGAGGCGGTGCGGGTGCGGGCGGCCCTGGCGGATGTACTGAAGGACATGCCGGACGCGCCGCGCGAGCTGATCCTCGCATTGGCGCAAGACCCCGAGCTTCCGGTCGCCGAGCCGGTGATCCGCTTTTCGCCGCTGCTCACCGAGCAAGATCTCCTGGCACTGCTCACCAAGGCTCCGCACCGCGCCACGGTGATTTCCGTCGCCCGACGCCCGCATCTCAACGAAGCGGTGTGCGACAGTATCGCGGCGACCGCGAACGTCTCGGCGATCCGTGTGCTGCTGACCAACCAATCCGCCGCAATCCGGGAAGCCACCTTGGATGCGCTGATAACCAGCGGTGCGGAGCACATCGAGTGGCACGAGCCCCTGGTCCACCGCCCGAAACTGCCGGCGAGCTCCGCCCGCAAGCTCGCCGAGATCGTCGCGGACCATCTGCTCGAAGTGCTGGCCAATCGCGGCGACCTGGATGCCGGCGTGCTAGGCGAGCTGCGCGCCCGGCTCAGGAAGCGCCTCGAGGCAAAGGCCTGCCCGGCGGCGGCGGCCAACGGGTGCGAGTCGGTGAGCTGGACCGGCGGTGCCGCGCCGGGCAAGCGCGTCACCGAGGCAATGCTGCTGCAGGCGGCGCGAGAGGGTGATGCGAAACTCGTCGCCGTCCTGCTGGCGACCGCTGCCGGCGTGCCGCTGCCGGTCGTGCAGCGGGCCGGCGCGCTGCGCAGCACCAAGGGCCTGGTCAGCCTCATCTGGAAGGCCGGCTTCACGATGGCGGTCGCCGCCCCTGTGCAGTCGCTGCTCGCCCGCCTGGCGCCCAGCGCCCTGCTCGGCCCCGACCCTGACGGAAACTTTCCGTTGGCGGCCGACGAGATGCGCTGGCACCTCGATTTCCTCGGCCGCATGGGTCGCTGACCCAACCCTTCTGGCGGAGCCGTCAGGCGCGGATCAGCGTGCCGATCCCCGTCTCGGTGAACAGTTCCAGCAGACACACGTGCGGCAACCTGCCGTCGAGGATCACGGCCCCCTTCACCCCGGCCCGCACCGCCTCGGCGCAGGTCTCGACTTTCGGAATCATTCCGCCCGAGATCATGCCGCTGGCGATGCCTTTCTCGACCTCGGCGACGGTGAGTTCGGGGATCAGCGCCTTGGCCTCGTCGAGCACGCCCGCGACATCGGTCAGCATCAACAAGCGCGTCGCGCCCAGCGCCGCCGCAACAGCCCCCGCCACGGTGTCGGCATTGATATTGTATGTCTGCCCACTCGCGTCGACGCCCACCGGCGCGATCACCGGGATCAGCCCAGCCCCAGTCAGCGCGTGGATCACCCGCACATCGACCTGCTCGGGCTCGCCGACAAAGCCGAGGTCGAGCACCCGCTCGATGTTGCTGCCGGGATCGACCTTGGTGCGGCGCAGCTTTCGCGCCCGGATCATCGCGCCGTCCTTGCCGGACACGCCGACCGCCAGCGCCCCCGCGCGGGTGATCAGCCCGGCGACGTATTTGTTGACCGTGCCGGCGAGCACCATCTCGACCACTTCGACCATCGCCGCGTCGGTCACGCGCAGCCCGTCGATGAAGGTCGACTGGATCGCCAGCCGCTTCAGCATGAGATTGATCTGCGGCCCGCCGCCATGCACCACCACAGGGTTGATGCCGACCTGCTTGAGCAGCGCGATGTCGGCGCCGAACTGCTCGGCCATCGCCTCCTCGCCCATCGCGTGGCCGCCATATTTCACCACCACCGTGGCTCCGGCATAGCGGCGCAGGAAGGGCAGCGCATGCGCCAGGATGCGCGCCTGCTCGGTCGCGTGGGCGATATCGGCGTCGGACGCCAGTCTGCCGCCGGTCATCAGCGCATTCTCCGCCGCAATGGGACGCCGCGCGTGTAGCGACGCCGGCCCCGGCTGGCAAGCTGGGCACTGGTCAAGCCAGGGTCGCCAAGGCGGCGCGCAGTTCCGGGATGCCCTGCCCGGTCTCGCTGCTGGTCGCCAGCACTTGCGGATAGGCGGCAGGGTGCCTGCGGACCAGTTCCGCGGCACTCGCGAGCTTGCGCTCGAGCGGCCCCGGCTTCACGCCGTCCGCCTTGGTGAGCACGATCTGGAACGTCACCGCGGCGCGGTCGAGCAACTCCATTACGGCCGTGTCGGATGCCTTCAACTCGATCCTGGCGTCGAGCAGCAGGATCGCCCGACGCAGGCTGGGGCGGCCGCGCAGATAATCAAACATCAGCCCCTGCCAGTCCGCCTTGATGTCCTTCGGAGCCTGCGCGTAGCCGTAACCCGGCATATCCACCAGGGTCAGGCGGCCGCCGAGATCGAAGAAATTGAGCTGACGGGTCCTGCCGGGCTGTCCCGACGCGCGCGCCACGGAATGCCGGCCGGTCAGCGCATTGATTAGCGACGATTTGCCGACGTTGGAACGCCCCGCGAAGGCGATCTCCGGCCCGGCGGACGGCGGCAGCTGGTCGGCCGTCACCACGCCGACCAGGAACCGGCACTCGGCCGCGAACAGCCGCCGGCCGACCTCGATCTCCTCCTCGCCGGGCTCGGGCGGCCCGGCGAGGTTGGCGGGCGGCTCGCTCAGGTGCGGGCCAGGTTGGGTCGCGGCAGCCGGGTGCGGCGCATGATGACCCATTGCTGCGCGATCGACAGGGTGTTGTTCCAGCTCCAGTAGATCACCAGCCCGGCCGGGAAGCGGGCCAGCATGAAGGTGAAGATGATCGGCATGAGCTGGAACAGCTTTGCCTGCATCGGATCGGGCGGCGGCGGATTGAGCTTCTGCTGGAAGAACATCGTGAAGCCCATGATCAGCGGCCAGGCGCCGAGATGCAGGAAGGGCGAGATCAGGGTCGGATCGAACGGCAGCAGGCCGAACAGATTGAAGATGTTCGTGGGATCGACCTGCGAGAGATCGTGAATCCAGCCGAAGAACGGCGCCTGACGCATCTCGATGGTGACGAAGATCACCTTGTAGAGCGCGAAGAACACTGGGATCTGCACGATCATCGGCAAGCAGCCGCTCGCCGGGTTGACCTTCTCCGCCCGATACAGCGCCATCATCTCCTGCTGCATCTTCGCCGGGTCGTCCTTCAGGCGCTCGCGCAGCGCCTGAACTTTCGGCGCCAGCAGCTTCATCCGGCTCATCGATGTGTAGGATTTGTTGGCGAGCGGGAAGAACAGCAGCTTGACGCAAACGGTGAACGCCATGATCGCCAGGCCGAAATTGCCGAGCACCCCGTTGAGCCAGTCGAGCGCGTAGAAGATCGGCTTGGTCAGCCAGTAGAACCAGCCGAAATCCACCGCCTTGTCAAAGGACGGGATGTGGTACTCGTCCTGGTAGCGATCGAGGAGGCTGACGATTTTCGCGCCGGCGAACAGATGCGTGGGCAGCGTCGCGGTCGCGCCCGGTGCGATCGTGGTCGGCTCCTGGGTTACATAGTCCACCTGGTAGTGGTCGCCGCCCTCGGAGAGGTGGCGGAAGGTCACCGTGGTGGGCTTGGACTGGTCGGGCACCAGCGCGGTCAGCCAGTACTTGTCGGTGATGCCGGCCCAGCCGCCGTCGCTCGTGGCGGTGAACGCGACGCCGTTGTGCTTCTCGCCCTCGCTCTTCGCGTCGGAGTATTTGGTCTCTTGCAAGGTGCCGTTGCTGACACCGAGCAGCCCCTCGAACAGCAGGTAATAACCAGCAACCTCAGGCGTGTAGTCGCGCCGGATGCGAGACCAGGGGAACAGCTTCACGGTCGCGCCGGTGTCGTTGCGCACTCGCTGATCGACCGAGAACATGTAGTTGTCGTCGACCGAGAGGCCGAGCTCGAAGGTCAGCCCCTCGCCATTGTCCCAGCTCAGCGTGACCGGGTGCCCGGTGCTGAGCTCCGGCGCCGAGGCGGTCCACACGGTGTCGTTGCCCGGCAGCTTCACGTGCTCGCCGGGTGCCGCCGACCAGCCGTACTGCACGTAGTAGGGGTTGGGGTCGGAGCGCGGCTCCAGCAGCCGCACCAGCGGCGAGTTCGGCTCCAGCGTCTCGCGATAGTCGGTCAGCACGAGATCGTCGAGCCGCGCACCCAGCAGGCTCATGGAACCCCGCACCCGCGAGCCGGCGATCTTGAGCCGCGGCACGTTCTTGGGGACCACTTCGGCCACCGCCGCATGGGCCGGCGCCGCGCCGCTGGCCGGGGAGCCCTCGCGCGGGGTCACGCCGCCCGCATGCGGCGTCGCCTTGCTCGCCTCCTGGGTGGTGGCCGGCGGCTGATGCGGGACGTGCGGCGCCACCAGTAGCTGGAAGCCCAGGAGAATCGCGATCGAGACCGCGATCGCGATGAACAGCCGCTTTTGGTCCATCATAGCCCCGTTCCGGCCCGCTTAGAGCCCTGAGTCGTCCACGGATCGAGGCCCTGTGGTGCGGCCGTCGATGCATCGGCAGGGCGGTACCGGATCGTACCCGCCCTCGTTCCAAGGATTGCAGCGCAGGATGCGCCACGCCGCGAGCCCGCCGCCGCGTACCGCCCCGTGCGCCCGCAACGCCTCGATGGCGTATTCGCTGCAACTCGGCTCAAAGCGACAATTCGCCCCGATGAATGGCCGCAGCGTCCACTGATATAGGCGCACCGCGCCGATCGCGAGACCCGAAGCCGGGTTCATGCCACGCCTGCCTTGGCCAGCGCGCGGCGCAAATCCTCCTGCAGTGCCACAAAGGGCCGCGCGCGGGTCTTGTCGCGGCCCACCAGCACGAGATCGACACCCGCGACCGGATGCTGGCGCAGCAGTAGCCGCGCCGCCTCCTTGAGCCGCCGACGGGTGCGATTGCGCACCACGGCGTTGCCGACCTTGCGCGTGACGGTGAAGCCGATACGCGCCGGTCCGTCGTCGTCCCGCGCCAAGGCCTGCAGCACGACGCCCGGCATCGGCGCCTTCCGCCCCTTGGCCGCGACGCGCAGGAACTCCGCCCGGCGCTTGAGGCGCTCCGGCGGGTTCATCGATGTGGCTGGCGCGGTCAGGCTGGCACGTCGTCAGGCTGACAGGCGCTTGCGGCCCTTGGCGCGGCGGCTGGCCAGAACCTTGCGGCCGCCGACGGTCGCCATGCGGGCACGAAAGCCGTGCCGGCGCTTGCGGACCAGCTTCGACGGTTGATACGTACGCTTCACGACACTTCTCCGGTTGGATCAGGAGCCCGTCAGGTGCAAAGACCGGAGCGGGCTGGCGCGGGGCCAACAGGCCACTTTCGCAGGCGGCGTATAGGGGTCGGCCCCGCCCCCGTCAATTCCGCAGCGCGGCGGCACAACCGGAACGTGCCGGCGGCCGGAAGGAAAAGACAATGCGCCGGCTCGCCCGCTTCTTGCCGCTCTTCGTCCTGCTCGCCGGCCTCGCCGCGGCTTGGGCGGTGGGGCTGCGGCAGGAGCTGTCCTGGCCGGCGCTGGCGGCGCACCAGGCGGCGCTGCGCGCCTTCGTCACCGCCCATCCGGTCGCCGCGCCGATCGCCTACACGCTGGTCTACGTCGCCGTGACCGCCCTGTCGATTCCCGAGGCCGCGCTGCTCAGCGTGATCGGCGGCCTGCTGTTCGGCACGGTGCTCGCGGCGATCTGCGTGGTGCTCGGCGCGACCGCTGGCGCGGTGTTGTTGTTCCTGGCCGCCCGGTCGGCGCTCGCGGCCCCGCTGCGGCGCCGTGCCGCGCCGCTGCTGGACCGTATACGGCCGGGGCTAGAGCGGGACGGATTCAGCTACCTGCTGTCGCTCCGGCTGCTGCCGATCGTGCCGTTCTGGCTGGTGAACCTGGCCCCGGCGCTGGTGGGAATGCGGCTCGCGCCGTTCTTTCTAGCGACGCTGATCGGGATTATTCCCGGCGTGCTGTTCTTCGTCTCGCTGGGCGCCGGGCTGCGCGACGTGCTGGCGCTCGGTGGCGAGCCCGACCTGTCCGAGATTCTCGCGCCCGACATCCTGCTGCCGCGGACCGGGCTCGCGCTGCTCGCGCTGGCGCCGGTGTTGTGGCGCCGCTGGAGACGCTCGCATGGCTGATTTCGACCTCGCGGTGATCGGCGCGGGCGCCTCGGGGCTGGCGGTTGCCTCGGTCGCCGCGCGACTTGGCCTCTCCGTGGCGCTGATCGAGCGCGGCCGGATGGGCGGGGATTGCCTCAATTTCGGCTGCGTGCCGAGCAAGGCGCTGCTCGCCGCCGCCCATGCCGCGCAATCCGCCCGCCGCGCCGGACGCTACGGCGTGCACCTGCCGGAGCCCGAGATCGATTGGCAAGCCGTGCGCGCCCACGTCCGCGGCGCGATCGCCGCGATCGCTCCAACCGATTCCGAGGAGCGCTATCGCCGCCTCGGGGCGACGGTGCTGCGCGACAGCGCGCGCTTCGTAGCACCCGATGCGCTGGCGGTGGGCGGGCGGCGGATCACCGCGCGCCGCATCGTCGTCGCGGCCGGCAGCCATGCGGCGGTGCCAGACATCCCCGGCCTCGCCGACGTGCGGTTCCTCACCAACGAAACGCTGTTCGACCTGCCCGAACAGCCCGGACACCTGCTGATCCTGGGCGGCGGCCCGGTCGGGCTCGAGATGGCGCAGGCCCATGCCGGACTGGGTTGCCGGGTGACGGTGGTGCAGTCCGGCAGCATCGCTGCCAAGGAGGACCCCGAGTTGGTGGCGCCCCTGCGCGACATCCTGGTCGGACAAGGCGTTGCGATGATCGAGCACGCGGACGTCGTCGCCGTGCAGCCGGGGCCGGCGCTGGTGCTGAGGGACGGCCGACGCATCGCGGGGACACACTTGTTGGTCGCCACGGGCCGCCGGCCGAGCCTCGCCGATCTCGGTCTCGATGCCGGGGAGGTGCGGGTCACGCCTCGCGGCATCGCGACCGACCGGGGATTGCGCAGCCCGACCAACCGGCGGGTCTACGCCGTGGGCGACATCGCCGACCCCGCGGGGGTCGGACCGCGCGCCTTCACGCATGCCGGGAGCTATCACGCTGGCATCGTGATCCGCCGCGCCCTGTTCCGGCTTCCCGCGCGCGTCGACTATCCCGCCTTGCCGCGCGTCACCTACACCGATCCCGAGCTGGCGCAGGTCGGCCTCACCGAGGCCGAGGCACGCGAGCAGAGCCACGCGGTCACGGCGCTTCGGTGGCCGCTTGCCGAAAACGATCGCGCCATCGCCGAGGCCGAGACCGCCGGGCTGGTGAAGCTGGTCGTGGCGCGCGGGCGAGTGCTGGGTGCCGGCATTCTGGCGCCGCACGCCGGCGAGATGATCGGCGCGTGGAGCCTGGCGATCGGCCGTCGCATCAGCCTTTCGCGGCTCGCCGGCATGATCGTGCCGTATCCGACCCGCGCCGAGGCGGGCAAGCGCGCAGCGGGGGAGTTCTACGCGGCTCGCCTGTTCGCCGGGCGAACGCGCCGGCTGGTGCGCGCGCTAATGTGGTTGCCGTAAGCACGGCAGCTCATTATTGCGGTGAGATGACAGCATCGAAATTGGGCGGAGTCGCTCGCCCTGGAACGGCACTTGCGCTGCAAGGCGGCGGCGCGCACGGCGCCTTCGCCTGGGGTGTGCTCGACCGGCTGCTCGAAGACGATCTCCGGCTCGACGCGATCTGCGGCGTCTCGTCGGGCGCGATCCTGGCCACCATGCTGGTGCAAGGGCTGATGCGCGGCGGACCGGAGGGAGCGCGGATCGAGATGCGCCGGCTGTGGCAGCGTGTGGCGCAGGCCTATGCGCTGAGCCCGCTGCAAAGCGGACCGCTGGAACGCTGGCTGTGGGGCTGGGACCTCAGCAACAGCCTGATCTGGCAGGGGCTGGAGACCGCGATGCGGCTGTTCAGCCCGGCGCAGCTCAATCCGCTCGGCCTCAATCCGCTGCGCGCGGTGCTCGACGACCTGATCGACCGGTCGCTGCTGACCCACCCCACCGCACCCCGCTTGACGGTCGCCGCCACCGACGTCGAGACCGGGCGCGCGGTGCTGTTCGGCAACGCCGCGATCGACACCGAGGTTTTGCTCGCCTCTTCCTGCCTGCCCTTCGTGTTCCCCGCCATCGAGATCGGCGGCCGGGCCTATTGGGATGGCGGCTATTCGGGCAACCCGCCGCTCGAGCCCCTGCTGACGCCGATCCCGCCGGCGGAGCTCATCCTGATCCGCGCCCAGCCCGAGCGCCGGCCGGGCGTGCCCACGACGCCCGCCGAGATCATGAACCGGCTCAACGAGATCGCCTGCCATAACGTGCTGGCGTCCGAGCTCGCTGCCCTGCCCGGCTCGGTGCGGCTGACCAGCTACGATGCCGACCAGGCGTTGCTCGATCTGCCGATCTCGTCGAAGTTCAACGGCCAGGCGGAGTTCCTGTCGAGCCTGTTCCGGGCGGGGCGCGCCGCCGCCGCCCGGCCGCTGGCCCGCCCGCCCACCGTGGCCGCCGCCGAATAGGAGATGCCGACATGGCCGAATGGGACCCCGGACAATATCTGCGGTTCGAGGGCGAGCGGCTGCGTCCGGCGCTCGACCTGCTGGCGCGGGTGCCGCTCGAACGGCCGGCGCGGATCGTCGATCTCGGCTGCGGCGCGGGCAATGTCAGCGCCATCCTGAAGCAACGCTTCCCGGACGCCGACGTGCTCGGGGTCGACGGGTCAGCGGCGATGCTGGAAAAGGCCCGCGCCGCGGCGCCCGGCTGCCGCTTCGTCGAGGCGGACGCCACCGCGTGGCGGCCCGACGAGCCGCTCGACCTGATCTATTCCAACGCGGCGTTGCACTGGCTGCCGGACCACGCGGCGCTGTTTCCCCGGTTGCTGTCCCTGCTGGCGCCGGGCGGCTGCCTTGCGGTGCAGATGCCAGCGATGCACGACGCGCCGTTTCGCGCACTGCAGTACACGGTTGCCGCGCGCGGCCCTTGGGCGGAGCGGCTGCGCGGCGTCGGCTCGGCGCCGCCGATCCTCGACGCGGGCGGCTACTGGGATCTGCTCCGGCCGCGCGCCACGACGCTGGAGCTCTGGGAGACGACCTACCTGCACGCGCTCCACGGCGAGGAGGCGGTCGTCGAATGGGCCACCGGGTCGAGCCTGCGGCCATTCCTTGACGCGCTGCCGGAAGGCGACCGTCTTGCATTCCGCCGTGCCTATGCGGACGCGGTTCGCCCGCATTATCCACGCCGAGCCGACGGAACCACGCTGTTGCCGTTCCGTCGATTGTTTCTCCTGGCCGGAGTGTGAGGGCCGTTCTCGACGGTGAGCGGCGATCGAATGTCGGAGATTTTTACAACTTTCGCCGGTTTTGCGACGGCGGCAGGCGCAACATCTTGTCACAAAAAGGAATAAGTAATCGGCACGTGGCTTGCTTGGTGTCTCGCCGGAACTAGGAGAGTGCCATGTTGCGAGCCCTGACCGTATTCACCCTGGCCGCGAGTGTTGCGGCGGCGGCCATCCCCGCGCCCGCCGAAGCCGGACTGATCGGCAAGCAGTTGAACGCGGTCTATTACACGCCCGACACATCGACACCGTATGCGAACGCCACGTTCAGCCCGTCGAGCTTCACGGTCGGGAGCGGGCAGGAGACGGTCGGCGATGTGGAAGGCGTGACGCAACTCCTGGTCGATGTTTCCGACAACGCGCTGACCATCACCCTGCAAACCAGCCTCTCCAGCCCGACCTGGAACAGCGCGCCGTTCAACGGCATCATCTTCACCTCGCCCGGCCCCCTCGGGCCGCCTCCTCGCCGTGGAGCGCGTGCAGGTAGGTCGTCTCCCAGAGCTCCAGCGTCGTGAAGATCGACTTCGCCGCGGTCCCCGAGCCCGCCGCAATGGCCGTGCTCGGGGTCGGGCTTCTCGGCCTCGCGGCAGCCCGCCGACGCAAGGCGCAGGCAGGACAAGCAGCGGGATAGAACGCTCCTGGGCGGAGCACTCCTGTCACTTGCGAGATGGGGCGGCTGGAGCCTGCACGTCCGCAGTCGGGATTGGGGCGAGTCATCGCGGGCCGATCCCGCCTTCGGCCTCCTCCCGGTCGACTGCGCTGGCTCCCTCGCCGGAATAGACCAACATTCATCGCCGGAATGCGACCCATCTTCCCGGCCGGAATGCGAGCGATCTTCAGCGCTCAAGCGGCTCAGCGGTGAAGCCAGTGAACGGCACACGAGCTTGCCGCGGGCAGGCTGGATGGGAACGCGATCCAGTTTGGCCGACCGGTTCTGGCGCAAATACCGATCCCCGCTGACATTGACCCCCCGTATGGACTGGGGAAGGCCGACCATTCGCGCCTTCCTTTCGGGGCACCCGGAAGTCGTGGATCCTCGGCCTTCGCCGAGGATCCACGATGGCATGCGCGGTCGCCGAGAGTGACAATAAGGGGGCGCGTTTCGCCGGGGCGACGCTGGGAGGCTCCCTCGCCGAGGGCGACGACGGGAAGCGCGATCGCCCAGGGTGACGATACGAAGCGCGCTCACCGAGGGTGACAATGGAAAGCCCGAGAGTCACCCCCCAAACGCCGCCGGTGTGGGATCAGGCCGCCTCCCGCACCGCGGTCAGGAACTCGGCGACCTCGATCTTCAGCGTGTCCGAATGGGCGGTGAGCGTGCGAGCGGCCTTGAGCACGGCGCCGGCCTGCTCACCGGTGTGGGTGACGGCCTCCGTCACCTGGTTGATGTTGCCGTTGACTTCGGCCGTGCCGGCGGCGGCGTGCTGCACGGCGCGGGCGATCTCCTGCGTGGTGGCACCTTGCTGCTCGACCGCGCCAGCGATCGCCGTGGCGATCTCGTTCATGCGTTGAATGGTGCCGCCGATGGAGCGCAGCGCGCTCACCGCCTGGCCGACCTCGCCCTGCATGGTGGCGATCTGCGCGCCGATCTCCTGGGTGGCGCGGGCGGTCTGGGTGGCCAATGTCTTGACCTCCGATGCGACCACCGCGAAGCCCTTGCCCGCCTCACCGGCGCGCGCCGCCTCGATGGTCGCGTTGAGCGCCAGCAGGTTGGTCCGTCCGGCGATGTCGCTGATGAGTTTCACCACGTCGCCGATCCGCGTCGCCGCCTCCGACAGGTGACTTACGCAGCGGTCGGTGTCCTCTGCCTCGCGGACCGCCTGGCCGGCGACACGCGCGGACTCGGCGACCTGCCGGCCGATCTCATGCACCGTAGCGGCGAGTTCTTCCGCACTCGCGGCGACCGACTGCACGTTGCTTGCAGCCTGGTTCGACGCACCCGCCACGGCCACGCTGAACCGCCCGCTCTCGGCCGCCGACAGGCTCATCGCGTTGGCCGTCTCAGTCATCGACGCGGCCGAGGAGCCGACCGAGGCGGCGATCGTGCCGACCGTGCGCTCGAACCGCTCGGACAACCGGACTCGGCCGGTCATCACCGTCCAAGTCACCATCGGCCCGACATACTGCCCGTCCCGGTCGCGGATCGCGGAGGCGCAGAACTCCAGCACCTCCCCGCCGATGGCGACCGGCGTGCGGTATGGCAGCCGCTCCGGGTCGGCGAGGATCGCCCTCACCTCCTCGGCATCGGCGTGGAAGAGTGCGAGGCCCTGGCCTTCGAGCTGGTCGGGCGGCACAGGCAGGCTCTCCGCCACGGTCTCCATGATCCGTCGGCTCTCCGGGTTGAGATAGGTGATCCGTGCCTCGCCGGCGTCGGCCGTCATCACGCCAACAGGGATCTGCTCGATCATCTGGCTCTGCACGAAGGCTTTTCGCACTGCGCCGCGCAGGGTCTCCAGGGCGGCGGCCATGCGGCCGATCTCGTCGCGACGGCCGGCAAAGCCGATCGCGGCACCGGTTTCGCCATCCGCCATCGCCTGCACCGCGCGGGTCATGGCACGGATGGGGCGCGCCACCGCGCGGGCGGTGAGCAGGCCGGAGGCGAGCATCAGGACCGCGATGCCAGCGGCATACATCAGCGTCCGCTGGCGGGCGGCATCCATCGCGGCGTCCGCCTCGGCACGCGCCGCCTCGGCGCGCGCCGCGAAATCGCGGACGCACAGCGCCAGGCTGTCCCGCATCACGCCGCTCGCCGCCTCCAGATCCTTCTGCGTGAAGGCGTCCGACCGGCTGGCCGCGGCGAACAGCTCGGTGGCGGAGTGCTGCATCGCCGTGCCCATCTCGGCGAGCTTGCGGATGTCACCCTTGATGTCGTCCGAGAGCCGGCCGGCCAGCATCGTGGCGACGGCGGCCTCGGCGTTCGCCGCGCCATCCTTCAGCGACAGCTCCTCGCTGCGATCGCCGGTGGCGAGAAAGCGGAGGGTGACGGTGCGCATCGTGTTGATCGAGGCACCGTATTCCTCGAGCGCCGAACGCAGCGGCGCCATCTCGGCATAGGGGATGTCCTCGGCGGCGAGGCCCGCGCGGGCGTTGTCCAAGCCCTTCATGAAGGGCTTGTAGAGCGGGAAGAACGTCTTCTCGCGGGTGTCCAGCACGGCAGAGCGCAGCTCGGCCGCCCGCTGCAGGGCCGCCGTATAGGTCGCCAGCGCGGCCTTGGCGTCGGACAGCAGCTTGCGCCCGCCCTCCGTCTCGTCGCCGCTGGCGACCGCCTGCAACACTTCGCGCGCCTTACCCGCCTGCTGCTCGGCACCACGGAGCACCGACTGCACGGCGGCAACGCTCTGCTGGTATTCGATCTCGCGGCTGGCGACGCGCATCTCCAGGCTGGCGGTTCGCACGGTCGCGAGCTCGCGCGCGGCGGCCTCCGCCGCCGCGTTGCGCTGGTCGATTGCGCTGAGCCGAACCATGCTGTCCCGCACCGTCCAGGTAAGCGCGCCCAGCAGGAGCAAGGCGCAGCAGGCCGAGAGGCCCAGTTTCGCGGCAATGGGCAAATCGCGCGGACGCAACATCGGCAGGACCCCAACGGCAATCGTTTGATCCGGCCAGGGTGCCGCTTCCGGCTTAATGCCCGGTGAAAGGCGATCTGGACAGGTCTCCCGTGCCGCGCCACCCTGCCCCGCAACGAACCGAAGGAACACGCGATGCTGTTCGACATGGAGACCCTCAGCGAGCAGGACGGCTACAAGCTGCTGGTCTCGACGGTGGTGCCGCGCCCGATCGCCTGGGTCTCCACGCAAGACCTCGACGGCAGCGTGAACGCCGCTCCCTTCTCGTTTTTCAACGCCGTATCGGGCAATCCGCCGATCATCTGCTTCGGCATCGGCGGGCGCGCGCCGGGCGACGCCAAGGACACCGGCAACATCATCCGCCGCACTGGCGAGTTCGTGGTCAACCTGGTGAACACCGAGACCGCCGAGGCGATGAACGTGAGCGCCATCGAGTTCGGCCCCGAAATCGACGAATTCCGCGAGGCGAGGCTGACCGCGGTCCCGTCGCACAAGGTGAAGGCGCCCCGCATCGCCGAGAGCCCGGTTTCGATGGAATGCGAGCGGCTGGTCATCGTCGAGGTCGGCGTCGACCGCGCCGTGGTGATGGGACGGGTGGTGGCGATGCACGTGCGCGACGACTGCGTGCTCGACCCGGTGAAGTGCTACATCGACACGCCGAAGCTCGACCTCATCGGCCGCATGCACGGCCGGGGTTGGTACGCGCGCACGACCGACCGCTTCGAGATGCCGCGCATCGACGTGGCGGACTGGTTCGGCCGAAAGGCGGCGGAGTAGCCGCCTACTTCCGGCGCAGCCGCTTCGCGTTCCCGGTCGCCCGGCTATGAAATGGTGTCAGCAGCGCCGCGAAATTGGTCTGCCCACGGGCTGCCCGCGAGCCCGAAATCTGCACGGCGCGCACCTTCTCGCGCACCATCCGGCGGTACTCGGCCGGCGAGCAGGTGCCGCGCGCCATCATCAGCGAGCGCCGCGCGATCGTCTCCATCGAGGCGAAGGTCAGCTGCGCCATCATCAACGGCAGCGGCACGGAGGTCCGGCGTTTTCTGCTCATGCGTCTGGGTACCGGGTCGACACCGGACGCACAACGCACGGCACCGTGCGCGGATCAGACCTTCTCGAGCTTGCGCTTCTTTTTCCCTGCCTTTCCGTTCCCGTTCGTGCCGTCCGGCGCCGAATCGGGCTTGAGATCGCGCAGGAACGCCGAGCGCGCGTTGGCGCCGGCCACGATGTAGGAGTGATCGGCGCCCGATAGGACGAATTGCGCCCCCATCCTGATGTAGCGCGCCGCGTTCTCCTGATCGTACACGCCGCCCAACCCGAGAAATTTTCCTCGCTTGCGGCAGGCGTCGCCCACTCGTTGATACGCCTCTATCACGCGCTCATGGCCGATCTGGCCCGAGATGCCCATCTCGGCGGTGAGGTCCGAGGTGCCGATCAGCAGCACGTCGATCCCGTCCACCGAGGCGATGTCGTCGGCGTTCGCCACCGCCTCCGGGCTCTCGATCATCGCAACCACCATGATCTCCCGGTTGACAGCCGCCTGCGCCTCTTCCGTCGCGGGTGGCAGATAGCCGAACACCGCCGGCGGGCCGCCCCAGCTGCGGTGGCCGTCGGGCGGGTAATGGAACGCCTCGGCGATGCGGCGCGCCTGCTTGGCGGTATCGACATGCGGCACCACGATGCCGAGTGCGCCGTTATCGAGCGCCCGCGTGCCCTCGTCGATCGCGCCGGCGCAAACCCGCACGATCGGCGTCACGCCATGCGGCAGCGACGCGATACAGAGTTGTGTCGCTTCCTGCACGGAGAATGCGCCATGCTCGGTATCGATAAAGATCCAGTCATGCCCCGTGGCAGCGGCCAGCATCGGCACGGCGGCGGTGCGCAGATGATGCACCCCGAACCCCAACGCCACCTCGCCCGCCCGCATTTTCCGCAGCGCGGTGTTCTGCACGATCGGCATGAATTCGCCCCCACTTGGCCCGCTGGGACCGCAGCACGGAGGTGGCGGAGGGTCAATGCCATGCCCGGAGCACTTGCATCGGCGGCAACCGGGCATTATCTTACCCGTGTCTTACCTAAAGGGGCAATACTGTATGGCTATCGCCGACAAGACCACGACCACAGTGTCCACCAAAGGTCAGGTCATCCTGCCGGCAGCGATCCGGCGGCGGCGGCACTGGGACGCAGGTACCCGCCTGCTGGTCGAGGAAACTCCCGAGGGCGTGCTATTGAAGGCCGCTCCTTTGTTCAAGCGGACGCGAGTCGAGGACGTTTTCGGATCATTGCCGCATCGGGGGCCGCCAAAGACCCTGCAGGAGATGCAAGCGGGGATCGCGGTTGAAGCTCAGCGCCGCCATGCTCGCGGTCGATACTAACGTCATCGTCCGTTTCCTGACCAACGATCACCCGCAGCAATCGAAGCGGGCACGTACGCTGGTGGACGGGAATGACGTATGGGTTTCGCTGACCGTGCTACTCGAAACGGAATGGGTGCTGCGCAGCGTCTATCGCTACCCCCCGACGCAGATCATCGCGTCGTTGCGCGATTTCGCCGGGCTGACAGGTGTGTCGCTGGAGAACCCTGCCCTGGCGGATCGAGCGTTGACCTGGTGTGCGGGTGGGATGGATTTCGCCGACGCCCTGCACCTCAGTGCCGCCGCCGATCGTTGCGAAGCATTCGTCACGTTCGATGCCGAACTGATGAAGGCCGGCAAGAAAGCAACCGAACTGAAGCTACGCGAGCCGTGACGCAAGCTCACGCCACCGCCGCCCCCGCCTCCGCCGCCCGGTTCTCCACCAGCCGCATCAGCGTCTCCAGCCGGTCCGCCTCCGCTGCCGGCTTATCGGTGCGGATGCGGGCGATGCGGGGGAAACGCAGGGCGACGCCGGATTTGTGCCGCGTCGAGAGCTGCGCGGCGTCGAACGCCACTTCCAGCACCATCGCGCGCTCCACCTCGCGCACCGGGCCGAAGCGCGCCGTGGTGTGATTGCGCACCCAGCGGTCGAGCATCGCGAGCTCCGCGTCGGTGAAGCCGAAATACGCCTTGCCCACCGGCACCAGCTCGCCGTCTTCGCGCCACAGGCCGAACGTGTAGTCAGAGTAGAAGCTCGACCGCTTGCCGTGGCCGCGCTGGGCGTACATCAGCACCGCGTCGATAGTCAGCGGGTCGCGCTTCCATTTCCACCACTGGCCCTTCGGCCGGCCCGGCACGTAGGCGCTGTCGCCGCGCTTGAGCATCAGGCCCTCGATCGAGGCGGCCCGCGCGTCGTCGCGGATGGCCGACAAATCCTCGATGCTGTCGAACGCGATCAGCGGTGACAACGCCATGAGCCGGGGCCGCACGCGCGCGTGCCACGCTTCCAGTCGCGCCCGGCGTGCGTCGAAGGGCAGCGGGCGGATGTCCTCGCTACCCTCGAACAGCATGTCGTAGAGGCGGATGCCGGCAGGGAAGTCGCGCAGCATCTTGGCCGTGACGCCCTTGCGGTTCAGCCGCTGTTGCAGATCGGCGAACGGCGCGACCTCCCCCTCGCGGATCACCAGCAGCTCGCCGTCGAGTACCGCCTCGAAATTCATCGCATCGACGATCTCGGGAAACGCGCCCGAGATGTCGTCGCCGCTGCGCGAGTAGAGCCGCTTGCCGCCTGGGGTCGCGACGAGCTGCACACGGATGCCGTCCCATTTCCACTCGGCGCGATAGTCGCGTGCATCCAGGGACACACGGTCCTGCGGCTCCAGCGGATGTGCGAGCATCGGCGGGCGGAACACCGGCGCGTCCGCCGGGTCGGGCCGCACGCCGCGCCCTTCCAGCCAGGCGAACAGCGCCGCGTAGGGCGGCGCAAGGCCGTGCCAAACCTCCTCGACGTCGTCCGGTGCCACGCGCCCGTCCGTCATCTCGGCCAGCGCCACCTTGGCGAGCCGTGCCGAAACGCCGACCCTGAGCGCGCCAGTGATGAGCTTCAGCAGCGCCAATCGCACCGAAGGCTCGGAGGCATCGAGCCAGCCCGCGACGATTCCCGGCAGCTCGGACTTGGGCGCGGTCTCCAGCGTCTCGACCACCTCGGTGAGCGAGGGCGGCGCCGCGTTGGTCGGCTTGCCGGGCCACATCAGCGCCACCGTCTCGGCGAGGTCGCCCACGTAGTCGTAGGACCAGGCGAACAGCTCGGGATCAGTGCGTGCGGCGGCGAGCTCGCGGATCAGTCCGGGCTTGGCGGCGGTAAAGGCGAGTTCACCCGTGACGGCGGCAAGCCCGATGCCCCGATCGGGGTCCGGCTCGCTAGCAAAATACCGCCGCAGAAGCGCGATCTTGGCGTTGCGACCAGGCGTAAACACCAGCCGTTCCAGCAGATCGGCAAACGCGATCACGCCGACCTCATGGTTTTGAGGCTCGCGCTCACGCTGCCGCCTCCTCCGACAGGCCCTCGTCGTCCTCGTCGCTATAGCCGACCAGCCGCAGAGCCCGGCCGCGCACGCCACGCTGGGTGATGCAGTGGATCAGCGCCTCCTCGCGCCCATGCGTTACCCAAACCTCGGGCGCACCCACCTCGTCCACCGTGGCGTTGAGCTCGTCCCAGTCGGCGTGGTCGGAGATCACGAGGGGGAGCTCGACACCGCGCGAGCGGGCGCGCTGGCGAACGCGCATCCAGCCCGACGCGAGGGCGACCACCGGCTCGGCCAACCGCCGCGCCCAGCGATCCGTGATCGCGCCGGGCGGGGCAAGCACGATCGCCCCCTTCAGCTGATCCTTGGCCGCCGCCGTCGCCGCGCGCAGCTCGCCGAGTGCGACGCCCTGTTGTTCGTAGACAGCGCAGAGTGCGGCCAGCGCGCCATGCAGATAGATCGGCTCGTGCCAGCCGGCGCCGCGCAGCAGCGCGATCAGGCGCTGGCATTTTCCGAGCGCATAGCAGCCGACGACATGGGTGCGCTCGGGGAACAGCGCCCGGCTCGCCAGCAGCCGGGCGATCTCATGATCGGGCGGCGGATGCCGGAACACCGGCAGCGCGAAGGTCGCCTCGGTGACGAACACGTCGCATGGGATGGGCACGAACGGGTCGCAAGTCGGGTCGGGCGTGCGCTTGTAATCGCCGCTCACGACGGCGCGGCTGCCGCGATACTCCATCGCCACCTGGGCGCTGCCGAGCACATGTCCCGCCGGCTCCAGCCACAGCGTCACCTCGCCCATCCGCAGCCGCTCGCCCCAGCCGAGTGCCTGCTGCGTGAGCCCCGCCGGCCCCTCGCCGAGGCGCGCCCGCATCAATGCGAGCGTGCCCGCGCTCGCGAGCACCGCGCGATGACCGGGCCGGGCGTGGTCGGAATGGGCGTGGGTGATGACGGCGCGGTCCACCGCCCGGGTCGGGTCGATGAAAAACCCGCCGGGCTCGCAGTAGAGCCCCTGCGGACAAACTTTCAGCCAAGTTTTGGGATGGGGCATCGCGATGATGTGGCCGGCGGCTCCTCAGATGGCAATGATGGCGAGAAGCCTGGAGCGGACGAGTCGCGCGATGTCCGCCGGGACCGCGCCCCCGGCGTAGCGAATCGGGCGCGCCAACGTGTCGATGCTGCGGACATGGCTTGCCAGCACCTCCCCGGCGATCGGCAGGCGGTCAGGCAGAACGACGCTGGTCGGAAACGGCCGAACGCGCGAGGTGATCGGACAGACGATCGCGAGGCCCGTATTCTCGGTGAACAGAGCTGCCGAAACGACCAATGCCGGCCGGCGCCCCGCCTGCTCCCGCCCACGGCTGGGGTCGAAATCGGTCCAGATCAGATCGCCGGCATTCGGAATATAAGCGGAACCGCTCACTCGTCGACGATCTCGCGGCCGACATCCCCGCCCCGGTCGAGCGCCCCGGCGAATTCCGCCCGCCACGCGGCGGCGGTCCTGCCGGCGAACAGCTCCTCCAAAGTCGGCTCCGGCTCGGCACGGCGGATGACGATGGCACCTTCATGAGTGTCCACCTGCACCCGCTCCCCATCGCGAATGCCAAGCTCGCCGGCGATCTCACCCGGCAGCCGCACCGCCAAGCTCTTTCCCCATCGACCCACGACCGCTACCGACATCGGCGATCTCCAATTGGGAATATCCTGAAGATATCACGATCACACGGATTGCAAGCACCCGTTCGACTGCAAACGCAGAACGCATCGACAGTGCCGTTCGGAATGCTACATAGGCTCCAATGGAAGGAACATTGCCAGAACCTTTCGCCGGCTGGTTCGCCGGGCGGGGCTGGAGCCCGCGGCCGCACCAGCTCGCCATGCTGGCGGCGGCTCGGTCGGGCGAAAGCGTGCTTCTCATCGCGCCGACCGGCGGCGGCAAGACGCTCGCTGGCTTCCTGCCCAGCCTCCTTGACCTGCACGAAAAGCCGCGCCCCGGCCTGCACACCCTCTATGTCAGCCCGCTGAAGGCGCTCGCTACCGACATCGCGCGCAATCTCACCTCGCCCGTCGCAGAGATGTCCCTCCCCATCTCCATTGAGACCCGCACCGGCGATACGCCCGCCAACCGGCGCGCGCGCCAGCGGGAGACGCCGCCCAACCTCCTGCTGACCACCCCGGAAAGCCTCGCCGTGTTGCTCTCCTCCCCCGGTGCCGACGCGATGTTCGCCGGCCTTGCCTCGGTGGTGGTGGACGAGGTGCACGCGCTGGCCGGCACCAAGCGAGGAGACCAGCTTGCGCTTTGCCTCGCCCGGCTCGCGACCCTGGCGCCGGGCGCGCGCCGGGTCGGGCTATCAGCCACCATCGCACACCCGGACGCCATCGCCGCCTATATCGGCGCACGCCGGCGGATCGAGGCGCCGGACGGGGTGCCGCCCGCCATCGCCATGATGCTGCCCGAGGGGCGGCTGCCCTGGTCCGGGCATATGGGCCTCGACGGCGCGCCGGAGATCATGGAGCGCATCCGCGCCGCCGCCATGACCATCGTGTTCGTCAACACTCGCGCGCAAGCCGAGCTGATCTTCCAAGCGCTGTGGAAGCTGAACGCCGAGACCCTGCCCATCGCGCTGCATCACGGCAGCCTCGAGGTCGCGCAGCGCCGGCGCGTGGAGGCGGCGATGGCGGCGGGGAGCCTGCGCGCCGTGGTCGCCACCTCCTCGCTCGATCTCGGCATCGACTGGGGCGGCATCGACCAGGTGATCCAGGTCGGCGCGCCCAAGGGCGTCTCCCGCCTGTTGCAGCGGGTCGGCCGTGCCAATCACCGCATGGACGAGGCGAGCCGCGCCATCCTGGTTCCCGCCAATCGTTTCGAGGTGCTGGAATGCGAGGCGGCGATGCTCGGCGTCGCGGCAGGCGAGCTCGATGGCGACCCGCCACGCCCCGGCGGGCTCGACGTGCTCGCCCAGCATCTCTTGCTGATGGCGTGCAGTGCGCCGTTCCACCCCGACGCAATGTATGCCGAAATCGCCGCGAGCCAGCCCTATGCCGGCCTGTCGCGCGGCGACTTCGACGACGTTCTCCGCTTTGTCGAGGACGGCGGCTACGCCCTCGCCGCTTACGAGCGCTGGAAAAAGCTGTTCCGCGACAGCGAGGGACGCGTGCATGTCCGCTCCGAGCGCGTCGCCCGCCAGGCGCGCATGAACATCGGCACCATCGTCGAGGCGCCAATGATCAAAGTTCGGCTCGCCGGCAAGCGCGGCTTCGGCCCGGTGCTCGGCGAGGTGGAGGAATACTTCGTCAACCTTCTCTCCCCCGGCGACACCTTCATGTTCGCCGGCCGCCTGTTGCGGTTCCTGCGGCTGCGCGAAATGGCCATCGAGGTCGCCGAGGGCGGCAGCGGCGACCCGATGGTCCCGGCCTATGAGGGGGCGCGAATGCCCCTCACCACCAACCTCGCCGACCGCGTGCGCGGGCTGCTGCAGCGCCCGGCGGACTGGCACCTGTTCCCCGAGCCGGTCCAGGAATGGCTGCGGCTGCAGAAGCGGTCCTCCCGCCTGCCCGGCCGGTCCGATCTGCTGGTCGAGACCTTCCCGCGCGGCGACCGCTGGTATCTCGTGGCGTATTGCTTCGAGGGCCGCAACGCGCACCAGACGCTCGGAATGTTGGTAACGCGGCGAATGGAGCGGTTCGGCATGGCCCCGCTCGGCTTCGTGGCCACCGACTACGTGCTCGGCATCTGGTCCGCCAACCAGCCGACCGACGTGGCGCGGCTGTTCGAGCAGGACATACTGGGCGACGACGTGGAGGCCTGGATGGCCGACAGCTCCATGCTTCGGCGCACCTTCCGCAACGTCGCGGTGATCGCCGGGCTGATCGAGCGGCACCACCCCGGCGCCGAGAAGAACCGCCGGCAGGTGACGGTGAACAGCGATCTCATCTACGACGTGCTGCGCCGTCACCAGCCGGACCACATTCTCCTCCGCGCCACCCGGGCCGACGCGGCGAGCGGCCTCACCGATCTCGGCCGCATCGCCGCGATGCTGGCCCGGGTCAAGGGGCGGATCACCCACATGGCCCTGTCGCGCGTCTCCCCCCTCGCCGTCCCCGTCCTGCTCGATATCGGCCGCGAGAGCGTGCGCTCGGGGGACGACGAGGAGGCGCTGTTGGCCGAGGCCGAGGCCGCCCTGGTGGCCGAGGCGACCGGCGAGGCCGAGCCGCCGGGGCCGACCAGCAACGTCCCCGCAATCCACCGCCGCAACGTCGAGCGCGGCCGCCGGCGCGACGCCCAGCTCCAGCTCTTCCCGCGCCGCCGCGCATGACCGCCGCCCCGCTGCACTTCGCCGGCGAGCGGCTGATGCTCGACCCCGCCGGCGCGCTCATCTGGCCCGAGGCCGGCTTGCTCGCCGTCGCCGACCTGCATCTCGAAAAAGGCTCGTCCTACGCCAAACGCGGGATGCTTTTGCCGCCGTGGGACACGCGGGCGACCCTCGACCGCCTCGCCCTTCTCCTGCGGCGTTGGCAGCCGCGCATCGTGGTGGCGCTCGGCGACAGTTTCCATGATGGCGAGGGCGCGGCGCGCCTGCCGGAGGGCGAACTCGCCCGCCTCGCCGCCATGACCGGGTTTTCCCGCTTTGTCTGGGTCATGGGCAATCACGACCCGACGCCGCAGGCCGGGCTCGGCGGCCATTTCGTCGAGGACTACGTCGCCGGTCCCTTGCTGTTCCGCCACCAGGCGCGGCGCGGCGCGGAGGGCGAGATCAGCGGCCATTTCCACCCCAAGGCGGCGGTGCCGGCGCGGGGCTGCGCGGTCAGCCGACCCTGCTTCGTGACCGACCAGCGCCGCATCGTGCTTCCCGCCTTCGGCGCCTACACCGGCGGGCTCGACGTGCGAGACCCGGCCATCGCCCGCCTGTTCCCGCGCGGCGGGCGCGCCTTCCTGCTCGGCCGCGACCGGCTGTTCAGCTTTGCCATCGGGCCGCGCTGAACGCCGGGGGTGACAGTCCGAAAAATGAACCTCATCTTCCCAGGATGAGGAGCGTGGGAAAAATGCGGTTGCAGCGGGCAGGCCGATCGTCCGATCCTGGGGCGTCGCGGATCGGCGCCTCCAGCCCCCGCGATGGCCGGGCATCAATGCCCGGATCCGGGCTCTCCGACCCACCTGCTTTACCCAGATCCGGGCTCTCCACCGCACCCGCTTTACCCGGATCCGGGCTCTCCTCGTGGCCCGCTTTGCCCGGATCCGGGCTCCTGTCCACGTGACCCCCCTCGCCGTTCCACCCGACGCCCGCCTGCGCGTGGTCGGCGACGTGCACGGGGACGCGCGCGCCTTTGCCTTCGCCGCCGAGACCGACCGCTTCGTCGTGCAACTCGGCGACCTCATCGATCACGGCCCCGACACCGCCGGCGTGCTCCAGATGATGTTCCGGCTGATCGACGAGGGACGCGGATTGTTTCTCCTCGGCAACCACGAGCACAAGCTCGCCCGCGTCCTCGCCGGCCACAACGTGCACATCCCCGAGGCCCTGGCCACGACCCTGCGCCAGCTCGACCCCGGCTTGCGCGAGCGCATCGCCGCCGAGCTCGCCCGCGCGCCGGCCTGGGCGCGCCAGGGTAACACGCTATTCGTCCACGGCGGCTTTCACACCGCGATGCTGGAGGAGCCCGCCCCCGCGACGGGCGCCGAGCGCCCCTCCGGCCCGGTCTCCCGCGCCCTATTCGGCGAGCCCACCGGCCGCACCCAGCCAGACGGCTACCCCGAGCGCAGCCTCCGCTGGGTCGACCGCATTCCCGCCGGCCTCACCGTCTATTGCGGCCACGACAATCGCAGCCCCGACGGCCGGCCGTGGACGATGCGCGGCGCGGCGGGAGGGCGCGCAATATTCCTCGACACCGGCGCGGGCAAGGGAGGGCATCTATCGTGGATCGATCTGGCCTGAGCGCGCTGGATGTCTCCGGTGCCAGTGCGGAGTGCACCGTTTGCCAGAAAGCAACCTGCGGAACGTCGCATTTGCAGCCGAGTCAGTGTCGATCGTTCAGTTTATAGCGCTCCGCAATCATCCCCTCGCGGCCTCTCGGCCGCTCGGGGAAAATCTTGATCGCGAAGGCAGCTCGAGCTGAGCTCGATTGGCGCTAGCCCCGCACCGGCGGAGCCGGAGCCGGTGCCGGAGGTGGCGCCGGCGGCGGGGCCGCTTGGACCGGTGCCGGGGGCGGCGGGGGCGGCTGCTGATGACACCCCGCAAGAAGCCCAAGGGGAATCACGACGGCAACCATTGCCGCACCACGGAACAGGCTGCTGCGGGAAACTATCTCGGAAACGGCGGTCATCCGCTACTCCTATATTGCCCTGTTCGTAGCCAGGATAATTTTAGGGGCACTTCTGTGCGAAGAGTCAAACTATCAATTGCTTGGGCCAGCAAAGGTCGACGAATGGCACCAGTGCGCGCGCCGTGGCGGCAGGTCGGTTTCGGCCGCAATGAGGCTTGGACTTTGGCTCGGGCTCAAGCGTCCCGAAGCCCTATCAGTGCAGGCCGCACGATCGCCCTCGCTGCGCTATGTGCGTTGGCTGCATGCGGCACGGTTCCGCAAACTGGAGCGGTCTCCGTCCTGGTGCCGCAAGCCAACACCGAACTCCGCACCCGGATGGACGATGCGCCCAGGTTGATCGTTGCCGGTGAACGGTTGAACGCCACGTTGCTACGGCGCTTCTACGCGCGCCATGACTTCGAGCCAGTTTGGACGACCCGGCAGGCGCAAGCGAATTCCCTGGCGCATGCCGTCCTGCGCGCTGGGGATCAGGGTCTCGACCCCGAACTGTTTCACGCCAGCCTGCTGTCGCACAGAGCGACATTGCCGCCGCTCGACCGCGAATTGTTGCTGACAGACGCCTTTCTATCGTACGCCGATGCGCTGGCCCGCGGCGCCGTGCCGGCCGAGCGCCGAAGAGATGACGAGGTTTTGACGCCCGAGCCGATCGACGTGGCTGCTGCGCTCGATGAAGCTATCCGCAGCCCCGATCCGGCAGCAGCGATCGAGGCGCTGGCGCCGACGACGCCGACCTACCAAGCCCTGCGCCAAGCCTTGCAGAAGTATCGCTCGGGCGCCCCGACCGGTGACAAAGCTCCAGCCAGCCGCTTGCGCACCATCGAGGTAAACCTCGAACGTCAACGCTGGCTGCCGCGGTCACTGCCGGCAGACCGCGCCTGGGTGAATGTTGCCGACCAGCGACTGATTCTTTATAGCGACGATCGCCCGGTGTTCTCGACGCGGGTCGTCGTCGGCCAAGATATCAGGCGCAATCAAACGCCAGAGTTTCGCGCCATGATCGATGCAAGTCTGTTCAACCCTCCGTGGGTCATTCCGAAGGACATCGTTGCCGCCGAAATCCTGCCGAAGATCAGTCGTGACCCGGATTATTTGACCAGAAACAACATGGTCATGCTGCCCGATGGCTTGGCAGAACAGCTGCCGGGACCCAATGCAGGGCTTGGACTGATTATGTTCGACATGCCGAACCGGTTCGACGTTTACCTGCACGACACGCCGAACAGATCCATCTTCAACCGCGATAACCGCCGCATCAGCCACGGGTGCATCCGGGTACAGAACCCGCGCGAATTTGCCGCCCTGCTCATGCAGCAACCGATCGACACGATCGACCAGGGAATCGCGATGGGCAGCACCACCCGAAATAATCTTCCGACTCCGGTGCCGGTGTTCGTGGTCTACCAGACAGCGTTTTTGGATACCGACGGAAAGTTGCAATTCCGCCCAGACTTCTACGACCGGGACGCCGAGATCTGGCAACAGCTCCAGAAACGCACTCAAGGCCGAGATTCCACGGCACAGGCGGAAAACCACCCAGGCCCACCTGGTGTCCCGAGTCTCTGAAGTTCACAACTACGCCGCCACGGGCCGGCAATATCGATGATGGATCGTTATCGTAGCGAGCCAAAGCCGATCCCTTCACCGGCTTGGGTCGCCATTCCTCACACTCTCATACAGCACCATCGCGTGCCCGCCCTGCACGAACCCGTCGGCCTCCACCATGCCGATCCCGCCCAGCACGGTGCGCGATGCAAAATTGCTTTCCCGTGCCACCGCGACGATGCGTTCGAGCCCAGCCCGCTCATGCCCGAACCGCAGCGCCGCGCCGGCAGCCTCGCGCGCCAACCCACGCCCCTGCGCCTCCGGCCAAAACGCGAAGCGTAGCGCCACACCACGCCCGTCTGGCCGCTGCATGAACCCGGTGACACCCGCAAACGCGTCGGAGGACCCGTCCCGCACGCTCCACATCCCGTAGCCACGCGCCGCCCAGAACGCGATGTCCTCCGCGAGCTCGTCGGCCGTTCGCGCCGGCGTCCGCACGCCGCCAAGCATGATCGCGAACACCCGTGGATCAGCCTTCAGCGCCTGCAAATCCGCGAGGTCAGCCCCCGCGACAGGACTCATCGCCAGCCGCGCCGTGCGCAGATGCCAGCTCGGATTCACCTCGGAGGTCCGGCACGCTCGCCCGCCCCTCAGCGCGCCAGCGGCCGATACTTGATCCGATGCGGCTCGGTGGCATCAGCGCCCAAACGGCGGCGCTTGTCCTCCTCGTAGGCCTGGAAATTGCCCTCGAACCATTCGACGTGGCTGTCGCCCTCGAACGAGAGAATGTGCGTCGCCAGTCGGTCAAGAAACCAGCGATCGTGGCTGATAATGACAGCGCAGCCGGCGAACTCGGCGAGTGCGTCCTCTAGCGCCCGCAGCGTGTCCACGTCGAGGTCGTTGGTCGGCTCGTCGAGCAGGATCACGTTGTGCTCGGCCTTCAGCATTTTCGCGAGATGCACCCGGTTGCGCTCGCCGCCCGACAGGATGCCGACCTTTTTCTGTTGGTCCGGCCCCTTGAAGTTGAAAGCGCCGACATAGGCGCGCGACGGCACCGCGCGCTTGCCGAGATAGATCACGTCGGTCCCGCCGCTGATCTCCTCCCAGACGGTCTTGTCCGGGTTAAGGCTGTCGCGCGACTGGTCGACATAACCGAGCTCCACCGTCTCGCCGATCCTAAGCTCGCCGGCATCGGGCTTCTCCTGACCGACGATCATGCGGAACAGGGTCGTCTTGCCCGCGCCGTTCGGCCCGATCACGCCGACGATGCCGCCCGGCGGCAGCTTGAAGTTGAGATCGTCGATCAGCAGCTGGTTGCCGTAGCCCTTCCGCAGATCCTTGGCCTCGATCACCGTGCCGCCAAGCCGGGGCCCCGGCGGGATGACGATATCCGCCACACCCGCCGCCTGCTCCTGCGACTTCGCCAGCAATTCCTCGTAGCGGCTGATGCGCGCCTGGTTCTTGGCCTGCCGCGCGCGCGGCGAGGAGGCGATCCACTCGCGCTCGGCGGCCAGCGCCCGCTGCCTGGCGCTTTCCTCTTTCTCCTCCTGCCGCAGCCGCTTTTGCTTCTGCTCCAGCCAGGAGGAATAATTGCCCTCGAACGGATAGCCCCGGCCGCGCTCGATCTCGAGGATCCAGTTGGTCACGTTGTCGAGGAAGTAGCGGTCGTGCGTGACGATCATCACCGTCCCCGGATACTCGCGCAGCGTGCGTTCGAGCCAGGCGACGCTCTCGGCGTCGAGATGGTTGGTCGGCTCGTCGAGCAGCAGCAGATCGGGCTTTTCCAGCAGCAGCCGGCACAGCGCCACGCGCCGCCGCTCGCCGCCCGAGAGCGTGTCCACCTTCGCCTCGGCCGGCGGGCAGCGCAGCGCATCGAGCGCGATCTCCACCTTGCGGTCGAGCTCCCAGCCTTCTTCCGCCTCGATCTTTTCCTGCAACTCGGCCTGCTCGGCGAGCAGCGCGTTCATCTCCTCGTCGCTCATCGGCTCGGCGAATTTCATGGAAATCTCGTTGAACCGGGCGAGCGCCTGCTTCAGCGGCCCGAACGCCTGCTCGACATTCTCGCCCACCGTGCGGCCGGCATCGAGCTGCGGCTCCTGCGACAGATAGCCGACCTTCACCCCCTCGGCTGCCCAGGCCTCCCCACCAAATTCCTTCTCGATGCCCGCCATGATCTTGAGCAGGGTGGACTTGCCGGCGCCGTTCACCCCGAGCACGCCGATCTTCACGCCCGGCAGGAAGGACAGGGTAATGCCCTTGAAGACCTCCCGGCCTCCCGGAAAGCTCTTGGTCAAATCCTTCATCACATAAACGTACTGATAGCTGGCCATCGCCGGGCGGGCTCCGAAAGGGATTGGGGACGGGTTGTAGGTGTGCGCTGCGCCCCCCGCAACCAAGGGGCCGAGGCCGGCGGAATGAGCGAGAATGCGCCCGGCAGGACTCGAACCTGCAACCAAGCCGTTATGAGCGGCCCGCTCTAACCAATTGAGCTACGGGCGCCCGCTCGCGCCGCGATCTGAGCCGAGGCGGGAGAAGGGTGCAAGGCTGATAGCCCGCCTCGTCGGGCGGCGTCAGCCGATGGACACATCGCGACGAAGCTGCGCTTCGGGCAAGGATTTGTTGCGTTGGCAGATGAGAGCGAGCGACGGCGAGCAGATCGGATCGATCAGGCACGCTCGCTCGTTTTCCACATCTCGCGCTTCTCCCAATCCTCCCGGTTCAAAATCTTTATGTAAGGATAATGATCGTCGTCACGGGCAAGCAGCTCATCGCGGAGCTTCTGCCCCAGACGGATACGGGCTTGCACCGCCTGCTCGCGATCACCTTTCCGCTCGATCAGGAAAGAGAAGTAATAGGCCGGCCGGTCCGTGGAATCGAGTCGATGCGTCACCTTGACACGCTCGACGGTGCCGAGGCCCGGGACAAGTTCGGCCGCCTTACGGCCCAGCTCGACGAGATCCATGTCAGCGATTTTGCTCATGCGCCAGATGTGGGCGAACTGCCCCCCGCGTCAATCGGCACCGGCAAAGCCTCAGCTCGCCCCCTCCTGGTCCGGCGCCGGGGCCGAATTCAGCAAAATATACCGCTCGATGCCGATCTGCTTGATCAGATCGAACTGGCGGTCGAGGAAGTCGACGTGCTCCTCCTCGCTCTCCAGGATGCGCGAGAGCAGGTCACGCGAGACGAAGTCCCGCACGCTCTCGCAATAGGCGATGCCCTCGCGCAGATCGCCGAGCGCCTTCTCCTCCAGCCGCTGGTCCGATTGCAGGATCTCCAGCACCGACTCGCCGACACTGATTTGGTCATAGCGCTGCACGTTGGGCAGTCCGCCGAGGAACAAGATGCGCTGGATCAACCAGTCGGCGTGCTTCATCTCGTCGATGGACTCGCCATACTCGAACTTGCCGAGCTTCGTCACCCCCCAATGTTCAAGCGTGCGCGCATGGAGGAAATACTGGTTGATAGCAGTCAACTCGTTGGTGAGCTGGGTATTGAGCAGCTCGATGACCTTCGCGTCTCGCAGCATATGTCACCTCCGGGTCGGGCAGCACATACTGCCCGCCGATACGCCGGCGGTCGAGACCAATGCTGCGCGTGAGATTCAGTCGGCTCCCTGGAGCTGCGCCTCCCCCTGATTGCGCACGTGGTCCCGCACCAAGGCGACCACTGCCTTGACGCACTGGCCGCATTGCGCGCGGCAGCCGCAGGCAGCGTAGACCTCGCCGGGCCGAAGGGTGCCCGCCTCCGTGACGGCCTGCTTCACCTTGCGATCGGTCAGCGCGTTGCAGAGACAAATATACAAGGGAAGGTTCCCGCCTTCGTTCCCCATCCACATAGCGGACTTGCGAACTGGTCGCAATAGCATCTTTGCACCCGCTGTCATGCGCCCCGCGCGGTGCGAACCCGGTTCGATTGCCTGTCCATGCCGACTCTGGCATGGTCCCGCGCCGTTCAAACCTCTGCCTCGCCCCACGCGGGCACGCGGAGCCGGACAACACGTGGTCCGGTGCCGCTTCTGTAAAGGAAAGTTCCGGATGGGATTGGCTTTCGTCGTGATCATCGCCTGCGGGGTGCTGGCGCTGGTCTACGGATTCATCACCGGCCGTGAGGTGCTGGCGGCGGATGCCGGCACCACCCGGATGCAGGAAATCTCCGGCGCCGTTCAGGAAGGCGCCCGCGCCTATCTGAACCGCCAGTATCTGACCATCGGCATCGTCGGCCTCGTCATCCTGATCGGGCTCGGCCTGCTGCTCGGCATTCCGGTGGCGATCGGCTTCCTCATCGGCTCCGTCCTATCCGCCGCGGCCGGCTATGTCGGCATGAATGTCTCGGTCCGCGCCAATGTGCGGACGGCACAGGCAGCGCGCACCGGCATGGCGGCAGGGCTCGGCATCGCCTTCAAGTCGGGCGCGATCACCGGCATGCTGGTGGTCGGGCTCGGGCTGCTCGGGGTGACGATCTATTATCTCATCCTGCGCAGCAACATGGTCGGCGACGACCTTCGCCCGGTGCTAGAGGCGATGGTCGCACTGTCCTTCGGCGCCTCGCTCATCTCCATCTTCGCCCGGCTCGGCGGCGGCATCTTTACCAAGGGCGCCGATGTGGGCGCGGACCTCGTGGGCAAGGTCGAGGCCGGCATTCCCGAGGACGACCCCCGCAACCCCGCCGTGATCGCCGACAACGTGGGCGACAACGTGGGCGACTGCGCCGGCATGGCGGCCGACCTGTTCGAGACCTACGCCGTCACCATCGTCGCGACCATGCTGCTGGCCGCGATCTTCTTCACCCCCGCGGCGCGCGACTGGCTGATGATGCTGCCCCTCGGCATCGGCGGCATCTGCATTCTCGCCTCGGTGGTCGGCACCTATTTCGTCCGGCTCGGCAGCGACAACAACATCATGAAGGCGCTCTACAAAGGCCTGCTCGTCACCGGCGGGCTGTCGGTCATCGGCATCGCTCTCATCATCTGGTGGTTCACCGGCTTCACCGCGAAATTGCCGCTGATCTCGGGTGCGACGATCGACGGCGGCGCGCTGTTTCTTTGCGCCGTCACCGGCCTGGTCGTGACCGGCCTCATCGTGTGGATCACCGAATACTACACCTCCACCGAATACCGCCCGGTGCGCAGCATCGCGCAGAGTTCCACCACGGGCCACGGCACCAACGTGATCCAGGGGCTCGCGGTCTCGATGGAGGCGACGGCGGGGCCGGTCATCGTCATCAGCATCGGCATCATCGTCTCCTTCCTGCTCGCCGGCCTGTTCGGCATCGCCATCGCCGCGACCACCATGCTCGCGCTCGCCGGCATGATCGTCGCCCTTGACGCCTACGGCCCGGTCACGGACAACGCCGGCGGCATCGCCGAGATGGCCGACCTGCCGCGCGAGGTGCGCGTCACCACCGACGCGCTCGACGCGGTGGGCAACACCACCAAGGCCGTGACCAAGGGCTACGCGATCTGCTCCGCCGGCCTCGCCTCGGTGGTGCTGTTCGCCGCCTACACGCAGGACCTACGGCACTACTACCCGACGCTCGACGTGAGCTTCCTGCTGCAGGACCCGTTCGTGGTCATCGGCTTGTTCATCGGCGGCCTGCTGCCCTACCTGTTCGGCGCGATGGGCATGACCGCGGTGGGCCGTGCCGCCGGTTCGGTGGTGATCGAGGTGCGCCGCCAGTTCCGCGAAATCCCAGGGATCATGGAAGGCCGCGCCAAGCCGGAATACGGCCGCGCCGTCGACATGCTGACCAAGGCGGCGATCCGGGAAATGATCATCCCGTCCCTGCTGCCGGTCCTGGCGCCGTTCATCCTGTGGTTCATCATCTACTGGATTGCCGGCCCGACCGCGGCGTTCAGCGCGCTCGGCGCCATGCTGCTCGGCACCATCGTCACCGGCCTGTTCGTCGCCATCTCGATGACCTCGGGCGGCGGTGCCTGGGACAACGCCAAGAAGTACATCGAGGAGGGCAACCACGGCGGCAAGGGCTCCGAGGCGCACAAGGCCGCGGTGACGGGCGACACGGTGGGCGACCCGTACAAGGACACGGCGGGCCCGGCGGTAAACCCGATGATCAAGATCACCAACATCGTCGCCCTGCTTCTGCTGGCGATCCTCGCCGGCTGGCTGCACTAGACTGATCTGTCATGGCCGGCCTCGGCTGAAGCACGACAGCCGGCCATGACGCTTCCTCTTGCCCCCTCTCGTATCGTCGCGAATATTCGTGCCTGAGCGGTGCCGGCACGCGGCTCGCGGGGGCTTCCGTTCCTCTCTCATCGGGCTGCTGAACGCGACCGACATGACAGCGGCCCCGCCGACGCGTTCAATGGGCTCTATGGACCTGCCCGTCCCGCCACCGTCCATTCCGGCGCCGCCGTCCTCTCGACCGCTCCGAAGCCGTGGCCCGCGACTGTGGCTGCAAGTCCTGACGATTGCGGTTCTATGTGCGATAGGTGGCCCGCTTGGCGTAGCGCAACCGACTGCCCCGGCTCAGCCGTTGCCGGATCGAGAACTCGTCGTGGCGACAAAGGAAGCGGCTCCCTTCGCCATGAAGGCCGACGATGGCTCCTGGTCGGGCATCAGCATCGACCTTTGGCGACGCCTCGCGGACCAGTTGCATTTGCGCTATCAGCTGGTCGAGGTAAGGACCGTGGAGGACCAACTCCAAGCGGTCACGCACGGCACAGCCGATGTTGCCGTCGCCGCTATCACCGTGACTGCCTCACGCGCGCGGAACGTCGATTTCACGCAGCCCTTCTATGAGACAGGGCTCGGAGTTGCCGTGCGAGGAGGCCTGGCGGACTGGATTCCCGTGCTGCACGCCTTCCTGTCCTTCAACTTTCTCCAGGCCATCCTGGTGCTGCTCGGAATCGCGCTGATGGTCGGTATTCTGGTCTGGTTTTTCGAGCGGCGCGGCAACGAAAATTTCGCGGGACATCCTGCGAAGGGCGTGACATCGGGAATCTGGTGGTCGGCGGTCGCCATGACCCAGGCGGGCGCTGCACAGGGAGGTCCAGCATCGCTGCCGGGCCGCTTGCTCGCCGTCGTGTGGATGATTGCTTCGATCATCGTCATCGCGGTTTTCACCGCCAGCGTCACCTCCGCGATCACGGCGCATCGGCTGCAAGGGCTGGTTCGGAACGTCGACGATCTGCGCTCACTCCGCGTCGGAGCCGTCGCCGGGTCGTCATCGCGCGACTTCCTCGACGACGAGCGGATCGCCAATCGCAGCTTCGACGACCCCCAGTCCGCGCTACGCGCCGTACAAGAAAACAAGATGGACGCCGTGGTCTACGACCGCCCGCTGCTCACTTGGATTGTCCGACGGAATTTTTCCGGACTGCGCGTGTTGGCCGTAACCTTCGACCCGCAGAACTACGCCATCGCCCTGCCGCGCGACAGCCACCTGCGCGCCCCGCTCGACGTCGCGCTGCTGGAGAGCATCAAATCCGAATGGTGGAACAAGCTGCTCTACCAGTACCTCGGCACGTCAGGCGCCGAGCCCAGGGAGTAAGGCGGATGGTGGGCGCGACAGGGATTGAACCTGTGACCCCCGCCATGTCAAGGCGATGCTCTCCCGCTGAGCTACGCGCCCATCCGCGTGGATTAATTAGCCGTCGGGCTCGCTTGCCGCAAGCGGGGTGATGACAGCGGCGGCAGCGGCGAGTTCAATGGGGCATGGACTTGCCCGTGACTTCCCTGCCCGTTCCATCCTTGCCAGTCACGGTGCTGCGGCCGTCGCGGCAGACCGTGCCGGTGATCGTCGCCTCGCCGCATTCCGGGCGTGAATATCCTGCGGAGTTCGTCGCCGCCGCCCGGCTCGACTCGCTCAGCCTGCGCCGCAGCGAGGACAGCTTCGTCGACGAATTGTTTGCCGCCGCGCCCGAGCATGGCATGCCGCTGCTCGCCGCTACCTTCCCGCGCGCCTTCTGCGACCCCAACCGCGAGAAGTGGGAGCTCGACCCGGCGATGTTCGACGACGAGCTGCCGCCCTGGGTGAACACGACCAGCCCTCGCGTCGGAGCCGGGCTCGGCACCATCGCCCGCGTGGTGGCGTCGGGCGAGACCATCTACCGGCACAAGCTGAGTTTCGCCGAGGCCGAGCGCCGGGTCCGCTGCTTCTGGGAGCCGTATCATCGGACCTTGGACGAGCTGATCGAGGCAACGCGGCGGGAATTCGGCGTCTGCCTGCTGATCGACTGCCATTCGATGCCGGCGCATGGCTGCGGCGGCCGGAATGGCGGCGGACCAACCGACTTCGTCCTCGGCGACGCCCACGGCACCGCCTGCGGGCCGCGCATAGTGAGGATGGTGGAGCGCACGCTGAGCGGGATGGGCTACGCGGTCCGCCGCAATGACCCCTACTCAGGCGGCTACGTCACGCGCCATTACGGGCGACCGCGCGAGGGCGTGCACGTGCTGCAGATTGAGATGGCGCGCGCACTCTACATGGACGAGGCGCGGATCAAGCCGATCCCCCGGTTCTGCGCCGTTCAGCGGGATCTCACCATCCTGCTCGCGGCGCTGGCTTCCCAAGCACCCGAACTACTCGGCCGCTAGACCCGTCCCAACATCGCTGTCCGGATGCACGCGGAAAAAAATGCCGGCGCTTTGCAGCGCCGGCAAGTTTAGGGAGGAAACGTCCAAGAAGCAGACAGCGCGGTCAGGGACCGCATTGCTGCGACGCACAAGTTAGTCAGATGGCCCTCCCCGTGCAAGCATTTTTTTGCAATGCAGCATTGCCGGAGCACGCCAAAATTCCGCCGCGTTCGGCCGACAAGAAGCATGACTCTGGAGCGGTGCTGTCCCTATAGAGTGGCCGGCAATGTCACGCCCCCTTTTCGCCGGCCTCGCACTTCTCCTCCTCACAGGGCCGGCATTCTCCCAAGGACGACGCCAACCTGCCCCGCAGCCCTGGACCGAGTGCCGGGTGGCGGTTCAGGCGGCCGAGCGGGCCGGCGGCATCCCGGAACAGCTGCTCGCGGCCATCAGCCGGGTGGAGAGCGGCCGCGTCGATCCTCGCACGGGCGCCGTCACGCCCTGGCCCTGGACGATCAACGCCGAGGGGCAGGGCCTGTTCTACGACACCAAGGCGCAGGCGGTGGCGGCGGTGCGCGATCTCCAGGCCCGCGGCGTCCGCTCGATCGATGTCGGGTGCATGCAGATCAACCTGATGCACCACCCCGACGCCTTCTCCTCCTTGGACCAGGCGTTCGACCCGGCGGCCAACGCCGCCTATGGGGCGCGCTTCCTGAACCAGCTGCACGGTCAGACCGGCGATTGGACCAAGGCGGCCGGCCTGTATCATTCGGCCACCGCCGAGCTTGGCTCCGAATATCAGAAGCGCGTGCTCGCTGCCTGGCCGCAGGAGAAGCGGAAGCCAGCCGAATCCATCACCACGCAGCTGGCGAGTGCCTGGGCCAGCACGTTGACCGATGCGGCGCCGACCAACCGGGTGATGGTCGTTCTGCCGGTGAGCCGCGCGGACGACGTTCGCATCGTCCGCTTGCGGCCAGGACGCGGCGGCTAGGACCTATTCCGCGAACTCCGCGCGGATCGCCGCGGAATGCTCGCCGATCCCCGGCACCGGGCCGAGATCGGCCGGTCCATCGCTGGAAATCACCGGCGGGGCCGCGATCGAGACCGGACCGCCTGGCGTTGCCACTGTGACCCTGCGCAGGGCGGGGTGATGCGCGAGCGCCGCTACGTCATTGACGAAGCCATAGGCGGTGTTGGCGGCACGCAGCTTCGCCGCCGCCGCGTCCCGTGTCAGCTTGGCGAAAGCGGCCGCGACATGTGCGTCCACGGTCGCGCGATTGCCGACCCGGATCACGTTGGTCTCGAACCCGGCGCGCTTCGGCAGGTCCGGCTCTTCGAGGAAGCGCGTGCAGAAATCGGCCCATTCGCGCTCGTTCTGGATCGAAATGAGCACCAGGGCACCATCGGCCGTGGCGAATGCGCCGTAGGGGCAGATGGAGGGATGCGCCAGGCCGAGCCGCTCGGGCGCCCTTCCGGTGCCCTCGAAATACAACAGGGGAACATTCATCCAGTCGGCCATGCCGTCGAACAAGCTGACCTTCAGCCCCTTCCCTCGCCCAGTGATGCCACGTTCGATCAGCGCCTCCAGCACGCCCGCATGCGCGGCCATCCCGCACGCGATGTCGCAAGCCGAGACGCCGACCCGGCCGGGGCCGGCGGGATGGCCGGTGATCATGGCGAGCCCCGATTCCGCCTGCACCAACAGGTCGTAGGCCTTCATCGTCGCGTAGTCGCCGGTGTCGCCGTACCCCGAGATGTCGACCGTGACGAGCCGCGGATAGCGCTCGCGCAGTGCATCGCTGCCGAAGCCAGCCCGTGCGGCGGCGCCAGGGGCAAGGTTCTGGATGAACACGTCGGCCCGCGCCAGCAGCCGGTGCAGCAATGCGGCATCCTCGGGCCGCTTGATGTCGGCCACCAGGCTCTGCTTGCCGCGATTGAGCCAGACGAAATAGCTCGACGAGCCCTTCGCCGCCTTGTCATAGCCGCGCGCGAAATCACCCTCGGCGCGTTCGATCTTCACCACCCGCGCGCCCGCGTCCGCCAGGCGCGAGCTGCAATAGGGTGCGGCCACCGCCTGCTCGAGCGAGACGATCAACAGCCCCTTGAGGGGAAGTGTCATCAGTAGCTCCGCGGCAGCCCGAGCACATGCTCGGCAACGAAGGACAGAATGAGGTTCGTGCTGATCGGGGCGACCTGGTAGAGGCGGGTCTCGCGGAACTTGCGCTCGACGTCGTATTCCTCCGCGAAACCGAAGCCGCCATGCGTCTGGATGCACGCCTCGCCCGCCGCCCAGGACGCCTCGGCGGCGAGCATCTTGGCCATGTTGGCCTCCTCGCCGCAGGGCAGGCCGGCCTCGAACTTAGCGCAGCCCGCCTTCACCATGAGCTCGGCCGCGCGCATCTGGGCATAAGCCTTGGCGATGGGGAACTGGATGCCCTGGTTCTGGCCGATCGGCCGATTGAACACCCGCCGCTCGCGCGCGTAATCGGTCGCCTTCGCGATGAACCATTTGGCGTCGCCGATGCACTCAGCGGCGATCAACAGGCGCTCGGCGTTCATCCCGTCGAGGATGTAGCGGAAGCCCCTGCCCTCCTGGCCGATCAGGTTCTCGGCCGGGACCGCCATGTTGTCGAAGAACACCTCGGTGGAATTGTGGTTCATCATGGTGCGGATCGGCCGGATCGTCAGCCCGTGGCCGAGGGCCGCGCGCATGTCGACGATGAAGGTCGAGAGCCCCTCGGTCTTTTTCTTCTCCTCGCCCTTCGGCGTGGTGCGGGCGAGCAGCAGCATCAGGTCGGAGTGCTCGGCCCGGCTGGTCCAGACCTTCTGGCCGTTGACCACGTAGTGATCGCCCTCGCGCTTGGCGAAGGTCCGCAGGCTGGTGGTGTCGGTGCCGCTGGTCGGCTCGGTGACGCCGAACGCCTGCAAGCGCAGCTCGCCGGTGGCAATCTTCGGCAGGTACTTCTTCTTCTGCTCCTCCGAGCCGTGCCGGAGGATCGTCCCCATGATGTACATCTGCGCGTGGCAGGCGGCACCATTGCAGCCCTCGGACTGCACCGTCTCGAGGATCGCCGCCGCCGCCGAGAGCGGCAGGCCGGAGCCGCCGTATTCCTCCGGGATCAGCACGGAGAGATAGCCGGCCTCGGTCAGGGCGGTGACGAACTCGGTCGGGTAGCCCCGCACCTCGTCCAGCTTGCGCCAATATTCGCCGGGGAACTTGGAGCAGAGCTTGCGCACCTCCTCGCGGATTTCGGCGTGAGGGTCGGCGAACTGGCCGTGGTCGGCCTCAGCGTGGTCCATGACGTTCCTCCGGGGCATCGCTCCCGGTGGATTACGGCCCGCCCTGCGCCCGCGCAAGCCGCGCCCGCGCCGGTTTGCCTTGCGCCCGCGCCTTGGGCATGAAGGCGCCAGATCGGAGGGGAGCGGATGACACAACTGGAATGGCAGGCGGCGGTGTTCGCCGAGCTCAAGCGCGCCGGCATCAGGCAGGTCGGCTACGTGCCCGATGCGGGCCATGCCGAGCTGATCGAGGCGGCGCACGCGGACAACGACATGCGCGCCGTGGTGCTGACAACCGAGGAGGAGGGCATCGCGCTCGCCGCCGGCGCCTGGCTCGGTGGACAGCGCTCCGTGCTGCTGATGCAGTCCTCCGGCGTCGGCAACTGCATCAACATGCTGTCGCTGCCGATCAACTGCCGGATGCCGTTCCTGACGCTCGTGACCATGCGAGGCGAGTGGGGCGAGTTCAATCCGTGGCAGGTGCCGATGGGCAGCGCGACGCCCGGCGTGCTGGAGCGCGCCGGCGTGCATGTCCACCGCGTCGACCGGCCCGAGGACGCCGCCGACACCGTGGTCGCCGCCGCCTCGCTCGCCTTCGACAGCCGCGTGCCGGTGGCGGTCCTGTTCTCCCAACGGCTGATCGGCGCGAAGGTGTTCGTGAAATGAGCGAGGGAACCTTGGACAGGCGCGCGGTCGCCGCCACGCTGCTGAAGGACCCCGGCGACCTGCTGGTCGTCACCGGGCTCGGCTCCACCACCTACGACGCCGGCGCCGCCGGCGACCGCGACGAGAATTTTTACCTATGGGGCGCGATGGGCGGGGCGGCGATGATCGGGCTCGGCCTCGCCCTCGCCCAGCCCAAGCGGCGCGTCTTAGTCATGACCGGTGATGGCGAGATGCTGATGGGGATGGGCTCGCTCGCCAGCGTCGCCGCGCAGCGCCCGGACAATCTCTCCATCGCCGTGTTCGATAACGCGCGTTTCGGCGAGACCGGCGCCCAGCGCAGCCATACCGCCTACTCGACCGATCTCGGCGCCGTCGCCGCCGCCTGCGGCTGGCGCGACACCGTGCAGGCCCGCACGATGGCCGAGGTCGAAGCGCTGGCGCCCCGGCTGCGCCGGGAGGCGCTGTTCGCGGTGATCAAGATTTCCGCCGACGAGGTGCCCCGCTTCCTGCCGCCGCGCGACGGAGCCCAGCTCGCCACGCGCTTCCGCCGGTCGATCGGAGTTGCCGAGCCGTAGCGCTCCGCTGCGCCGCAACATTTCGTCCCAATTTGCGGACTGGCGATCACCGAGCGTTTCGCGGACAATGCAGTCCTCGGCGGATGAACGAATTGTCATCCGTTGCCCAAGGCCGAGCAAGGCCTCTGGACTATATCCGGGTGCGAGGTGGTGGCGTCAGGCGGCGACCCAGGGACAGGCATGGACGAATTGGATGAGACGCGATCGCCGCGCAAGGGTCGCGCCCGCTGGATCGGCGCGGCCCTGGCCCTAGCGGGCGTCGTGGTCGCGGGTATTCTCGCGACGGAGCACGCGCCGCACGCGCAATCGACCCCGCCTGCCGCCGCTGCTCCGCAAGCCGTGCCGGTCACGATCGCCGCCGCCAAGCCGGAAGACGTGCCGGTCGTGCTGCGCGGCCTCGGCATCGTGCAGGCGTTCAACGCCGTGACCGTGCGGGCGCGAGTCGACGGCACGCTAATGAGCGTGAAAGTGACGGAGGGCCAGGAGGTCAAGAAGGGCGACCTGGTCGCAGTGATCGACCCCCGCCCCTACCAAGCCGCCCTCGACGCGGCGATGGCCAAGAAGGCGCAGGACGAGGCGCAGCTCACCAATGCGCAACGCGATCTCGCCCGCTACACCTCGCTGGCGCGGCAGGATTTTGCCTCGCGCCAGCAGGTCGACACCCAGCAAGCCTCGGTTGCTCAGTTCACCGCCACGCTCAAGGGCGACGACGCCGCGATCGCCACCGCGCAACTCAACCTCAGCTTCTGCTATATCCTTTCGCCGATCGACGGCCGGGTAGGATTGCGCCAGATCGATCCGGGCAATCTCGTTCATGCCAACGATAGCGGCGGCATCATTAGCATTGCCCAACTGCACCCGATTTCCGTGGTATTCACGTTGCCGCAAGAGAATCTGCCGAAGATCACCAGGGCGATGGCTGCCCGACGGCTGCCGGTGGAGGCCTATGCCGAGAATGACAAGACCAAGCTCGCGCAAGGAGAACTGCTCACGCCGGACAATTCGATCGACACCACAACCGGCACCATCAAGCTGAAGGCGAATTTCGCGAACGGCGACAACGCCCTGTGGCCCGGGCAGTTCGTCCACGCTCACCTTCTGCTGGAGACCCGTCACGACGTGCTGACTGTGCCGTCCGACGCCGTGCAGCATGGCCCCTCCGGTCTCTATGCCTACGTGGTCAAGCCAGATTCGACCGTGATGCGGCAGGACATCGAGGTCGATCAGGACACTGGCAAGGTCGCCGTCGTCACGAAGGGGCTCGCCGCTGGGGACAAGGTGGTCGTCGCCGGCCAGGCCCGGCTGCAGAACGGCACGAGGGTCGCCGACGCGTCGCAGCTCCGACCCGCCGCGGCGCCACCGCCCAAGGCCGGCGGCTGACCGGGCGGGGGATGGATCGCATGGCATCGCCACGGGGAATGACGGGCGCATGAGCATCTCGACCCCGTTCATCCGCCGGCCGGTCGCGACGTCCCTTTTGATGGCGGCGTTCCTGCTCGTCGGCATCGCCGCCTATCCGTTCCTCCCCGTCGCGCCTCTGCCGCGCGTCGATTTCCCGACCATCGTGGTCTACGGCAAATTCCCTGGCGCCAGCCCGGCAACGATGGCCGCCACGGTGGCCCAGCCGCTCGAATACCAGCTGGCGCAGATCCCCGGCGTGTCGCAGATGACTTCGATCAGCGTGCAGGGCGGCGCGCAGATCACCATTCAGTTCGACCTCGACCGCGATATCGACGCCGCCGCGAGCGACGTGCAGGCCGCCATCAACGCCGCCGCCGGGCAGCTACCGAAAAACCTGCCCAGTCCACCCACCTATCGCAAGGTCAATCCGTCCGATCGCCCGGTGCTGATCCTCTCGCTCACCTCCGACGCCATGCCGATCATCGACGTGGACGACTACGCCGACAGCATCCTCAGCCAGCAGATCTCGCAGATCGACGGCGTGTCGCAGGTGGTGATCGGCGGCGAGCAGAAACGATCGGTGCGCGTGCAGATCGACCCGGCGAAGCTCGCCGCGATGGGTCTCACCCTGGAGGACGTGCGCGCCACCTTGGTGAACGCGACCGTCAACTCCCCGAAGGGCAGCATCGACGGCCCGACCCGCGCGCTGGCGATCTACGACAACGACCAGCTCACCAAGGCGTCGGAATACGACAACGTCATCCTGGCCTATCGCAACGGCGCGGCGGTGCGGGTGCGCGACATCGGCCGTGCGGTCGATGGGCCGGAGAACGCCAAGCTGCAAGGCTGGCACAACAACAAGCGCGCCATCCTTCTGCTGGTCTTCAAACAGCCCGGCGCCAACGTGATCGACACTGTGGAGCGGGTAAAGGCGGCGCTGCCGCGCCTCGAGGCCTCGATCCCGCCCTCAGTGAAGGTCAGCGTGATCGCCGACCGGACCTTGACCATCCGGGAATCGGTCAACCACGTGCAGTTCACCCTGATCCTGTCGATCTGCCTCGTGGTGATGGTGATCTTCCTGTTCCTGCGCAATTTCTGGGCGACGGTCATCCCGAGTATCACCGTCCCCGTCGCGCTGGTCTGCACCTTCGCGGTGATGTACCTGCTGGGCTACAGCCTCGACAATCTCTCGCTGATGGCCCTCACCATCGCGGTCGGCTTCGTCGTCGACGATGCCATCGTGATGCTGGAGAACATCTACCGGCACATCGAGGAAGGCATGAAACCGATGGAGGCCGCGCTGAAAGGCGCCGGCGAGATCGGCTTCACCATCGTCTCAATCAGCCTTTCGCTGATTGCCGTGTTCATCCCGCTCCTGCTGATGGGCGGCATCGTCGGGCGGCTGTTCCGGGAGTTCGCCATGACGGTGAGCATCGCCGTGGTGCTCTCGGCGATCGTGTCGCTGACCCTGACGCCGATGATGTGCTCGCGCTTCCTGCGCCACCAGGCCAGCCACGGCCGGCTCTACCGCTTCGTCGAATCGGGTTTCGACCTGATGATCGGCTTCTACCGTCGAACGCTCGACATCGCGCTGCGCCACAGCTTCATCACGCTGATGGTGTTCTTCGCCACGATGGCGCTCACCGTGGTGCTCTACGTCGCCATCCCCAAGGGCTTCTTCCCGACGCAGGATACCGGCGCGGTGTTCGCCATTTCCGAGGGTCCGCAGGACGTCTCGTTCGCCAAGATGGTGCAGCTGCAGGAGGAAGCCGGCAAGGTCATCAGCGCTGACCCCGACGTGGAGAACTTCGCCTCCTTCGTCGGCGCCAATTCAGGCCAGACCGGCAATACCGGACGCATGTACATCACGCTGAAGCCGTGGGCGGAGCGCACCGGCGGCAGCGTGATGGATTTCATCAATCGCCTCCGCCCGAAGCTGCAGAAGCTTCAAGGCATCAATCTCTATCTGCAGCCCTCCGAGGACATCCGCGTGGGCGGCCGGTTGTCGCGCACGCAGTACCAATACACGCTGCAGGACGCCGATCTCGACGAGCTCTACACCTGGGCGCCGAAGGTCCTGGCCAAGCTCAGCGCCTTGCCCGACTTGCGGGACGTCGCGACCGATCAGCAGATGGCCGGCACCACCGCGACCCTCACCATCGATCGCGACGCCGCCGCGCGCTTCGGCATTCAGCCCCAGGTCATCAACGACACGCTGTATGACGCGTTCGGCCAGCGCCAGATCACCCAGTATTTCTCCCAGGTGAACTCGTACCACCTGATCCTCGAAGTGCCCGACGACATGCAGGGCGAGGTGGCGACCCTCAACAAGCTGTATGTCAAATCGTCGAGTGGCCAGGCGGTGCCGCTATCGACGTTCGTGAAATGGACGACGACGCCGGTGCAGCCGCTGTCGATCAGCCATCAGAGCCAGTTCCCGGCGGTGACGATCTCCTTCAATCTCGCCCCAGGCGCGGCACTCGGCGATGCAGTGACCGCGATCCAGAAGGCGGTCGCGCAGATGGGCGTGCCGGCCACCGTCAATGGCACCTTCCAGGGCACCGCCCAGGCGTTCCAATCCTCGCTGGCGAGCCAGCCCTATCTGATCGCCGCCGCCCTGATCACCGTCTACATCATCCTCGGCATCCTGTACGAGAGCTACATCCTGCCGCTGACGATCCTCTCCACCCTGCCCTCCGCCGGTGTCGGCGCGCTGCTCATGCTGATGCTGGTGAAGCTCGACCTGTCGGTGATCGCGCTCATCGGCATGATCCTGCTCATCGGCATCGTGAAGAAGAACGGCATCATGATGGTGGATTTCGCCATCACCGCAGAACGACGGGACGGCGAGAAGCCGCTCGACGCGATTCGCCAGGCCTGCCTGCTGCGCTTCCGGCCGATCCTGATGACCACGATGGCAGCCTTGCTCAGCGGGCTGCCGCTGATCCTGATGGGCGGCGCGGGCTCCGAATTCCGCAAGCCGCTCGGTTATGCGATGGTCGGCGGATTGCTCCTCAGCCAGGCGCTCACGCTGTACACGACGCCGGTGGTCTATCTCTATCTCGACCGGCTGCAGCACTGGCTGTCGCCGAAGCAGAGCCGCATGCCGGCGCTGGCCTCGAAGATGGGCGCCACCGCGGATTAATGCGGCGCCGCACACGGCGCCATCGCGTTCCTGAGCTCGGTAGCCTGAAGCTCATTGAGATCGGCGCTTGCCTCGATGGCGGGGCCTCTACGGGGATTCGCAATGGTGGCGGACAAGTGTGCCGGGCCGCTGCCGAGCGTTGCAACAACGGCCTGGAGACGCTGGAAATCGACCCGTTCTCTGGGGACCATCCCAGCGGAGAAGGTGAACGTCGTGTCCGGCGCGCCGTTGGTCCCGAACGAGCCTGTGGAACCGAAGCGCATGGAGGTCGTGGACCCGCCGGAAGTCGCCACGAGATGAACCTTGCCGCTGTCGGCCGTCGGACCTTCCAGCGCGCGGAAGTTGAAAACGCTTTCGAGCTTCGGAGTATCGGGAACGTCGATGCCGGTTGAGAGATTGTTGATCTTCCCACGGTCAGTGGCGCAGGAGAACCAGAAGAGAATGCTGCGGGTTGCCAGACCGATATGCGCGGTTCCTTGAACCTGGACGGTTTTCAACGGGTGGGCTGCGGCAGCGGAGGACGCGAATGTCAGGGCGAGGATGGAGGCGATTGCTGACCTGGCTGACATGGAGATGTCCTGGTTGTCTCTTGCCGTGTCGCACCGGAGACGGTGGCGTCCCGCCCCATCCCATGTCGTTGACCTCGATCTGATACGTCTTTGCCTAAATCTCTGAACGGTACTGCTGACGATTATCGACAAGCCTGAGATATTGAACGCAATCCTGAAGGTTGGGTTGAGCAATATCGAATATCGCAGCCTTGCCGGGCTTGCCGGTTCGATTGTCGCACGCAACGGCGTTCCGCAGGCGCTCGCCCGCGCACCGTGGCCGGCGCTTGGATTAGCTGACACACGGCCAGGGCGAAGCCGGGTGTGGGAGCGATAATGGCGAGGTGAGAGTGGCGCGAACACAGGGCTTCGTATTTGTTTCATAGTCGGTATGGTTGCAAGGACAACAGCTCGCGTCGAGTGGTAAACGAGACCGAGGGCTCGGGCGGACGCGAAGTCTCGCCCCCGTCGAGGGCGAGGGAGAATGCAGACCTTGAGATGTGTCTCGGACGTGCTGGCCGCGATATCGGGGCTGCCTTTGGCGCCGCTCGATGCGATCCTCCCACCCGGTCCCGCGCTCGTGCTCGCGCCCCATCCGGACGACGAGACGCTCGGCTGCGGCGGGCTGATCGCCGAGGCCTGCACGCAGGGCCGCGACATTCACATCCTCGTCGTGACGGACGGCACCGGATCGCACGCCGGCTCGCGCGCCTGGCCCGCGCCACGCCTCCGCGCACTGCGCGAGAGCGAAATCCACGAGGCGGCGCGGCACCTCGGCCTCGGCCAGGACCGCGTCTCCTTCCTCGGCGTGCGCGACACCCAGGCGCCGCATGATGGCCCGGCTTTCGAGAATGCCGTCGCCGCCGTCGCGTCCCATGCCGCCGCCCGTGGCGTCGCCGCGATCCTGGCGACCTGGTTACACGACCCGCACGCCGATCACGTCGCCACCGCCCGGATCGCACGAGAAGCGGCGCCCCGGACAGGTGCGCGCCTCCTCAGCTATCCCGTCTGGGGCTGGACCTTGCCGCCCGGCCAGATGCTGCCGGATGCGCCGATCCGCGGCTGGCGGCTCGACATCACCCGGCACCTGCCGGCCAAGCGGCGCGCCATCGCCGCGCACCGCTCGCAGACCACCGATCTGATCGACGATGATCCCAACGGTTTCCGGTTAACCGACGAGTTCCTGGCGCTGTTCATCCGCCCGTTCGAGGTATTCCTCGCCAGCTGAACCCATACCGGATGGCGTCCGTGTGTACTCGTCGGCCTCGGCCATGCTCCGCAAAGGGCCACTGGCGTCCAACGTAGAGCGGGCCATCGACAGCTTCGGCTGAGGGCAGGGGAATCCTCAGGCCCGTAGCCCGGCGCAGAGCCGACCATGACGAGAGAGCGCCGACACCGGGCGCCAGTGCTATCAGGTCAGCTCGGAACCCTCGATCAGCCCGCCGAACCGTTCCCAGGTCTTGCCGGTCCAGCGCATGAGCTGGAGCTGGCGCATCGGGCGGTAGTTGGTCGGGCTCGTGTTGAGGGTCATGCCGGGGAGCAGGATCGGGCAACGGACCTCGTGCATGCTCAGTGCCTGCTTCATGATGTTCTCGCGCGAGAGATCGTTGCCGCAGGCGTTCAGCACCCAGCACAGCGTGTTGGCGATCCCGTAGCCGAACACATTGCCGGCGTCGGCGAGGTCGCCCTCGGGATAGTATTTCTTCATGAAGGCGCGCCAGGCCACCATCTCGGCGTCGTTCTCCCAGGACGGGTCCGTCGGGTCCTTCAGATAGTAGGAACTGATCGCACCAATCGCGCGCTCGGGTCCGGCTGGCTCCATCACCGCGGCGACCGAGACGCCCACGTTGCTCGCGATATGCGTTGCCTTCCAGTTCAGGTCGTATTTCTTGCGGAACACCATCGCCGAGAATTTCGGCGTGCAGGCGCTGACCAACAGATCGACGCCCGATTCCTTGAGCGAAACCAGCTGCGAATCGATCGTCGGGTCCGTCACCTCATAGGTGGCCTGCACCACATTGGAAAAGCGCTCACCCAGAACGTCCTGCAGGCCGAGCAGGTAGTCCTTGCCGAAATCGTCGTTCTGATACAGCAGCCCGATTTTGGCATTCGGCTTTTCGCGCTGGATATACTTACCGTAAATCCGCGCCTCCACCCGGTACGTCGGAATCCAGCCGAGAGTCCAGGGATGCGCCTGGTAGTCGGCCCATTTGTCGGCGCCGGTGCCGACGAACAGGTGCGGGATTTTCTTCTGGTTGACGTATTTGACGATCGCGGTGTTGGGCGCGGTGCCGAGCGGATTGAACAGGAACGCCACTTTGTCCTGCTCGATGAGGCGTCTTGTCTGCTCCACCGTCTTGGGCGGGCTGTAAGCGTCGTCGTAGGAGATCAAGTTCAGCTTACGTCCGTTGATGCCGCCCTGCTCGTTGATCATACGAAAATACGCCAGCTCGGTCTTGGCGATGGTGGCGTAGGCCGAGGCGGGGCCGCTATACGGATAGGTGTTGCCGAATTTAATCTCGCTGTCGGTAATGCCCGGCGCCTGCGCCGCGCGCGCGATGCGGGGTGCCATCGGGGCCAGGGCGAGGGCCGCACCGCCGCCAATCATCGTACGCCGCCGGATCATGCTTCGTTTCTCCCGTATTCATCGTTTCGCCGATCGCGACAGCTGCGTACTGACAGGCGACCGGGCTTACGGCCATGTTCCCCCGGGAGTTGGGTGGCCGCAAGCCCTGCCGTGTGCAGAAATCAGGTGCCGGTGCTGTCGATCAGATCACCGAACCGCTCCCACTTCGTCCCGGTCCAGCGCATCAGGCTGAGCTTCTTGATCGGCCGGTAGTCGGTCGGGCTGGTGTTGAGGGTGATGCCGGGCAGTACCGTCGGAAGCTGCAGGTCGTTGATGTTGGTCGCCTGGCGCATAATGTTCTGGCGCGACAGATCATTGCCGCAGGCTCGCAGCACGTGAATCATCGTGGCTGCATAGCTGTAGCCCGAGACATATCCGAGATCGGTGACGTCGGCACCCGGCAGGTACTTCGCCATGAAAGCGTGCCATTCCTTCATGCCGGGGTCGTTGGCCCAGCCAGGATCGGTCGGGTCCTTCGAGTAGGCTGAGCTGATGATGCCGACTGCATGCTCCGGTCCCGCCGGATGGATCACCGCGCCCACCGAACTCGAAACGAAGCTATTGATATAAAGCGGCTTCCACGCGACGTCGGCGACCTTGCGGATCGTCATCGCGGCGAATTTCGGCGTGGTCGCCGAGACGAACACGTCGCAGCCGGCGGTTTTCAACCCCACTATCTGCGAATCGATCGTCGGGTCTGTGATCTCGTAGGTGACGGCCGTAACCATCTTGTCGAACCGATCGCCCAGCACGTCCTTCAGGCCGGCGTAGTAGTCCTTGCCGAAATCGTCGTTCTGGTAGAGCAGGCCGACCTTGCCGTCGGGCTTGGTCTTCAGGATGTATTTGGCATAGATCTGCGCCTCGGTCCGATAGCTCGGCGCCCAGCCGATCGTCCACGGATGCTCCTGGTAGTCGCCCCATTTGTCCGCGCCGCTGCTGACGAACAGCTGCGGCACCTTTTTTTGATTGCAGTATTTCCAAATCGCCGTGTTGCTCGCGGTGCCCAGCGGATTGAACAGGAACGCGACCCCGTCCTGCTCGATGAGGCGCCTTGTCTGCTCCACCGTCTTGGGCGGGCTGTAGCCGTCGTCGTAGGAAATGAAATTGAGCTTGCGGCCGTTGATACCGCCCTCGTCATTGATCTTCTGGAACAGCGCCGCCTCGGCCTTGGCGATCACCGAATAGGCCGAGGCCGGGCCGCTATAGGCATACGTATTGCCGAACTTGATCTCGGTGTCGGTAATGCCGGGCGCCTGGGCGCTGCGCGCGGGCCGCGCGGCAACCGGCGCCAGTATCGCGGCGGCGGTGCCACCCAGAAGCGTGCGTCGTCCAATCATGATCTTGTGCAACCTCCCTGCTGATCCCCGTTGGGACAGGGAGAGCTTACGGCTTACGCGAAATTTGGCGAACCCAAATCCAGCGCGGCGGCTCGTCCTCGCGCCGCCGTGCCGGACTTGCCGTCAGGCGGAGGCGCCGGAGAGCACGTCGCCGAACAAGTCCCAGCTTTTGCCGTTCCACTTCATCAGCTGCAACTGGCTGATCGTGTGGTAGTCGGTCGGGCTGGTGTTGACCAGGACGCCAGGCAGCAGCGACGGGATCACCACGTTCTTGAGGCTGGTCGCCTGCTTCATCAGGTTCGGACGCGAGAAATCGTTGCCGCACTGCTTGAGGGCGGCAATCATCGTCATCACCGCGCCGTAGCCGTAGACGTAGAAGGCGTCGTTGAGATCGGCGTTGGGCAGGTATTTCTGCATGATCGCGCGCCACTGCGCGATGCCGGGATCATCCTTCCATTTCGGGTCGGACGGATCCTTGTAGTAGGTGTTGCTGATCACGCCGATGCCCTTCTCGGGGCCGGCCGGCTCCATCACCGCACCCACAGACGTCGAAACGTTGGTCAGCAGCCGCAGCGGCTTCCAGTTCATGTCCGCCACCTTGCGGATCATCTGCGCGGCGAATTTCGGCGTCGCGGCGATCAGCAGTGCGTTCACGCCCGCCTGCTGCAGCGAAATCGCCTGGCTCTCGATCGTCGGGTCGGTGACTTCGTAGGAGGCGGTCGTGACCATCTTGTCGAACCGGTCGCCCAGCACGTCTTTCATGCCGGTGACGTAGTCCTTACCGAAATCGTCATTCTGGTAGAGGATGCCAATCTTGGCATCCGGCTTCTCCTTGAGGATGTAGTTGGCGAAGATACGCGCCTCGACCCGGTAGCTCGGCTGCCAGCCGATGGTCCAGGGATAGGTCTTGGGGTCCTGGAACTTGTCGGCGCCGCTGCCGACGAACAGGTCGGGGATCTTCTTCTGGTTGACGTATTTCAGGATGCTGCTGTTCGCCGCGGTGCCCAGCGTGTTGCACAGGCAGGCTACCTCGTCCTGCTCGACCATGCGGCGCACCTGCTCGATCGTCTTCGAGGGCGTGTAGGCATCGTCGTAGGAGAAGAACTTCACCTTGCGGCCGGCGATGCCGCCCTGGTCGTTGAACCACTGCCAGGTCGCGCTGTGCGCGCGGCCGATCGCGCCATACGCCGATGCCGGGCCGCTATAGGCCGCCGTACTGCCGATGCGAATTTCGGTGTCGGTCACGCCGGGGCTTTCCGTCGCGCGCGCAACGTACGGCGCGGCCGGCACAAACGCAGCGGCCGCCGCCGCGCGCAACAGAGTACGTCTACGCATCCTGGGGTCTCTCCTCGCTATGGTCCGCTATCAGACATCAGGAAGATTACGACTTCCCTGCCGCCGGACCACCCTGCGGCAAGCGCGAGCGACGCCGCCATCGCCGCTCGCGACGCCGGCTCAGGCCGATGCGCCCTCAATGAGGTCGCCGAACCGCTCCCACGTCTTGCCGTTCCAGCGCATGAGCTGCAGCTGACGGATCGGATGATAGTTGGTGGGGCTGGTGTTCAGCCGGATGCCGGGCAACAGGATCGGGTTCTCCAGATCCTTCAGGTTGGTCGCCTGCTTCAGCATATTTTCGCGGGAAAAATCGTTCCCACATTGCTTGAGCACCCGCAGCATCGTGTGCGTCACGCCGTAGCCGATCACGTTGCCAGCGTCCTTCACATCGCCGTCGGGGTAATATTTGGCCATGAAGGCGCGCCAGTCCTTCATGCCCTGGTCGTTATCCCAAGCGGGATCGGTTGGGTCCTTCGCGTAGGCCGAGCTGACGATGCCGACCGCCTTCTCGGGGCCCGCCGGCTGCATCACCGCGCCCACCGAGACCGACACGCCGGTCAGGATGTGCAGCGGCTTCCAGTTCATGTCGTGCACCTTGCGAATCGTCTGTGCCGCGAATTTCGGCGTGGCGATCGTCGCCAGCACGTCGATCCCGGCGCCTTGCAAGGAGACGAGCTGCGAGTCCACGGTCGCGTCCGTGACCTCATAGGAGGCCAGCGTCACCTTGTCCCATCGACCCTTCAGCACGTCGCGGAAGCCGGTCAGGTAGTCCTTACCGAAATCGTCGTTCTGGTAAAGAATGCCGATCTTCCCGTCGGGCTTCTGCGCCAGCATGTATTTGGCGTACACCTGCGCCTCGGTGACGTAGCTCGGCTGCCAACCGATGGTCCACGGATGCTCCTTGTAATCACCCCATTTGTCGGCGCCGGTCGCCAGGAATAGATGCGGCACCTTCTTCTGGTTGACGTATTTGACGATCGCCGTGTTGCAGGGAGTGCCGAGGGTGTGGAACAGGGCCGCCACTCGGTCCTGCTCGATCAAGCGCCTGACCTGTTCCACCGTCTTGGGCGGGCTGTAGCTGTCATCGTAGGAGATGAAGTTCACCTTGCGCCCGGCGAAGCCGCCGGCGTCGTTCGCCATCTTGAATGCGGCGGCATCCGCCTTGCCGATCGTGCCGTAGGCTGAAGCCGGCCCGCTATACGGCATCGTGTTGCCGATGCGGATTTCGGTATCCGTCACCCCGGTCGTATCGGCCGCGCGTACAATGGCAGGCGCGGCCGGGACGAAGGCGGTGGCCGCCACGGCGGTCAACAATGAGCGTCTACGCAGCATGAACTTCCCTTCCTATCGTGGAACGGTCCTGTCCCGGACCTGCAAGGAAGCTTACGACCGACCGCCGCCGAGACGCGACTTAAAACGCCTCCACCCGCCAAGCTGGCCGGCGGAGGCGCATTCCGTTCAGGTCGAGGCGCCCTCGATAATGTCCCCGAACAGCTCCCACACCTTGCCGTTCCATCGCATCAGCTGGAGCTGGCGGATCGGGTGGAAGTTGGTCGGGCTGGTGTTGATCCGGATGCCGGGGAGCAGGACCGGGCTCTCCAGGTTCCGCAGGTTCGCCGCCTGCTTCATCATGTTCTCGCGCGACAAATCGTTGCCGCACTGTTTAAGCACCTGCAACATGGTCAGAGAGATGCCGTAGGCAAAGACGTTTCCGGCATCCTTCACGTCGCCTTCGGGATAGTATTTCGCCATGAAGGCGCGCCACTCCTTCATACCGGGATCGTTGGCATAGCGCGGGTCGGTGGGGTCCTTGCCATATGCCGAGCTGACGATGCCGATGGCCTTGTCGGGCCCCGCCGGCTCCATCACGGCGCCGACCGACACCGACACGCCGGTGAGCACGTGCATCGGCTTCCAGTTCATGTCGTGCACCTTGCGGATAGTCTGCGCGGCGAATTTCGGGGTCGCCACCGTCATCAGCACGTCGATCCCGGCGCCTTGCAACGTGACGAGCTGCGAGTCGATCGTGGCGTCGGTGATCTCGTACGAGGCCAGCGTGACGATCTTGCCGAACCGGTCCTTCAGCACATCGCGGAACCCGGTCAGGTAGTCCTTACCGAAATCGTCGTTCTGATAGAGAATGCCGATCTTGGCGTCGGGCTTCTGGGCAAGGATGTATTTGGCGTAGATCTGGCTCTCGGTAACGTAGCTCGGCTGCCAGCCGATGGTCCAGGGGTGCTCCTTGTAGTCGCCCCATTTATCCGCGCCGCTCGAGACGAACAGATGCGGCACTTTCTTCTGGTTGACGTATTTCACGATCGCCGTGTTGCTCGGCGTGCCGAGCGTGTTGAACAGGCACGCTACCTTGTCCTGCTCGACCAGGCGCCGGATCTGCTCGACCGTCTTCGGCGGGCTGTATGCATCGTCGTAAGAGATGAAGTTGATCTTGCGGCCTGCGAAGCCGCCCATGTCATTCGCCATGCGAAAGGTCGCACCATCCGCCTTGCCGATGGTGCCGTAAGCAGAGGCGGGACCGCTCGCCGGGCAGGTGTTGCCAATGCGAATTTCGGTATCCGTCACTCCGGTGGTGTCCGCCGCACGCAGGATCGCCGGCGCGGCCGGAACGAAGGCGGCAGCGGTGGCGGCGGTCAGCAGAGAGCGTCTGCGCAACATGAACTTCCCTTCCCAGTGTTTGGCGGTCCTGTTCCGGACCTCGGGGAAGCTTACGACCGACCGGTGCGCTGGCAACACGTAAAAGCGCCGCTGTCGGATGGCTCCGACAGCAGCGCGGCGGCTCAGGCCGATACACCCTCGATGATATCGCCGAACAGCTCCCAGACCTTGCCGTTCCAGCGCATTAGTTGCAGCTGGCGGATCGGGTGATAATTGGTCGGGCTGGTGTTGACGCGGATACCGGGCAGCAGCACCGGAATCTCGAGATTCTTGAGGTTCGTCGCCTGCTTCAGCATATTCTCGCGCGACAGATCGCTGCCGCACTGCTTCAGCGCCTGGATCATGGTCAACGTGACACCGTAGGCGAACACGTTGCTGGCGTCCTTCACGTCGCCTTCCGGATAGTACTTCGCCATGAAGGCGTGCCATTCCTTCATCCCGGCATCATTCGCCCATTGCGGGTCGGTCGGGTCCTTGACATAGGCCGAGCTGACGATGCCGACCCCGTTCTCCGGCCCGGCCGGGTCCATGACCGTACCGACCGAAACCGATACGCCGGTCAGCACATGCATCGGCTTCCAATTCATCGCCGCCACCCGGCGGATCGTCTGGGCGGCAAACTTGGGGATCGCGACCGTCACCAACACGTTGATACCGGCGCCCTGCAGGCTGATGAGCTGCGAATCGATCGTCGCGTCGGTGGTTTCGTACGAGGCGAGCGTGACGATCTTATCGAACCGATCCTTCAGCACATCGCGGAAGCCGGTGAGGTAGTCCTTACCGAAATCGTCGTTCTGGAAGAGAATCCCGATCTTCGCGTCGGGCTTCTTCTGCATGATGTACTTGGCGTAGATCTGGGCCTCCGTGACGTAGCTCGGCTGCCAGCCGATCGTCCATTTATGCTTCTTGTAGTTGCCCCACTTGTCCGCGCCGCTGCTGACGAACAGCTGCGGCACTTTGTTGTCGTTCGTATACTGGACGATCGCAGTGTTGCATGGCGTGCCGAGCGTGTTGAACAGGCACGCGACATGGTCCTCCTCGATGAGCCGCCTCGCATCCTCCACCGTCTTGGGCGGACTGTAGGCATCGTCATAGGAGATAAAATTGACCTTCCGGCCAGCGAAGCCGCCTTTGTCATTCGCCATGCGGAAGACCGCGGTATCTGCCCTGCCGATGGTCCCGTAGGACGAGGCCGGGCCGCTATACGGCATGGTGCTGCCGATGCGGATTTCGGTGTCCGTCACGCCCGGCGTCTCTGCCGCGCGCAGGATCGCAGGCGCTGCCGGGACGAAACCGGCCGCGGCGGCCGTCATCAGCAGAGTACGTCTCCCGATCATTCTCCTCACCTCCCTGTGAACGGCCCTGTTTCGGACCTTCGGAGGAGCTTACGACCAGGAGCTTGACAGACGCGACAAACAATGTCGTGGGCCGATAGATTCCGCCGGCCGTGTGGACCGGCGGAATCCCGCTAGCTCAGGCGGCGACCCCCTCGATGATGTCTCCGAAGCGGTCCCACGTCTTGCCGCCCCATTTCATCAGCTGCAGTTGCCGGATCGGGCGATAGTCGGTCGGGCTGGTATTCACCTTGATGCCGGGAAGCAGAACCGGGATCTCCAATTCCTTCAGGCTCGTCGCCTGCTTCATGATGTTAGCGCGGGAGAAGTCACTGCCGCACTGCTTGAGCACCTGCATCATCGTCAAGGTGACGCCGTAGCCGAACACGTAGCCGCTATCCGACAGGTCGCCGTCCGGGAAGTGCTTCTTCATGAACGCACGCCAGTCGTTCATCCCGGAGTCCTTGTCCCAACTGGGGTCGGTCGGGTCCTTGAGATAGGCCGAGCTGATGATCCCCAAGGCGTTCTGCGGCCCGGCCGGCTCGATCACCGCTCCGACCGATGCCGAAACATTGGTCAGGAACTGCAGCGGCTTCCAATTCATCGTCGCCACCTTGCGGATCATCTGGGCCGCGAATTTCGGGGTCGCCGCAGTGAGCAGCACGTTGATCCCGGCGGACTGCAGCTGAACTGCCTGCGAGTCGATGGTCGGGTCAGTCACCTCATAGGAGACCAGCATGACCTTGGCGAATTTGTCGCCGAGCACGTCCTTCATGCCGGTGACGTAGTCCTTACCGAAATCATCGTTCTGATAGAGAATGCCGATCTTGCCGTCCGGCTTCTCCTTCAGGATGTATTTCGCGTAGATCTGGGCCTCGGTCTGGTAGGTCGGCTGCCAGCCGATGGTCCAGGGGTGGTCCTTGTAGTCGCCCCACTTGGCGGCGCCGGTCGAGACAAAGAGCTGCGGCACCTTCTTGGCGTTGCAGTATTTGACGATCGCCGAATTGGTCGGCGTGCCCAGCGTGTTGAACAGGCAGGCCACCTGGTCCTGCTCGACCAGCCGGCGGACCTGCTCGACCGTCTTGGGCGGGCTATAGGCGTCGTCGTACGAGAGGAACTTGACCTTGTGGCCGGCGAACCCGCCCTGGTCGTTGGCCATCTCGAACACGGCCGCGTCCATCTTGCCAATCACCGCGTAAGCGGAAGACGGACCGCTATAGGGCATCGTGTTGCCGATACGGATTTCAGTCGCCGTGACACCCGGGGTCTCGGCGGCCCGCAGCATCGCGGGCGCGGCCGGGACGAGACCGGCGGCGGCGGCGCCGGTCAGGAGGGTTCGTCTACGCAGCATCGTGGCCTGTCTCCTTTGAATGCCCCCGCCCGGTCTCTCCGCCGCATGGCGGCGCGTGTCAACGACCGGAAACGCGGCTCACGTCGCAGGAGATCGCGCGGCTCGCCTCAGCGCGAGCTAGGCACCAGGCGGTGGTACAGCCGACGCAGAAGGCCCGCCACGCCGGAAGGCATCAGGTACATGAAGGCGATTAGGATAACGCCGTAGATCGCGCCGGGCGCGGCCTTCGAGACCTGTTCGGCGATGTTCGGGATGAACACGATGAACGCCGCGCCGAAGATCGCTCCAGTGATCGAAGCCACCCCGCCGACCACCAGCCCGACGAACAGGAAGATCGAGACGAACACGGTGAAGCTGTCCGGCGCCACGAACTCGACCGCGATGGCGCTCAGCGCGCCCGCCACGCCGGTGTACATCGCGCTCACGGCAAACGTGCGGGTCTTAAGCAGGGCAAGATCGATGCCCATTGCCTCGGCAGCGAGCGCGTGATCGCGGATCGCCATCATCGCCCGCCCGATCCGCCCGCGAATGAGGTTCCAGGCGAACAGGAACAGCAGCCCGGCAACGCCGAGGCTAAACAGATAGAGCCACTGGTCCGGGTTCAGCGGCAGCCCGAACGGCGCCTCGGGCTTGGAGATGACGATGCCTTGCACGCCGCCGGTCCAGTCCTCGATGCCCTTGAACTTCAGCAACTGCGGCACCGCCACGGCCAACGCGAAAGTGGTCAAGGCGAGATACAGGCCGGTGAAGCGGAGCGCCGGGAAGCCGATGAGAAACCCGATGATCGCGCTAATAATTGCCGCGATCGGCAATGTCGCCCAGTAAGGCACGTCGAAATTGGACATCAGGATCGCGGCCGTATAGGCGCCCACCGCGTAGAAGGCGCCATGCCCCAGCGAGATCTGGCCGTTGTACCCGGTCGCGATGTTGAGCCCGAGGATCGCCACCGCGTAGCCCACCAGCATGGTGAGCTGGAACAGATGATAGTTGCTGACCAGGAAGGTGAGCGCGACAGCCCCCGCCAGCACGATCACCGTTACGGCGAATGGTACTGGCCGCGCGCGCGTCGACGGCTGGGTTCGGATGCTGGTGCTGGCCTCGGTTGCCTCGGCCGTGATTTCGCCGCTCATGCTCTCACACCCTGCTCATGACGGTTCGACCGAGCAGGCCGCTCGGCTTGATCATCAGCACCGCGACGATGATCACCAGCGCGAGCGTCAGCTTGAGCTCGGTCCCGACCACGTAGGCGCCACCCAGATTCTCGATCACGCCCACCGCGAAGCCGCCGATCACCGCACCTAGCGGATTCTCGATCCCGCCGAGCAGCGCGCCGGCGAAGGCGTAGAGTAGCACGCCCGCCATCATGTTGGGGTCGAGGAACACAATCGGGGCGATCATCATGCCGGCGATGGCACCGATCGCCGCGGCCAGGCCCCAGCCCAGCGCCAGCATCCAGCCGACCCGCACACCGACCAGCCGGCTCGACACCGGATTGTACGCGGCGGCCCGCATCGCCAGCCCGAGGCTGGTGTGGCGGAAGAAGAGGTAGATGCACAGGAGCATCACCAGCGTCACCACCGTCGAGCCAAGTTCGTGGCCGGAGAGGAAGCCGCCGAGCAGCGGGGTCGAGCTGTGGAACGGGCTCGGAAAGGTCTTGATCGTGAAATCCCAGATCCAGCCGGTCATCGCGTTCACGATCAGCAATAAGCCTATGAACACGCCCACCAATGCCAGCACAGGCGCGTTGGTCATCGGCCGCATCAGCACCCGCTCGACCACCACGCCCATGATGAAGGACACCACCACGGTCGCGATGAAGGACACCCAGTAGGACCAGCCGGCCGTGACCATCGTGTACGCGATGTAGGTCGACAGCGTCGCCATCTCGCCCTGCGCGAAGTTCACGTGATGCGTCGCCTGGTAGATCATCACGAGCGCAAGCGCCAAGCTCGCGTAGATGCCTCCCGTGGCAAGCCCCGAGAGGATCTGGTGGAGTACGCCCTGCATCGTCGCGGCAGCCTTTCTGTCAATAGCCGAGATAGGAACGGCGAAGCGTCTCGTCGTTGCGGATGTCGGCGGCGTTGCCGGAGATGACGATGCGCCCGGTCTCCAGGAGATACGCGCGGGTGGCCAGCGCCAGCGCCAGATTGGCGTTCTGCTCGACCACCAAGACGCTGACCTGCTCCTCTTGCCTGATCCGGCCGAGGATCTCGAAGATGTCCCGCACGATCAGCGGCGCCAAACCGAAGGAGGGTTCGTCCAGCAGCAGCAGCTTGGGCCGCAATAGCAGGGCCCGTGCGATCGCGAGCATCTGCTGCTCGCCGCCCGACAGGGTGCCGGCCTGCTGCTTGTAGCGCTCCTTGAGCCGCGGGAAGTAGTCGAACATGCGCTCGAAATCCTCGCGCACGCCGCGGTCCGACCGCGTGTATGCGCCGAGCTTCATGTTCTCCTCGACGGTGAGCTCCATGAAAGTGCCGCGCCCGTCCGGCACGTGGCCGATCTTGCGCCGCACCACGTCCTCGGTCGCCTTGCCCTCGATGCGCTCACCGGCGTAGCGGATTTCGCCCTCGGTGCGGACCATGCCGCAGATCGCCCGTAGGGTGGTGGTCTTGCCGGCGCCGTTGGCGCCCAGCAGGGTCGTCACCTCGCCCTCGTCCACGACGAAGCTGATCCCGTGCAGCACATTCGTCTGCCCGTACGCCGCCTTCAGATCGACGACTTCAAGCAGCGCGGGCATCTTCGGTCTCTCCGAGATAGGCGCGGATCACCTCCGGCTCGTTGCGTACCTGCTCCGGCGTGCCGTCGGCGATCTTTTGGCCGAACTCCAGCGCCACCACCTTGTCCGATACCCGCATCACCAGGCTCATGTGATGCTCGACCAACAGGATGCTGAGCTTGAACTGCTCGCGAATCGAGACCAGCAGCGCAGCCAGCTCGTCCACCTCGCCGTGATTGAGCCCGCCCGCCGGCTCGTCGAGCAGCAACAGCTTCGGGTCGCTGATCAGCGCGCGCGCCAGCTCGACGCGCTTCTGCGTGCCGAACGGCAGCGACGCCACCGTCACGTCCGCCACATCCTCAAGGTCCAGCAAGTGCAGCAGACGATGGAGCTGGTCGTTCAGCCGACGCTCCTCGGTCCGCACGATGGGCAGGCGCAAAGCGTTGCGGATGAAGCCGGAATGGGCGAGGTGGTGGCCGCCGACGAGCACGTTGTCGCGGACGCTCAGCGTGCGAAACAGTGCCAGGTTCTGGAAGGTGCGGCCGATCCCGATATTGATCAGCTGGTGGCGCGGCGTGCCGGCCAGCTTGCGGCCCTCGAACAGGATCTCGCCTTCGCTGTACCGATAAATCCCGCTGATGCAGTTGAACAGCGTGGTCTTGCCGGAGCCGTTCGGCCCGATAAGCCCGCAAATCTGTCGCTGTCCGACATCAAACGCGACGCCATTGAGCGCGACAACGCCGCCGAAGCGCACGACCACGCCGCGAATTTGGAGCATTGCCGGCCCGAAATCGGCCGGCGAAGTGGCCGCGCTCATGGCTGGCCGGCTCGGGGCGCGTGAACCCGATGCGTGACGAAGAAGAACTGACGCGATCTGCTCACGCCACGAAGGCTTGCCAAGAACGTGCTCCCCTGCTCCCCGGTCGGCACCCGTTCGGGCTGCCAAAGACGTGCGCCGAACATACGTGGGGCCACTGGCAAGTCAAGCAGACATAGGTTAACGCGGATTGCACACGCTCCCGCTTCTCTGACAGGCTGGCGCGAGCAACGGAGGCTGGCATGAAGCCGATCATCGCGGTGATCTCTCCGGGAAACATGGGCGCCGGGATCGGCGGCCGGCTCGCCGAACAGGGAGCCGAGGTACGCACCTGGCTCAGCGGCCGCAGTGCGGCAAGCGCCGAGCGGGCGCGCCGCGCCGGCATGAACCCGAGCGACGAGCGCGGCATCGCAGCAGCGCGATTCGTCCTCTCGATCGTCCCGCCCGGCGATGCCTTGGCACTTGCCGAGCGACTTGCGCCGAGCTTGCGGGCCGCACCCGTTAAGCCGGTGTACGTGGATTGCAACGCGGTGAACCCGGGGACCGCTGCGCGCATCGCGGAAGTCGTCGAGGCGACCGGATGCGCGTTCATCGACGGCGGCATCATCGGCGGCCCACCCACGCCCGGCGGCAAGGGGCCGGCGCTGTATGTCTCCGGCTCGGACGCCGCGCGCGCCGCGGCGCTGATCTCGCACGGCCTCGACATTCGGGTCTTGGAAGGTCCGATCGGCGCGGCCTCTGCGCTCAAGATGTCATACGCCGGGATCACCAAGGGCTTCACCGCGCTGGGTACCGCGATGGCGCTCGCCGCCACCCGCGCCGGCGCGGCCGAAGCGCTGCATCGGGAACTCGCCGAGAGCCAGCCGGCCCTGCTCGGCTGGCTCACCCGGCAGGTTCCGCGCATGTATCCGAAGGCCTATCGCTGGGTTGCCGAGATGGAGGAGATCGCCGGCTTCATCGGCGCCCCTGATGCGGGCGCGCCCATGCTCGACGGCGCCGCCCGGCTCTATCAGCGGATCGCCAACGATGCCGCGGGTGAGCAAGATGACACCGGCGCGCTCAGCGCGTTCTATCGCGACACGAAGTGAACGGGGGACAGCGAGCATGGACATCCGCCTCGACGGCAAGAAGGCGCTCATCACTGGCGGCAGCAAGGGCCTCGGCCTGGCGATGGCGACGCTATTCGCCGCGTCCGGCGCAGATGTCGCGATCCTGGCCCGCCGGCCGGAGGTGATGGAGGAGGCGAAGCGCAGCATCGGCGAAACCGCGCGAGGCCGCGTCATTGCCATCGCCGCCGACGTCTCAAAGGCCGACGATGTCCGCCGTGCGCACGACGCCGTGGTCGACCAGCTGGGCGCTATCGACATCCTGGTGAACAACGCCGGCACCTCGCAGACCGGCAAGTTCGACGACATCACCGACGAGGTGTGGCAAGCCGATCTCGACCTCAAGCTGTTCGCCGCCATCCGCCTCGCGCGACTGGTGATGCCGGGCATGAAGCAGCGCCGCTGGGGCCGCATCATCAACGTGCTCAACATCGGCGCCAAGGCCCCGCGCGCGGGCGGCGCGCCGACCGTGGTATCGCGCGCGGCCGGCATGGCGCTGACCAAGGTGCTCGCCGGCGAGGGCGCGCCGCACAACGTGCTGGTCAACGCCCTGCTGGTCGGCATCATCGTCAGCGACCAGTGGGTGCGCCGCCACGCCGCGCAGGGCGCCAACGTTCCGTTCGAGGACTTCACCGGCAAGATGGCCGCCAACGTTCCGCTCGGCCGCATGGGCACGGCCGAGGAGTTCGCCAACGTGGCCTGCTTCCTGGCGTCGGACGCGGCGGGTTACGTCACCGGGACAGCGATCAACGTGGACGGGGGCAGCTCGCCCGTCGTGTGAGGGAACGCCGAGGCATGGGTGACTACGACACCGACACCCTCACGTGGTCCGACCGGCAGGCGGCGCTGCTGCGGCGCGTCGCTGCGGGCGAGCACATCAACGATCAGGTCGATTGGGAGAACGTCATCGAGGAGATCGAGAGCGTGGGGCGCAGCGATCTGCACGCCATCGAATCTTGGCTGATGCGGGCGCTCCGGCATGACCTCAAGGCGAAGGCGTGGCCGTTGTCACGTGAGGTGCCGCACTGGCGCGCAGAGGCGCGCGGCTTTCGGGCGCAGGCGCGCGGCCGATTTACCGAAAGTATGCGCCAGCGAATCGACCTCGCCGGCATCTACCGCATCGCCCTAGCCGGACTTCCCGATTTGCTAGACGGCCAGCCGCCGCAGCCAGTACCACAAGTCTACGAGGCAACGCTCGACGAGCTGCTCGGCGAGGAATGAGAGCCCGGACAGGAGGAATCATGCCCACACCGCAAGCGAAATTCCGTGCTCTGATCGCCGGCGCTAACCCGGTGCTCGCCCCGCTCGTACTCAACCCGCTCATGGCGCGGCTCGCGGAGCAGGCTGGGCACAAGGCGCTGTATCTGGGTGGCGGGTCGATGGGCTACCTGACCTGCTTCACTGAGGCCAATCTCTCGCTTACCGAAATGGCGCAGCACGCCATCGACATCCGCGCCGCTTGCGACTTGCCCCTGATCCTCGATGGCGCGGCCGGCTGGGGCGATCCGATGCATATGCTGCGCACCATCGGCATGGCCGAGGCGGCAGGGTTCTGCGCCATCGAGATCGAGGACCAGATCCTGCCCAAGCGGGCGCATCATCATGTCGGACTCGAGCACATCATCGAGCTCGACTTGATGGTCGCCAAGGTGGCGGAGGCGGTGCGGGCGCGGCGCGACCCCGACTTCACCATCATCGCCCGCACCAACGCCGTCCGCACCCACGACATCGATGAGGCGCTGCGGCGCGGCGAGGCGATGAAGCGCGCCGGTGCCGACATGCTGTTCATGCTTGCCCGCAAGCCCGAAGACATCCGCCGCATCGCCGAGCGGCTGGAGCCGCCGTTCATGTACATGCTCTCCGGCGGCGGCTTCGCCTCGCTGCAAATCCCGATCCCCGAGTTGATGGGGATGGGTTATCGGCTGTTCGTCGATCCGGTGACGCCGCTGCTCGCCATGCACCGCGTGCTGAAGCAATCCTACGCGGCACTCGCGGAGATGCGGCCCGACCCCACCATCGGTTCCGAGGCGCACCAGGAGCAGGAGGCAATGCACCAGAGCATCGACCTCGAAGCGCTGCTAGCGATCGAGCGGCGCACGGTGGAGCGCTGATCGGCTCAAAGGCACGGTCGCACCTCGGCCAGCACCCGCGCGAGATTCTTGCCGACACGCGCAAGCGCATCGTCCCAGGCGAACAGGCCGAAGCGGTCGAACTCCGGCAGCACGCTCGCGCCAATGGCGAAGGTGGAGCGGCAGACGAGCGCAGCAGGGTCTGGCATCGCACCAGGGCGCCAGGCGAACAGGGCCAGGTCCTTGCCGGGCAGGTAGCGGTGACGGCCGAGGCTGACGAGTACATCAGGCGCGACGATCAGCCCGGTCTCCTCCTCCAGCTCCCGCGCAGCGGCGTTAGAAGAAGGCTCGCCCGGCTCCGCCATGCCCTTCGGGATGTCCCAGCGTGGCGAGCGCGTCGCGTGACCAAGCAGCAGGCGCATGCCATCTGTGACGAGCACACCACAGCTCAGTCGTAACTTCGTGCCGGCGTTGCGCGTCATGCGATTAGCATAAACGACCGACGCCACCGGACAGAGAGAAAGACCAGCAATGCCGAAGATCATTCTCGTGGCCAGCTTCGATTGCGTCGTCTTTGGCGCCACCGGGGATCTCACGCTGCGCAAGCTATTGCCGGCGCTGTACTATCGCTTCCTCGACGGGCAGATGCCGGGAGACAGCCGAATCATCGCCGCGGCGCGGTCGGACCTCACGGACGAGAGCTATCGCGAACGCGCAGCCAAGGCCCTGCACCGCCACGTCGCCGCCGTCGATCTCCAGGAGGCCGCGGTCGACCGGTTCTGCGAGCGGCTGAGCTACATCCGCGTCGACGGCACGACCGATCGCGGGTGGGACACACTCGGCGCCGTGCTCTCGGAGATGCCGGAGCGGGTGCGGGTGTTCTATCTCGCCACATCGCCCGAGCTATACGGCCCGATCTCGGCCCATATCGGCCGATTCGGCTTGGTCACGCCGCAATCCCGCGTCGTGCTGGAGAAGCCGATCGGCCACGATCTCGCCTCCGCGCGCGCGATCAACGACCAAGTGGGCGAGGTCTTTACCGAGGCCCAGACCTTCCGCATCGACCACTATCTCGGCAAGGAGACCGTGCAAAACCTGCTGGCGCTGCGCTTCGCCAACTCGATCTTCGAGCGGCTATGGAACACCGACGTGATCGACCACGTGCAGATCACCGTGGCCGAGACGGTCGGGGTGGAGGGCCGCGCCGGCTACTACGACAGCTCGGGCGCGCTGCGCGACATGGTGCAGAACCATCTCCTGCAACTGCTCTGCCTGCTGGCGATGGAGCCGCCGATCTCGCTCGATGCCGACGCGGTGCGTGACGAGAAGCTCAAGGTGCTGCGCTCCCTGCGGCCGATCGAGCCGCACGAGGCCGGCGCGCGCATGGTGCGCGGCCAGTACACACAAGGCGCCGTCGATGGCCAGCCAGTGCTCGGCTACATGCACGACCTCGGAACCGCCGAGCCGAGCCGGACCGAAACCTTTGTGGCGCTGAAGGCCGAGGTGCGGACCTGGCGCTGGGCCAACGTGCCGTTCTACCTGCGCACCGGCAAGCGCCTGCCGCAAAAGGTCTCGGAGATCGTCATCCAGTACCGGGCGCTGCCATTCTCGATCTTCCCCGCCGACGGCACCGATCTACAGCCCAACCGTCTCATCATCCGCTTGCAACCCGAGGAGGGAATGCGGCTCGAGATGATGACCAAGGAGCCTGGACCCGGCGGACTCAGGCTGCGCCGGACCGGGCTCGACATTAGCTTCGAGAAGGCGTTCGGCACACGCTATGCGGATGCCTATGAACGGCTCCTGATGGATACGGTGCGCGGTAACACCACGCTGTTCATGCGGCGCGACGAGGTCGAGGCGGCGTGGGCCTGGGTCGAACCGTTGATCGAGGCATGGTCTAGCTCGTCCGACCTGCCGCGCCCCTACGCCGCCGGCAGCTGGGGACCCACGGCCTCGATCGCGATGATCGCCCGGGACGGGCGCACCTGGCACGAGGAGCTGGGCTGATCCCAGCTCGGCCCAGGACCATTGCGGCCGCCGCATAGCGGCCACCGCGAAGCCGACGCCTCCCGCCGTGTTCACCGCGCGTTAAATGTTGCATCGCACAATGTCGGCTAGGCGAGCCGACGCGAACGCACGGAAGGCACGATGAAAGAACCGGATGAGGCCCCGAAGGGTAGTGTTTGGCATCTGACCGGGCTCGGCCTGGCGATCTTCCTCGGCGTGGTGGTGGCCGCTGTCGCCGTGGCTCAAGCCAACGTCGTGCGGCCGACGCTCGGCGACATCGTCTCGATTAAGGCCGGGACGGACGTGCCGGGCTCACTACGGACGGACATCGAGGTCGCGCGTATCGACGCGAGCGGCAAGCGTAGCGGCAGCTGCGTGCTGCAGGCCGACGTAATCGCGCAGGAAGGCGGCAGCCTGGTGGTGGAGGCGACGCGGCCCGCCGATCAACCTTCCTTCGTTGTGCACTGGGCCGGAGCGCACACCAGTATCGGCCCGAGCGATTGCGGACCCGGCGCCGATCTCCTGATATCGGAAAGCGCGCTACAGCATCTCGCTCAAGTCGCGGGAGGGTTCGGCGTAGACCAGACGCAGAATTCGGGCACCCTCGCCGCAACGCCCCTGCCCGTGGTTGCGAACTGACCGCTACACCGATCAGGTGATAAAATACCCAGCCGGGATGCCCGGAATTGCCGTGACTCGAAACGGCATGTCATAATCCAGAAGACAAAAAAAACGGCCTGATCGCGAGGGCAATCAGGCCGCAAGGAAAGGTCCGGGTTGACGTGGGCCTGCCAGCCCACCCGGTCCGGCGCAGGTGTTGGGGCAGCACCGAACCGATGGCCGTTTCTCGCACAACTGCATTCGCCGCGCTGTGACGTGGATCACACCTGATGAAAATATCCGCCGATCAGCCCTGCGGCGCGTCGTCGAGGCCGATCGCACGGAGCCGCGCACCCTCCTCGTCCCAGCCGGCACGCTCCTTGACGTTGAGGAACAGATGCACCGGCCGGTCTAGCAATCCCGCTAGATCGGCCCGCGCACGGGCACCGATCGATTTGATCCTGGCACCCTTCTCGCCAATCAAGATCGCCTTGTGGCCAGCACGGGAGACATACACCGTTGCCTCGATCCGCACGGAGCCATCCTTGCGTTCCTGCCAATTCTCGGTTTCGACGGTGGCGCTGTAGGGCACCTCCTCATGCGTCTGCAGGAATATCTGCTCGCGCACGATCTCGGCGGCGAGCAGTCGGTCTGGCAAATCGGTCAGATCGTCGTCCGGATAGAGATGCGGCCCTTCCGGCATCGCGGCCGCCAGAGTGTCGAGCATCCGCTTCAGCCCGTCGCCGGTGAGCGCGCTCACCATGAAGGTCTCCTCGAACGCAGCGAGCGAGGTGAGCGACGCCGTCATCGGCAGCAGCCTGGCCGGCGGCACAAGATCGACTTTGTTGAGCACCAGCCAGACCCGCCGTTTCGCCTCCCCGAGCTTGCCCGCAATCGCACGCACCGCCTCGGTCACACCGGATTTGGCGTCCACCAGCAGCAGGCTAAGATCGGCGTCCTGCGCGCCGGTCCAGGCGGCGGCGACCATCGCGCGATCGAGCCGCCGGCGTGGCGCGAAGATGCCGGGCGTATCGACCAGCAGAATCTGGCTCTCGCCGCGCACCAGGATACCAAGCACGCGGAACCGCGTGGTCTGCGCCTTGGGTGACACGATGGAGAGTTTCGCCCCGGTCAGCCTGTTGAGCAGCGTGGACTTGCCGGCATTGGGCGCGCCAACGATCGCGGCGAAACCGCAACGGCTGGTCATGCCGTCAGCATCCGCAACAGATCGGTCGCGGCCGCCTGCTCCGCTGCCCGCTTGGTCCCCGCCCTGCCCGTCCCGGTCGCTCCGCCGACCGAGACGGTGACGACGAAACGGGGCGCGTGCGGCGGCCCCTCGCGGGACGCGACGAGGTAGCTCGGCAGATCGAGGCCGCGCGCCTGCGCCCATTCCTGCAGAGTGGTCTTGGCATCCTTCGGCGGCGCGAGCTGGGCACGCATCGCGCCGTCCCAGGCGCGGCGAACGAATTCGCGCGCCTTGTCCAATCCGCCGTCCAGGTACAACGCACCGAGCGCCGCCTCGAGCGCGTCGGCCAGGACCGTTGCCCGGCGCTTCACCCCAGCCCGGACCTCGCCGGGCGCAGCCGACAATGCCGCACCGAGACCGATCGCGTCGGCGACATCGGCCAGCACCGGCTGCGAGACGAGATGCGCCAGCCGCCGCCCGAGATCGCCCTCCTGCTCGCCGGGAAAGCGCTCGGCGAGCCATTCCGCGACCAGCAATCCAAGCACCCGGTCGCCGACGAATTCCAGCCGCTCGTTCGAGCCGCCGCGCCGCGCCCTGATCTGCAGCGCCGAGCGATGCGTCAGGGCCTCGCGCAGCAGTTCCGGTCGGGAGAACGTATGGCCGAGCAGCGCCTCGATGGATGTGGCCGGCGATATCTCGTTCGCGGGGTTCACCAAAGCCCCATGATCATTCGATCAATGAATCCCCGTGAACAGCCGGCCCCAGCGGATCTCGAACGGCCAGGCCCAGAACGCCCACCAAGGTTCCTCCGCGTCGATCGAGAAGAACAGGAACTCCGCGCGGCCCACGAGGTTTTCCAGCGGCACGTAGCCTACTCCGTTCATGAACCGGCTATCGAGGCTGTTGTCGCGGTTGTCGCCCATCGCGAAGATGCGGTCGGGCGGCACCAGGAACTCCTGCGTGTTGTTCGCCTCGCCCTCGTCGGTGGCCTTGCAGATATAGTGCCTCACGCCGTTGGGCAGGGTCTCGATATAGCGCTTCTGCACCATGCGGATGCCGCCGTCGTCCGCTACGCACTCACCGGCCGGCTGGCGCGGCACTTCCTGCCCGTTGATATAGAGTTGCCCGAGCTTCATCTGAATGCGGTCGCCTGGCAAGCCGATAATCCGCTTGATATAATCCGTGCTGGTGTCACGTGGCAGCTTGAATACCGCGACATCTCCACGCTCGGGCAGGCTCCCGAAGATGCGCCCCGAGAACAGCGGCGGCGAGAACGGCAGCGAAAAGCGCGAATAGCCGTAACTGAATTTCGAGACGAACAGGTAGTCGCCGACCAGCAAGGTCGGGATCATGCTGCCGGATGGGATGTTGAACGGCTCAAAGAGCAAGGTGCGGATGATGACCGCGATCAGTCCGGCATAGATGATCGTCTTGGCGTTCTCGGCGAGCCCGCCCGACTTTCGCTTGGCCATACTGGGAGTTGTTCCGGTGCGCGGATTACGTCGGATCAAGCCCACTTATCGGTGCCTGTCAAGCGAGTCTCTCCCCGGAGTTGCGCAAGCGAGGTTCCTGTCAAGCACGCTCGGCCGCCGCGGCCGGCACGGCTGAAATGATCACCTGGGCGTAGGCGTAGGGGTATTCGTCCGTCATCGTCAAGGCGACCAGCGCCTGCATCCCGGGCGGGGTAATCGCGGCGAGCCGCTCACCGGCGCCGCCCGTCATCACCAGGGTGGGTTGGCCGCCCCGCAGATTGACCACCCCAAGATCGGAGTGGAACACGCCGCGCCGGAATCCCGTGCCGAGCGCCTTCGCCGCTGCCTCCTTGGCCGCGAACCGCTTGGCGAACGTCCCCGCGCGCAGTCGTTCCGTACGGCCCGCCGCCTTGGCCCGCTCGGTCTGCGTGAACACGCGCATGACGAAGCGCTCGCCGTGGCGCTCGAGCACTTTCTCGATCCGCCGAATGTCGCAGATATCCGAGCCGAGCCCGAGGATCATGCGTCAGCCCCGCGCCCGCTCGACCTGGCTGATGCCCGAGGCGCCGCGCAGCCCGGCGATCACGTTGGACAGATGCCGCAGGTCGCGCACATCGACATCCACCAGCACCTCGAAGAAATCCTGCTGGCGATTGACGATCTTGAGATTGTTGATGGCGCCCTCGTGCTTGGCGATGGCGTTGGTCATGCTGGCGAGCGCGCCCGGCTCGTTCGCCGCGATCACGCTGATCCGCCCGGTATGCCCGCCGCCCTTCGCATCGCCCTTGCCCGAGCCGACGGCGCTGAAATCCCAATCGACGTCGATGAAGCGTTCCGGCGTCGCGGCGAAGCTCGTCAAGGTCTGGCAATCCTTGGTGTGGATCGTGACGCCCTTGCCCGTGGTGACGATCCCAACGATCGGGTCGCCCGGCAGTGGGTGGCAACAGCCGGCGTAATGCACCGCCATTCCGGCGACGAGGCCGGTGATCGGCATGGCCTCGCGCTGGCCGCCGGGCCGCGTACCTGGCCGGGGCGGCAGGTTGGGCACCATGCGCGGTGCACGCGGCGCCTGCCGCAGTTCGGGATAGACCCCGTGCACGACATCCTTGGGGCCGAGATTGCCGTTGCCGACCGCCAGGTAGAGATCGTCGAGCGACGCCTGCTTCAGCGACTTCAGCGCCGAGGACAGCACTTTTTCCGAGCCGTCCAGCCCCTCCTGGCGAAACGCCTTGGCGAGCTCGGCGCGGCCGGCGTCGATATATTGCTGACGTTGCTGCTGATGGATGAACCGGCGGATGCGGGCGCGCGCCTTGCCGGTGGCGACGAAGCGCTCCCATTGCGGCGACGGGGTGCCGCCGCGCGCGGTCATGATCTCGACCTGGTCGCCGTTCTGCAACACGTGCCTGAGCGGCATCAGCCGCCCGTTCACCTTGGCGCCGACGCAGCAATCGCCGACCTGACTGTGCACCGCATAGGCAAAATCCACCGGCGTCGCGCCGCGCGGCAGCTGGATCAGCTGGCCCTTCGGCGTGAAGCAGAAGACTTGGTCCTCGTACAGTTCGAGCTTGGTGTATTCGAGGAAATCGTCGGGTGCCGCGGAGTTCTCGAGAATCTCCAGCAGGTCCTGCACCCAGCGGAACCGCTGCAGATCGGTGGCGGAAGCGTCGTCCTGCTTGTACAGCCAGTGCGCCGCGACGCCGTTCTCTGCGATATCGTGCATGTCCGCGGTGCGGATCTGCACCTCGATTTTCTGGTTGCGCGGCTCGCGCAACGTGACGCCGGTGTGTAGGCTCTGATAACCGTTGGATTTCGGCGTCGAGATGTAGTCCTTGAACCGCCCCGCGATCACCGGGTAGGCGGAATGCACCGCGCCCAGCGCCGCGTAGCAGGCTTCCTTGCTCGGCACCACGACGCGGAACGCCATGATGTCGGAGAGCTGCTCGAACGCCACGTTGCGGCGCTGCATCTTCTCCCAGATCGAATAGAGCGACTTCTCCCGCCCGGTGACTTCGAGAACCCGCGTGCCAGCCTCCTCGCACACGCGGGCGAGCTCCGCGCGAACCTCCTCGATCACGTCCGCACCTTGTCCGCGCAGGAAGTTCAGCCGCGCCTGGATGGTGTCGTGCGCCTCCGGATCGAGCTGCGCGAAAGCAAGGTTCTGCAGCTCGGTCTTCACCGCGTCCATGCCGATGCGTTCGGCCAAGGGCGCGTAGATCTCCATCGTCTCCCGCGCGATCCGCTTGCGCCGTTCCGGGTCGACGACGAAGTGGAGGGTCCGCATGTTGTGCAGCCGGTCGGCGAGCTTGACCAGCAGCACGCGGATGTCGCGGCTGATCGCCAGCACCAGCTTGCGGAAATTTTCCGCCTGCTTTGTGCGGTCCGACTGGAGTTCGAGGCGGGTCAGCTTGGTCACGCCATCGACGAGTCCGGCGACCGTCTTGCCGAACCGCTGCTCGATCTCCGGCAGCTTGACCGGCGTGTCCTCGATCACGTCGTGCAGGAGGCCGGTCACGATACTCGCGGTGTCGAGCCGATAGCCGGCCAGGATGTCGGCCACCGCGACCGGGTGGGTGATGTAGGGGTCGCCGTTGTCGCGCCGCTGCGCCCCGTGGGCTTTCATGGCCAGCACGTAGGCCGCGTCGATCAACGCAGTGTCCGCCTTGGGATCGTAGGCGTGGACCTTCTCCGTCAGCTCGAACTGGCGGATGATGTCGGGCCGCGCTTTGGCCGGCTCGATGGCGGGGGGCGGCGCAATCGCCGCCTCGGCCACGGCAGGCAGGGTCCCTTCGGGCGCGTAGGCGGGCGCCGGGACCGGTTGTCCGCGAGCGCCCGTCGTCATGTGCTCCTACCGGCGCGGACGGCCGCCGAGCTCCGCTTCGATCGCCGCCTCGAGATCCTCGGGCGACATCTCCTCGTTCTCGACGGGCAGGGCAGCCGCTTCCTCCTCGGCCGTGATGTCCTGCAGGCCGAAGATGTTCTGGTCGGTCGGGATGAGGTCCAGAACCTCCTCGTCGGCCGGCTCCGGCTCGGGGGCCCGGGAGAGCGACTTGATGAGGTCCTGTTCGAGGCGCGGCAGCTCGACCGTCTCGTCGGCGATCTCGCGCAGCGCCACAACCGGGTTCTTGTCGTCGTCCCGGTCGATCGTCGGCTCCTCGCCGCGGCTGATGTTGCGCGCCCGCTGCGCGGCGAACAGGACCAGCTCGAAGCGGTTCGGGACCTTCTGGACGCAATCTTCGACGGTGACGCGCGCCATGCGCTCAGCCTCCAGGCTTATGGCTCGGGTGAACCGCCGATCTAAGCGAGCCGGGCACGTATTGCAAGTTGCATTCCGGTCATATCGGCCGCACCAGCTCGGGCGGCAGCCCCGCAATGAGCGCCTCGACCGGGCGATGCAGCACCGGATGCATCCAGCCCGGCGCCACCTCGGCGAGCGGCACCAGCACGAACAGCCGCAGGTGCGCGCGCGGATGGGGCAAGACCGGGTCGGGCGCCGCGCACACCAGATCGCCCATTGCGATGATGTCGAGATCGAGCGTCCGTGCCGCGTTCGGCACCCCGCGCCGCCGCCCCGCCTCTGCCTCGATCGCTTGCAGTCGCGCGAGCAACACGGGGGGCTCGATTGCGCCTTCCAGACGAGCGATCCCATTCACGTAGTTCGGCTGGCCAGAAGGCGGCACCGGAGCCGTTTCGTACCAGCGCGAAACCGTGCTCAGCCGGACATCGGGAATATCGTGCATCGCCCGGACAGCGCGTTGGCAGGTCGTCAGGGGGTCCGCACCGTCACGCCCGGGAAGGTTCGCGCCAATCGCCACGAGGATCATCACGCAATCGGGATCATCGAAGGTTGACTTTCTCAGTATTCACTTTTGTGTAACGCTCATAGGGGTTATATAAGGCGATTGCGCCGGAACGAATCGTTTGTCCGGTCAGCGCGTAATCCGGCTGGGCTTGGGGTCCGGCATTGAAAGGGTCCACGATCCATGCATTTCCTGCCCAATGAACGGGTCGCGCTGTTCATAGATGGCGCGAACCTGTATTCCGCCTCGCGCAATTTGGGGTTCGATGTCGACTACCGCAACCTCCTGGAATTTTTTCGCAAGAAGACGCACGTTGTGCGGGCATATTATTACTCCGCCGTCCTCGAAACGGATGAGTACTCGCCGCTGAAACCGCTGACCGATTGGCTGGCCTATAACGGCTACACGCTCGTCACCAAGCCGGCCAAGGAATTCACTGATTCCGCCGGGAGGCGGCGCGTCAAGGGCAATATGGACATCGAGGTCGCGGTGGACATGCTGGAACTGGCGCCGAGGATCGATCATGCTGTGCTGTTCAGCGGCGATTCCGATTTCCGCCGCCTGGTCGACGCAGTGCAGCGCAAGGGCGTGCGCGTC
>JAFKFI010000061.1:0-11732 GCA_017307285.1 Alphaproteobacteria bacterium | reverse complement strand
GTTCGTCGAGCTGGCCGACATCGCGCCGGAGTTCACCCGCCGCCAGACCGAGCCGCGCAGCCGGCCGACGCCGGTGCGGCAAACGCCCGCCGATCCGTTCACGGAACCGCACGACGCGGCATGACCGGCTCGGCATCTGCCGCGCTCGCGCAAGCGGCAGCGGAGGACGGGCTGCCGGACAGCCCCGGTCGTGATTGTCAGTTGTGCCCCCGGCTGGTCGCCTATCGTATGGAGAACCGCGCCGCCAATCCGGGCTGGTTCAACGCGCCGGTGCCGAGCTTCGGTCCGCTCGGCGCGCGGCTTCTCGTGGTCGGCATGGCGCCTGGGGTCCGTGGCGCCAACCGCACTGGCCGCCCCTTCACCGGCGACCACGCCGGCGTGCTGCTCTACACGACCCTGCTGCGCTTCGGCCTCGCCGAGGGCGCCTATCTCGCCGACCCCAGTGACGGTCTCACTCTGCGCGACTGCCGCGTCGTCAACGCGGTCCGCTGCGTGCCGCCCGCCAATCTGCCGGAGCCGCCGGAGGTAAAGACCTGCAACCGGTTCCTCGCGGCCGAACTGCAGGCGATGCCCAATCTCCAGGCGGTGCTGGCGCTCGGCGTGCTGGCGCACGCGGCGGTGCTGAAGGCCTGCGGCATCCCGCCGACCCGCATCCGCTTCCGCCACGGCGACCTGCATCAACTGCCGGACGGCCTGCTGCTGGCCGACAGCTATCACGTGTCGCGCTACAACACGAACACCGGCCGGCTGACGACCGAGATGTTCGAGACCGTCGTGGAAAATCTCCTGAAGCAGCTCGGCCGCTAGCGGCTCTCTGCCGCGCGCGCCGCACGAGGCTGCCGGGCGCGTGACGTGCTACATGGCCAGAGTGGCAAGACACCTACGATTTACACATTCCGGCCGCGACCACGTGCTGTTCGGCATCGCGCTGGGCGCGGTCGCCTACTGCCTATTCACCCTGCCGGACGCAACCGCCAAGTTCCTGGTAACGCGCCTGCCGGTCTGGGAGGTGCTGTTCTTCCGCAGCTTGTTCATCATAGCGGTCTGCGGTGTCGTGGGTCGGACGAAGCTCCTGGTCCGGGCACTCGCGACGCCGCTGAAGGGGCCGCTCGCGCTGCGGGGCGCGATCACCCTGCTCGCCTGGCTTGCCTATTTCACCGCGGCGAAAACGCTGCCGTTCGCACAGCTGACCACGCTCTATTTCGGCGCGCCGATCCTGGTCATGATCATGGCAGCCCCCCTGCTTGGGGAGCGCGTCAGCCGCGCCCGCTGGAGTTCGGTCGGGCTCGGCTTCGCGGGCGTCGTCATCGCCGCTGATCCGGGCGGGCTGAGCGCTTCGTACGCAACCGCGTTGGTGATCCTGGCTGCCGCCCTATGGGCCTATGCGGTAATCCTCATGCGCCAGATCGCCACGCGCGAAAGCAGCATCGTTCAGGTGCTGTACCAGAACCTGTTTTTCCTGGCCGGCTCAGGCGTGCTGTGCGCGATCGATTGGACCACGCCGACGTCCGGCGAGCTGCCGTTGCTGCTGGTGATCGGCATTTGCGGCGGGATCGGCCAGTTTCTGCTCATGGAAGCCGCCCGCCACACGCCGGCTTCGGTGATGGCGACGGTGGAATATTCCTCGCTGCTGTGGGCCTTCGTGCTCGGCTTCGCGATCTGGGGGGACATTCCCGCAGTTTCGGTATTCATGGGGGCGGCCGCCATTATCGCCTCCGGCGGGCTGCTCGTCGCAATGGAGCGGCGTGCACAGCGGGCCGCGCGCGAGCCTGCGACATGAGCGACGGGAGCAGAAGCATGACCGAAGCAGCCAAAGCGCGTCTCTACGCCGATCTGGCACAACAGCTGGAGGGGCTGCTCGAGGACGGACCGACTGCGATCGCCAACGCGGCCAACACCGCCGCGCTGATCTATCACGGCTTGCCGGAGCTCAATTGGGCGGGGTTCTACTTCCTCAACGGGGACGAACTCGTGCTGGGCCCGTTCCAGGGCAAGCCGGCCTGCGTCCGCATCCCGGTCGGCCAAGGCGTCTGCGGCACGGCCGTCGCGCGCCGTACGTCGATCGTGGTGCCGGACGTCGATGCGTTTCCCGGTCACATCGCCTGTGACACGGCATCGCGCTCCGAGCTGGTGGTGCCACTGGTGCGCGATGGCCGGATTCTCGGCGTACTCGACCTCGATAGCCCCCGGCCCGGCCGCTTCGACGAAGCCGACCGCGACGGATGCGAGCGGCTGGTCGGTATCCTCCTCGCCTCGCGGCCACCGGGTGCCTACGAGTAGCGTTCCTCCGACCACGGATCGCCGTTGTTGTGATAGCCGCGCAGCTCCCAGAATCCCGGCCGGTCGGAGATGGTGAACTGGATGCGCCGCACCCATTTGGCCGATTTCCACAGATAGAGCCGCGGCATCAGCACCCGCACCGGCCCGCCATGTTGGCGCGTGATCGGCTTGCCCTCCCACTCATGCACCAGCAACACGTCCGGCTGGTCGAACTGGTCGAGCCGAACGTTGGTCGTGTAGCCGTCATGCGAATGGAACACGACATGCCGCGCCTCCGGCATCGGCCGCACGAGGTCGAGCAGGGTGCGCGCCGCAACGCCCTTCCAGCGATTGTCGTAGCGCGACCATTGCGTGACGCAGTGGATGTCCGACACGCTCTCCGCCTGCGGCAGCGCCATGAAATCATCAAGCGAAAGACTGATGCGGTTCTCCAGCGCACCGTCGAAATCGAGTCGGAATTTTTCTCGCGGCACGTTCGGCTGGATGCCGAGGTCGAGCACCGGCCAATCCCTCACCAATGTCTGCCCAGGCGGCAGTCGGTCACGCGCCGGGTCGGCGACGGTGCCGGTGAGCAACCTGCCCTCGCGCGCCCAATCCTGCTTGGCCTCGATCAGCTTGTCCCTGATCCGGCCCGAGCTCGTGATCCCGTCACTGTCCTCCTCGCCATCCATCGTCATGCGTGCCCTTTACAAACCGTCCGAACGCCAGATTGATTGCTGTCCATATGGTGCCGGATCGGCCGGCCTGGAGGACAAATGGGTTACAAGCCTTTCGACCTGACCGGCAAGGTCGCGCTCGTCACCGGCGGCAACAGCGGCATCGGCCTCGGCATGGCCCAGGCGGTGGCCGAGGCCGGCGCCGATGTGGCGATCTGGGGCACCAACACCGAGAAGAACGAGACCGCCCGTGCCCAACTCGCGGCCACCGGGCGCAAGGTGCTGGCCCTCGCCTGCGATGTCGGCGACGAAGCAGCGGTCGAGCGCGCCTTCGCTGAAACGGTGGAAAAACTCGGCCGGGTGGATGGCTGTTTCGCCAATGCCGGCGTCAGCGGACGCGGCCAGAAATCCTTCCTCGAGATGTCTACGGAAGAATGGAACCGCGTGCTGCGGGTCAATCTCCACGGCGCGTTCTACACCTTCCGCACCGCCGCCAAGCACATGGTCGAGCGCGGCGGCGGCGGCGTGCTGGTCGGCACCGCCTCGCTCGCCGCGGTCGAGGCGGCGCCGCGCGGCGAGCACTACGCCGCGACCAAGGGCGGGATGATCTCGATGGTGCGCGCGATGGCGGTCGAATTCGCTCGCTACGGCGTGCGCGCGCATTCCATCCTGCCTGGCTGGATCGAGACCAACATGACCGCCAACGCCGTCGCCAACCCGAAATTCCACGGCAACGTGATGCCGCGCATCCCGATGCGCCGCTGGGGCGAGGGCGACGATTTCGGCGGCATCGCGGTCTACCTGATGAGCGCGGCATCGAAATACCACACGGGCGACACCTTCGTGATCGACGGCGGCTACTCGCTATACTGAGCCCGCGCCGCCGGGAGGGCATCATGGATACCGAGCAAGCCGTCGCCAGCCATTACACCCAGGGCGATTTCGAGGCGCGGCTGCTCGCCATGCTGGCCGCCACCGGCAAGGACGCGGCGCATCTCACCGCCGACGACCTCACGCCGATTGAGGAATTCCACATCGGCGGGCGCGAGGCGACAGTGGCGCTGGCGGGCCAGATGCAACTCCGTCCTGGGATGCACCTGCTCGACATCGGCAGCGGCATCGGCGGCCCTGCGCGCTACTTCGCGCGCGCCCAAGGCTGCACCGTGACCGGCATCGACCTGACCGACGAATTCGTCGCCATCGCATCCTCGCTGAGCACGCGGGTCGGGCTCGCCGATCGCGTCACGTTCCGCCAGGGCAGCGCGCTCGCCATGCCGTTCGGCCCAGGTTCGTTCGATGGCGCCTACATGCTCCATGTCGGAATGAACATCCCAGATAAGTCCGGGCTGTTCGCGGAAGTCCACCGGGTGTTGAAGCCGGGTGCACTGTTCGCGGTCTATGACATCCTGCGGCTCGCCGGGGGCGATCTTGTTTTCCCCCTGCCTTGGTCCTCCGGGCCGGAGACGAGCTTCGTCGCGCCAGCCACCACCTATCGCGACGGGCTGGCCGCCGCCGGGTTCACGATCCTTGCCGAGCATGCGCGCGGTCAGTTCGCCATCGAGTTTTTCCGCGCCATGCGGGCGCGGGCGGCCGAGGCCGGATCATCGCGGCCGAACCTACAAAGCGTGATGGGCGCCGACGCGGCGCTCAAATCGGCCAATCTGTTCGCCGCCCTGGAACGCGGCCTGGTCGCGCCGGTCGAGATGATCGCCCGCGCCGATTGAACGACCCAATCGTCGCTTCACGAGGGATACGACAATGCCATTTCCCGTCACCGAGCACGTCGTCAAGACCGCGCGGCACACGAGCTTCTATCTCGCCTGCGGCGCGGAGGACGCGCCGGTGATCGTGTTCGTGCATGGCTGGCCCGAGCTGTCGATCAGTTGGCGGCATCAGCTGCCGGTGTTCGCCGCCCTCGGCTTCCGCGCGATCGCGCCCGACATGCGCGGCTACGGCCGCTCCAGCATCTATTCGCGCCATGAGGACTACGCGCTCGAACAGAGCGTGCGCGACATGATCGAGCTGCTCGACGCGCTCGGCCGCGAGCGCGCGGTGTGGGTCGGGCACGACTGGGGCAGCCCGGTGGTGTGGAGCCTCGCCAGCCATCATCCCGAGCGCTGCTTCGGCGTCGCCAATCTCTGCGTGCCCTACATCGCGGCGGGCTTCGCGCCGGCCAATTTCATTCCCCTGGTGGACCGCTCGCTCTATCCGGAGGCGGAGTATCCGGCCGGCCAGTGGGAATACATGCTGTTCTACGAGGAGAACTTCACCAGCGCCTGCCGCGCGATGGAGGCGAGCGTGCCGAACACCGTCAAGGCGCTGTTCCGCAAGGGCAGCCCGGCGGCGAAGGGCACGCCCTCGCGCACTGCCCTGGTGCGCCGCGAGGGCGGCTGGTTTGGCGGCGCCGGCCAGGCCCCCGCGGTGCCGCTCGACACAGACGTCATCTCCGAGGCCGAGCTCTCGATCTATGTCGCCGGGCTGCAGCGCAACGGCTTCTTTGGGCCTGATTCCTGGTACATGAACCACGCCCGCAACATCGAGTACGCGAGGCGCGCGACGAATGGCGGCAAGCTCACGCTGCCGGTGCTGTTCCTGCACGGCGCCTACGACTACACCTGCGCGACCGTTGACACGCGTCTCGCCGAGCCGATGCGGCGGGACTGCGCCGACCTCACCGAGGTCGTAGTGCCATCCGGCCATTGGATGGCGCAAGAAAACCCCGTGGCGGTAAACGGATCTTTGGCCAAATGGCTGGCGACGCGCGTTCCCGGAGCGTGGCCCGGCTGAGCGGCCGGTCGCGGTTCAGACCGGCTTGTCGCCTTTCACCGTCACACGGAACCCCGAGCGCACCTGGGGGAAATAATCCCACAGGGCTAGGTGCTGCACGCAGCGATTGTCCCAGAACGCCACGCTGTCCTGCTGCCAGCGGAAGCGCATCTGGAACTCGGGCTTCGCGCAATGCTCGACCAGATAGCCGAGGATCGCCTCGCTCTCGTCGCGCGAGACCTCGTTGATGCGCGTGGTGAACATGCGGTTCACATACAGCGCCTTCCGCTTCGTCTCGGGATGCGTCCGCACCACCGGATGTACGGCGCGCGGATAGATCTTGCCCCGATCGTCGACACCCTTGTCGGTGTAACGGCCTCGATAATACGGCTCCCCGTCATGCGTGGCGGTCAGCCCCTCGACATAGGCCTTCATGCGCGGCGACAGCGCCTCGTAGGCCGCGTACATGCTGGCGAACAGCGTGTCCCCGCCCACGGGCGGCACGACGCGGAGGTGGAGAATACTGCCCATCGGCGGCTCGGGGTCGCAGGACACGTCCGAGTGCCAGCTCTCGCCGGCGATATAGGTGGATTTGGCGTCGGCATGGACCGGCATCACCTCGGGATGCCCCGGCGCTCCCGGCGCGCCGGGATGGGTGTGCAACTCTCCGAAATGCCGGCCGAACGCCTTCTGGCTGTCGAGATCGAGCTGCTGGTCGCGGAAGAAGATCACTTGGTGCTCGAGCAGCGCGGTGTGAATTTCCTCGAGCTGCCGGTTGCTCAGCTCCCGCAGCTGCACCTTGCCGATCTCCGCGCCGATGCGCGGGGTGACGGGCCGCACCTCGATCGTCTCGTAAGCCATCGCCTGCCTCCCTTGCGGTGCGCCAGACTGCCTCGTCCGGCCCCTTCCCGTCCACCGGCTCGGCCCGGCATGTGACAAGCCGGGCGCGGCTCTCTATCAAGCGCCCGCGAAAACTGGCGCATGAGGTGCTCTTGAAGCGGTTCGTCCTGGCCGGCCCGGTCCTCCTCCCATTGATCCTGCTTGGCGGGTGCGGCCCCGACTACTCGCCCGACACCTACAACAGCAGCGCCGTGCAGCAGGCCAACAAGGTCGATCGCGCGGTGGTGGTCGGCGTACGCGTGGTCGACGTGAGCGCGGCCGGCACGACGGGCGCCGTCACGGGCGCGGCGGCGGGCGGCATCGCCGGGTCCCAAGCGCCGGGCGGCAACGTCGCCGGCGCATTCGGCGCACTCGGCGGCGCCTTGGTCGGCGGGCTCGTCGGCACCGCGGCCGAGCACGTCGCGAACGACACGCAGGCCCGCGAATACGTGGTCCGCAAGGACAATGGTGATCTTCTGAGCGTGACGCAGAAGGACACCGTGCCGCTGGCGATCGGCCAGAAGGTGCTGGTCATCGCCGGCAACCAGGCGCGGATCGTGCCCGACTACACGGTCAACCTCGAACCCCCTAAGCCTCCCGCGCCGAAGGAAAAGGCTGCTGAGCCGCCGAAGCCCGAGACAACGTCAGCTGGACCGGAAAAGCCGCCCGAGAAGTCCCCAGAGAAACCCCCTTCAGAGAACGCCAACGCACCGGTATCAGCACCGGCGCCCGCGACGCCGCCACCGCCTCCGCCGGCGCAAAACTCCGGGGAGCCGGCCACGCTTTGATCAGGCGACCCGCTCGTGGCAGGTCTCCGTCAGGAAGCGCATTGTCGCGGCCGGATCGACCAGGTCCTTCTCGCCTGCATCCAGCGCGTCGCGGAAGCGGCGATCCGTCCAGGTGGCGAGCGCGTCCTCGGTACTGTCGAACCAGGTCTCGGACAACCCGTCGAACTCCACCGTTGGCTCGCGGATCACCAGGCCCTTGACGTGCTTGCTCATTTTGCCGGCGTTCTCGGCCGAAAGCGCGGCAATCCAGGCCGGCTGAAACGCCTCACGCGACAGTCCCGGCCGACGGCGGACGAAGCTCAGCACCGCGACCTTGCCGTCCGCGCCAAGCTTCAGGACGTGCTCCTCCACCAGCACCGCACTGTTGAATACGTGCTGGTGAAATACCTTCAGCTCGTCCGCCCGCATGGTCGGAATCGCCGTGGGGTCGGCGTTCGTCGCCTCCAGCGCTTCCGGGCTGCGCAGCCACAGCAGCCCGACCCCGTCATACTCGCCACTCGCGCCGATCTGCTCGCCCAGCGCCTTGTTGGCGAGGCAATAGACCACTCGCTGATTGCGCGCGACCACGTCGGGAAATGTCTGGCCGAGATCGGAATGCTGCTTCCAGCGCCGGGGAAACTCCTCGGCGGTCAGGCGCGGATTGCGCCGGACCAAATAGGCCCGCTTCCAAATCGCCGCCATGCCGTCCGCCTCCCGCGATAGTCGTTCAGACCGTATCAATCGGAATGCGGATATAGGCAATCCCGTTGCTGTCCTTCGGCGGCAGCTGGCCGGCGCGCATGTTGACCTGCACCGAGGGCAGCATCAACGCCGGCAGCGACAATGTCGCGTCGCGCGCGGTACGCATCCGCACGAACTCGTCCTCGTCAATACCGTCGCGCAGGTGCTTGTTCTGCGCCCGCTCCTCCGCCACCGTCGTCTCCCAACGCGGGCCGCGACCCTCGGGCGGATAGTCGTGACAGAGGAACAGCCGCGTCTCCGGCGAAAGGGCAAGAATCTTCTGCGCCGAGCGATACAGCTCGCGCGCGCATCCGCCGGGAAAATCCGCTCGCGCGCTGCCGAGATCGGGTGCGAACAGCGTGTCACCGACGAACGCCGCGTCGCCGATCACATATGCAACGTCGGCCGGCGTATGGCCTGGTACCGCCATCACACGCGCCTGGATCGTACCGATTGAAAATATGTCCCCGTCCTCGAACAATCGATCGAATGCCGCATCCGATCCGTCGAGGCCAAAATTGAACATCTTGCCAAAGCATTTCTGAATTTCCACCACGCGCGCACCGATGCCGATGCGACCGCCGAGCAGCGATTGCAGATACGGCGCGGCGGAAAGATGGTCCGCGTGGACATGCGTCTCGAGATGCCATGCCACCTGCAACCGTTGCTCGCGGACAAATCGCGCCACCTGGTCAGCCGAGGCGCGGCTTGTGCGGCCCGAGCGGATGTCGAAATCGAGAACCGAGTCGACGATCGCCGCCTGCGAGCCAGGACCGTCATGCACGACATGCGTGGCGGTGGCGGTGGATGGGTCAAAGAAGGTCTGCACGCACGGGTTCACGGCGAACTCCACATCAGATGCAGGACGCTCCCTATAGCAGATTCGACGGCGCGCATGTGAGATCAAAGGCACGAGACAACGACCGGTAGCATGCGATTGCGACGAGCGGCGCAGCGCGTCATCGCGAGCGCGGCGCGTGACCCATCTCGCCACACACGGGAAGCCACCGGGGGCGTGATGGACCGCCAGGCCGGTGGGCCGGCAAGCGACGACGTGGATGAAGGATTGTTCAGGGGCCGGAACTGGTTTTTCAACGCCGCTCAGGCCACAATGGACGCAACGCGCCGGGTCAGGCGCGAAGAGGTCAACGGGGAGAGACATCATGGGACCATCAATCGGCCGTCGGACCGTGCTTGGCGCGGGCCTCGCGGCGGGCGCCGCCCTGGCACTTCCGGCGCGCGCGCGGGCACAGGACAAGACCATACGCATCGGCGTGCTGACCGACATGGCCGGCGCCTACGCGGCAAATACCGGCCCAGGCTCGGTGCTCGCGACACAAATGGCGATCGAGGATTTCGCCAAAGCGCATCCCGACATTAAGGTGGAACTCCTGCAGGCCGATCTGCAACTCAAGCCCGACGTCGCGCTCGCCATCGCCGGCGACTGGTTCGAGAGCCGCGGCGTCGATCTGCTGACCGACGTGCCGCTCTCCTCGGCGGCCTTCGCGATCGGCGACATGGTTAAGGCAAAGGACAAGCTGGCGATCTTCACCGGCGCCGCCTCCGCCGAAGTTACCGGGACGCATTGTGGGCCGAACCACCTGCACTGGGCCTACGACACCTGGTCGATGCCGCACGCCGTGGTCGACGCGCTGGTCAAGGAAGGCGGCGATAGCTGGTTCTTCATCACCGCCGACTACGCCTTCGGCCACTCGCTCGAGAAGGATTCCGCCTCCTTCGTCACTGCTGCCGGCGGCAAGGTGCTCGGCCAGGCTCGCTACCCCTTCCCCGGCACGACCGATTTCTCCGCCAACGTGGTGCAGGCGCGAGCCAGCGGAGCCAAGGTGATCGGGCTCGCCAATGGCGGGACCGATACGGCCAACTGCATCAAGCAGGCCGCCGAGTTCGGCATCATGAAGGCCGGCCAGAAGGTCGCCGGTCTGCTGCTCCTGATAAATGATGTGCACGGCATGGGGCTGCAGGCGGGGCAAGGCGTGCTGCTGTCCGAGCCCTACTACTGGGATCTCAATGACGGCACGCGCGCCTTCGGCAAGCGCTTCGCCGCTCGCATGACCGGCGCGCCGATGCCGAACTCCGCCCAGGCGGCGCAGTATTCCTGTGTGACCCACTACCTGAAAGCCGTCGCGGCGATGGGAGTTGACAAGGCTAAGGCCAGCGGCCGGGCGGTGATCGCTGAGATGAAGGCCATCCCGGTTGAGGACGTGATTTTCGGCAAGAGCATCATCCGGCCGGACGGGCGTGTGATCCACGACATGTATCTGTTCGAAGTGAAATCGCCGGCCGCGTCGAAGGGGCCGTGGGACTACTTCAACCTGCGGCGCACAATTCCGGCGAGCGAGGCCTTCCGGCCGCTCGATCAGGGCAAGTGCCCGCTGGTCCGATCCTGACGGCCGAGTCATGGTCGCCGGTCGCGGCCGGCAAGGACCACGAGATAGTAGCGCCCCCAAGGCAGGCGCAGCGTGCGGCGCAGGTCGACCGCGTGTTCCATCACGTAGCGCATTCCGAAGGCGCGCTGCACCGCCTGGAGCTGCGCTGGCGTGAAGCTCGCGGCGACCTCCCGCGGCACCCGGGCCAGAAAGCGTGCGATGAAGGCGTTGACCGGCGACATGCCATCATATTGGACCGGCCTTGCAAACGAAACGTGAACGCGGCCCGGCTTGACGCGCCACCGATGTGCGGCCGCACCCTCGCTCCACCATGATCGCGCCGCCCGACGACATCCTGGACGCCCTGCGCCGAATGGGGCTGTTGACCGGCGGCGCCACGGGCGTCCCACTCGCCGGCGGCGTGTCCTCCGATATCTGGCGCGTGGACCTGCCCGCCGGCCCAGTCTGCGTGAAACGGGCGCTCCCGAAGCTGCGCGTCGCGGCGGACTGGCAGGCGCCGGTCGCGCGCAATCTCTACGAGGCGCGGTGGATGCGCCGGGCTGGCGAGGCGGTGCCCGACACCGTGCCCGCGCTGCTCGGTCAGGACGAGGCGAGCGGCGCGCTGGCGATGGCCTATCTCGACCCGGCGCGGCATCCCCTGTGGAAAGACCAGCTGCGCGACGGTCACACCGACCAGGATTTCGCCGCCACGGTCGCCGCCGCGCTGGTCCGCATCCATGCCGCCACCGCAGCCGATCCGGCGGTCGCGGAGCAGTTCCCCCCCGATACGATCTTTTGTGCAATCCGCCTGGAGCCCTATTTGCTCGCCACCGCCCGCGCTCACCCCGATCGCGCGACCGCATTGCAAGCGCTTGCGGAAACCACGGCGCACACCAAGCGCGCCCTGGTGCATGGCGACGTGAGCCCGAAGAACATTCTCGCCGGCCCACGCGGCCCAATCTTCCTCGATGCCGAGTGCGCCTGGTGGGGCGATCCGGCGTTCGACCTCGCCTTCTGCCTCAACCACCTGCTGCTGAAGTGCTTGTGGACCCCGGCCGCCCGCACAGGATTCTTTGCCTGTTTCGACCGGCTCGCGGCCACCTACCTCGCCGGCGTGGACTGGGAACCGCCCGAAGAACTGGAGGCGCGGGCCGCGCGGCTATTGCCCGGCCTGTTCCTCGCCCGGGTGGACGGCAAGAGCCCGGTCGAATACCTCACCGAGGAACACGACAAGGACCGGGTGCGGCGCACCGCCC
>JAFKFI010000060.1 GCA_017307285.1 Alphaproteobacteria bacterium | reverse complement strand
CTGCGACGCGGCGCGAGCTTTCAGACGCGCGTGCAGTTTGGCGTCCAGATTACGGATAACGACGGTTGCCACGGGCTCTCTCCACGGTCGCTAGCATGCTAGCATGTCGCCCGATTCGGCGGCAATTTCGCGGTCGCGGCACCGGGGTGGTGGCTCAAGACTCCGGGGTGGGCCCACCAGTTTCCGAGCACCTGGGCGGCGACGGCAAAATCCCGCGTTCAGCAGCCAAGCCGCGCGGCCAGACCCTCGATGTCCTTCGCCACCACGGTCCAGCCGCCGTCCGCCTCGATGTCCTGTTTCTGGTGCGGGCCGTGCTCGGCAGGGCGCGGGAAAAAGCCAGTCTGCAAGCCGAGGGACTGTGCCGCCCGGAGGTCGGAGTTATGCGCCGCGCACATCATCACCTGCCCGGGTGCCAGGTCGAGCAGCCGGCAGACGCCGAGATAGGTCTCGGGGTCGGGCTTAAAATGGCCGAACAGGTCGGAGCCGAAGATCGTGTCCCACGGCAGGCCGGCGTTCTTGCCCATGTTCAGCAGCAGCGCGACATTCCCGTTCGATAGCGGACCGATGATGTATTTGCGCTTGAGACGGGTGAGCCCCGCCACCGCGTCCGGCCACGGCTTGAGGCGATGCCAGCCGAGATTGAGGTGCCGCAGGTCGTCCTCGCTCAGCCCCTTGATGCCGAATTCCTGCACCAGCCGGTCAAGCGTCTCGCGGTGCAGCGTGTCGAGCAAGGTCCAGGGCCGCTCGCCCTTGCGCACGCGGTCCATCGAGGGGCGGTAGGCGCCGCGCCAGGCGTCCACCAGCGCCGCCCAGTCGACGCTGAGACCGCGTTGCCGGCCGAATTCGGTGAGCTCGGCGATCAGGCTGCCGCGCCAGTCCACGACCGTGCCGAACGTGTCGAACACCAACGCCTTGAGCTCAGCCATCGCCCGATCCTCCCCTGTCGCCGGCAGCCAAGCCGCGGGCGGCGGCGCGGTCAAGGTCCGGCTTCAGAACAGCCCGAACAGCCCGCGCAGGAAGCCCGGCGTCAGCGCCGAGAGCGGGTTCACCGTGATCGTCGGATTGTCGAGCGGGCCGCGCACCGTATAGCTCGCCGCGAACACCCCGCCGCCGCTCTCGGGGCTGAACAGCTTGCCGATGATGGGCACGTTGCCGAGCAGCGAATTGAAGAAATAGGCCGGCACGATGGTGCCTTGCACATCGGCGATCTTGCGGCGCAGGTCGATGTGGCCCTTCGCGGTGAGGCCGAGCGATGGGCTAAAGGCGCGGCTCTCACCAAGATCGAGCGCATCCTCGGTCAGGCGGAAGGGCGCGACCAGCTTGGTGAAGCCGAGGCCGGGGCCGCTTGCCGCCTGCACCAGGCCGTACAGCGTCATCGCCTGCAACAGCCGGCCGAGCCCATTGGGGTCACGCACGCGGAAATCCGTGATCTCCGCTGTGCCGGACAGCGGATGATCCGCGCGCCGGTCGTCGTAATTCCCCGTCAGCGAGAGGCGGCCGCCCGACATGGTGCCGACCAGGTCCAGCCCGGCGAGCAGCGCGCCGGCATCGGAGGCCGTGCCGGTGAGCCGCCGGCCGCCGCGCTCGGGCGTGATGTCGAGGCGGAACGGTGCATTCGGCCCGGTGCGCCCATCCACCAGCAGGCGCGTGAACAGGCGACCGTCATTGTCGGCCCGCGCGGAAACGCCGCTGAAGCTCCGCCCGTCCGCCATGATCGCCTGCTCGAAGCGTGCCTCGAGCGTCCAGGACGGCCCTGTCGTCTCGGGCTTCGAGGCGGAGGGTTCCGGCTTGCGCTGCGTCGCCGCCGAGAGGTCGATTATCGCGCCGTTGAACGAGGCCTGGATCGGGCCGCCGTTTTTCCCGGCGGGCGGAAATCGGACGGTGCCTTCCGCTTGCGTACGGCCGAGCACGAGCCGGTCGAACCGGAGCGCCGTGACCTGGCCGTTGCCGTACTCGGCGCGGCCCCGCACCGAGACGTCCTTGCCTTCGAGTGTGAGCGCCTCGATTCCAGTGAGGCGATCATGGTTGAGCACCAGCCGCGCCGTCAGCTTGGCCGGGCTGCCGACCGGCTTGCGCCAGCCGAGCGGGGCGGCTGTCAGCTCCGCGCGGGTCAGGTCGGCATCGGCCTGCAACGCGCCGCGCCCATCGCGCCGCTCGGTCAATACCGCGTTGAGATCGGCCGTTCCCGCCAGAATAGGACCAGCGTCGAGCCCGGCTGCCGCGATCTGCCGCGCGCTGGCCCGGCCGGAAACCGTGACCTTCTGCGTCACCTGCGAGGGGGGGCCGGCGCGGAAATCCATTTCGGCGTCGAGGTCGGCACCGATGCCGGCGATCGTGGCCTGTCCGTTCACCTTCAACCCGTCGTTGGACGCTTCGAGATCGAGCTGCCCGTCATCGAGGTCGCGGCCGGCGGCGATGCCGCCGAGATGCACGTCGGCCAGTTGCGCGTCGGCCCGCACCGCGATGTCGTCGATCTTCACCTCGTTGTCGAGCGGCAGCCGCACGCTGAGCTTCACCTTCGCCTTGCCCGCCGGGTCGCGCACCGGGAAGGGGTGCTTGTCGAGCAGCCGCAGACGCGGGTTGCGCAGCAGTGCCAGGATTTCGGCGGCGCCGCCGTCGATCTGCGCCTCGATGGCGCCGATCTGGTCGGGGTGCTCGAGCCCGGTAATCCTGACCCGCCCGCCGCGGATCGTCAGCGGCTCGCCGCGCGCGATCTCGGGATGCTGCTGGCCGCCCTGCGCCACGATCTCCAGAGTGTCGGGGTCGATGATGCGCAGCGTGGCGCGCGCCCGTTCGATCGGCGGGACTGGCCGCAGCCAATGCACCGTCAGTCCGTCACCCGCCACCGTACCGCTGGCGCCCGACAACACGACGCCGGAGAAATCCTCGGCCGAGTCCAGCTGAGCCTCGACATGCGCGTCGCGCGCGACACCGGCGGTGATGTTCTGCGTCACCCAATCCCGCGCATTGCCGCCCGCTCCCTCCGGCCACAGCACCTTCAGATCGGCGAACGCGACCTGGTCGAGTGCGAGGGACAGGTTGGTCCGCAGCCGGCCGCCGGACCGCCGTATCTTCCCGCTCGCCTCGAGTTGCGAGAGCGGGGCGCCTGCGTGCCCGTGCAGCGCGACCTGTAGGCTGTGCAACGTGACCTGGTCGGCGTTGCCCTCGGCGGTCAGACCCGCGCCTTCCAGCGGCACGACGGCATCGCCGAGATGCGCCTGCCCGGCGCCGACCTTCGCCTCCAGCGTCGCGTTCTGCAGAGCGAGGTGCGGGCCGAGTTCGAGGCCGACGGTGAGCGCGACGGGGGCCGCCAGCGCGGCGAGGGGAGCCAGGGCCGGGGCGGTGCGGGACAGCGCCGCGGGATGCAGCTCGTCGACGGTCGCACGAATCTGCGTGCGGTTGCCGCCCGGCGCGAGCGATGCGATCAGGTGCAGGGTCGCGTGTTGATCACCGAGTGCCAGCCGGATCTCGCCGCTACCCTCGACGCCGCCTCGGGTCAGCCGCTGCAAGTCCACTTCGATCATCGGTGCGCGCCATGTCGCGCCGAGCTGCTGGTCGACCACCACCAGCGAGGAGTCGCTGATATGGATGCGGCGCATCTGCGCGATGAACGATGCGCGCTGCTCGGTGCGATCAGTGCCGGCCGGTCTTGCCAGCTCGGCGAGAAAGCCGGGCCAGGGAGAGGGGCCCGACGCCGCCGGCGGCGTTCCGGCGTCCTCCGCTTCGGTCAGGCTGCCGAGGTCGAGACTGACCGCGCCGTCGGCCGCCCGCAGCAGCCGCAGCCGGGCGCCGTAGACCTCGACGGCACGGGGACGGAGCCGGCCGAGCAGCAATTCGCCGACCGACAGCGAGACCTCGGCGCGCGGCACGTCGGCGATCCGCACGCCGTCGGGGCCCGTCGCGGTGACGGAGCTGAGCCGGAGTTCGAGCGGCATGTCCACGCCGCGGCGAAACCCTTCCCAGGCGAGCGCGGCCGAGCCGATATGCAGCCGGGTCGGGCCGCCATTCGCGTTGGCTTGCTGCTCCAGCCGGCGGGCCAGCCAGGTGACTTCCATCGGCCCCTGCGCCAGCCGCCAGGCCAGGAAGGCGCCCCCTGCGCCAGCCAACAGGACGAGCAACAGCGCGAAGGTGAGGATAGCGTGCAGCAGCCGTCCGGTGTGGCGGGCCGCTTGACCCGGCAGACCCCTCACGGCCAGCCTGACGCCATATGGACGACGAACCTTTCTCGCTGCCTGCCGTCTGGCCGCTGCCCTTCGACCCAGCAGCGGCGGCGCGCCTGGTCGCCCAATTCGCCGAGCTCGGCCGCGCCGAGGCGAGGCTCGCCGCACGGCCGGACGTGTCCGCGATGCTTCGCGCGCTCGGCGGCAATAGTCCCTACCTGGCCGAGCTCGCATTGCGCGAGCGGCGCGCCCTGCAGGAGTTTGTGCAGCGCGGCCCGGCGCCCGTGGTGCGCGCGGCGATCGGCGCGGCTGCCGCGCTGCCCGCCTCGGCGTCGCGTCCGCACGTCGTCGCCGCGCTGCGGCAAGCCAAGCGGATCGTGGCGCTCGCCACCGCGCTGGCCGATATCGGCGGCGTGTGGACGCTCGATCAGGTTACGGAGGCGCTGTCCGACCTCGCCGAGACCGCGCTCCGGGCCTCCGTCGCGCAGCTGTTGCGGGCGGCGCATGACGCCGGGGAGTTGCGCCTGCCCGATCCCGACGACCCCGAGCGGGCAAGCGGTTTCGCCGTGCTCGGCATGGGCAAGCTCGGAGCGCGCGAACTGAACTACTCGAGCGATGTCGACCTCATCGTCCTCTACGACCCGGACAAGGGCGTTTATAGCGGCGATCCCGACCGGATGGGCACGTGCTTCACACGCCTGGCCCGCGGACTGGTTTCGCTCATGGAAGAGCGCGACATCGACGGCTACGTGTTCCGCACCGACCTGCGCCTCCGCCCCGACCCAGCCGCCACGCCGCCCGCCGTCTCCATACAGGCCGCGATCGCCTATTACGAGAGCATGGGGCAGAACTGGGAGCGCGCCGCCATGATCAAGGCGCGTCCCGTGGCCGGCGACCTCGCGATGGGCGACGCGTTCCTCGAGGAAATCCGCCCCTTCGTCTGGCGGCGCGGACTCGATTTCGCGGCGGTGGCCGACATCCACGCGATGAAGCGGCGGATCGACGCGCACAAGGGCGGCGGCCTCGGCGGCCAGCGCGACTCCGTGGCGCGCATTTCCGGCCACAACGTCAAGCTCGGCGAAGGCGGCATTCGCGAGATCGAGTTTCTCGCGCAGACCCTGCAGATGGTCTGGGGCGGACGCGATCCGCAGCTGCGCGATCCAACGACGCTCGGCGCGCTGCGTCTGCTGGCGCGCGCCGGCCATGTGCCGCGCGCCGCTGCCGTGGAACTTGCGGCGTCCTATCGCTTCCTGCGCTCGGTCGAGCATCGGCTGCAGATGGTCAACGACCGGCAGGTCCACGCCATCCCCGAACGGCCGGCGGACCTCGCACGGTTCGCGGTGTTCATGGGCTTTGCCGATGCGGCGGAGTTCGCGGAGACGCTGCTGGGCCATCTCGGTCGGGTGCGCGAGCGATACGCCGAGGTGTTCGGGCAGGTGCCGGATCTGCCGGAGGCGGCGGAGCTCGCGGACCGGCTCGATTTCAGCGGCGTGGACGAGGCGCCGCCCTCGACGGCAGCGGCGCTGCGGGCACTCGGCTTCGCCAATATCGAGCGGATCGTCGGCACCGTGCGCGGCTGGCAAGCCGGCCGGGTGCGCGCGATGCGCTCCGAGCGGGCGCGCGACATGATGGGACGGATGCTGCCCGGCGTGCTCGCCGCGCTGGCGCACCAGCCGCAGCCCGACGTGGCGTTCGGCCGCTTCGACGCGCTGATCGCCCAGTTGCCGGCCGGCGTGCAGATCCTGTCGCTGTTCGAACGCAATCCCGCCTTGCTCGACCGGGTCGCCGCGGTGCTCGGCGCCGCGCCGATGCTCGCCGACCATCTCGCCCGCAATCCAGCCGCGCTCGATGGGCTGCTGGCACCCGAGGAGGCGGCGAACCCGGCGCGGCTGTTGCGCGCCCGGCTCAAGGACGCGCGGCAGCTGGAGGAGGCGATCGAGCTGATCCGCCGCACCGTGCGCGAGGAGGGCTTCTCCATCGCGGTCGCCACGATGGAAGGGCGGCTCGATGCCGACGCCGCCGGGCTGCGGCGGACGGCACTCGCGGACGCGGCGCTCGCCGTGCTGTTGCCCCGAGTGCTGGCTGATTTCTCCGCCCGCTTCGGGCGGGTGCGCGGCGGCGGTATGGCCGTGGTGGCGCTCGGCAAGGCGGGCGGGCGCGAGATGATGGCGGGGTCCGACCTCGATCTCATGCTGGTCTACGACCATCCCGAGGAGGTCACGGAAAGCCGTGGCGCGCGCCGTCTACCGGCGAGCCAGTGGTTCATCCGCGCGGTTCACGCCTTCATCGCGGCCCTCACCGCGCCGGGCGTCGACGGGCCGCTCTACGCGGTCGACATGCGGCTGCGCCCGTCGGGCAACAAGGGGCCGGTGGCGGTCTCGCTCGGCGCGTTCCGCCGCTATCACGCCGCCGATGCCTGGACCTGGGAGCGCATGGCGCTGACCCGCGCCCGCGTCGTCGCCGGCCCGCCGGCGCTCCGTGCGCGGGTGCAAGCGGCGATCGCCGAGGCATTGGCGGAAGCCGGCGATCCCGCACAGGTTCGCGCCGATGCCGCCGCGATGCGCGCCCGGCTCGCCCGCGAGCTGCCGCCCGAGGGTGCGTGGGACGTGAAACATCGGCCGGGCGGGCAGATGGAGGTGGAGTTCGTCGCGCAGGCGCTCCAACTCGTGCATGCGCGCGAGCGGCCGGAAGTATGCAGCCAGACCACACGGATCGCGCTTGCGCGGCTGACCGGCGCGGGGGTGCTGCCGGAGGAGGATGCCAGGCTGTTGATCCGCGCCGACCATCTGTGGCGTACGGCGCAGGGAATGCTGCGCATCACCGCCGGGCGCAACGCGCCGGAGAACCTGCCGGACGCCTCGATGCGTCCCCTGCTGGAGGCGACGGGGGCGGTTGACCTCGGCGCGCTCAGGGCCACCATTGACGCGACGGCGCGCGAGGTGCGCGCCGCATTCGTTCGGCAGGTGGGGGAGATCGGGACATGAGTGCGGCAGAGGGCGACAAGGCACCGGACTTCGAGATGCCGGCGAGCGGCGGCCGCACCGTCAGCCTCGCCGCAATGAAGGGCAAGCCATTCGTGCTGTATTTCTACCCCAAGGCGGACACGCCCGGCTGCACCAAGGAGGCTTGCGCTTTCCAGGAGGCACTGCCGCAACTCGGCAAGATCGGCCTCGACGTGATTGGCGTCTCGCGCGATGCTATGAAGCCGATCGAGAAATTCGCCGAGAAATTCCAGCTCACCTTCCCGCTTGCCTCCGACCCGACGGGGAAAGTCGCCGAGGCGTACGGAACCTGGGTCGAGAAATCCATGTACGGCAAGAAATACATGGGCCTCGACCGCGCCACCTTCCTGATCGACGCCAACGGCAAGATCGCCCGCGCCTGGCGCAAGGTGAAGGTGGACGGCCACGCGGCGGCGGTGATGGAGGCGGCGAAAACGCTGCCCTGACCGCCCATACGATGGGCGAGATCGAAAGGGCCGATCTCGCCCATCCGCGCTTGCGGCGCGTGGTGGCCCTCGTGGCAGCGCTGAACCTTGGCTATTTCGGCGTCGAATTCACCGTCGCGACGGTGATCGGATCAGTCGCGCTGTTCGCCGACTCCGTGGACTTCCTCGAGGACACGGCGGTCAACCTCCTAATCCTGCTGGCGCTCGGCTGGAGCGCGCGAGGGCGGGCGCTGCTTGGGGTGGCGCTGGGAGCGATCCTGCTTGCTCCCAGCATCGCGACCCTCTGGACGGCATGGAGCAAGCTGCACATGCCGATCGCGCCAGCCGCCGGAGCACTCACCTTCACGGGGCTCGGCGCACTGGTCGTCAACCTGACCTGCGCGATCATGCTGGCCCGCTGGCGCACGGCCGGCGGCAGCCTCACGCGCGCCGCGTTTCTCTCGGCGCGCAACGACGCCATCGCCAACATTGCCATCATCGCCGCCGGGCTGTTGACCGCGCTCAGCCTGTCGCCTTGGCCGGACCTGGTCGTCGGCCTCGGCATCTTCCTGATGAACCTCGACGCCGCTCGCGAGATCTGGCAGGCCGCCCACAAGGAGTTCGCCGCGGCCCGATAGTGCGGTCGCGTGCTGCGCCGCCTCCTTCACGCGCGACGGATCATCCGCCAGTTCACCGAGTAGGTGGTCGCGAAGCACGCCGGCATCGCGATCTCGTCGCAAGCGTGTCGATCCAGGAAGGCTGCGTGCTCATGCCGTCTCAGCGTCCGGCAAGCCTCGTGAGGCCATCGACGCTCCAGTGTTCGCTGTCCACACGTGATGAACGTAGAACGGCGATCGATAGTGGCGCGCCCCATGTCATCGCGAGGCGGGCAGCGCCGCAGCCTTCATCGCGAGCGAAAACGCGGTGATCCATGCTGCTTCACGCGGATCGCCGCATGGATCGCCTCGCCCCCCGCTCCTTGATGACGGCCGTTGCGCGGTCTTCGGTTGCAACGGCCGTCATCGGTATCGCGCTACTTCCCGGTGCTGGCCCAATCGTGGCTGTGCACCAGCCCGTCATCGTAACGCTCCTCGCGGGCGGTCCGGATCACCTGCGGCTGCGGCGGGGTGGCGGGCTTTTCGCGGGCCCAGTCGTGGCTGTGGACCAGGCCGTCGTCGAAGCGGTCGTCACTCATCGGTCGCGCTCCTTCGTTGGGGTTACTCGGCTGCCGCGCGGACGGCCGGGGTGTCGTCGTGGAACTGCTCGGCCTCGGTGCTGCCGTGCAGCGCCGTGGTGGAGGATTTGCCGCCCGAGATCGCCATCGCCACCGCGTCGAAATAGCCGACGCCGACCTCGCGCTGGTGGCGCGTGGCGGTGTAGCCCTCGGGCTCGGCGGCGAACTCGGCCTGCTGCAGCTCGGAATAGGCCGCCATGCCGCGATCCTTGTAGCCGCGGGCGAGGCGGAACATCGACAGGTTCAGGCTGTGGAAGCCCGCCAGCGTGACGAACTGGAACTTGTAGCCCATCGACCCGATCGCGCGCTGGAAGTCGGCAATCTTCTCGGGCGACAGCTTCTTCTTCCAGTTGAACGAGGGCGAGCAGTTATAGGCGAGCATCTTGCCGGGGAACTGCTTGTGCAACGCGTTGGCGAATTGCTCGGCCTCCTCCAGGTTGGGCTCGCTGGTCTCCCACCACAGCAGGTCGGCGTATGGCGCGTAGGCCAGGCTACGGGCGATGGCATACTCGACGCCCTTGCCCGGGGTGATGCGGAAGAAGCCCTCGGGCGTGCGGTCCGTCCGGTCGATGAACGGGTGGTCGCGCTCGTCGACATCCGTGGTGAGGAGCTGCGCCGAATGGCTGTCGGTGCGGCACAGCAGCACCGTCGGCACGCCCTCGACATCAGCCGCGAGGCGGGCGGCGTTCAGGGTGCGGATGTGCTGGCTGATCGGCACCAGCACCTTGCCGCCGAGATGGCCGCACTTCTTCTCGCTGGCGAGCTGATCCTCGAAATGCACGCCGGCCGCGCCCGCCTCGATCATCGCGCGCATCAGCTCGTAGGCGTTGAGCGGACCGCCAAAGCCGGCCTCGGCGTCGGCCACGATCGGCGCCATCCAATAGGTGTCGTCGCCCTCGCCCTCCTGGCGGGCAATCTGGTCCGCCCGGCGCAGCGCCGCGTTGATCCGCTTGACCACGTTCGGCACGCTGTCCACCGGATAGAGCGACTGGTCGGGATACATCTGCCCGGCGGTGTTGGCGTCGCCCGCCACCTGCCAGCCGGAGAGATAGATCGCCTTCAGCCCGGCCTTGACCTGCTGCAGCGCCTGGTTGCCGGTGAGCGCGCCGAGCGTGTTGACGTAGGGCTCGGACTTGAGCAGCTGCCACAGGCGCGCGGCACCCATCTCGGCCAGCGTGTGGCGGATGCGGAAGGAGCCCGCGAGGCGCTCGACATCGGCCGGCGTATAGTCGCGCCGAATGCCGGCGAACCGCTCCGGATCGCCGCCGGCGCCGGCTGCCATGCCGTCGGGGGCGAAGGCGGGGCGGGGGTTGGGGTGCATACTCACTCTCCGTATTTGACGTCGCGTGGGTTAATAATTCACATTGCGGGTGCGAAGTTCAGCCCGAAAATGCCCCGCCAGCTGCAATGCGGTGTGGGTTTGCACAGAGAACCTTGCCAATTCGTAAATCGTGTAAAGCCGAATGCCCCTAGAATGACTCGCACCCTCATCGGCCGGACGGTTCGGCGGCTGCGCCTCGAACGCGAGCTCTCACAGCAGGCACTCGCCGCGCGGCTCGGTATTTCGGCGAGCTATCTCAATCTCATCGAGCACGACCAGCGGGCCGTCACCGCCTCGCTCCTCATCAAGCTTGCCGAGACCCTGCGCGTCGAGCTCGCGGTCCTCTCGGGGAGCGAGGAGCGGCAGCTCGAGGTCAACCTGCGCGAAGTGTTCGCCGACCCGCTGCTCGGGGCCGACGCGGTGCCGGAGGCGGAATTGGGACAACTCGCCGGCTCCAGCCCCAACGCGGCCCGCGCCGTGCTCGCCCTCTACCGTGCCTGGCGCGTGGCGCGGGAGGACGCCGGCGGGATCGCCCTGCCATCCGGTCGGCGCATCCTCCTGCCCAACGAGGAGGCGCGCGACCTGTTCGATGAGCGCGCCAATTTCTTCCCCGAGTTGGAGGATGCCGCCGGCGCCATCGCCGCCGAGATGGCCGTCTCGCCCGCAGAGATGAACCACGCCCTCGCCCAGCGCCTGCGCGAGCGGCACGGGCTGACGGTCACGGTCGGGCCGCTCGACGGGGCGCTCCGCCGCTACGACCCGGCGAGCCGTGCCCTGATGCTCTCGGAAATGCTGCCGCGCGAGAGCCGGGGGTTCCAGATGGGTTTCCAGCTCGCCCTGCTGGAAACCCGCGACGCCGTGGAAGCGGTGCTGCGCGACGCGGCGCCGAGTTCGCCCGAGGCGGCCTCGCTGATCCGGGTCGGCCTGTTGAACTACGTCGCGAGCGCCCTCGTGATGCCCTATGCGCCGTTCCTGGCGGCGGCGCAGGATCTCCGGCACGACATGGAGGCGGTGGCGGCGCGCTTCGGCGTGTCGTTCGAGCAGGCGTGCCACCGGTTGTCGTCCATGCAGCGGCCCGGCGCGCGCGGGGTGCCGTTCTTCTTTCTGCGGGTCGATCCGGCGGGCAACGTCTCGAAGCGCTTCTCGGCGGCCGGCTTTCCCTTCGCCCGCTTCGGCGGCTCGTGCCCGCGCTGGGTGGTGCATTCCGCCTTCGCCACCCCCGGCGAGGTGCGGGTGCAGGTCGCCGAGCTGCCCGACGGCGCCGCGTTCCTCTGCTTCGCCCGTGCCGTCTCCCGCCCCGCCGCGCATTGGGGCGAGCCTCGGCCGGTGCATGTCGTGGCGATGGGCTGCGCGCTCGCCCATGCCGGGGAGCTCGCCTATGCCGACGGGCTCGACCTCGACCGCGCCCGTGTCGGCATCGGCCTGTCCTGCCGGCTATGCGACCGGCCGGACTGCCGCAGTCGGGCCTTTCCACCGCTGGAGCACCGCTTGGCCCTCGACCCGAACTCCACCGGGGTCACGCCCTATCGCTTCGAGGCGCGGCGGCCAACCAAATCTTAACCTTTTCGCGGGATCATCCGGCATTCGAGCAGGGGGGCCAAAATGGTCCTGACGTTACAGGCCGGCGCCGAGACGGCGGAATTCGAGGTGCGCGGCGTGCCGGTCTCGCCGAACGGGCGGACATTCCGCGTCGTCGATGATCCGGTGGTGCTCGCGGCGGCCGACCAGTTCGCCGATGGCGCAGAAGACGGGCTCTTGCGTCTGTTTGACGCGGTGTTGCCGGATTGCGACCGGATGGTGGATTTTGGTGCCTATGTCGGCCTCACCACGCTGTATGCGGCGACCTACGTGCCGCGTGTGTTCGCCTTCGAGGCAAGCCCGACGAGCTTTTCCCTGCTGCGCGCCAATGTCGCGCTCAACCCCGCACTACGCTCGCGCGTCGCGCTGTTTCCCCACGCGGTCGGAGATCGTGACGCGGAAGTGACGCTCTACGGCCGAGGCTACGCCGATCCCGGCTGCTCGATCTTCCGCGACGTGCAGCGCAACACTGCCGTGATCGGCGCACCGGCCGCCCGGGTGCCGATGCGCGACGCCTACACGGTGCTGATCGAGACCGCCATTGGGCCTCGCACCTTGCTCAAGGTCGACATCGAAGGCGCCGAATACCAGCTCATCCCCGCGGTCGCCGGGCTTCTGGCGGAGGCCAAGCCCGTGCTGCATCTGTCCTTCCATCCGTTCAACATCGTCGCCGGGGCGGACGAGTACGCCAACGCTGTGGCGCGCCTCGCCCGCGCCATGCGGGTCGCCGAGTCGCTGGCCTGCTATCGGCACATGTACTGCCACACCAACGACTGCTGGGTTCGTGTCGATCCGGCGGATCGGCTGGATTTCCTGCGGCAGTACCTCCTCCGCCCGAAGCAGCTCCCCGGCATCGCCACGCCGCAATACGGCTTCACCGACGAGTTCGCCTTCGCGGATGTGGAACTGGAGCTCGCCTGACTGACCGGCCGGCCGCGGCCGAAGCCCGGCCGCACCCCGCCTGGTTGCAGGATTCTTCGCAACCGAAGCGGACGGGACCGGACGGCGACTCGCGCCTAACCAGGCTATGATGGCTCAAATTCGTGCCATCCATGATCGCCGGCCACTCTTGGGCGGCGTGGCGATCAATCTCGCGCCTGCCGGTCGGTCGACATGATCGATCCCGACGTCGCTACGCGGTTCGCGATAAAGGTCATCCTGTCGGAAGAGATCAGGGTTCAGTTGAACTGGCCCTTCTTGATCCTGTGCCCGGCCACGGCGCACCAAGCCATCTCATAGCTGGCCAGATTGTACTGTTTGGGGTTTTTGCACAGGTAGTCGATGAACGCATTCGCCTCGGCGACACAGCTCAGCGAGATCTCGCCGCGATTGGGATCGAAGAGATAGACCTCGGTTTTCGACACGACCTGAACCGCGATCGCGTGATTGAAGCCGCCTTGCCCGACGAGATCGCCGCCCGATGGCGGGCCCTTGAACGTCCCGGTGAGGATGATGAGGTTGAAGCCTTCCTTTTCCCTCAGAGGGCCGTCCTTGACCATGACGCTGTCGCGATTGACCAGGCCGGTCTCCGTCTTCACGCGCTCCATTGCATCGACCATCTTGATGGTCTGATCCTTGCCGCGCTGACTGAGCTGGATCTCTCGCACGTCGATGACCATTTTTCCGGCACCCGGCATGGTGGTCGCCCCCAGGGTCGGGCAGGCCCGGCCGCCCGGCTTCAGCCAGGCCAGGAAATCTTCCCCTTTCGCCTTCTTGATGATCCACCAGGCGGAAAGGCCGAAGCAGACTCCGAAGGAGGTCGACGTCGCCATCCAAGTGACCCATTGGCCGCCCTCTTTCGTGACCCTTGTTCCGGGCGGCTGAGCGGAGGGCCTGCTGGGCTGGCGATCAAGTACTTCGGAAGCATACCAGCGAATATCCGCGCCTTGCTTGTACTCGAAGACATACTCGGGCATGATCGGCACCTCCTCTTCAAGATATTCCGCGCTCAAATATTAACGGTTCGTATACACCGTCCGGGACAATCGACGTCGGTGGTCAACTTGACAGTCAATCCGCGGCGCAAGAGGCGATGACTGGTGTGCATCGCAATCCCCCGATTGCCGATGGCGTCAATCTGGTAGCGTCGCGTTGCGGTGCAGCGACCAAGGGCGGTCGAAGGGGGTGATGAATTTCAAGGTGAAGCGCATCCGCGTCATCCGCCAGCCCTCGGACGTGCGCAGGTAGTCGTCCTCCGTGGTGGCCGACATCAGCAGCGCGCGATTGCCCTTCTCCAAGGTGCAGGGCTGCCACAGCATCCAGGCGCCGCGCGCGGTGTCGCCGTCGAGCTCGATCACGGGGCTAACGAAATAATGCAGCGCGAAGCTCCAGCCGCCGGAGCGCAGATGGTCGTAGATCGCCTCGCGGCCCTCGCGGATGCCGAATTGCGGGCCGCCATCCCACACTGCATCCTCGGTGAACACCGAGACCTGGCGGCGGACGATGGCGTCGATCTCGGGCTGCGGCCGCCGGCGGTGGTCGTCGGTGTATTTCTGGTCGGCGCAACGTGCGTAGAACGCCTTCAGCGCGCGGATCGCCTCGATGTCCTCGATCCGTTGCAGCCGCTGCTCCAGCGTGGCCGTCATGACGATGTCGCTCCCGTTTATGCCTCGGCGCGTGGGGGGTGGCGCGTCGGATTGAGCCCGGCCGGCATCAGCACCGCCAGCAGCAGCGCGATCAGGCCGAAGCCCAGCGTGAGAAAATACGCGTTGTGCAGCGAGGAGGCGACCAGGTCGCTGAGCCGCGCCACCTCCGCCGCGCCGAGGCGCTCGCGCAGGCTGGGGTCGAGCAGCTGGTCGGCGACGTGCATCGCCGTCGGGTCGCGGGCGCGGATGCTGGCGTTGAGCACGGCGCCGCACAGTGCCGCGCCGACCGCCTGGCCGACGAAGCGGAGAAACATCGCCGAGGAGGTCGCCGCACCGCGCTGCCGCCACGGCACCGAGGCCTGGATGGAGACGATGAAGGTGGTGCTGCCGAGGCCCATCCCGATGCCGATGGTGAACGAGCCGGCGGCGGCCCAAAACGGCCCGCGCGACGGGTCGAGGGTGAGCAGCACGCCGCATCCCGCGATCAGCGCGAAGGCGCCGAGCACGGCGGTCAGCCGGTAGCTGGTGTGCGCCATGATGCGCGCGGCGGCGATGCTGGCGAGCGCCCAGCTCACCGACATCGCGCCCAGCACGAGACCACCGGCCATCGCACTGTAGCCCATCGCGCCCTGGACATAGGCGGGCAGGAAGGCGCTGACCCCCATCATCAGGGCGCCGGCCGCGCAGTTGCCCAAGCTGCCGAGCACGATGATGCGGTTGCGCCAGAGCTCGAGCGGCAGCATCGGCTCGGGGGTGTGCCATTCATGCGCCAGCAGCACCACGGCAGAGACCACGCCGAGGCCGAGCAAGGCGAGCCAGGCCGGGAGCGACAGGCTGCCGGCCTGCACCATCGCCAGCATCAGCGCGCCGATCGCCACCAGCAGCAGGAGCGAGCCCAGCAGGTCGATGCGGTGCTGGCGGTGCTCGATGTTCTCGTGGAGGAACACCGCGAGCATGGCGATCGCGGCGGCGCCGATTGGCAGATTGACCCAGAACACCGCCTGCCAGCTGACATGCTCGATGAGGAAGGCGCCGAGCGACGGGCCGGCCACGGCCGAGACGCCGAACACGCTGGAGACCATGCCCTGCACCCGGCCGCGCTCTACGGGCGTGTAGATGTCGCCGAGGATGGTCGAGGCGATGGTCTGCACGCCGCCCGCGCCGAAGCCCTGCAACGCGCGGAAAGCGATCAGCGGCACCATGCCCCAGGCGAAGCCGCACAGGGTGGAGCCGAGCAGGAACAGGCCGGAGCCGGCGAAGAACACCTGCTTGCGGCCGTAGATGTCGGAGAGGCGGCCGTAGATCGGGATGCTGACCGCCTGGGTCAGCAGGTAGATGGTGAAGGCCCAGCTGAACAGGCTGAACCCACCAAGCTCGCCCACGATGGTCGGCATGGCGGTGGCGATGATGGTGCTCTCCACCGCCGCCATGAAGGTGGCGATCAGGCAGGCGGCGAGGACCAGGGTGCGGCGCGACCCCTCACCCCGGCCCTCTCCCACAAGGGGAGAGGGAGAAGAAAGCCCCCTCCCCTTGTGGGAGGGGGTTGGGGGAGGGGTGACGCTGGAACTAACGACAACCCCGTGACGTCACCCCGCCTTGGTCGGGATCTTGTTGAACGGGATGCCCTTGTCGGCGCGGATGTCGGGCGGCAGGCCGAGCACGCGCTCGGCGATGATGTTGCGGAGAATCTCGTCGGTGCCGCCCTCGATCCGCACGGCCGGGGAGCGCAGCAGAATGCCCTGGAAGCGCGCGGCCGCCTCGGCCTGCGCCGGGTCGAGCAGGATGCCCGCCTCGCCCTGCAGGTCGAGCGCGTACATGGCGATCTCCTGCAGCATCGAGCCCGAGACCAGCTTGCCGATGGAGTTCTCCGGACCCGGCAGCTGGCCCTTGGAGAGCTCGGTGATGGCGCGGTAAGCGGTGTATTTCAGCCCGCTCGACCGTGCCGCCCAGTTGGCGAGCTTGGAGCGCACCGCTGGGTTGTCGAGCGCCGGGCCGTCCGGCGTGTCGAGTTGCGAGACGAACTCCCACAGCTCAGGGAAGCCGGTGAAGGCGCGGGCGCCGATCGAGGCGCGCTCGTTCATCAAGGTGGTGATCGACACCTTCCAGCCCTGCCCGACCGCGCCGAGGCGCTGGCTGTCGGGGATGCGGACGTCGGTGAAAAACACCTCGTTGAAGTCGGACTGGCCGTTGGCCTGCTTGATCGGCCGGATCTCGATGCCGGGCGACTTCATGTTCAGGAAGAACATGGTCAGGCCATCGTGCTTGGGCAGGTTGGGGTCGGTGCGCAGGATCAGGAGCCCCCAATCGGCGAGGTGCGCGACCGAGGTCCAGATCTTCTGCCCGTTCACCACCCACTCATCGCCATCCCGCTCGGCGCGAGTGCGGAGGCCCGCGACGTCGGAGCCGCCGGAGGGCTCGGAGAACAACTGACACCAATTCTCCACGCCGGCGGCGAGCTTGGGCAGGCGCTCGCGCTTCTGCTCCTCGGCGCCCCAGGCCATCATGGTCGGGCCGCACATGCCATGCCCGATGCCGAACAGCGCCGAAAGCTTGCCGTAGACGCCCTCCTCCTGCTGCCAGATCACCCGCTCGATGGGCGAGGCGCCACGACCGCCATACTCCTTGGGCCAATGCAGCACCGCCCAGCCGGCGTCGTACTTCTTCTTTTGCCAGGCCCGCGATGCCGCGGTGGCATCGACGCTCTTGAGCTGTAGGCGGCCGAAGGGCGCGTCCTCGAGTTCCTGGCGAAGCTCATGCGGCGCGTTGGCGTCGAGCCAGGCCCGCGCCTCGGCGCGGAATGCCGCTTCCTGCGGGGTATCGTCGAAATTCATCTCGCTTCCTCCGGTCAGGCGGCGTTCTTGCGGCGCAGGGCGTCGATCAGCTTGTCCTCCCAAGCGGACTGGCTGCCGAGCGACAGGGCGAGCAGGTTCGACCGACGGTAATACAGGTGGCAATCATACTCCCAGGTGAAGCCCATGCCGCCATGCACCTGGATGTTGTTCTTGGCGCAATGCTGGAACGCCTGTGTCGCGCTGACCCGCGCGGTGGCCGCCGCCTCGGGCAGTTCGGCCGCGTCGGTCGAGAGTGCCCAGGCCGCCCAGTAGCAGTTGGAGCGCGCCAGGGTGGCCGAGACGTACATGTCGGCCATCATGTGCTTGAGGCCCTGGAAGGAGCCGATCTGCCGGCCGAAGGCGAAGCGCTCCAGCGCGTAGTCCCGTGCCATCTCCAGCGCCCGGTCGGCGCCGCCGATCTGCTCGAAGGCGACCAGCACCGCGGCGCGGTTCAGCACGTCGGTCAGGATGCGCCAGCCCTCCGCGGGCGCGCCGAGCGGTTCGGCGGGCGCATTGTCGAAGCGGATGCTGGCCTGATTGCGGGTAGGATCGATGGTGCGGACCGCCTCGCGCTGCACGCCCGGACCGGTGAGATCGACGAGGAACAGTCCGACCCCGCCGTCGCCCGCGCGGGCCGAGACCACGGCGAAATCCGCGATCTCGCCGTCCGGCACCGGCACCTTGGCGCCGGTCAGCGCGCCGCGCGCGACGTTCGCCTCAATGGTCCGCTCGGTCACTTCGCCCGCGCGTTCGGCGTGGGCGAAGGTGCCGATCAGCGCGCCCGAGGCGAGCTTCGGGAGATACTTGCGCTTCTGTGCATCGCTGCCGGCGCGCACCAGGAACTCGGCGGCGAGATAGATCGAGGAGGACATCGGCACCGGCGCCAGCGAACGGCCCAGCTCCTCGGCAATCACGCAGAGTTCGAGATGGCCGATGCCGTGGCCGCCGAACTCCTCCGGGATGGCGGTGCCGAGGAAGCCGAGCTCCGCCATGTTCTTCCACAGGGCCTGGTCGTAGCTGTCCTTGCCCTCGAGCACCGCGCGGACCACTGAGGGCGGGGACTTATCCGCGAACAGCCGTCGCGCCTGCTCCTTGAGCTGCTTCTGGTCCTCGGAGAAATCCAGGTTCATGCCTCTGCCCCAGCCAGTCTACCAGCCGGTAGCATCTCGCATTCCCGAGACCGGGGCGCAAGGGAGGGCCTATGGTGGCGTGAAAGGACTCGGGCGAAGCAGCTCAGCCGTTTCGGTGGTGTCAGGATTGAGAGTGCCCACAGAGGCGGCTGCTGCACGGCCCTGTACGACCGGCTGCTAGTCGTCGGGGTCGATCAGCCGTTTTTCGGGATTGTCCACCCCGCAAATACCGCAGCAATTCTTACATCCGTGTTCATTATTCACGCCGACGCCCCAATAGGTTCCCTCATCATCCCCTCCGGTCGGCCAAGCCCCGTAGCATATCTTCTCTCCATATTGGCAGTTCAAACTATATCTGTGCCATCCATAATCATCGATGCTGTATGCTCTTCCATTTCCAGGCCAGACATGATTTCGTGTTTGAGACTGAAATTCGAGCTGCACTTTGTAGCTCGGTCTGCTCTGAATTAGCCAATCCATTTCGGAAGCGATGGCATGCGGGGTGTTGACTAGGATTAGGAATGCCCCGCCGATGACAAACCAAACTGCTCGAATATTTCCCATACCGCTCACCTCGCGTTTGACGGTTGGCAACCAGGGACGCTACGGGTCCCCATCAAAGGCGGAGCTATCCGATCACTGTCGACTTAACAACAAAATCGATATCGAATCAAGAAAATATATGAGGGCGGTCCGCTCGAAGGCCCGCCTCGACGTTCGGAGAAATAGGAATCATCTGACGCCGTAGCGTGATGCTCTGCATTGCCCAATGCGCTAGCTGGCGCCACATGCCCTCGCCAGAGCCTCAATGTCGAGCTTTACCATCCCGAGCACCGCCCGCATCACGCGCTCGGCGCGAGCGGGGTCGGCGTTTTTCATCATGTTGCCGAGTGCGGCGGGCACGATCTGCCAGGAGACACCGAAGCGGTCGGTCAGCCAGCCGCATTGCACCGGCTTGCCGCCGTCCGACAGCCCATCCCAAAAGCGGTCGATTTCCGCCTGGTCGGCGCATTTCACGATCATCGAGATCGCGGGGGAGAAGGCGAATTCGGGGCCGCCGTTGAGCGCCATGAATTCCTGGCCGGCGAGGCTGAAGGTCGCGGTCATCACCATTCCCTTCGGTCGCGGCCCCGCATCGCCGTAGCGCGCGATGTCGCCGATCGCGGCGTCCTGCCCGCAAGCGCGGAAGGTTGCGACGTAGAAATTCGCCGCTGCCTCGGCCTGATCGTCGAACCACAGGCACGTCGCGATCTTGGACATTCGGATCACTCCTCAGTCTGCGTCCGAATCGAGTAGGAGGTCGAAGCCGCCGAAGATCATGCGCTTACCGTCGAACGGCATGTCGCTGCCTATGTCCTTCATGCGCGGGTCTTCCATGACCTTCTTGTTGCCCGCGTCGCGCGCTGCTTTCGAGGGCCAGACGATCCACGCGAAGACGACATTCTCTCCCGCCTCGGCCTGCACCGCGCGCTTGAAGTCGGTGAGCTTGCCGTCGGGGATGTCGTTGCCCCAGCACTCGACCATGCGGGTCGCGCCGTGCTCCTTGAAGATCGGCGCGGCCTTGGCGGCCATCTCGCGATACGCCGCCTTCTTGTCGGCCGGCACCGGAATGATGAAGCCGTCGATGTAGCTCATGCTGCTTCTCCTTGCTTGCGTCGGGCGGGTCAGACGTTAGCCGCTGGCTTCGACATCGCGGCCTGCGCCGCGGCGAGGTCCATCCACATCACTTCCCAGATGTGCCCGTCCGGGTCCTCGAAGCTGCGGCCGTACATGAAGCCGTGATCCTGCTTGGGGCCGGGGTCGACGCGCCCGCCCGCTGCGCCAGCCCGGTCCACCGTCTGGTCGACGTCGGCGCGGCTATCTGCGGAGATGCAGATCAGCACCTCGCTGGTTTCCCGCGCGTTGGCGACCTGCTTCGGGGTGAACTGGCGGAACTTGTCGTGGGTCAACAGCATCGCGTGGATGGTGTCGGAAAACACCATGCACGATGCCGTGGCGTCGCAGAACTGCTCGTTCTTCTTCGCGCCCACGGCCTCGTAGAAAGCGGTGGCGCGGGCGAGATCGCTGACGGGCAAATTCACGAAGATCAGCTTGGACATCGGTGCCTCCTTGCGGGTCGTGGTTTGACACTGATGCCCGATTGAGTTATGAAAAGCAACCATGAAATTAAGAAAAATAACCGTGAAGCCAGAGAGTCGCCGTCATCGCTGGTACGAGGACGCTTGCGGCGCCGCGCACGCGCTCGATCTGATTGGGGAACGTTGGGCGCTGCTGGTCATGCGCGAGCTCATGTGGGGGCCGAAAAGGTTCAGCGACATCAAGGCCGGATTGCCGGGGATCAGCGCCAATATCCTGACCCAGCGCCTCGAGGGACTTGAGGCTGCCGGCGTCCTGGTACGGCGCAAGCTGCCCCCGCCGGCGGCGGCGCAGGTCTACGAGCTTACCGCATGGGGCTATGAGAGCGAGCCGATCTTCCAGGCGCTCGGCCGCTGGGCGGCGCGCTCGCCGGCGCATGATCCGACCTTACCGTTTAGTGCCGCGTCATTGCTGTTGTCCCTGCGGACCATGCTCGACCCGCTGCGAGCGAAAGGGATCGACGCGCGGATCGGCTTTCGCCTCGGCGTGGAAACCTTCACCGCCCATCTCGCCGACGGCCACATCGAGATCGCGAGGGGCGCCCTCGACAACGTGGATGCGATCTTCACTGGCGCACCGCCAGTCCTCGCCGCCGCAATCTATGGCGGGCAGTCGCTCGAAAGCTTGGAGCAAGCCGACGCCCTGCGCGTCGAGGGCGACCGCGCGCTCGCCTTGCGGTTCATGGCCCTGTTCCCGCTTCCGTCGAAGGCCGAGCCGCCAGGCTGACGCCCACCGGGCGACCCACGGACCGCCCGGCCCATCCTGCTCCTTGCCTCGGTTCAGAAGGCCAGTGCCTGCTCCGGCGTCTCCTCGAGCTTGCGGTCGTGGCCGATGAACAGGACCACGAGGATGCTGACCAGCACGCCGACACCGAGCGCGAGCAGCCCGTAGGTGAAGGTGCCGGTAGCGTCCTTGAGCACACCCATCACGTATGGCGCGACGAACGCCCCCAGCGCCGCCCAGGAATTGATGTAGGCAATTCCCACCGCCGCCGAGGCGCCGCTCAGGAAAGCGGGCGCGAGCGTCCAGAACACCGGCAACGCGGCGTACAGCCCAGCCGCCGAGGCCGTGAAGGCGGCCATCTTCATCACCGGTTCCTCGATCACCGCGGCCGCGCCGACGCCGACGGCGGCGACCAGCAGCGCGACCGCGAGGTGGCCCTTCCGCTCCATCAGCCGGTCCGAGCGCCGCCCGTACCAGATCATCGCCGCGGCCCCAACGGCGTACGGGATGATGGTCACGAGCCCGGTCTGCATGTTGGTCAGTCCGAACCCTTTGATGATCTGAGGCAGGAAAAAGCTTACACCGAAGATCAGCGCGGAAACGAAGAAGGCGATGGTGCTGAGGGCCAGAACGCGCGGGTTGACGAAGGTCTGCAGCACGCCGATCGAGAGCGCGGCGTGGCGCTGATGATGTTCGCCGTCGATACGGTCGGTTAGCCAGGCACGCTCGTCAGCGGCGAGCCAGCGCGCTTCGCGCGGCCGCTCGGTGAGATAGAACCAGGTAATCACCCCGAGCACGACCGAGGGCAAGCCTTGCAGCACGAACATCCACTGCCAGCCGCGAAGGCCGAGCAGCCCGTCCAGATAGAGCAAGGCGGTCGACAACGGCGAGCCGATCGCGGCCGAGAGCGGGATGCACGCCATGAACAGGCCGGTGATCCGACCACGGTATTTCCCGGGAAACCAAGACATCAGATAGAAAATGATCCCAGGAAAGAATCCGGCCTCGGCCGCGCCGAGCAGCGCGCGCATGACATAGAAGCTCTTCTCGCCGATGACGAACGCCATTCCGGCGGAGATCAGGCCCCAGGTGATCATGATGCGCGCAATCCAACGCCGAGCGCCCACCTTGGTCAGGATCAGGTTGGACGGCGCCTCGCACAGCATGTAGGTGATGAACAAAATGCCGGCGCCGAAGCCGTAGACGGAGGCGGTGAAACCCAGATCCTTGTTCATCTCGAGCGCGGCGAAGCCGATATTCACCCGATCGAGAAAGCAGAAAAAGTAGCAGATCATTAGGAATGGCACCAATCGGCGTGCCACCCTGCCCATAGTGCGCGTTTCGAGGTCCTGCACGTTTCGTTCCCCCTGGTTGTTCCATTACGGCAGACCGGGCAGCGTCATTCCGCCCGGGTGCTTTTTGGGTGCCATTGTAGGGCCAGGGCACGAAATTCAGAAATGAAATGGACCGGGAAGGCGGGTGTCCACCACCCCGCCTGACCCACGCCGAGACGCAGCCCTCCGTATCAGCTGCGCTCAGCCCTCTGAATGCGGCCTTATGATAGCTTTGGTATCATTGTCGATCTAGAACGGACGGGGTCAGCGGCCGCGAGCCAGAATATTATGGCACCAGCACGATCTTGCCGATATGCGCGCTGCTCTCCATCAGCCGATGCGCCTCGGCCGCCTCGGCCAGCGGGAACGTCTTGTAGGTGAACGGCCGCAGCTTGCCCGCCGTCCAGAGCGGCCAGACCTTCTCGCGCAGCGCCGCGACGATGGCGGATTTCTGTGCCACGGTGCGCGAGCGGAGCGTCGAACCCGTGACGGTGAGATGCTTGCGCTGGATCGCGCCGAAATCGGCCTCGACCTTGGCGCCATGCATCAACGCGACGAAGCCGAGCCGCCCCTCGCGCGCGAGCAAGTCGATCTGGCGCGGGATGTAGTCGCCGCCCACCATGTCGAGGATCACGTCGACGCCGCGACCCTCGGTGAACTTCTTGCCGACCTCGACGAAATCCTCGCGGCGGTAGTTGATCGCGACATCGGCGCCGAAGTCGCGGCACGCCTGGCACTTCTCTTCGGAGCCGGCGGTTGCCAGCACCTTGGCGCCGAATGCCTTGGCGAGCTGGATCGCGGTCACGCCGATGCCGCTGCTGCCGCCCTGCATGAGGAACACCTCGCCGGGCTGCAGTCGCAGCCGCTCGAACACGTTGGTCCAGACGGTGCAGAACGTCTCGGGCAAGCCGCCTGCGTCAACGAGACTCACGCCCTTTGGCACTGGCAGGCATTGTCCGGCGGGAACAGCGGCGTATTCGCCATAACCGTCGCCGACCATCAGCGCGCAGACCTGGTCGCCGGGCTGCCACGCGGTCACATCCGCGCCGAGCTTCACCACGGTTCCCGCGCATTCCAGGCCCGGAATATCCGTCGCACCCGGCGGCATCGGGTAGCGGCCCATGCGTTGCAGCGTGTCGGCGCGGTTGATTCCGGCGGCGGCGATGCGGATGAGCACCTCGCCGGCCTTCGGCTCCGGCACTGGGCGCGTCGCCGGCACCAGCATCTCCGGCCCGCCGGGGGCCTTGATCTCGATCACCGTCTGCGTCGGTGGGATGTTGGCGAGCATGATGCCTCCTGCGTGCTTGACGAAACCGTAACCGTCCCGAACGACTCTCGCAAACGGCCGCGCTCCGCGAATCGCGGGCGACTGCCCGCGGGACAATCGGACGAATGGACGAGATCAATATCGGCCTGCTCACCTTCGGCTGCTTGTTCGGCGCCGCGATGCTGGCGCTGACGCTGCACTCGCGACTGCGCTCCGACTACCGCGATCAGCGCACCCACGACATGGTCAAGCTCAGTATGGGCATGATCGTCGTGATGTCCTCGCTGGTGCTCGGCCTCCTGACCGCGTCGCTGAAGCGCACCTTCGATACCGTCGATACCGACGTCCACAAATTCGGCACCCAGCTGCTGCTGCTTGACCGCACGCTGACGAAATACGGCCCCGGCGGAGCGGAAGCGCGCGCGCTGCTGCGCGACTACACCGCGTTCGTGCTCGAGCGGAACTGGCCGAAGGACGGTGTGGTGCCGGTGGTCGACGATGATCGCGCCGCCGACATCCTCGACGAGCTCGATCGGGCAATCCAGAACCTGCCGACCGATACGCGCGAACATCAGCGGCTTGCCGCCCAGGCAGTGGGTGAGATGCGCACGCTCTACGTCTTGCGCTGGACCATCATCGGCGAGTCCACCGGCCAGATCTCGCAGCCGTTCCTGGTGATACTGGTGTTCTGGCTGACTCTCTGTTTCGCCAGCTTCGGCTACAACGCGCCGCGCAACCCGGTGGTCGCGGTCGTGCTGTTTCTCAGCGCCGCATCGATCGCCGGCGCCATCTTCCTGATCGTCGATCTCGATACCCCGTTCGACGGGTGGATGAGGATCTCCGGCAGGCCGGTCGAACTCGCATTGCAACACCTGCGGCAATAATCCCACACGTTTCAGCTGAGTTTGCGACTTGTTCTCGTTTGCATTGACCGACCCCCGCTTGCCCGCTAGGGAACGCGCCAACGAACACCGCCGAGCTTGCGAGGAGTGGCGCCGATGCGGCCGTCGATCGAAAGAGGGGGCCGAAAAGCGGCGCCGACATCCACCGCGTCGCGCCGACAATATCGCCGTTCAATTGTCGTGCTCGCTGCTGGCACATGCCTGGCCGGGAGCTTGCCCGAAAGCGCCATCGCGCAGCCGGCCGCGCCTCCCGACGCGCCGGCCCAGCAGCAGTCGCCGACCCCGGGGCCGACCAGCGAGAATCAAGGCTTCATGGGCGGGTTGATGGAGCGGGACAACCTGCTCGGCGATATGGGCGGTCTGCGGCCGTTCCTTGCGGAGCACGGCGTCTCGCTCGGGCTGCAGGAGACCAGCGAGGTGTTCGGCAATGCCACGGGGGGCGTGAATCAGGGTGTCGCGTATGACGGCCTGACGCTGATGAGCCTCGGCGTGGATACCGAGAAGGCGTTCGGCTGGAAGGGCGGCACGTTCAACGTCAGCGCCTTGCAGATCCACGGCCGCAGCCTGACCGCGGACAACCTCCTCACCTTGCAGGCCGCCAGCGGCATCGAGGCGACGCGGTCCACGCGGCTATGGGAATTGTGGTACCAGCAGGCGTTCTCGGATGGGCGCTTCGACGTGAAGATCGGGCAGCAGAGCGTCGACCAGGAGTTCACGCTGAGCTCCTACAGCAGCCTGTTCATCAACGCTGCGATGGGCTGGTCGGTATTGCCGGCGGTCAATCTCTATGCCGGTGGGCCGGCCTATCCGCTCGCCTCGCTCGGCGTGCGCTTTCGTGCAAGGCCGATGGAGGGCCTCACGATCCTCGCCGGCGTGTTCAACGACAACCCGCCGGGCGGTCCGTTCGACGACGATTCCCAAGTACGCGGGGCGGCCCAGTCGGGCACCAAATTCAATATGCGCACCGGGGCGCTGTTCATTGCCGAGGTGCAATACGCGATCAATCAGCCCGTCGAGGGCGGGACGGACAAGGCCAATCCGCCGACCGGCCTGCCCGGCACCTACAAACTCGGCGCCTGGTTCGACACTGCCTCCTTCCCGGACCAACGATTTGACGCCGATCACGTCTCGCTCGCCGATCCGCTGAGCAGCGGCGACCCGCTGATGCGGCGGAACAACTATGCGATCTACGGCGTGGTCGACCAGACGGTCTGGCGACCGAGCGCGGACAGCCCGCCATCCGTCGGCGTGTTCGCCCGCATGATGGGCGCTCCTGGCGACCGCAACCTGGTCGATTTCGCCGTCAATGCCGGCATCGTGCTAAAGGCGCCGCTGCCTGGTCGCGACAACGATTCGTTTGGCGTCGGATTCGGCATCGCCAATATCAGCGGCAACGCCCGCAGGTTCGACAAGGACACAGCGTTCCAAACGGGGGTGCCTTTTCCGGAGCGTGGGGCGGAGACGTTCATCGAAGTCACATATCAGTACCAGGCCGCGCCGTGGCTGACCCTGCAGCCCGACTTCCAGTATTTCTTCACGCCGGCCGGAGGGATCCCCAACCCGAACGAACCCACGCGGCGGGTGAGTAACGAGGCGGTGTTCGGGTTGCGGACCAATATCGTGTTCTGACCTCGCGCCGGGCTTCCCTGACGCGCGCTTGCCAGCCGAGGATTGCGGGGGGAAGCTGTCTCCTCAAGCGAACCAGGCTGAAGGTGGACTGACGCAAGAGGGGAAACTTCCATGCGCTACAACCGGATTTCGGCTGACTGCCATCTCGATATGCCGTGGATGCCGCCGGACCTTTTCACGTCGCAAGCGTCGCGCGAGCTGAAGGACCGCATGCCTTACGTCACCGACGGGCCGGACGGGCCGATGTGGGTGACAAAGAATGGCGCCAATTTCGGCCTCAAGAACGGCGTCGGCCCGAGCGGTGCCAAGCTGGTGCCAGGGCAGAATCGCCGCGTCGACATCATGGCCGAGACCGGCCTCTTCGCTGACGGCCAGAAAGACATCCGCCGGGTCAGCGACCCGCATCTCCGCGCGAAGGACATGGACCGCGACGGCGTCGATGCCGAGGTGATCTTCGGCATCCTCGGCTCCGCCTCGAAACTGCAGGACCACGAGGCGGCGGCGGAGATGTTCAGGATCTATAACGATTGGCTGAAGGATTTCTGCAGCCACTATCCCGACCGCCATATCGGCCTCGCCTGCCTGCCGTATGGCGATGTCGATTGGGCCGTCGCGGAGATCTATCGCTGCGCCAAGATGGGGCTGCGCGGGCTCGAACTCTCCTGCTCGTGGGACATGGAGCCGATGTGGCACCCGTGCTGGGAGCCGCTGTGGAAGGCGGTGGACGACGTGCAGCTGCCGCTGCATTTCCACACCTTCCCGACGACGCCGCCGCGCGCGCGGGAGATGACCGAGCCGCGCCTGCGCCGCGCCGCGATGTTCACCGGCGTCTCGGCGTTCCAGATGGGGCTGATCCACATTCTTGCGGCGATGATGGGTGCGGGCGTGTTCGAGCGCTATCCGCGCCTGCGCGTGTCGTTCGGCGAGAGCGGCATCGGCTGGATTCCCTATGCGCTCGACCGCATGGATTTCGAGTTCGAGGACCGCTTCCGCGACCTGATGAAGCTGAAGCCGAGCGAGTATTGGCAGCGCCAGTGCAAGGCGACCTTCCAGTTCGACCCGATCGGGCCGAAGCTGCTCAACGTCAACAACCTGATGACGGTCGATACGCTGATGTGGGGCTCCGACTACCCGCATACCGACGGGATCTGGCCGGAATCGAGCAAGTATATCGACGAGCAGTTCAAGGGATTGTCGGCCGACGATGTTCGCAAGATCACCTGCGACAACGCGGCGAAATTCTACAATCTGACCAACTGAGCGCCTGTCCGGGCGGCGCCGTGCGCGTCGCCCGGCTCTCCGACGAGTCACCCACATGGACCGACGTGCATTCCTGTCCGCCGCCGCCCTATCCCTGGCCGGCGGCGTGCTACCCCGTGCCGCGCGCGGCGAGACGCCGCCGGGATGGCGCCGTTTCGAGATCACCACCCGCGTCACGCTGTTGGATGCGCCGGGCGCGGCGCAGCTCTGGCTGCCGCTGGCGCAGACCGCGGGCGGCTATCAGGCCGGGCTCGGTCTGCGTTCGGGGAGCACGGGGCAGACTGCCGTCGTGGCCGATGCGACATATGGCGCGGACATCCTGCGGGTCGATTGGAATTGCGCATCCGACGTACCCAAGACGGTGGAAGTCGTGCAGACCGTCGCCACGCGCGATCGCGACGGCGCCGACCGCGTGTTGCCCGTCACCCAGGCGGAGCGGCGATTCTGGCTGCAGCCGACCGAGAGCGCGCCGACCGACGGCATCGTGCACGCCACCGCGGAGCGTATCGTCGCTGGCAAGTCCGATCCGCGCGCCCGGCTGCGGGCGATCTATGACTGGGTGGTGGACAACACCTCGCGCGATCCGGCAACACCGGGCTGCGGGCTCGGCGACATCAAGGCGATGCTGGAGAGTGGCCATCTCTCCGGCAAGTGCGCCGACATCAACGGGCTGATGACCGGCCTTGCCCGCGCGGCGGGCTTTCCGGCGCGCGACGTCTACGGCATCCGCGTCGCCGCCTCCCGGCGGTTCCCGTCACTTGGCGCGAGCGGCACCATCTCCAAGGCGCAACATTGCCGGTCGGAGGTCTATCTCGATGGCGTCGGCTGGTTCCCGGTCGATCCCGCCGACGTGCGGAAGGTCGTTCTCGAGCAGAAGCTGGCCTTGGACAGCCCAGAGGTTCGCGCCCTGCGCGACGATCTGTTCGGCGCGTGGGAGATGAACTGGGTCGGCTACAACAGCGCCACCGACATCGTGCTGCCCGGCGCCGGGGAGCACCAGAGAACGAATTTCGCGTTCCTGATGTATCCGTGCGCCTTCACCGCAACGGGCGAGCCGAACTGCCTCGACCCGGCGCGTTTCCGCTACGAGATCGCGTCGCGCGAGGTGACGGTCTGATCGGGCGGAGCCTATCGCACGCGCAATCCCCGCCCATATTCGGCTGCGGTTATCGGTGAGAGGGAGTGGGGCATATGCAGCATCGTCAGCTTGGCACGACGGGGCCGCGCGTCTCGGCCATCGGCCTCGGCTGCATGGGCATGTCGGGCATGTACGGGCCGGCGGACCGGGCGGAGAGCATCGCGACGATCCACGCCGCCCTCGACGCCGGAATCACGTTGCTCGACACCGGCGATTTCTACGGCATGGGTCACAACGAACTGCTGATCGCCGAGGCGTTGAAGGGCGCCAAGCGGGACGGCGTTCTCGTCAGCGTCAAGTTCGGCGCGCTGCGCGACCCGGCCGGCGGCTGGTCGGGCAGCGATACTCGGCCCGCCGCGATGAGGAACTTCCTCGCCTATTCGCTGCAACGGCTTGGGCTCGACCATATCGACATCTATCGCCCCGCCCGCCTCGATCCGGCTGTGCCCATCGAGGAGACCATCGGCGCGATCGCCGAGATGGTCCGGGCGGGTTATGTGCGCCACATCGGGCTGTCGGAGGTCGGCTCCGAGACGATCCGCCGGGCCGCTGCCGTGCACCCGATCTGCGATCTGCAGATCGAGTACTCGCTGATCTCACGCGGCATCGAGGACGGGATTTTGGCAACCTGCCGGGAACTCGGTATCGGCATAACGGCGTATGGGGTCCTGTCTCGGGGGCTGATCAGCGGGCATTGGCGCAAGGAGGCGGCCGGTCCCGGGGATTTCCGCGCGCTGAGCCCCCGCTTCCAGTCTGAGAACGTCGACCGCAACCTCGCCCTCGTCTCGGCGCTGCGGCGGATCGCCGAAGCCAAGGGCGTCAGCGTCGCACAGCTCGCCATCGCCTGGGTGGCGGGGCGGGGTGAGGACATCGTGCCGCTCGTGGGCGCGCGCCGGCGCGATCGGTTGATGGAGGCCCTCGGCGCGCTCGATGTAGCGCTGGCCCCGCCGGAGCTGGTGGAAATCGAGCGCGCCGTTCCCAAGGGCGCCGCCGCCGGGGACCGCTACGACGCGGCCCAGATGGCGCATCTCGATAGCGAGCAGCCGGTGCACGGGTAGGTTCCCCAACCGCCGACAAGCGTGGATGATCCCTCCCGACGGCCGGGAGCGAGTGGATGTATTTTGATCGCCGCCTCTGGGAGCTGACGCGGGGCCTGCGCGGTCGGATGGCGCTGGGCGTGGTGCTCGGGCTGCTGGCGCTCGCTGCGGGGATCGCGCGCTTCGCCTTTCTCGGCCTGGTCCTGGCACTGGCGTTTCGCGGCGCCCCGTTCGGCGAGCAGCTGCCGCCGATCCTGGGCGCGATCGGCAGCATCCTGCTGCGCGCCGCCCTCGACCACGCGCGCACTCTGATCGCGCATCGCACTGCGACGCGGGTGCAGGCGGTGCTGCGGGCGCGGCTGCACGAGCGGGTTGTCGCCCTCGGCCCGGCCTGGTTCGCCGCCGAGCGCACCGGTGGCGTGATGCTGTCGATGGTGGACGGCGTCGAGCAGCTGCAAAGCTTCTTCGGCCAGTATGTGCCGCAGCTCGCAATCTCGTTGTGTGCGCCTTTCGCCATCTTCGCCTTCGTCGCGATCTGGGACTGGCCGGTCGCCTTCGTCCTGCTCGCCGCGGCGCTGCTGGCGCTGGTCGGGCCGATGGCGGTGCAGATGCGCGAGCGCCGCGCCAGCCTTGCCCGCTCCGGCGCCTTCAAGGCGTTCGGCGAGGAGTTCCTCGACGCGGTGCAGGGCCTGCCGACCTTGAAGGCGTTCGGCCAGAGCGGCGCCTATGGTCGGCGGCTCGCGGCGCGCGCACGGGCGCTGTCCGACCAGACCTTCTGGGTGCTCGCGACCAGCGTGGCGACCCGCGGGATCGTCGATCTCGGCACCGCCTTGGGCGCGGCGCTTGCCCTGCTGCTCGGCGCCTGGCGGGTGACGCATGGCGAGATGAGCCTGGCTGCGTTGCTGATCGTGCTGATGGCCGGGACGGAGATTTTCCGGCCATTGCGCGATCTCAGGGGCATCCTGCACCAGGGAATGCTCGGCCAATCGGCGGCGGCTGGCATCCATGCGCTGCTCGACGCCACGCCGTCGCTGCCCGCCGGCGGGACGGCGAGCCCGGCGGAGCTAGCCCCGACCATCGCCTTCGAGAACGTCCGCTTCGCCTATCCCGGTACCCGCCGCCCGGCGCATGAGGGGCTGAGTTTTTCCCTGGCGGCCGGCGAGCAGGTCGGCGTCGTTGGCGCGAGCGGCGCGGGCAAGTCCTCTATCGTGCGGCTGTTGCTGCGCGAGCACGCGGCGCAATCGGGGGCCATCCGTATCGGCGGCGTCGAGATCGGCGCGCTCGACCCCAACGCGCTGCGCGCCCGCATCGCCGTCGTGGCTCAGGACTCCACGCTGTTTCACGGCACAGTGGAAGAGAATCTGCGCCTCGGCCGCCCCGACGCCAGCGAGGCCGAGCTGCACGAAGCCGCCCGTGCCGCGAACGCGCACGAGTTCATCATGGCGTTGCCCGAGGGCTATTGCACCGTGATTGGAGAACGCGGCGCGCGTCTCTCGGGCGGCCAGCGCCAGCGCCTCGCCATCGCCCGCGCCCTGCTGCGCGACGCGCCGATCCTGGTTCTCGACGAGGCGCTGTCGGCGGTCGATGCGGAGAACGAGGCGGCGATCCAGCAGGCGCTCGACCGGCTGATGCAGGGCCGCACGACGCTGATCCTGGCCCATCGGCTGTCCAGCGTGATCGGCGCCGACCGCATCCTGGTGCTGGATCGCGGCCGCGTTGCCGAGAGCGGCCGCCACGCCGAGCTGATGCGCGCGGGCGGACTCTACCGCCGCCTCATGGGCGCGCAGAGCCTCGAATCCGCCGCCACGACTACGGTGCCCGCCGGCGCGACGTTCGGTTCGCGTCCGGAGCCGGACACAGCGGAGACCGGGCCGCCGCGACAGGAGATCGATACCGACGCCGCCACCGTTGGCTGGCGGCAGACCATCGCCACCTTGGCCGGCTTCATCCGTCCCTGGCGCGGCCGGCTGGCGCTCGTTGTCGGGCTCGGCATCGGGCGGGTGGCCGCGTTCATCGGCGTCGGCGCGCTTGGTGCGCTGATCGTCGCCGCGATCCGTGCAGCGCACCCGTTCGGCGGGCTCGCCGCGGCACTGCTCGTCGCCGCGCCGCTCGCCGCGCTGTGCCATTGGCTGGAATCCTGGCTGGCGCACGACATGGCGTACCGGCTGCTGGCGGAAATGCGGATCGCGCTGTTCGCAACCTTGGACCGGCTGGCACCCGCCTATCTGCTGCGCCGCCGCTCCGGCGACCTGGTGGCGCTGGCGACGCAGGACATCGAGACGATCGAGTATTTCTACGCCCACACCGTCGCCCCGGCCTTCGTCGCGGTGCTGGTGCCGCTCTCCGTGCTCGGCGTGCTCGCGGCGATCTCCTGGCCGCTCGCCCTCGTGCTGTTGCCCTTCCTGGCGTATGCGCTGCTGGCGCCGCTGCGTGGCCGGGCGCGGATCGACCGGCTGGGCGCGGAGGCGCGCGGCGCACTCGGGCAGCTCGGCGCCCATGTCACTGAGACCATCCAGGGTCTCTCCGAGCTACTTGCCTTTCAGGCGGCCGGGCGCCGCGCCACCGCCTTCATGGACGTTGCCCGCCGCGCCGGTGCCGCGCGGCTGGCGCTGCTCGCCGACCTGTCGCGGCAATCCGTCGCGTTGGAGGCCGCGACCAGCCTCGGCGGGCTCGCCATCGCGGCGGTGGGCGCGCAGCTCGTGCTGTCCGGCCAGCTCGCCGCCGGGATGCTTCCGCTTCTCGTGCTGGTCGGCATCGCGGCGTTCCTGCCGGTGTCGGAGATCGCCCAGGTGAGCCGCCAGCTGGCCGACACCATCGCCTCGACCCGCCGGCTGCACGTGGTGGAGAGCGAGCCGGTGCGGATCGCCGATGGCCCGCTCGCCCCGCCCGCGCCTCGCGGCGGCTCGGAAATCCGCTTCGACGCGGTGCGCTTTGCCTATTCCGGCAGCACAGCGCGCGCGCTCGACGGCCTCACGTTCCACGCCCCAGCGGGCGCCACCGTGGCCCTGGTCGGTGCCTCGGGCGCCGGCAAGAGCACCGTCGCCAGCCTGCTTCTGCGCTTTTGGGACCCCGACGACGGCACCGTGACGCTCGACGGGACCGATTTGCGCCGCTTGCAGCTCGACGCGCTGCGCAGCCGCGTCGCCCTGGTTGCACAGGACACCTACCTGTTCAATGACACGCTGGAGGCCAACATCCGCCTCGCGCATCCCGATGCCGCGCCCGCGGCGCTGGCGCGCGCCGTCGAGCAGGCGGCGCTGGCCGATTTCATCGCCGCCCTGCCGGACGGGCTCGCGACCCGCGTTGGCGAGCGCGGTGTGCAGCTCTCGGGCGGCCAACGCCAACGCGTCGCCATCGCCCGTGCCTTCCTCAAGGACGCGCCGGTGCTGGTGCTCGACGAGGCGACCTCGCATCTCGACGCGATCAGCGAGGCGCAGGTGCGCGCGGCCCTCGACCAGCTCATGCGGCAGCGCACGACGCTGGTGATCGCGCACCGCTTGTCGACCATCCGCGACGCCGATGTCATTCTGGTGCTCGACCGCGGCCGCATCGTCGAGCGCGGCAGCCACGCCGAGCTGCTGGCGCGTCGGGGCGCCTACGCGCGTCTCGTCGGGCAGCAGACGAGGCCGCATGCACTGACGGGAGATTGAGGCCGATGCGATGGCTGGCGGTTCTGGCATGCGCGCTGCTCGCGACCCTGTTGCCGAACGCGGCGGTGCGTGCGCAGGAATTTCGGGCCGTGTCCCGTGTCGTCCTGTTCAGCGACCCGCATTTCAATCCGATGGACGATCCGAAGCTGGTCGATGCGCTGGCGCATGCCGAACCCGAGCAATGGCCGGCGATCTTTGCACGGACGAGCGACCGTATGACGGGTCACTACGGCAAGGACCCTGGTTGGGCGCTGATCCGCTCGGCGCTCGACGCGATGCGCGATGCCGAGCCGCATCCCACGCTCGTCATGATCATGGGCGATTTCCTCGGCCATGACTTCCGCCCCCAGTTCGACGCCAGCGCCACCGACCATTCCGACGCCGCGTTCCACGACTTCGTGCGCAAGACGATGGCCTTTATGGGCCAGGAGATCATGCGCCGCTTCCCGGCGACGCCGATCATTCCCGCCATCGGCAATGACGACGACGTTTGCGGCGACTACCAGCTCGAGCCAGGCGGCCCGTTCCTCAAGGACACGCTGCCGACGGTGCGCCGGATGCTCGGCAATCGGGCGCCGGACGGGTTCGACGCATCATGGACGGCGACCGGAAACTACAGCGTGCGGCATCCCACGGTGCCGGACGTGCGGATCGTGGTCGTCAACTCGGTCTATTTCTCGCGCAACTACAAGAACGCGTGCGGCAAGGCCGATGCCGACCCGGGCGCGGCGACCATGCGCTTTCTCTCCGAGCAACTCGACGCGGCGCAAGCGGCGGGCGACAAGGTCTGGGTGGTCTATCACATCCCGCCCGGCGCCGACGCCTACGCGACCTTGCACAATGGCACCTGCCCGGCCGCCCCGGTGATGATGTGGCGCCCGGAATACCAGGCGGCGTTCGACAAGCTGATGCGCAGCCATGCCGCAACCGTGCTGGCGAGCTTTGCCGGGCACACGCACATGGACGAATTCCGCCTGACCGGCCCGACCGACGCCTATGAGGGGTTCGTTCTGATAACCCCGGCGATCAGTCCGATCTTCAGCCAGAACCCGGGCTTCCAGGTCATCGAGCACAACGCCGCCGGCCGGCTGCTCGACCGGAATACCTACTACCTCGCGAACCTCGCGACGGCCGGCGTCAAGGAACGGCCGGAGTGGAAGATCGAGTACGCCTTCGATGCGAGATGGAACCTGCGCGGCATCGACTTGCTGAGCCTCAGCGAGCTGAACCACCGCCTCGCCACCAGCGCCGCCGACCGAGCCCTATGGACCTCGATCTTCCCGGTCGCCAACCCTTCTCTCTGGCACCTGGAGCACGGCGAGCAGAGCCCGCCGGAACCGGTCTTCCGGGACTATTTCTGCACCGAGTCAGCGGTGGGGACGGATGCGTTCCGGCAGTGCTATTGCGGGGAGGGGACGAGCGACACTGCACTTAATCCCGATAGCCCCAAGTGAGTCGCCAAGCCGCCCTGCCAGCTCCGGCCGTGCGCAGGGCCGCAGGGCTCAGCCGTCGCAGACCCCACCATTATCCGAGTTGATGACGGTCGTTCAGCGTGAAGCGATCGCGCTAGCCCCGTGTCCCCTCGAAGAACTCCTTCACCTTGGCGAAGAAGCCCTCACTGTCCGGATGGCCCTTGTCGTTGGAGACCGCTTCGGCCTCGAATTCCTCCAGCAACTCGCGCTGCCGCCGGGTGAGGTTCTGCGGCGTCTCGACGGCGACCTGGATGTAGAGATCGCCGCGCGCGGTGCTGCGGAGCACGGAGAAGCCTTTCCCGCGTAGGCGGAACTGGTCGCCGGTCTGGGTGCCGGGCGGGATCTTCACCCGCGCCTTGCTGCCGTCGATCGACGGCACCTCGACATCGCCGCCGAGTGCGGCCTGCGACATGCGCAGCGGCACGCGCATCAGCAGATTGGCGCCGTCGCGCTGGAAGATAGGGTGCGGGCGAATGCCGACATGCACGTAGAGATCGCCCGCCGCCGCGCCTTGACCGCCGGCCTCGCCCTCGCCGGCGAGGCGGATGCGCGTGCCGTCCTCGACACCCGCCGGGATGGCGACTTGCAGCGAGCGCTCGCGCTGCACCGTCCCGGCGCCGTGACAAACGCGACAGGGATTGCGGATGATCCGGCCGGCGCCGCCGCAGGTCGGACAGGTGCGCTCGACGAGGAAGAAGCCCTGCTGGGCGCGCACCCTGCCGGAGCCGCCGCAGGTCGCGCAGGCATCGGCCGAGGCCTTCTTGTCCTCCGAGCCGGTGCCGGAACAGGCCTCGCACGCGACGCGCGTCGGCATGCGCAGGTTGACCTTCGTGCCGGTGAAAGCCTCCGCGAGTTCGATCTCGACGGCCTGACGGAGATCGGCGCCGGCGCGCGTGCGGCCGCCGCCGCCACGCCGATTGCCCATGAAGTCGCCGAACATCTGGTCGAAAATGTCGCCGAGACCGCCGGCGCCGCCGCCCGAGAAGTCGAAGCCGCCGGAGAAACCGCCCGGGCCGCCGCCACCGTTCTCGAACGCGGCGTGGCCGAACCGGTCGTAGGCAGCGCGCTTCTGCTCGTCCTTGAGGACCTCGTAGGCCTCGCTGACCTCCTTGAACCGCGCCTCGGCCTTCTTGTCGTTCGGGTTGCGGTCGGGGTGGAACTGCATCGCGAGCTTGCGATACGCCTTCTTGAGGTCGTCCGCCCCCGCGTCCCGCGCCACGCCGAGGGTGGCATAATAATCCTGCTTCGCCATCTCAGTCTTTCACCTGGGTGGCAGTCGCCGCGCGACTCAATGAAACCACACCGCCAACATGAGATCGCGCCCGCCTTCTCTCGAAGCGCGGGCGCGACTCGGTCAAGTCACTCCGCCTATCAATATCAGGCGGATTTCTTCTTCTTGTCGTCCACTTCCTCGAACTCGGCGTCGACCACCTTGTCGTCCGTCTGGCCCGAGGCGCCGCCGCCGGTCGGACCCTCGCCCGCGCCGCCCCCGGGAGGTGCTGCGGCTTCCGCCTGGGACTTGTACATCGCCTCGCCAATCTTCATCGCTGCCTGGCTGAGCCGATCGCTCGCCTGCTTGAGCGCGTCGGCGTCGCTGCCCTCCATCGCGGAGCGCGCGGCGGCCACTGCCGCCTCGGCCTCGCCCTTGTCCTGGGCGGCGAGCTTGTCGCCGTGCTCGGCGAGGTTCTTCTCGACCTGATGCACCAGCGCCTCGGCCTGGTTCTTGGCCTCGACGAACTCGCGGCGCTTCTTGTCGGACTCGGCGTTGGCCTCGGCCTCCTTCACCATGCGCTCGATGTCGGAATCGTTGAGCCCGCCCGAGGCCTGGATACGGATCTGCTGTTCCTTACCGGTCGCCTTGTCCTTGGCCTGCACCGAGACGATGCCGTTGGCGTCGATGTCGAACGTCACCTCGACCTGCGGCACGCCGCGCGGCGCCGGCGGAATGCCGACCAGATCGAACTGGCCGAGCAGCTTGTTATCGGCCGCCATCTCGCGCTCGCCCTGGTAGACCTTGATGGTCACGGCGGTCTGGTTGTCATCGGCCGTGGAGAAGGTCTGCGACTTCTTGGTCGGGATCGTGGTGTTGTGTTCGATCAGCCGGGTGAACACGCCGCCCAAGGTCTCGATGCCGAGCGACAGCGGCGTCACGTCGAGCAGCAAGACGTCCTTGACGTCGCCCTTGAGCACCGCGCCCTGCACCGCGGCGCCGATCGCCACCACCTCGTCGGGGTTGACGTTGCGCGCCGGGTCCTTGCCGAAGAAGGTCTTCACCGCGTCGATGACCTTCGGCATCCGGGTCATGCCGCCGACCAGGATCACGTCCTGGATCTCGCCCGCCGTCACGCCGGCATCCTTGAGCGCCGCCTTGCACGGCTCCAGGGTGCGCTGGATCAGGTCTTCCACCAGGCTCTCGAGCTTGGCGCGGGTGAGCTTCATCACGAGATGCTTCGGCCCCGAGGCGTCGGCGGTGATGAAGGGCAGGTTGATCTCGGTCTCTTTCGAGGATGAGAGCTCGATCTTGGCCTTCTCGGCGGCCTCCTTGAGCCGCTGCAGCGCGAGACGATCCTTGCGCAGGTCGATGCCCTGTTCCTTGCGGAACTCATCGGCGAGATAGTCGATGATGCGGGCGTCGAAATCCTCGCCGCCCAGGAAGGTGTCGCCGTTGGTGCTCTTCACCTCGAACACGCCGTCGCCGATCTCGAGGATCGAGATGTCGAACGTGCCGCCGCCGAGGTCGTACACCGCGATGGTGCCCGCGTGCTTCTTGTCCATGCCGTAGGCGAGGGCGGCCGCCGTCGGCTCGTTGATGATGCGCAGCACCTCGAGCCCGGCGATCTTGCCGGCGTCCTTGGTCGCCTGGCGCTGGGCGTCGTTGAAGTAGGCGGGCACCGTGATGACCGCCTGCCCGACCGGCTCGCCGAGGAACGCCTCGGCGGTCTCCTTCATCTTGCCGAGGATGAAGGCGCTGATCTGGGAGGGCGGGTATTTCTGCCCCTTGGCCTCGACCCAGGCATCGCCGTTGTCGCCGCGCGCGATAGCGTACGGCACCAGCCCCTTGTCCTTGGTCACCATCGGGTCGTCATAACGGCGGCCGATCAGGCGCTTGACGGCGTAGATGGTGTTGCTCGGGTTGGTGACGGCCTGGCGCTTGGCCGACTGGCCGACCAGCCGCTCGCCGTTGTCGGCGAAGGCAACCATGCTGGGCGTGGTGCGCGCGCCCTCGCTGTTCTCGATGACCCGGACATCCTTGCCTTCCATGATGGCGACGCAGGAGTTCGTGGTCCCGAGATCGATTCCGATGACTTTGCTCATGAAGACGCTCCTATCAGCGGATGCGCGCGGCCCGAAGCACCGCCCGCGTCCCTACGGTGAGATGGACTGGATGTATTGACCGCCTTGCGCCACGGCAAGGGCGGGCTGCATGTTTGTTGGGCAGAAAATGTCATCCCGCCCGACCCACTACACCGTCTGGTTGAACCGAGTAGCCCCGGCCGGTTGTTCCGGCGCCGGTGCCTTGGCGACCACTACCATCGCCGGGCGAATCAACCGGCCGTTGAGGGTCCAGGCCGGGGTCCAGGCCTGCAGCACGGTGCCGGGCGGCTGAGCGGTGGTCTCCTGCTCGGCCATTGCCTGGTGCAGGTTGGGGTCGAAGGGGGCGCCGGTGGGGTCCTCGCGCTTGATGCCGTTGCGCTCCAGGACCCCCATGAAGCCCCGCTCCACCCCCTCGAAGCCATCGCGCAGGCGGGCGACCATCTCTGGCTCGCCAGCCGCGGGCTGGGGCAGGCTGTCGAGGCCGCGCCGCAGGTTCTCGGCCGCCTCGACCACGTCGGTGGCAAATTTCTGCACCGCGTATTGGCGGGTCTCGTCCACCTCGCGCTTGCCGCGGGCGCGGACATTGGCGATCTCGGCCTCCGAGCGCATCCAGCGATCGCGCATCTCGTCGCGCTCCGCCTCCAGGGCGGCGATGCGGGCGCTGGCGGCCTGCATGAGCTGCTCCGGCGTGCGGGGAACCTCGTTGTCCTGCGCCTCGCCGGCTGGGATATCGGAGAAAAAGGGGGGCTTGTCGGTGTCGCTGTTCATGGCGGGTTCAGTTAGGGCGGACGGATGCGGCGGACAAGCCGCGACCGGCTTATACCGGTTTATACTCTAGGGCCGGATCGAAATGGCTAACGATCGGCGGGAAAATTCGGGAGCGATGCGATGCTGGCGATCGGCTGCCTTCTGCCGCTGGTGCTGATGGTCGTGGGTGGGCTGTTCGGCGCGTGGCTGGGCGGCGGCACCCAGGCGCCGATCTGGTGGGGGATCGGCGGCGGCTTCGTCGTGGGCAGCGCCGGCATGGCCTTCCTGCTCTGGGGGTTCGAGCGGATCAGGGGGCCGTGAGGGATCAGCCCGCGAAGGCGTACGGCCCGCCGCGTTCGAGGGCACGGCGGTACGCCGGCCGGGCTTGGAACCGCTTCACCCAGGCGTCGAGCGCAGGATAGGTCGCGCGATCCGCCCGCGACCCGGCGATCTCGCCAACGAAGCTCAGCTGGACATCCGCCCCGGTGAGCTCGGGCCCCAGCAGATAGTCCCGTCCCTGCAAGGCGCGGTCGACATAGCCGAGATGGTTGGCAATCTCGCTCTCGATGCGCGGCGCCAGCGGCGCCCCCGCCTCGCCCAGGCGCGAGACATAGAGCTTGAGGAGCAGCGGCAGCATGGCTGAGCCTTCGGCGAAATGCAGCCACTGCACGTACTCGTCATAGGCCGGGCTCGTCGGATCGGGCTGCAGCCGGCCGCCGCCATGCCGCCGGATCACATAGTCGATGATCGCGCCCGACTCGGCGATGGTGCGTCCGTTATCGGTGATCACCGGCGACTTGCCGAGCGGATGCACCGCCTTCAACTCGGGAGGTGCCAGCCGGGTCTCCGCGTTGCGCTGGTATTTCTTCACCTCGTACGGCAGGCCCAACTCATCCAGCAGCCAGAGGATACGCTGCGAGCGGCTGTCGTTCAGGTGATGGACGACGATCATATCCTTCGCCTTCGCTATGGCCTCGCAGTCAGGTGCGGCATCCGACCAGCTTGCGCCGCAGACTAAGGTGGTGGAAGCCAAGGCGCCAACGACATTCGCCAGCCGCTACAATTCCCCCCAGTCCGGCGACGCGATGAGCGCCGCCGGGGCGCCACCGCCATACTGATGCTCTCGCGTCCACGGCCGCGCCGCCCAACCGGTTTCGTCCCGCTTGCACACCAGCACCTGCGCCACCGAGAGCAAGCCGCGGTCGAACGCATAGGCCATTCCGGCCAGATACATACGCCAGATGCGGTAACGCTGCTCGCCGGCGATGCGGATGACCTCGCCCCGCGAGGCCTCGAGCCGGCGCAGCCAATGCAGCAGGGTCGGCGGGTAGTGCGGCCGCAGATCCTCGACGTCGATGATCTCCAGCCCGCTGCCGGCGATTTCGTAGAGCACGCGCGAGATGTGCGGCAATTCGCCGCCGGGAAAGACGTAGCGGTCGATGAACTCGCCGCCGGGAGGCCCGCCGGCGTGCCCGTCGCGGTCGCTCATCGTGATGCCGTGATTGAGCGCGACGCCGCCCGGCTTCAGCAGGCGCGCAATGCCGCCGAAATAGGTCGGGAGATTGGCGATCCCGACATGCTCGTACATGCCCACTGAAACGATCCGATCGAAGCGCGCCTCGCCCGGCACGTCGCGATAATCCTGCAGCCGGATCTCAACCCGGTCGGCGAGCCCCGCCGCGGCGATCCGCGCCCGGGCGTATTCGTATTGCCGCTCGCTGAGCGTCACCCCGACGCCGCTGATGCCGTAGCGCGCCGCCGCCCAATGCAGCAGCCCGCCCCAACCGCAGCCGATGTCGAGCAGCGTGAGGCCAGGCGCGAGACGCAGCTTGCGGCAGATATGGTCGAGCTTCTGCTCCTGCGCCGCATCGAGCGTCTCGCTGCCGGTCCGATAATAGGCACAGGAGTACACCATGTGTCGATCGAGCCAGAGCCCGTAGAACTCGTTCGAGACGTCGTAATGGTAGCCGATCGCCGCTGCGTCGCGCCGGCGCGTGTGGCGTGGCCGCAGGCGCGCGAGCAACGGCGCGGTGTGACGGAGAAGCGGGACGCGCCCGACGCGCTCGGCGATGGCAACGCCGACCTGCAGCACGTCCTGCAACCGCCCCTCGACGCCGATCTCGCCCTCGACATAGGCCTGCCCGAGCCGGCCGATATTGCCGGTAAGGAACATCCGCAGCACGCGCGGCGAGCGGAGTGTGATCGTCACCGTCGGCGTGGGACCGAAAGCGAGCGCCGCACCATCCCAGAACACCAGCCGCAGCGGCAGCGACGAGTCCCCGAGACGGCGCTGAAGCCGGCTCAGTACCAGGGTTGGAAGCGAGCGATGGCGCATCATGGCGTGTCCTGCGCGCGCGGCGATCTCGCCGGCTGGGGAAGGAAACCCAAACCGACGCCCAGCGGTTCCTTGTTCACGCCCTCGCCCGAATTTGACGAGGCAGCGGACGCGGGCTAACTGCCCGTCATATCGCACGCCGACAGAACGAAGGGAGCCGCCCATGCTGCGCCGCGCTTTGCTGGGCCTAGTTGCATTGGTGCCCCTGGCACTCGCGCGCCCAGTGCTTGCCGCCGAGGCGCCCTCGGAGATCAAGATCGGCCACCTGCACGCCGGCTCCGGCCCGTACGCCAGCATCTCGATGCCGGTCTATCTCGGGCTCAAGCTATGGGTCGATCAGACCAACGCGAGCGGCGGCGCCTTCGTCAAGGCATTCAACAAGAAGATCCCGCTGAAACTGATTTCCTACGACGACCAGAGCTCCACCGCCACGGCCGCGACGCTGTACAATCAGCTCATCACGCAGGACAAGGTGGACCTGCTGGTCGCCGATTCCGGCTCGGTACTCACCTCCGTCGCGGTGCCGATCGCGCGCGAGCACAAGCAATTCCTGTTCGACCCGACCGGCACCGGGGCGACGTTCTTTCAGAACAATCCATACATCGCGCTGCTGGCCGATCCGGTGTCGACGATCTGGCCGAAATACATCGCCGACTTCCTCAAGGATGACGGCGTGAAGGCCGGCATCAAGAAGGTGGCGCTGCTGTACTCCACCAACGACTTCACCGGCACCCAGGCGACCGCGCTGCGCGGCTTCCTCAAGACGCCGGACTCCGGGCTGGAGATCGTCTACGACCAAGGCGTGCCGACCAACACGTCGAGCTACACGGTGCTCATCAACAACATCGCCGCCGCCGATCCGGACGCGGTGATCGCGCTCGGCTACACCGGCAACGACATCGCCTTCCTGCGCAATTTGCAGGATTCCGGCAACAAGTTCCGCTTCCTGTTCGCGATCTATCCCGGCATCGAGACCGACGAACTGGTCAAGAATGTCGGCCCGCAGGGGCTCGACGGCGTGTTTACCTATGTCACCTCGGCCGCGATCGCCTACAAGCCGGAGGTCGGCCCGACCGAGGCCGAGTTCCGCAAGATGTTCGAGAAGGCCAACGCCGGCAGCGGCGTCGCGTATGGGTTCAATGCGATCGCCGGCTACACGACGGCACTGGTGCTGCAGGAGACGCTGGCGCACGCCGACAGCCTGAGTCAGGCCGATCTGCGCAAGGCGGTGTTCGGGCTCTCGGGCAAGCTCAAGACACTGGACGGCACCTTCGAGCTCGACGAGCACGGCGCCCAGATCGGCGAGATCACGCCGCTCGGGCAAGTCCATCCCGAGGGCAAGGGCGTGAAGATCACCGTGGTCTACCCGCACGATCTGGCGACCGGCAAGCCAGTGTTCGGCAAGCCTTGAGGAGCACTCCCTCCCGGCAAGCGGCCGCGCCAACTTCTCCCTCTCCCCTTGTGGGCTTGGGCCGCGAAGAGCGGACCAAGGGCCGGGGTGAGGGGTCTCGTGACACCGGCGAGGGTCCGAGCCAAGCCAAGCGCGAATGCTAACCCACGCCCTCTTCGGCGGCCTGCTGTTCGGGCTCTACTTCACCCTGGTCGGCCTCGGGCTGAACCTGATTTTCGGCGTCATGCGCATCGTCAATTTGGCGCATGGCGACTTCCTGATGCTGGGTGCCTTCGCGGCATACTGGCTGTTCACCCTGTTCGGCCTGCACCCGCTGGTCGCCGCCGTCGCGGTGCTCGTCGTGTTCGTGCTGGTGGGGCTGCCGATCTACTACCTGATCGTGCCGCGCCTGCTGGTCTCGCGCGATTCCGAGATGCTGTCGATCATCCTGTTCTTCGGCCTGTCGCAGATCATCGAGGCGCTGGCATCGATCTTCTTCGGCACCACCGAGCGCTCGATCCCCGGCCGCGTGCTCGGCACCGGTCCGGTCCGCATCCTCGGCCAGTCGGTCCCGTCCGCCTGGGCGTTCGGAGCGGCGGTGAGCGCCGTCGCGGTGATCCTCGTCTACCTCTATCTCTACCGCACCCGGCTCGGCACCCTGACGCGCGCGGTGATGGTGTCGCGCGACGAGGCACTGGCGACCGGCATCGACGTGCATCGCGTCTCGGCCATCGCCTTCGGTATCGGCATCGCGCTGGCGGGCATCGCCGGGGTGTTCGAGCCGTTCATGCTGGGCAGCGTGACGCCGGCGATCGGCGGCGACATCACCATCGCTGCCTTCGCGGTGATCGTGGTCGGCACCCTGGGCAACCCACTCGGCACCGTGCTCGGCGGCATCGTCTACGGCGTATCGTTGCTCTTGATGCAGACCTATCTCAGCTCCTGGGCCAATTTGCTGCCCAATCTCCTGCTGATCGGCGTCCTGCTCATCCGGCCGGAGGGGCTGTTGGGGCGGCAGGTGCGGCGTGCGTAGAACCGTCGGACGCCGAGGGACGGGCGACCTCCTGATCGCGCTGGTCGTCACCGCGATCATGGCGGCGCTGCCGTTCGGCTACTCGAACGAGCTGTTGTTGTTCAACTTCGTGACGTTCCTCGCTCTGTCGCAGGGGCTCAACGTGCTGTACGGCTTCACCGGTTATCTGCCGTTCGGGTATGTCGGCTTCTTCGGCGCGGGCGCCTACGGCTTCGCGCTGACGGTGATGCACCTCAATTGGCCGCCGCTCGCCGCTATGGCGGCCGCCGGCGTCGCCGCGCTCATCCTCGCGGCGATCCTCACGCCGCTCCTGCGCCTCTCCGGTGCCTATTTCGCCATCGCCAGCCTCGCCGCCGCGCAGTCGGTTTACGAGATCGTCGCCAATCCCGCACTGGAAGACGTCACCAAAGGCCCCTACGGCGTGTCGCTGTCGGGCGTGTTCGCGCCGATGTTCAGCTACCAGGTCGGTGTCGCGGTGCTGTTATTCTCGCTCGTCGTGGTGGTCTGGCTGCGCAACTCGCGGTTCGGCCTTGCCTTGCAGGCGATCCGCGAGGACACGGTGAGCGCCGCGATGGCCGGCGTGTCGGTCGTGCGAGGACGCACCATCGCCTGGCTGCTGTCGGCGCTGATCGCGGGATTGGTCGGCGGTGTCTACGCCTGGCACATCTCGGTGTTCTACCCAGATACCGCGTTCAACATCCAATTCAGCATTTTCGCCACCGTGTTCGTGCTGTTCGGCGGCGCCACGACGCTGATCGGGCCGATCCTCGGCGTGGTGATCCTCTACGGCGTCTACAACACCATCGGCATCACCGTGCCGCAGTATTTCCAGCTGATCTATGGCGTGCTGATCGTCGCCCTCGTGCTGTTCCTGCCCAACGGCCTCGTGTCCCTGGCCACCAGGAGGGGCATCCGTGTCCCCTGAGCCGCTGCTCGAAGTGCGCGGGCTGGTGAAGCGCTTCGGCGGCTTCCGCGCCCTCGACGGCGTGTCGTTCCATCTCGCTTCCGGGGAGGTGCTGGGGCTGGTCGGGCCGAACGGCTCCGGCAAGACCACCTGCATCAACGTCATCTCCGGCCTATACGCTCCCGATGGCGGAGCGGTGGTGTTCGAGGGCCGCTCGATCGGCGGCACTCGCTCGCATCTGCTGGCGCGCGGCGGGATCAACCGGACGTTCCAGTCGCCCAAGCCGTTCCTGTCGCTCAGCGTGCGGGAGAATGTGGAGATCGCGGCGACCTACGGCAACACCGGCGAGCCGGTGGACCTGCCGACCCTCCTCGCCTCGCTCGAACTTGACCGGCACGCCGAGCATCCGGCGGGCGATCTCAACAGCGCGCAGCAAAAGACGCTCGACCTCGCCCGCGCGCTCGCCACACGGCCGCGTCTGTTGCTGGTGGACGAGCTCGCCGCCGGGCTCAATCCGGCCGAGCTTGGCCGCATGGCCGACCGGCTGCGCGGGCTGGCTGACGACGGCATGGCGTTGCTGGTCGTCGAGCATCTGATGGGCTTCATCGACAAGGTGACGGACCGCGTCATCGTGATGAACGCCGGCCGCGAGATATTCGAGGGCACCTTGGGCGAGGCGACCCGCGATCCGACCGTCGTGCAAGTGTTCCTCGGCGGGCACGTCCCGGCATGACCGGCGACCTGCTCACCGCCTCCGGCATCGAGGCGGGCTACGGCAAGGTGCAGGTGCTGTGGGGCGCCGGCGTGGCGGTGAACGAGCGGGAGAGCGTGGTCCTGCTCGGCCCCAACGGCGCGGGCAAGACGACGTTCCTCAAGGTGCTGCTCGGCCTGATGCCGGCATGGCGCGGCGCGGTGCGTTTCGCGGGCGACGACATCACGCGGATGCGGACAGATCACCGGGTGCGGCGGGGCCTCGCCTACATGTCGGAGATCGGCGTGTTCACCGGCCTCTCCATCGAGGAGAATCTCCGAATCGGCGGCCAGTTCGTCGAGCGCGCCACCCTGCGGGCGCGCACCGAGGAGCTGTACGGTATCTTCCCCGCCCTCGCCGAGCGCAAATCCGCGCTGGCCGGAGCGCTGTCGGGCGGCCAGCGCAAGATGCTCGGCATCGCCAAGGCGCTCGCCGCCGGCCCGCGACTCTTGGTGATGGACGAGCCCTCCGCCGGTCTCTCGCCGCTGTTCGTCTCGCAGGTGATCGAGGTGCTGGGCCGCTTCCGCGAGAGCGGCCTCGCGCTGCTGATCGCCGAGCAGAATGTCGCTTTTCTCGACCTCGCCGACCGGGTGTTCACCCTCGAAGCCGGCCGCGTCGGGTTCGAGGGCACGGTCGAGGCGCTGCACGCCGACGACGCGCTGCACCGGGCATATTTCGGCCTGGAGGGGTCGTGATCCGCCACATCTGAAACCGCGCGTCCTCTGGATCGTAGCCTGTGCAGCCGGCGGCGGCCCAGCGGGGGCACGGATATTCTAGATGATCGTCACGCGACTGCGGGGAGATGGGACGGGCCGATAGCGGCCGCGTTGCGCGTGGCGCTGGTCGGCGCGGTGGTGATCCTTCTCATCTGGGTCCTGTCCGACGTCGTTCTCCTGATCTTTTTCGCGATCCTGCTTGCCGCGATGCTCGACGGCATCTCGAGCTGGCTGCACCACAAGACCCGACTGCCGGAGCACGCCGCGCTTGCCATCGTCACGGTGGCGATCGTGGTCCTGGCGTGCGGCCTCGCTTACTGGGTCGGACCGCGCTTCGCCGACGAGGGCAAGCAGCTCTGGAACCAGATGTCGGGCGAGATCGACACCCTGACCCAGCGCTTCGGCTCCGGCACCGGGCACCTGATGTCCGGCGGCGGCGGCCTGCTGGGCTCGGCGCAAGGCGTGCTGAGCTCGACCCTCGGGGTCATCGGCAGCGCGTTCGTCGTCCTGGCGGCGGCCGTCTATTTCGCGATCGCGCCCGAGATGTATCGCGACGGCGTGGTGAGCCTGTTTCCACTCCGATTGCGGCCGCGCGTGCTGGCCATCATGAACGACATCGGACACACGTTGCAGTGGTGGCTGCTCGGCCAGGCCGTCGACATGCTGGTGGTCGGCGTGCTCTCCGGCGTCGGCTTGGTGCTGCTCGGCATTCCGCTTGCGCTGGCCCTCGCGGTGGTCGCCGCCCTGCTGACCTTCGTGCCGTATTTCGGCCCGATCGTCTCCGGCATCCCGGCGGTCGTCGTGGCGCTCACGATCAGCTGGCATAAGGCGTTTTGGGTGGTTGGCCTCTATATCGTCTGCCACGGCGTCGAGGGCTATTTGGTCGCGCCCTATGTCCAGCGACGCACCGTGGAGCTGCCCCCGGCGCTCACGGTGCTGTCGATGGCGATCTTCGGAACGATCTACGGTGTCCTTGGAATCATCATCGCCACCCCGTTGATGGCGGCCCTGCTGGTCATCGTCCGCGAGGGCTACGTCCGCGATGTGCTCGGCGATACGAGCGTCGGATCGGGGACGGCGGGGCCCGCAGGCTGAGACTTGTGCACCTCAGCTCAGCCGCTCGATGAGCCCCCGTGCCGCGGCCGGGTTGCGGGCCTTGGCGCCGGCGATCACGTAGACATAGCAGTCCCGCCCCGCGCTCCAGCCGCGGATGCGGTCGGCCCAGGCATCGAGCTCGGCGGTGCTGTAGCCGGCCGGCTCGTCGGGCGCGGTTCCCTTGAGCCGCGCGTACACGAAGTCGGCCGTGTCGTGCGGCTCCGTGTCGCCCTCCAAGCCGAGCAGCACGTGGGCGACGCCATGTGCCCGCAGCAATTCCAGGCACTCGGGCAACCGGAAGCTCTCATGCGCCGCCTCGATGGCGTGCCGCAGCTGGCAGCCGTCGCGCTCGTCCGGCAACAGGTCGAGGAACGCCGCGAGCTCGGCGGGATCGAAGCGGCGGGTCGGGGGGAACTGCCAGGCGATCGGCCCGAGCTTGGCGCCGAGCTCGGTCACTCCGGAGCCAAGGAACCGTTCGACGGCAACGCCGGCACGCGCTGCGTCGCGCGGCTGGGTGGCGGCGCGCGGTCCCTTGATCGAGAAGATGAACCCCTCGGGCGTCGCCTCGTGCCAGGCGCGGAAGGTCGCCGGGTTCTGCGTCCGGTAGAAGGTGGCGTTGACCTCGATGGAGGTGAGCTGCCGGCTGGCATGGGAGAGGAACTCGCTGGCGCGCAGGCTGGGCGGATAGAAGGTCTCTCGCCAGGGCGCGAACACCCAGCCGCCGATGCCGACGCGGATCGCGCGGGAATCGGATCGAGCGGGCCTGATTTTCCGCGACGGCGCTGGCATAGTGTCTCCTTCCTGCCGGTCGGGGTGCGTCCCGCCGCGGGTGCCACGGGGAAGCGTACATCATGAACAGCGCCTATCTCACCGGCCTCGACCGCAACCAGGCGAACTATACGCCGCTGACGCCAATCACGTTCCTGGAACGCGCCGCCGCCGTCTACCCCGACTGCCTCGCGGTGGTACATGGCGAGTGGCGTACCACCTGGAAGGAGACCTACGCGCGATGCCGCCGGCTCGCCTCGGCGCTCACCCGGCGGGGGATCGGCAAGAACGATACCGTGGCGGTGATGGCGCCCAATATCCCGGCGATCTACGAGGCGCATTTCGGCGTGCCGATGTGCGGAGCCGTGCTCAACACGCTGAACACCAGGCTTGACGCGCCGACGCTCGCCTTCATGCTGCGCCACGGCGGTGCCCGCGTGCTGTTCACCGACCGCGAGTATTCCGCAACGATGGCGGAGGCGCTGTCGATGCTCAACGAGAAGCCGCTGGTCATCGACATCGACGATCCGGCGGCGCCTGGCGGCGCGCTGCTCGGCGAGAAGACCTACGAGGAATTCCTTGAGGAGGGCGACCCCGAATTCGCCTGGGAGAACCCGGCGGACGAGTGGGACGCGATCTCACTCAACTACACCTCGGGCACCACCGGCGATCCCAAGGGCGTCGTGTATCACCATCGCGGCGCCTACCTGAACGCCGTCTCCAACATCGTCAACTGGGGCATGAAGCAGCATCCCGTCTATCTGTGGACGCTGCCGATGTTCCATTGCAACGGCTGGTGCTTTCCGTGGTCCGTCGCCGAACGCGCCGGGGTCAATGTGTGCCTGCGCAAGGTGGAGCCGCAAGCGTGCTGGGACGCCATCCGCAGCGAGGGTGTGACCCATCTCTGCGGTGCGCCGATCGTCTACGCGACGCTGATCAACGCGCCCGAGGCGATGCGGCAAGGCGTGAGCCACACGCTTCTCGGGCAGGTGGCGGGGGCGGCGCCGCCTGCCTCGCTGATCGAGGGCGCCGAGCAGGCTGGGATCGAGCTCACGCATGTCTACGGGCTGACCGAGGTGTACGGTCCCGCCTCGGTCTGCGCCAAGCACGCCGAATGGTCGGAGCTGCCGCTCGAACAACGCGCCGACCTCAACAGTCGGCAGGGCGTTCGGGTGCCGATGCAGGAGGCCATGACGGTGCTCGACCCCGACACGATGCAGCCCGTGCCGTGGGACGGCGAGACGATGGGCGAGATCATGTTCCGCGGCAACGTCACCATGAAAGGCTATCTCAAGAACCCGACGGCAACGGAAGCGTCCTTCGCCGGCGGCTGGTTCCACACCGGCGATCTCGCCGTCATGTACCCCGATGGCTACGTAAAGATCCGCGACCGCTCTAAGGACATCATCATCAGCGGTGGGGAGAATATTTCCTCCATCGAGGTGGAGGAGGCGCTATACCGCCATCCCGCCGTCATGAGCGCCGCCGTCGTCGCGCGGCCTGACAAGAAATGGGGCGAGACGCCGTGCGCGTTCATCGAGCTCAAGCCGGGCGCGAAGGCGACGGAGGAAGAGCTGCGCGCGTTCTGCCGCGAGCACATGGCGCGCTACAAGGTTCCGAGCCGCTTCGTGTTCCGCGACATCCCCAAGACCTCCACAGGAAAGATACAGAAATTCGCGCTGCGCGAGGCGGCGAAGGAACTGGTGGATTAGCCGGCGGGATTACCTTGAGTCGACCAAGTTCCGCCATCGCGAGCAGCGCAATCCTGCGTCGAATGACCGCGCTCGCAAGCGGGCGGCCGCTCGGCATGCGTGGATATCCCCTGGATGCTGGAATGGACCGAGGAGGACCGTCGCAACACGATCAATCGCACGGTGCTGAGGCGGCGCTGCACCCCGGAGGAACGGGCCGAGGTCGTCGTGCTCCTCGGCTTTGGTGCGGCGATGGTGACGGGACAGACCATTGTGGTGGATGGCGGATTGACCCTGCAGCGGTACGCCCGGATCCGGGCTCCTACTGCCCAGTGTTTTCCCCGGATCCGGGCTCCTACCACTCAGTGTTTTGCCCCTATCCGGGCTCAATACGGCCGGACGCAGGCCAGGGCCGCGCGGCCGTGCGGCCTTTCGGGCGACCCCGCCCGACAAGCCCGGTCTGCATGACTGCGTTCCGTTCTGACCGTCCACCGGAACTCTGCCTTCGCGACTGTGTTGGCCTCGACGTCCCGCCGGGTGCTCCGGGCGGTCGGGCATGCAGGAGTGGGTGGTCGGCCCGCCCCGATGATGAGGGTGCCGGATCGGAAGTTCTGGGCCAAGCCGCTGAATTGCTGACAAAGCGAGTGCGGGCACCAATGCCTGCGCGCCCGCGATCGCACGACAGATCGGATCTGAGCGGACCACGCTTTGCCAAACCGCATCATGATGCGAAGACGCTCGTCGCGGAAACGAGGAGACAGACGAGATGACCTATGCCGCGCCGCAGCGCGATATCCGTTTCGTTCTCCATGAGATGATCGGCGTCGAGGAGGCTGCGCTGGTGGACGCGATCCTCGACGAGGCGGCGCGGTTCGCGGCCGAGGTGCTGGCGCCGCTCAATCAGAGCGGCGATGCCGAGGGCGCGCGCTGGCGGGAGGGATCGGTCAGCGTGCCGGACGGGTTCCGCGACGCGTACGACAAATTCGTTGCCGGCGGATGGAACGCACTGGCTTGCGACCCGGCGCATGGCGGCCAAGGACTTCCCACCGTCGTCGCGGCCGCGGTCGACGAGATGTGGCACGCCTCGAACATGGCGTTCGCGCTGTGCCCGCTGCTGACGCGCGGCGCCATCGAGGCGCTGTCCTTGTGCGGCACCGAGGCGCAGAAGGCGCTCTATCTGCCAAAAATGGTCGAAGGTGTCTGGACCGGCACCATGAACCTGACGGAGCCGCAAGCCGGCTCCGATCTGTCCGCCGTGCGGACGCGCGCGGTCCCCGACGGCGACCATTACCGCGTCTTCGGCCAGAAGATCTTCATCACCTATGGCGAGCACGATCTCGCCGAGAACATCGTCCATCTCGTGCTCGCACGCACACCGGACGCGCCGGAGGGCGTGAAGGGAATTTCGCTGTTCGTCGTGCCGAAATATCTGGTCAACCCGGATGGCACTCTCGGAGCGCGCAATGATGTGCGCTGCGTCTCGCTCGAGCACAAGCTCGGCATCCACGCCAGCCCGACCGCGGTGCTGGCCTATGGCGATGCCGGCGGCGCGATCGGCTATCTGGTCGGCGAGGAGAATCGCGGTCTCGAATACATGTTCATCATGATGAACCTGGCGCGTTTCGGCGTCGGCCTCGAAGGTGTCGCGATCGGTGAGCGCGCGCTGCAGGCGGCGATTTCCTATGCCTCCGAACGCGTCCAGGGCACCGAGACGGGTGTGCGCGGCGGCGGGCGCGTGCCGATCATCCGCCACCCGGACGTTCGCCGGATGCTGATGGACATGAAGGCGCGCACCGAGGCGGGGCGGGCGCTGGCGTATTTCGTCGCGGCGAAGCTCGACGCGGCGCGGGCCGGCGATGCGGCGGCGCAGGCGACGGCCGATCTGCTGATCCCGGTGGTCAAGGGTTGGTGCACCGAGAACGCCGTCGAGATCGCGTCGACCGGGGTGCAGGTGCATGGCGGGATGGGCTTCATCGAGGAGACCGGAGCGGCGCAGCATCTGCGCGACGCGCGCATCACCACGATCTATGAAGGAACAACGGGCATCCAGGCGAACGATCTCGTCGGCCGCAAGATTGCCCGTGACGGCGGACGCGCCGCGCGCGCGGCAATCGCCGAAATGCGGGCAGTCGCTTCGCGGCTGGACGGCGAGGAAGCCACGGCATTGCGCGCCGCGCTCGAGGATGCGCTCAGTGCCCTGTCCCGCTGCGTGGACTGGGTGGTCGCAACCCACGCCGCAGATCCGCGCGCCACGGCTGCGGGAGCTGTGCCGTTACTGAAACTATTCGGCATCGCCGCCGGCGGATGGCAGATGGCGCGTGCGGCAATCATCGCGCGGCGCAAGCTCGCGGAGGGCGACAACGCGGAGCGGGACTTCCTCATGGCAAAGCTCGGCACGGCCGGCTTCTATGCCGACCACGTGCTGCCGCAGGCGAGCGGCCTTGCGCACGCGGTGCTGCACGGGGCCAGAGCCCTCGCGATGGCCGAGGATTCCTGGTTCGCGAGCTGAGAAGCCCTCATACCCACCGGGGCAGGCTCTGTGCAGCTGCAATGAACGGCCGTCCGGGGCCGGCGAATGCAGGTAGAGCGAGCGCAGCCCCCCACCTGGCCGGCGCAACCGGCGCACCCGCCGCGCGTTCCGTGGCGGCCCCGATCGCGAGGTCTGCCATGCGATACGCGATGTATGTGGCCGCGCTGCTCGCCAGCACCGCGGTCATACCAGCCTTCGCGCAGATGAGTGATGGCGATTGGCCAAGCTACAACCGGACCTTGACGAGCGAGCGGTTCTCGCCCCTGACGGCGATCACGCCCGCCAACGCCGCCCGGATGCACAAGGTTTGCTCCTACGATCTCGGTCGGCAGACGAGCTTCCAGACCGGGCCGATCGTGGTCGGCGGCACGATGTATGTCACGACCGACTTTGACACCATCGCGCTCGATGCCGGGAATTGCTCGGTGAAATGGCGGCGCACCGAAACCTACAAGCCGGCCGGTCCGCTCCAGGTCAATCGCGGCGCCGCGTTCCTCGACGGTCGCATCTTCCGTGGCACCCAGGATGGCCGCGTGCTCGCCTACGACGCGGCCAGCGGAAAGCCGATCTGGGAGCGCGCCATCGCCGACCCGAAGCTCGGCGAGACGGTCCCGGCCGCGCCGATAGCCTGGGACGGGCTGGTCTTCGTCGGCAACGCCGGGGGCGACATCAAGGGCGTCAAGGGCCGCATGTACGCGCTCGACGCCAAGACGGGGGACATTCGCTGGGAGTTCTTCCTGGTCCCAAAAGACCCCAACGATGTCGCCCGCGGGCCGGCCGCCCCGGCGACGCCGGAACTGGAGCACCGGCTCGCCGAGACCTGGGGGAATGCCGAAGGCGTTCCGGTGAGCGGCGGTGCGACATGGACGAGCTACACGCTCGATCCCGCGACCGGCCTGCTCTACGTGCCGGGCGGCAACCCGGCGCCCGACTTCGTTGCCGAATTGCGGCCGGGCAGCAATCTGTTCGCCAATTCGGTGGTCGTGCTCGACGCACGCACAGGAGCCTACAAGCGCCACATGCCAATGGCGCTGCACGACTATCATGACTGGGACGTTTCGGCCACGCCGGCGCTGTTCACCAGCAAGGCGGGGGCGAAACTGCTAGCGACTGCCGGCAAAGACGGCCATCTCTACGTCAACAGCCAGGATGACGGCCGGCAGCTGCACCGCACGCCAGTCACCACGATCGAGAACCCGACCAAGCCGCTCACCGCAGCAGGCACGCATTTCTGCCCAGGAACGCAAGGCGGCACCGAATGGAACGGTCCCGCCTACTCGCCGGCCACCAATCTGATCTACACGGGCGCGGTCGATTGGTGCTCGACGGTGCGCGTCGCGCCGGCGGATCAGGTCAGGAGCGTTGCGCTCGGCCAGTCATGGTCCGGTGCCGCCGACACCACCCAGAAGCCGTTCGGAAAATTCGATCCTCCCGAGCAATGGGCCGGGTGGATCTATGCGAACGACGCCGATAGCGGGCAGACGCGCTGGCGCCACAAAACCAAGGCGCCCATCCTCGGCGCCGTCACCGCGACGGAGGGCGGCCTGGTCTTCGCCGGCGACATGGCGGGCACCCTCGTCGCCCTCGATGCCACATCCGGAAAGCAAGTGTGGTCCACCGACACCGGTGGCGCGATCGGCGGCGGCGTCATCAGCTACGACGCGGGCGGCAAGCAGCGGATCGCGGTCGCCAGCGGCATGGTCTCGCCCATCTGGCCGACCTCGAAGGTGAACGCGACGGTCATTGTCTACGGCGTCGAGTAATCCTATGGCGACCCCGTAGGGCGGAATTCATTCCGCCACATCCGGCCGCAGCGCGATCGGCACCAGCGCCAAGGCGAGTCCGAGATTGACCACGGCGGCGGCGCAAACGATCGCGATGGTGGCGTCCGGCCCGAACCCGTGCAGCAGCCATGCGCCGATCGACGGCGACGCCGCCTGAGCAATCAGCTTCGGAAGGGCGAGCCGGCCCATCAGCGCCGCATAGCCCTCGCGCCCAAACAGGGCGAGCGGCACGGTGCCCTGCGCGATGGAACGCACGCCGCTGCCGGCACCATAAAGGATCAGTCCGACGGCGATCGCGCCCGGCTCCGCCGCCAGCATTCCAAGGCCGATCGCGACCAGCGCCGCCGAAGCAACCAGGCTCCAGATCGGGTGGCGTCCCCGCCCGAGCGCTGCCTCCAGCACACGGGCGCCGACTTGGCTTGGCCCGATCAAGGCGCCGAGCCCCACCGCGGCGGCGAGGGTCAACCCGCGCGTCTGCAACAGCGATAGCAGCTGCACGGCGATCACCGTCATGATCATCGAGGCGAGCGTCAATCCGGCGGCGAGGAGCAGGAACGCGACGCGTTGGTCGGCCCGCACCCGACCGGGGCGCCGACCCGCGACAGGCACGGGCTGCCGCGCCTCCTCCCGAGGCAATCCGAACAGGTATAATGGCAGCACGATCAGCAGGCCGATCGCGGCGTAGGAGAAGCACGCGCCCCGCCACCCCGCATGGGCCACGAGGGCGGCGCTGAGCGGCCAGCAAATCGTGCTCGCGAAACCACCGAACAGCGTAACCTGGGTGATCGCTCCACGCGCCTGCTCGCCATAAATCCGACCCAGCGCTGAGAAGGCTGGATCGTACAACCCAGCACCCATCGCCAGGCCGATCACCAACCAGCCCGCGACGAACACCGGCAAATTCGGCGCGAAGCCGGCCACCAGCAGCCCGACAGCGAGCAGCACAGCACTGCTCGCCAGCACCGGACGACCCCCGTAGCGCTCGATCAGCCGCCCGACCAGCGGCGAGACCATGCCGGAGACCAGCAGCCCAAGCGACAACGACCCGATCACCCACGCCAGCGGCCACCCGGTATTCGCACTGATCGGCCGCGCCAGAACCGCGGGAAGGTAATAGGACGATCCCCAGACCAGGACCTGCCCGACCCCGATGCTGGAGACGACCACCAGCCGCGGACGCTGCGTCGCCGGTTTCGCGACCGTCTTTACGGCGCTCGTACTCGCCTCATCGGGCGGCTCGCCGGCGCCACAACAGCCCATGCGCCACATCTCCCGTTGCCCTCGGAATATCCGCTCCCGGCGTGCGTCCAAGCAAGCGACCGGCGCCCTTACCCGGATATGCAGCAAGGGCATCATCACCGCAGCGAGGGGGACATCTTGCCTCGGACCGAACGCACCATCGCGTCGCCCACGGGCGGCAGCAACGGACTCGTCGCAACGCCATGCGTTGCGTATTTACAACATGTTGGCCGAACGGCGCTGGCTGCGATTGTCGTTTTCGCGTCTAGCCCGCCGGCCCATGCACAGGATGCGGATGCCGGGAAGCAGGTCTTTCGCTCTCAGTGCAGCATCTGCCATTCGGCGCAGCCCGGCCGCACCATCGTCGGGCCGAGCCTGTTCGGCGTGGTGGGGCGGCATTCGGGATCGGTGCCGGGATTTCACTACTCCAATGCCAACCGGCAGTCCGGCCTGACCTGGGACCCTTCGACGCTCGACCGCTATCTCACAAGCCCGCAGCAAGTGGTTCCGGGGACGCTCATGACCTTCCCCGGCCTGCACGACCCGAAGCAGCGCGCCAACGTGATCGCGTTCCTCAAAGGCCTGCATTGAAGGATGCCAAGATGCGTCGCCTCGCTTACACGCCTGGCATCATCGTGTTCGTGGTGGTGCTGCTGCTCGGCGACAAGGCCCATGCGGTGCCGCCGTTCGCCATGCAGACCGGGCAGCCCTGCACCGCCTGCCACATCGGAGCCTTCGGACCGCAACTCACGCCGCTCGGCCGAGCGTTCAAGATCGGTGGATACACGCAGACCGGGGGCCAGGGCTGGCAGTCGCATTTTCCGCTCGCCGCGATGTTCCTTGGCTCCTTCACCAACACCGGCCAGAGCCAGCCCGATCCCGCCGCCGTTCATTTCGGACGAAACAACAATTTCGCCGCGGACCAGATCAGCTTGTTCCTCGCCGGACGAGTGACCGATTACGCGGGTGGGTTCGTCCAGGGCACGTATTCGGGCATAGACGGCAGTTTCAAGCTCGACAACACTGACCTTCGGCTGACAACGCCGCTCGACCTCGGCGACACCGACCTGCGGCTTGGTCTGTCGGTCAACAATGGCCCCACGGTGCAGGACCCATACAACTCCACCTACGCCTGGATCTTTCCCTTTGCTTCATCCGCCCTGACCGTCACACCCACGGCGCAACCCCTGCTCGCGGGCGGGCTGATCGGCAACTCCATCGGCACCACCGTCTATGGGTGGTACGATCGCAGCCTCTATCTCGAAGCCGGGCTCTACAACACCTACGGCCCCAGCTTGCTGAGCGCCACCGGCCAGGCATACGGGCCCGGCAGCACCGCCAACCCCGCCCCTTATGTCCGCGTTGCGTACGAGTGGAACTGGTCCGGCCAGTCCGCGCATGTCGGCGGGCTGTTCCTGCATTCCAATTTCAATCCGGCGGTCGGACCCTTCAGCTCGGACGGATCGTTCGGCCACGACAGTTTCACCGACTATGCGATCGACGCCGGTTACCAGTTCCTCGGCAACCGCACCTACGTCGTGACCACCGACGCGATCCTTGTGCATGAGGATCAGAACCTCCGCGGCACCTTCGGCATGGGTGGCGCGGCAAGGACCGGACATTCGCTCAACCAGGCGCGCGCCAGCCTGTCCTTCTTCTACAAGGACACCTACGGGCTGACCCTGGGGATCGAGAACACTTGGGGCACGCCGGACCCGGTGCTGTACGCGCCAGCGCCAGTCACAGGCAGCGCCAACGGCAAGCCCAACAGCAACGCCTTCATCGTCGAGGCGGATTGGATACCGTTCGGCAAGCAGGATTCTTGGGCCGCTCCCTGGGTCAACCTGAAGCTCGGCCTGCAGTACACGCTCTACACCCGCTTCAATGGCGGCACGCGCAATTACGATGGCTTCGGCCGCAACGCGGGCGGCAACAATACGCTCTATGCCTTCGCGTGGCTGATCTTCTGAGCTTGCGGGCTACTCGTTCATATGTTCGAGCGCGGTCGTCATCGGTCGGCTCGAGATCTTCAGAATTCCATTGAATGGCCTGTCCATCTCGATGATCAGGAACAACGCGCCGCCGATCGCCAATGCGCTTACCAGCAGCGACACGACCACCAAGGCGTTCTGCGGCGCGTTGAGGCCGAAGCTGATGAAGATCAGGACGATCCAGCAGACCAGGATCACCACGACGACCGGGTGAATGGTCGGCCCCGCCTGCTCGATCAGCAGCCAGCGCTGCTGCAGCAAGGAGTTATTGATCTGCAGCGCCTGATCCTGCAGCCATTTCTGCCCAGCATCGACAGGGTGCAGCGCTCGGATGGACTCCCGCACATGCTCCAGGATCGTGCCCGCCGCGCGGTCCTCATGGAATGGCGGGCGCTCTCCCGACTTCGGCCAGTTGTCGGCCATCACCTGCTCGGTATAGCGGCGCAGCAAGTCGAGCGGCTGCGCGGCGGCATCCTTCCCATAGTCCCGCAGCGTCTCATGCAGCAAAATCAGATTGGCCGCGTAGCTGCGAATCGAGTGATCGGTGCTGTCGTACGAGGTCTTCACCGTCGCAACGAGCAGGCCGAGCACAAGGGATGCCAGCACCGACAGCATCCCCGTAGCGAGCCGCACGACATCCGCCGTCTCCTTGGTCAGATGCCGCTCGGGCAGCACCCGGTGCAGCAGTAGCCCGAGCACCCCGCCCGCGAAGATGCAGCCGGAGACGACGAGGGCGACGACGATAGCAGTCAAGCTGGCGTTCCTTCCGGTGCGGCCGGCGGTTCTTCCTCGGCGATGCCCTCCGCCGGATCCGCTTCCCGCAGCTGCCAAGGAACGGAAGTGACGGCGAGGCGCGGGCCACCGTAGCGCAGCAGCCGCGCCCGCAACCGGCGCTCCCGATTCGTGTGCATGACATACCCCCACCAACGGCCCTCGACCAGTTCCGGCAGGACGACCATGACCTGGCCGCCGGGATAGCGACGCTGCACCTCCTCCACCGCGCGCAGCAGCGGGGCGACGACGCTGCGGAACTCGGAGGTGACGAACTGCAGACGCGGCGGCGCCACGCCCGCCCGGATCGCGGGCTGCTCGACCAGGGCCCGCCATTCCCGCCGCAGCGCATCCTGACGGTCCTCGGCATCCGGCCCTCCCACCGACATTACATGCAGCGCCGTTACGTCGGGAGACAGCCGCACGGCGTATTCCACCGCCTTGCGGGCGAGCCGATCCCACCGCTTGATCGGAACGATGACGACCGGCGAGCCGTGGGTGGCGAGATCGATCCGCCGGTGGCTGCCACGGAGAACATGCCGGTCTACGTCGTCGTAGTAGCGCCGGATTGCTCGCAGCAGCACGATCGCGCACGGGATGACGATCACGGTCAGCCACGCGCCCTCCACGAACTTCGCGGCCAGGATCACCGCCAGCGCAATCCCCGTGGCAAGCGCGCCGAGCCCGTTGATCGCGAGCTTCGCCCGGTCAGTGTGCCTGCCCGTGAGCGAACTCGCCGGCCCGTCGCGCAAGGCGCGCCGCCAGTGCGCGGCCATGCCGGCTTGGGAAAGCGTGAAGGAGAGGAACGCACCGACGGCGAAGAGCGGGATCAGACGATCGGTGATCCCGCCAAAGATGATCAGCAGGCCGCCGGCGCCGGTCGCGAGGAACAGGATGCCGACCGAGTAGACCAGCCGCCGCCCCGGCACCGCGAAGGGCCGCGGCAAGAAACCGTCCTCGGCGACCAGATGGCAAAGCCGCGGGAAACCGACGAAGGAGGTGTTTGCCGAAAGGCAGAGCACCGCAAGCACGCTGCCGATCGTCACGTAATAGAACCAGCCGCGGCCATACACCGCACCGACCAGTTGCGACAGCACGCTCTGGTACCCTGTCTGCGTCTGGTCCATCGCCATGACACCATAAGCCTGCGCCACATGGGCGATCCCGAACAGCAGCAGGCCGAGGATGCCCACGATCGCCGCCAGCGTGCCGTGCGCGTGCCGCACCCGCGGCTCGCGGAAGGCGCCGACCCCGTTGCTCACGGCTTCCACTCCGGTCATCGCCGTGCAGCCGCTGGCGAAGGCGCGCAGCAAAAGCCACAGCGTCAGGCCGGCGGCGGCCTTGGGAAGCTCCGGAGGAGCGACAACGGGCTGGGGCTGGCCGCCGGACGACATGATCTTGTAGCTGCCCCATGCCAGGACGAAACCCAGGCTGGCGACGAAGAGATAAGTCGGCACCGCCCAGGCCAGCCCCGACTCGCGGGTGCCGCGAAGGTTCGTCACCGTTATGACGATCAGAATCCCGAGGCAGAGCCAGAGCGTGAGAGGGTGCAAGGCTGGAATGGCCGAGGTCAAGGCGCCCACGCCCGCGGAGATGCCGACCGCGACATTCAGGAGATAGTCGACCATCAGCGCAGCCGCCGCGAGCAGGCCCGCATTGGTCCCAAGATTCTGCTTTGCGACGATGTACGAGCCGCCATTGTTCGGATAGGCGGCGATCGTCTGCCAGTACGAAAGGAACAGGATGACCAGCAGGATCAGGATCACCCAGGTGATCGGCTCGATCGCGCCAAGCCCCGCGGCCCCGGTTGCGGCGAGGATGGTAAGCGCCGCCTCGGGGCCGTAGGAGGCAGAGCCGAGCCCGTCGAGACCCATCGCGGGCAGCCCCGAAATGACGCCGAGCTTGAGGTCCTCCGCCTCCCGGTTAGCGACAGGCCGGCCGATGAACAGCTTGGCGAGGGACACGGGCATGAGCGCTTCTCGCTGGGAGTACGCTGCTAACGCGAAAGTCGCTCCCGCGCCGCCGTCGCTAGCCGGTCGGCGCGCTCGTTCATCGGGTCGCCGGAATGGCCGCGCACCCAGTGCCACTCCACTTCGTGCTTCGCGCTGGCATCCAGCAGCCGGCGCCAGAGGTCCATATTGGCCACCGGATCGCCCGCCGCGTTGCGCCAGTTGCGGCGCACCCAGCCGGTGTGCCAGCGGGTGATGCCGTTACGGACGTATTCGCTGTCGGTGTGCAGGCTCACGCGGCACCGCCGGGTCAGCGCCTCGAGCGCCGCGGCGGCGGCCGTGAGTTCCATGCGGTTGTTGGTGGTGGCGGGCTCGGCACCGGACAGCTCGCGCTCTCGGCCCCGGAAGCGCAGTACGGCCCCCCAGCCGCCGGGGCCGGGGTTCGGCTTGCAGCCGCCATCGGTCCAGATCTCGACCGGCGCTTCCCCTTCGAGGAGAGTTTCAGAGGCCATAGGCGTGTTCGTCGCGGGCGGCCATGTGGAAGCGCAGGCGGCGCAGGAATTCGAGAGGGTCCTTGCGCGTGACCAGCGCCCCCGGCGAGGTGTTCAGCCAATCGAACAGCCGAGTCAGCAGGAAGCGCAGCGCCGCCCCCTGGCACAGTACGGGCAGGGCCGCGCGCTCCTCGGCCGAGAGCGGCCGCACCGCGTCGTAGGCTCGCAGCAGCAGCTTCGCCTTGGTGACGTTCAGCGAAAAATCCGGCTCGAAGCACCACGCATTGAGGCAGACGGCGAGGTCGTAGGCCAGCAGGTCGGTCGCGGCGAAATAGAAGTCGATGAGCCCCGAGACACGGCCCTCGAAGTGGGCCAGCCGCGCTGGATCGCGCCCAGCGCCGCGTCGAGCTCGGCGGCGAGGCCGTGCTGCACCTCGTCGGCGCGCCCCCAGGCCCGCTCCAGCAGCGGGGGCCAGCCGTCCGGGCCGAGCGCGTTGGGCCGTATCGGCGCGTAGCCCTCGCCGGCGACGTGCAGGCCGGCGAGTGCCGCGCCGAGCGGAGCGCAGTGCTCCGGACGCACCCGGCGCGGCCAGATGCCTGGGAGGAAGGTGGTGATCGCGGCGTGCCGGCCGCAGAGCTGGCGCAACGCCTGCCCGTCGCACCCGCGCACCGGCAGCGGGCAGTCGATGCCGTGCCGCGCCAAGTGCTCCATCAGCCCGAGAAACCAGGGCAGCTCCGCCGGATCGACCCGCTTCTCGTAGAGCGTCAGGATGAAGTCGCCGCCAGTGGTGCGGAGAGAGAAATTGCTGTTCTCCACCCCCTCGGCGATGCCGCGAAAGGCGACCAGGCCGCCGATCTCGTAATCCGCCAGGAAGGCCGCGAGCGCCTCGTCGGAAACCTCGGTGTAGACCGCCATCGCGCCTCTCGTGGCCGGCTCAGGCGAGCGGGGCGGGCAGCTTGAACACCAAGTTCTCCTGCGTCACCCGCCGCTCCTCCACCGAGAGCACGAAGCGATCGCGCAGCCGGGCGATCAGCTGCTCGACCAGCCACTCCGGGGCCGAGGCGCCCGCCGTCACGCCCAGGGTCCGCACGCCCGCGAGCTTCGCCCAGTCGAGGTCCTCGACCCGCGGCAGCAGCACCGCCGCGCGCGCCCCGGCCCGCTCGGCGACCTCGCGCAGCCGCTGGGAGTTGGAGGAGTTCGGGCTGCCGATCACGATCACCAGGTCGCTATCAGGCGCCACCGCCTTCACCGCCGCCTGGCGGTTGGTGGTGGCATAGCAGATGTCCTCCCGCGCCGGGCCGACGATCTCGGGAAAGCGCTCGCGCAGGATAGCGACGATCTCGGCCGTGTCGTCCACCGAGAGCGTGGTCTGGGTGATGAAGGCGAGCCTCGTGCCGGGGTCTGGCGGCGCGACGACGCGGGCCTCCTTGGCGTCCTGCACCAAGGTCATCGCGCCCGGCGGCAGCTGGCCCATCGTGCCCTCGACCTCCGGGTGTCCGGCATGGCCGATCATCAGGATGTGCCGGCCCGCGCCGAAATGACGCTCCGCCTCGCGGTGCACCTTGCTGACCAGGGGACAGGTCGCGTCCAGATAGGTGAGGTTGCGCCGCTGCGCCTCGGTGGGGACGGATTTGGGCACGCCGTGGGCGGAGAACACCACCGGGGCGTCCGGCGGCACCTCGTCGAGGCTCTCGACAAAAATCGCACCCTGCGCCTCGAGCTGCTCCACCACGGTGCGGTTGTGGACGATCTCGTGGCGCACATAGACCGGCGCGCCGTAGCGTCGCAGCGACTCCTCCACCACCCGGATGGCGCGGTCCACCCCGGCGCAGAAGCCGCGCGGCCCGGCGAGCAGGACCCGGAGTTCGGGCATTTCGATGGAGGAGTTGGCTTGCATGGGTTTGACCGTGGCGTCAGGCCGCATCGCCCCTTTCGCCGGCGGCGTCAAGCTTGACCGATGGCCTGCCGTCCGGTTGTCCATTCCGGACGCAGCCGATATGCCCCGACCCTCGCCCCCGGAGTCTCCCATGCCCGCAGCGATGCCAGCCGTCTCACCCCTCATTCCGCCCCTCACCTCCGTTTCCCGCACACCGTTCCTCCCGAGGGCGCGGCGCATCGCTCCCACCGCCGTCCTGTTGGCCACGCTGGCCGGATGCAGCGGGCCGGTGACGAGCACCTTCCCGCCGGAATGCCCCCACGCCGGCGTGCTCGCCGACGCCGCCGATCTCACCCGCTACCGCTCGGCCGGTGCCGCGGGGCACGACCTCACCGATATGGTGCTCGACGGCCAGATCACAGGCGTCTCGGGCGATTGCACCCGCGCCTCCCGACGCGAACTCGATGTGAGTGTCGCGGTGTCGATGCGGCTGACACGTGGCCCGGCGGCGCGCGGGCCGGTCGGCAGCGTACCGTTCTTTGTCGCGGTGACGCAGAACGGGCAGGTTCTGGACAAGCAGGTTTATCACATCACGCCCGACTTCGCCGCCAATTCCGACACCGTGCGACTGACCAGCGACCCGGTGAGCCTCACCCTGCCGATCAGCGTCGAGAAGACCGGCTCGGCCTACGACCTCGTGGTGGGATTCCAGCTCACCCCCGACGAGGTCGCGCTCAACCGCCGCCGCGGGCCTCGGTAACGGCCTGATCTGTTTCCGTTGCGCGGCCTGCCGCGCTGCGGCATGCTGGGCTGGTCCCGTGCATCCGGCGCGGGAGAGAGCGGGTCCGATTCGGGCTCGCCGCCGAAGGCGCAACCGGCCCCCGGAAACGCTCAGGCAAAAGGACCGCGCCGGGATCGAGGACCTCTGGAAAGCCGGAGGGGCTGCTACACGGCCCCGCCGCACCGACGGAGTAAGGGACACGCCCGCCCGGCCCAGTGGTCCGGCGGCACCGTGGCTCGAATCTCTCAGGTTCCGCGACAGAGGGGGGTCGATGGGTGACATCGAGCGTTTCGGTGGAACCCACCTGCCGGCGTTAGGCCGGAAGGCGACCCTGTTGCGGAGCTGCCGATGGTCGAGAATGCCCTGCCCGACGATCCCACGGCGAACCCGGAATCGCGCCCGCTGGCGACCACGCCACTCGACGCGCTGCATCGCGAGCTCGGCGCCCGCATGGTGCCGTTCGCCGGCTACGCCATGCCAGTGCAGTACTCCGCCGGCATCATCGCCGAGCATCAGCACTGCCGCCAGCACGCCGCCTTGTTCGACGTCTCGCACATGGGACAGGCGACCTTGCAGGGGGCAGATGCGGCCGCGGCGCTGGAACGTCTGGTGCCGGGCGAGATCGTCGGCCTCAAGCCGGGCCGCCAGCGCTACACGCTGCTGACCAACGAAGCGGGCGGCATCCTCGACGACCTCATGGTCGCGCGCCTGGCCGCGAACCGCCTGTTTCTCGTGGTGAACGCCTCGCGCAAGGCAACCGATCTCCCGCACATCGAGGCGGCGCTGCCCGCCGGGGTGCGGCTCCTCCCGAATGAGGACCGCGCCCTGCTGGCGCTGCAAGGCCCCGACGCGGCTGCGGTGATCGCGCGGCTGAGCCGGGAAGCGGGGGCGCTGGCCTTCATGGGCGTCCTGGAGGCGCACCTAGACGGCATCCCCTGCATCGTCAGCCGATCCGGTTACACCGGCGAGGACGGGTTCGAGATTTCCGTCCCGGCCGAGCACGCCGAGGCGCTCGCCCGCCGCCTGCTGGCGGAGGCCGAGGTGAAGCCGGCTGGACTCGGCGCGCGCGATTCCCTGCGGCTCGAGGCCGGGCTGCCGCTCTACGGCAATGACATCGACGAACTCACCTCGCCGGTCGAGGCCGGGCTCACCTGGACCTTGGGAAAGCGCCGCCGGATGGCGGGGGATTTCCCCGGCGCCGCCGTCATCCGCGACCAGCTCGAGAACGGCCCGCATCGCCACCGCGTCGGCATCCGCCCCGACGGACGCGCGCCGGCACGCGCCGGCACCTTGATCGTCGCCGGGGACGGCACCGGTGCCGGCACCATCACCTCGGGCGGCTTCTCGCCCAGCCTGAATGCGCCAATCGCGATGGGCTACGTCCGCCGCGACCTCGCCGACGACGGAACGCCGTTGCACCTCACCGTGCGCGGCAAGCCGCTGCCCGCCCACGTCGCCCCGCTCCCCTTCGTTCCCCACCGTTACGCCCGCTGAAGGACGCAACCCATGCCCAAGCTGAACGCCGAGACCCGCTACACCAGCGACCATGAATGGGTGACGCTGGACGGCGGCGTGGTGACGGTCGGCATCACCGACCATGCGCAGGAGGCGCTCGGCGACGTGGTGTTCGTCGAGCTCCCCGAACCGGGCCGTCAGGTCGAGGCCGGCGAGGCGTGCGCCGTGGTGGAGAGCGTCAAGGCGGCGAGCGACGTCTACGCCCCGATCAGTGGCCGCATCAGCGACGTCAACCAGGCGGTCGTCGACGATCCCTCGCTGGTCAACCGCGAGGCGGCGGGCGGCGGCTGGTTCTTCCGCATGGAGGACGTGAAAGAGGCGGAGTTCGACGCGCTGATGGATCACGCGGCATATCAGGCGCATCTGGAGACGCTGTGATGGACGCGCTCGCCGAACTCGCGGCGCTGGAGGCGCCGGACAGCTTCGTCGCACGCCATATCGGCCCCTCCGAGGCGGACATCGCCGGGATGCTGCCGGTGGTCGGCGCGGCGACGCTCGACGACCTCGCCGCAAAGACGGTGCCCGGCGCCATCCGCGCCAACCGCGCCCTCGACCTACCGCCGCCGCTCGACGAGGCCGGCGTGATCGCCGAACTGCGCGAGCTCGCGGCGCGCAACACGGTGAAGAAATCGCTGATCGGTCTCGGCTATCACGGCACGCACACCCCGCCGGTGATCCAGCGCAACGTGCTGGAGGCGCCCGGCTGGTACACCGCCTACACGCCCTACCAGGCGGAGATCGCGCAGGGGCGGCTGGAGGCGCTGCTCAACTTCCAGACGATGATTTCCGAGCTCACCGGAATGCCCATCGCCAACGCCTCGCTGCTCGACGAGGCAACCGCGGCGGCGGAAGCGATGGCGATGGCGCACGCGCTCGCCAAGTCAAAGTCCGACGTGATCGCGGTGTGCGCGGACGTGCACCCGCAGACCCGCGCCGTGCTGGCGACGCGGGCGCGCCCGCTCGGCTGGCGGCTGGTGGATTTTTCTCCGGGCGATATTGCCGCAATCGGGGCCGCCAATCCCTTCGCGGTGCTGCTGCAATATCCCGGCACCACGGGGGCCATCCGGCCGCTGGCGGAGGAAATCCGCGTGGCGCACGAGGCCGGCGCGCTCGCCATCGTCGCCGCCGATCCGCTGGCGCTCGCGCTGCTGACGCCGCCCGGCGAGATGGGCGCCGACGTGGTGGTCGGGTCGGCGCAGCGCTTTGGCGTGCCGATGGGCTTCGGCGGCCCGCACGCCGGCTTCTTCGCCACGCGCGACGCGTTCCGCCGGGCGATGCCGGGCCGCCTCGTCGGTGTCAGCGTCGATGCCGCCGGCCAGCCCGCCATGCGCCTCGCCTTGCAAACGCGCGAGCAGCACATCCGCCGCGAGAAGGCGACCTCCAACATCTGCACCGCGCAGGTGCTGCTGGCGGTGATGGCGTCGATGTATGCGGTGTGGCACGGGCCGGAGGGGCTGAAGCGCATCGCCCGCCGGGTCAATCTCCAGGCCCGCCTGCTGGCCGATTGCGCCGTGCGCGCCGGGATGCGGCTGCGCCACGAGGCATTCTTCGACACGGTTGCGATCGAAACCGATTCCGCCGAGGCGGTGATGGCGGCGGCGCTGGCGGCCGGCTTCAACCTGCGGCGGATCGACGCCACTTGCGTCGGCATCGCGCTCGACGAGACGGTCACGCGATCCGAGCTGGAGCGGCTTGCCGGGGTGCTCGGAGCACCTCTCGCCGGGGCGCCGGCGAGCATTCCCGCGCCGCTGCTGCGCGGCAGCGAGTTCCTCGAACAGGCCGTGTTCAGCAGCCATCACTCCGAGCACGAGATGCTTCGCTATCTCAAGCGGCTGGAGGACAAGGACGTCGCGCTGAACCGCGGCATGATCCCGCTCGGCTCCTGCACGATGAAGCTGAACGCCACCGCCGAGATGATCCCGATTTCGCTGCCGGGCTTCGCCGACATCCATCCGTTCGCGCCCGCCGATCAGACGGACGGCTACACGACGCTGATCGGGCGTCTGTCGGATTGGCTGCGCGAAGCCACGGGCTTTGCCGCCATGTCGCTGCAACCCAATGCGGGCTCGCAAGGCGAATACTCGGGATTGCTGGCGATCCGCGCGTATCATGAATCGCGCGGCGAAGCGCATCGCGACATCTGCCTGATCCCGTCGAGCGCGCACGGCACCAACCCGGCCAGCGCCACGATGGCGGGTCTGCGCGTCGTGGTGGTCGGCTGCGATCGCGACGGCAACGTCGATCTAGCGGACCTCAGCGCCAAGGCGGAGAAGCATGCCGATCGTCTCGCCGCGCTGATGGTGACCTACCCCAGCACGCACGGCGTGTTCGAGGCGGAGATTCGCGACATCTGCGCCCTCGTGCATACGCATGGCGGGCAGGTCTACATGGACGGCGCCAACATGAACGCGCAGACCGGGCTAACGAGCCCCGCCGCGATCGGCGCGGACGTCTGCCATCTCAACCTGCACAAGACGTTCTGCATCCCGCATGGCGGTGGCGGCCCGGGCGTCGGGCCGATCGGTGTCGCGGCGCATCTCGCGCCCTTCCTGCCCAACCATCCGCTGCGCGCGGATGCCGGCCCGGCGACGGGCATCGGGCCGGTCGCCGCCGCCCCGTTCGGCAGCGCGCTGATCCTGCCGATCAGCTACGCCTATATCCGCATGATGGGTGCGGCGGGCCTGACGCGCGCCACCGAGGTCGCCATCCTCAACGCCAATTATGTCGCCGCCCGGCTGCGCGGACACTATCCGGTGCTGTACGCGGGTCAGAACGGCATGGTGGCGCATGAGTGCATCATCGACTGCCGCGACTTCCAGCGCGAGGCAGGCGTGATGGTGGAGGACATCGCCAAGCGGCTGCAGGACTACGGCTATCACGCGCCGACGATGTCCTGGCCAGTCGCCGGCACGCTGATGATCGAGCCGACCGAGAGCGAGAGCCGCGCCGAGCTCGACCGGTTCTGCGACGCGATGATCGCCATTCGCCGCGAGATCGCCGACATCGCCGCCGGCCGGCTGGACCGCGCGGACAATCCGCTGAAGAACGCGCCGCACACGGCAGCGGAGGTGATGGCGGATACGTGGGACCACGCCTATCCGCGCCAGCTCGCCGCCTTCCCGCTGCCCTGGGTCGCGGCGGCCAAATACTGGCCGCCGGTCAAGCGCGTGGACAATGTCTACGGCGATCGCAACCTGGTTTGCACCTGCGCGCCGCTAGAGGCCTACGCCCAAGCCGCGGAGTGAATAACCGCGACCGTTATTCAGTCTGCGGTTGGGCGCCGGCGGTAAGTTTTGGGCGAGCGCGCCGCAAGCCATGTTCAAAGCTCGGAGAGCCGAGCTAGTCTACCTTCCAGAACAACAAGAGCGATGGGAGGGAAGCATGGCCACCGCAACGCAGCACTTCGACGCGGTCGTGATCGGCGCGGGCTTTTCCGGCATGTACATGCTGAAATCGCTGCGGGACAGGCTCGGGCTCAAGGTGCGAGTCTACGAGGCCGGCGGCACCGTGGGCGGCACCTGGTACTGGAACCGCTACCCCGGCGCGCGCTGCGATTCCGACTCCTACATATATTGTTTCACTTTTGACAAACAGCTCTTGCAGGAGTGGGAGTGGTCGGAACGCTATCCCGAACAGCCCGAGATCCTGCGCTACCTCGAGCATGTCGCCAAGCGCCACGACCTCAAACGCGACATCCAGTTCAACACGCGCGTGACCGGCGGCGAGTTCGACGAGGCGAACAATCTGTGGACGGTCCACACCGCGACCGGCGAGACGGTTACGGCACGCTATGTCATCGCGGCGGTGGGTTGCCTCTCCGACACCAACCTGCCGCCCTTCAAGGGCATCGAGAATTTCAAGGGCAAATGGTACCACACCAGTCGCTTCCCGCACGAGGGAGTCGACTTCACGGGCAAGCGCGTGGCGGTGGTCGGCACCGGCGCGACTGCGGTGCAGGCTATCCCCGAGATCGCGCAGCAAGCCAAGCAGCTCACCGTGTTTCAGCGCACTGCCAACTACTGCGTGCCGGCGCGCAACGGCAAGGTGGACCCCGAGCGCGTGAAGGCGCGGAAGGCGGATTATGACGCCATCGTCCAGCGCATCCGTGAATCGTTCTTCGGCCAGGAGCACTACTTCATTCCGAAATCGGTGCTCGAAACCACGCCCGAGGAGCGCGAGCGCGAGTTCGACCGGATGTGGGACGAAGGCGGCTTCGCCTACTGGCTCTCCAACTATCAGGACATGTTCTTCGACCAGAAAGCCAACGATCTTTGCGCCGACTATCTCAAGCGCAAGATCCGCGACACGGTGAAGGACCCGGCGGTGGCCGAGAGGCTGATTCCCAAGGGCTACGCCTACGGCACCAAGCGCCAGCCGCTCGACACCAACTATTTCGAGACCTTCAACAAGAGCAACGTGCGGCTGGTGGATGCCGCGACAGACGGTGCGATCGAGGAGATCACCGAGCACGGCATCCGCGCCGGCGGCAAGGAATACGAGGCCGACATCATCGTGTTCGCCACTGGCTTCGATGCCATGACCGGCGCGCTCAAGGCCTTGCACCTCAAGGGACGTGGCGGCCGCACGCTGGATCAGGAGTGGGTCGACGGGCCCCACACCTATCTCGGCATCGCAGTCGCCGGCTTCCCCAATTTGTTCGCCATCACCGGCCCGCAGAGCCCGTCGGTGCTGTCGAACATGCCGGTCTCGATCGAGCAGCACGTCGAGTGGATCACCGACTGCATCGAGGCGATGCGCAAGGCCGGCCAGACCACTATCGAGGCGAAACCGGACGCGCAGCAGGAGTGGGTCGAGCACGTCAACGAGGTGGTCAGCGGAACGCTGATGACAGCCACCAACTCCTGGTACATGAGCGCCAACATCCAGGGCAAGCCGCGCGCCTTCCTGCCCTATCTCGGACCGGAAGGCGTCGGGGGCTACCGCAAGAAATGCGACGAGGTCGCCGCCAAGGGCTACGAGGGCTTCGCGCTCGCCTGACATCTGCCGCACGGGCGATCGGGACGGGCAGCCGTCCCGATTCCTGCCCGACTGACCGAACCCGAGGGAACGATGATCGAAAACGCGTACTACTCGCAGGATGTGCATGGCCCCTACGAGCTGCACGACATCGGCAATCTCGAATTGGAGGAAGGCGGCACGATCCGCGGCTGCAAGCTCGCCTACGGGACCTACGGCGCGCTCAACGCGGCCCGCGACAACGCCATCCTGATCCCGACCTGGTATTCCGGCACCCACAAGATCATGGAGCAGGTGTATATCGGCCAGGGCCGCGCACTCGATCCCGACAAATATTTCATCGTCGCGATCAACCAAATCGGCAGCGGGCTGTCATCCTCGCCGCACAACACGCCGGCACCCGCCGGGATGGCGAATTTCCCGCATGTGCGGATCGGCGACGACGTTCGCGCGCAGCACAAGCTGGTAACGGAAAAATTCGGCATCGAGCAGCTTGCCCTCGTGGTCGGCGGCTCGATGGGCGCGCAGCAGACCTACGAATGGGCGGTGCGCTATCCCGACATGGTGAAACGCGCCGCCCCCATCGCCGGCACGGCGCGGAACACGATCCATGATTTCCTGCTCGCCGAAACCCTGGTCGACGCGATCACCTCCGACCCCGGTTTCAACAAGGGCTTCTACAAATCGGCCGAAGATGTCCGCGAGGGGCTGCTACGCCACGCGAAGCTGTGGGCCGTCGTGGGGTGGGGCTCGGCGTTCTTCGAGGCCGGCCGGCACAAACTGCTGGGCTTCTCCTCGATGGATGACTTCATCACCAACTTCATGTTCGCCTATTTCGGCGTGATGGACCCGAACGATCTCTTGTGCATGGCATGGAAATGGCAGCGCGGCGATGTCAGCCGGCACACTGGCGGCGACTTGCGGGCAGCGCTCGGCCGCATCAAGGCCAAGACGTTCGTGATGCCGATGTCGACGGACCTGTTGTTCCCGCCGGCCGATTGCCAAGCCGAGTGGCGGCTCATTCCCGACGCCGAATTCCGCCCGGTCGAAACGCTCGACGGGCACCTCGCGCTGTTCGGCGCCGACCCCGCTGCGATGGGTCAGCTCGACAAGAACCTGACGGAGCTGCTAGCGGCGAAGGTCTAGCCGAACGCGGGTCGCACGGATCGGATTGCATCGGCAACCGATCCGGGGTTGACACGAACGGACCGTTCCGTAACGGTCTTGGGGCGCAGCTGCGCCCGTGACCTCATATCCCGAGCGCGCGCGCGGGCCAAGACAAATCAGCCGGCCCTGCAACAGCTTGAAGAAGGCGCCTGGAGATGACCGAATACCGGTGGATGCCGTGGTTTTTCAGCAACAACCCGGAACCCGACGATTTCAACAATGTTGCTAATTGGGCCCCCGGCGGCTTCTCCCCCTGGAGCAAGCGACCTCGTCATCTTCGGGAACCCGGCGTTTCAGTTCCCAGGAACTCCGTCTGGAAATATAACGGGAACGGCAACGGTCGACGAGATCGAGTTCGATCAAGTAAGCAACACCCCGCCGTCCGGCTGGTTCATCAACGGCCATCTGACCGCGACGACGCTGCTCCCTGGATGCCGGGTCGCCGTTTCTCGCATCCATGATTCTCCCTGCCGAGGATGCAGAGAGCTACCGCGTTCAGTACGAGTTCGGGGGGACTTGGTCAGCGCCGCAACTTGCCAGCCCGCTGCAGGAAATCAGCTTCTCCCAGAACGTCAATGCGATTCAGGTCACGCTACTTGACGCGAACGGCGCTCCGATCGCCACTCTGACCGACTTCAGCTTCTTCGTCAGCTTCGCGTCGGACGGAACGTTCTCCGGGACCGTGACCGAACCAAATGCTTCCTGTTTCGGCAAAGGCACGCTGATCGCGACGAGCCTCGGCACGCGACCGGTGGAGGCGCTGCGTGTAGGCGATCTCGTCCTCGTCGAGCGTCCCGGCGCGGCACGCAGCCTCGAGACGATCCGCTGGGTCGGACATCGGAGAATGCACCTATCCTCACGTTCCGACGCCGTGCTCAACGCACCGGTGCGGATTCGAGCGGGAGCGATCGGTCCCAGCCGTCCCAGTCGCGACCTGATTCTCTCGCCGGACCATTGCATCCATGTCGACGGACACCTGCTGCGGGCATATCGATTGATCAACGGCGCGAGCGTCGTGCAGGAATTCCCACGGGCGATCAATTACTATCATATCGAAACCGAAAGACATGGCCTTGTCTTTGCCGAGGGCCTGGCGGTCGAAACCTACCTGGAAGAAGATTGTGCGAGTTTCTTCCCGAGCAGGTACGCGCGGCCCGATCATCGGCGCGACAAGGTTCGGCAAGCGGCCTGCGCTCCTTCGGCACCCGATGATGGCTTCGCTGAAAGGGCGTGGCGCGCGGTGGCCCAGCGGGCCGGAGTGAGCACGCCCGAAGCCCGTCTAGCGCCACGGCCGGACGTGACGCTCATCGCCGGCAAGCGCCGGATCAGGCCGACCGTGCATCGCAACGACCGGATCACGTTTGCCCTGCCGCGCGCCTGTTCGGAGATCCGGCTGCTGTCGCCCGCCGCCAGACCGACCGAGGCGCGCCCCTGGCTCGAGGACCGCCGCCTGCTCGGCTTGAACGTGCGAAATCTCAGGATGGACGCTGGCGACGCGCTACCGTTGGACAGCGACGCCATCGGCCGCGGTTGGTGGCCGATCGAGCCGGGGCTGTCACGCTGGACGGATGGCGACGCTTGCGTCCGGCTGCCTGCGGCCGCGCGCTTGCTCGACGTGCTCCTGCGGGCCTGACCCGCGCGCGGCCGGCAGGCGGGCTTATAGGTTCGCCAGGATCGACTCGGCCTTGCTCACGTCGAACCCGCCCGGCGGCTCCACCGCGAGATGCGTCACCTTGCCGTCCTGCGCCACCAGCGCGAAGCGCTGCGCCCGGATGCCCATGCCCCGGCCCATCAGGTCGAGCTCCAGGCCGAGCGCCTTGGTGAACTGCCCGGCGCCGTCGGCCAGCATGATGATGTTGTCGTCCACGCCCTGGTCCTTGGCCCAGGCAGCCATGACGAATGCGTCGTTCACCGCGAGGCAGACCACCTTGTCGACGCCCTTCGCCTTGATCGCCGCTGCGTTCTGCACGAAGCCCGGCAGGTGCTTGGCGCTGCATGTCGGAGTGAAGGCGCCGGGCACGGCGAACATCACCACCTTCTTGCCCTTGAAGATCTCGTCCGTCGAAATCTCCTTCGGGCCCTCCGCCGTGCCCTGCATCAGCTTCATGGACGGGATGGTGTCGCCAACCTTGATCGTCATGGGCCGCCTCGCTTCTCGTTGCCGATGCGAGGACTCCTAGCCTCCCCGACGGCAACTGTCACGCCTGCCTCCCGGCGGCGCTTGCGCAGCGGGCGAGACCACCCCAGATTCCCACGATGGCCAAGACAGATCCCGTGGACCCGTTCCTGACCGGCAAGCTGCTGATCGCGATGCCCGCGATCGGCGACGACCGTTTCGCTCAATGCGTGATCTATCTCTGCGCGCATACGCCAGACGGCGCGATGGGCATTGTGGTCAACCGCCCGCTTGGCGCGCCGACCTTCGAGGATCTGCTGAAGCAGCTGGAAATCGCACCCAACCCGCCGACCCGCCAGATTGCGCTGTGCGCGGGCGGCCCGGTGGAGAAGGCGCGCGGCTTCGTGCTGCACACCGCGGATTGGACCAGCGATGCCAGCCTGCTGGTCGATGACGGCCTGGCGCTGACCGCCAGCCTCGACGTGCTGAAGGCGATCGCCAGTGGCGGCGGCCCGCGCGAGGGAATTCTCGCCCTCGGCTACGCCGGGTGGGGTCCCGGTCAGCTCGACGCCGAGCTGACCAACAATATCTGGCTCTCCGCCCCTTCGGACGAGACGCTGGTGTTCGACGCCGAGCACGACACCAAATGGCTGCGTGCCCTGGCCATGCTGCATATCGACCCGCTGCAGCTGTCGAGCGCCGCCGGGCACGCCTGAGCGCCCGCGCGCCCATACCTCATTCGTTACCAAACTTTCCCGAACCCTCGGGGAAGCCCGCCGTTGCACCCGTCTCGGCCGGATTCGGCCGGCGGCCTGACCTTTCAGGTCGGCATGACAGGAGATCACGCATGAAGAAAACCGTTCTTCTCGCCGCCGCCCTTGCCTTCGGTCTGTCGGGCGCGGCTTTCGCTCAGGGTGGCGGCGCGGGCGGCGGAGCTGGCGGCGGTTCCAGCGGTGGCAATGGCGGCGGCGCCGGAGGCGGCGGGGCGAACATGCCCGGCCCGACCGGCACGAATGGCACCAGCATGGGCGGAACCTACGGCGGCAGCGCCAAGAGTCTCGGCTCCAGCAGCAGCATGAACAGCACCCGTCCGGCTCCGTCGAGCGGCCCCGGCAGCGCCACGCACGGCATGAGCGGCACCGCCGGCGGCATGACCGGTTCGGGCGCGACCACCAACTCGAACACGACCGGCACCACACGCTGATCGAACCGCAACCACTGATACGACAAGTCCGGGCGGCGTCGCTGGCGCCGCCCGCCTCGTGTCTACCAGGCGAAGCCCGGAATGCAGGCAATCGGCGACAAGCCAGCCGCCCGCACCGCCTCGCGTGCGGCGTCCGGCCCCGAGTCCAGCGCATCGCCATGCAGGCCGCCGAGCACCCAGCAGGACGCGACGCCGATTGCCGCCGCGCCGGCAATATCGGTGCGTAAGGCGTCGCCCACCGCCAGCACCCGCTCCCTCGGCAGATCGAGACAGTCGAGCACAGGGCCGTAGATCGCCGGATCGGGCTTGCCCAGGGAACGCACGTCGCCGCCCAACTCGCTATAGCGAACCGCCAGCGCACCCGCGCACAGCACGCGGCGACCATCGCGGATCACTTCAAGATCGGGGTTGGCGCAGATCATCTTGAGCCCCGCGGCCCCGCACTCGCGCAACACCGGCTCGAACTCGGCCATCTCGGTCGGATTGCGGTGATCGTCGGGGCCGGTGTTGAGCACGAAATCCGCCTCCGCCGGACGCGCCACGCGCTCCAGCGCCAGTCCGTCGAGCACGTTGAGGTCGCGCTCCGGCCCGAGATGGAACACCCGGGAGCCGAGCGAGGCCCACCAGGCGTCGGGCCTTTCGCGCAACGCAAGATGCACCGCCTCGCCGCTGGTCATGATGCCGGTGTAAAGCGCATCGTCGATACCCATGCGGCGCATCGCTGCCTGCGCGGGCGCGGCCCGCCGCGGCGCGTTCGACAGCATCACCACTCGTTTGCCCGCATCGCGCAGCCGGGCCAGGCAATCGACCGCGCCCGGATAGGGCCGCACGCCGTCATGCACCACGCCCCAGAGGTCGAGGATCAGCCCGTCGAAACGCGCGGCGAGCGGGGCGAAGCCGGTGAGGAATTCCATCAAGTCAGTCCTGCGAGGTGGGAGGCGTCGGTGCCGACCGCGTCCTCGACGCGCGCAAACCCGGCCTCGCGCATCGCGGCGATAAGGTCAGCCTTGAGGCGCGGGAGTAGCGCGGGGCCGTCATAGGCGAAGGCGGTGTAGAGTTGCACCAGCCGCGCGCCCGCCTGGATTTTTGTCAGCACATCCCGGCCGGACGACACGCCGCCCGCGCCGATCAGCGCCAGGCGTCCGCGCGCGAGGAGATAGGCGCGGGCCAGCATGGCGGTGGAGCGCGCGAACAGTGGCGGTCCCCCGACAGATCGGGGGCGAGCTTCACCAGCAACGGCGGGCGCTGCGGCACGTGCGCGGCGACGGCGCTGAGGATCGATCTCAGCCGCGCCTCGCCCTGCAGGTCGCGCAGGCCCGGCGTGTTCGGCGAGGAGACGTTGATCACCACATAATCGGCCCGCCGCGCCACGGCGGCAACGAGCGCGGGATAGTCCCGCTCCGGATCGGCACCCTCCTTGTTGATGCCGACATTGGCGCCCACCGGCACAGCGCTGCGCGGGATCGCGTCGAGCCGGCCGAGATAGGCGTCCAGCCCGCCATTGTTGAAGCCCATCCGGTTGATCACCGCCCGGTCCGCCTCCAGCCGGAACAGACGCGGGCGCGGATTGCCGGGCTGCGGCCGGGGCGTGACCGTGCCCGTCTCGACGAAGCCGAAGCCGAGCCGGCTGAGCCCCGCGACCGCGACCGCGTCCTTGTCGAACCCGGCCGCGAGCCCGATCGGATTCTTGAATGCGAGCCCGAATGCGGTTGTGGCGAGCGCCGGGTCGTCCTCGGCAGCGGCGCGACCCGCCAGCCCCCAGCGCAGGCCCGCAAGCCCGGCACGGTGCGCCCGCTCGGGGTCGATTCGACGCAGCACGGGGAGGAGGGCGGACGCAAGGGCGGGGGACATTCGGGGCCGCTTATGCCCTACACTGCGCCGAATGTGGAGCGACCCCTATCTCGAGACCTGCTGCCGCTCGGCGCTGCATCGCCTCAGCCTCGCCGGCCCGATCGGCCGCCCGCCCGCCCTGAAGGACGGGCCGTGCCTAGAGCGCCTCGCCCGGATGGGATTGGCGCAAGCGAGGCCCGACAGCCGGTTCGAGATCACCGAGGCCGGCGAGCAGGCCCACCGCGCGCTGGTGGGCGCCTGACTGCTTAGCCCATCGGTGCGGCGACTATTTTCCCATCCACCTGCGCCATCGCCAGCACCCGCGCGCCCTCGGCCGCCGACACCATCATGATGTCGCCGGACGCCAGCATGTCCGCCGCGCCATCGAAGAACCCGGAGGCGCCCACCGACGCCAGCGCGTCGTCGCCGGCCTTGTAGTGCCAAAGGGTAAAGCCGTTGGCGTAGGCAAGCACGGAAAGATCGCGGACGGCGAATGCCATGATGAAGGTTCCTTGCAAACGAAACAACACGTGGAAGGACGCAAAAAAGCCGCCGCGTGGAATGGTCCACACCGGCGGCCGGGTCGGCTCGAAGCTCCGTCGCAGGGCGCACCTCGCCCGTTGACAAGGCGGTTTTATGGGCCGGGCCAGAGCCTGTCAAGGAATTCTTTCCTAGTTATCTCCGTCGCGGAATGAGCGGGCGGTGTTGACCCTCCGGCAGGGCTCACCCAAGCTCGCCCGCATGGACGAGCTGATCACGCGAGAGACGATGGTGCCGTCGGCCGATCCCGGCATCTCCATCTACGTCCGCAACAAGCGCCCCGCCGCCACGTCCACCTTTCCGCCCGAGCGCACCGTGCTGTTCGTGCACGGCGCGACCTACCCGGCGGAGACGGCATTCGATCTGCGGCTGGATGGCATCTCCTGGATGGAGTTCATCGCGCGGCGCGGTTTCGACGTGTACCTGCTCGACGTGCGCGGCTACGGCCGTTCCACACGACCGTCGGCAATGGATGCGCCAGCGGAGGCCAACCCGCCATTCGCCGACACCGCGAGCGCGCGGCGCGACGTCGATGTGGTGGTCGAGCACATCCGACGCGAGCGCAGCGTGTCGCGCGTCGTGCTGATCAGTTGGTCATGGGGCTGCGCCATCATGGGCAGCTACGCCGCGGCCCACCCCGACAAGGTGGAGAAACTGGTGCAGTTCGCGCCGGGATGGCTGCGCGAGGCGCCCTCGCCCACCGACCAAGGCGGCCGGCTCGGAGCCTGGCGTGCCGTCACGCGAGAGGACGCCCGCAAGCGATGGCTGAACGGCGTACCCGAGAGCAAGCGGAATGACCTGATCCCGGCGGGATGGTTCGATGCATGGGCGGATGCGACATTCGCGACCGATCCGATCGGCGCCGCCCAAACGCCCCCCGTTCTCCGCGCGCCGAACGGCGTGGTGCAGGACTCGCGCGAGTTCTGGGCGGCGGGGCGCCCACTCTACGATCCCGCTCGCATCACCGCGCCTACGATGATCGTGGTCGGCGAATGGGACCACGACACGCCGCCCACGATGGCACAGGCCCTATTCGCCCGACTGGTCAACACGCCGCGCAAGCGCCTGGCGATGATCGGCGAAGCGACGCACACCGTGCTGATGGAACGGAACCGCATGGAATTGTTCGAGCAGGTGCAGCTGTTCCTGGAAGACGGCCTGCCGCAACGACGAGGTGACGAGTGCAACTGAGCAAAACCCTGACCGCATCGCCGAGCGATACGCGAGCCGCCGAGACGCTGGCGGAACTGCTCGCCGGCCGGTTCAGTTGTCGCGCGTTCCGGCCGGACCCGGTGCCAACGGCAACGATCGAGCGGATGCTGACGATGGCGCAGCGCTCGGCGTCCTGGTGCAACTCACAGCCCTGGCAGGTCATCGTCACCGAGCCGCCCGCCACGGACCGGTTCCGCGCGGCGCTGCTCGAGCATGTCGGCGCGACGGGCCAGCCCGAGCAACCGGACCTGCCGTACCCGCTGGGCTATTTCGGCGTCTATCGCGACCGCCGGCGCGAATGTGGCTGGCAGCTCTATGACAGCGTCGGCGTGAAGCCGGGCGATCGGGCGGCGTCGGCCGTGCAAGCGCGGGAGAATTTCCGGCTGTTCGGCGCGCCGCACGTCATGATCATCACCTCGGAGCGCGACCTCGGCGTCTACGGCGCGGTGGATTGTGGGCTCTATGTCGGCAACCTCATGCTGGCGGCACAGAGCTTGGGGATCGCCACCATCGCGCAGGCAGCACTCGCCCGCTGCTCACCCTTCCTACATAGCTACTTCGACATCCCGGATTCGCGCAGCGTCGTTTGCGGCATCTCATTCGGCTATGCCGACCACACGCACCCCGCGAACGGCTTCCGCACCCGCCGCGCGGATCTCGCGGAAGCCGTCACCTGGGTCAGGGACTGAGCGCCGCAGCACCGAGCTTTTCGAGCTCGTCGGTGAACACCCGCAGCCCGCGCTCCCGCACTTTCTCGCTCCGCACGACGTAGCCGAGCTCGCGCGACAGCGCCGGTCGCAATCGCCGCGTCACGGCGCCGCGCACCGGCTCCCGGACGGCCAGCTCCGGCAGGACCGAGACGCCGAGGCCGCTCGCGACCAGCACCTTGATCGCCTCCACGCTGCCCAGCTCCATGATCGGCCGCGCCTCGAACCCGGCGCGGCGGAACCAGGCGTCCACGATGGCGCGCGTTGCCCCCCGCTGTTCGTAGAGGATGAGCGGCAAGCGCCCAAGCTGCGACGGCCCCAGAACGCCCGCGGTGGCCGCCATCCCGTCGGGCAGCAGCGCGACCAACGGGTCGCGCAACAGCCGCGTGACGCGCATCGATCGTGCCACTGGCACCGGCAACGTCACCAGGGCGATGTCGAGCTCGCCGACCTCCACCAGCCGCACCACCTCCTCGCTGTTGCCGATCGCGACGGTGATCTCGAGGCCCGGCATACCTTGGCGCGCGGCGGCCAGGATCGGCGGCAGCAAATGGATGCAGGCCGTCGCGCCCGTGCCGAGCCGCACCCTCCCGACCTCGCCTGAGCGGTACGCTGCCACCGCCGAGGCCGCATCCTCGGCCGCCGCTTGCGCCCGCCGCGCCGGCTCCAGCAGCGCCTGGCCGGCGGCGGTCGGCAGCAGCTTCCCACCCGCCCGCTCGAGCAGCCGCGCGCCGAGCGCCCGTTCCAATTCGCGCAGCTGCTGGCTGGCGGCCGGCTGGGTGAGGCCGAGCGACCGGGCCGCCGTCGTCACGCTCCCCGTCTCGACGGCGGCAAGGAAGGTGCGGAGCTGGCGCAAGGAAGGGAGGGACATAAGGCAATCTTATTCTGATGCGGCACATCGGAAATTTTTTCTTCCGCCTCGTCCCACGATTGTCGAGCCTGCGGATATGAATTTTGCCGCGCATCATCCCGTCACGACCCGCCTCGCTGTCCCTTCGGCGCGGATGCCTCGCGCGCGCTGTCGGCCAGCAGCGGTTGGCATTCTGCGCGAACTCTGCCTCTATCTCGCCGGCTCAGAGCATTCCCGAATCCGCCAGCGCAGACGCCTTTGCGAGCTCGACGACCGGCTGCTACGCGACATCGGCCTCGATCCCCGCGGCACGCAACGGGACAATCCATGAGCACCAGCACCGTTACGATCCGCCCCAGCCGCGAAGCCGACCTCGAAGCGATTACGGCGATCTACGGCCATCACGTCCGGCACGGCACGGCGTCCTTCGAGACAGAATCCCCTCCGATCGAGGAAATGCGCCGCCGCCGCGCGGAGCTTCTGTCGCGCGGTTTTCCCTACCTGGTCGCGGAGGCGGACGGCGCGGTGCTCGGCTATGCTTATGCCGGACCGTATCGGCCACGCGCGGCCTATCGCGACACGGTGGAAAACTCGGTCTACGTGCATCCCGACACGATCGGCCACGGTATCGGCACCCTCCTGCTGCGCGCGCTGATCGCCGAGTGCGAGTCCCTCGGGCTGCGCCAGATGGTGGCCGTCGTGGGGGACAACGGCAACACAGCCTCCATCCGCCTGCACGAGCGATGCGGTTTCCGCCTCATCGGCATACTGGAGGCAGTTGGCTACAAACATGGCCGCTGGCTCGACAGCGTGCTCCTGCAACGCACCCTTGGCCCAGGCAAGGACACCCCGCCGCGGAGCAGGATTGCGGAATGAATTCCGCCCTACGCCAGGCCTCGTAGGGCGGAATTCATTCCGCCTTCACGGCCCTCGCTATTTCGCCGAACAACCGTGCCGGCAAACTCCCGCCGGTCACGCCCCGCATGGGCCGGTTGTCGTCGTTGCCGAGCCACACGCCGATCACCGTGCCGTTCACCGCTCCGATGAACCAGGCATCGCGATAATCCTGCGTGGTGCCGGTCTTGCCGGCGACCGATGCGCCCGGCATGGCAGCCGCGCGGCCGCTTCCGCTGCGCACCACGGCAGCCAGCATCCGCGCCATCATCGCCGCGTCCGCGGGATCGACCACCTGCTCGGGCAGGGCATGGCCGGTGGCCACAGTATGCCGGCCGCTGCGAAAACTCTCGATCGCGTAGGGCGCCACACGGACCCCGCCGTTGAAGAACGCGGCATAGGCCGCCGTAAGCTCCAACAGCCCAACCTCGGAGGTGCCCAGCGCCAGCGAGGCGTTGTTGGGAAACTGCTCGCTCAGGCCCAGTCGTCGCGCCACCGCGCCCACCGCGCGCGGGCCTCCCGCCTCGATCATCAGCCGCACGGCGGCGGTGTTGATCGACTGCGCCAGTGCCTCCTCGACGGTGATCTCACCGAGATAGCGATGCTCGAAATTCGCCGGGCTGTAGCCGCCGACCCGCACCGGCGCGTCGAGCACCATGTCATCCGGCCGCACGCCCTTCTCCAGGGCGGCGAGCCAGACAAACGGCTTGAACGACGAGCCGGGCTGCCTTCGGGCCTGCACCGCGCGGTTGAAGCCGCTCTCCCGCGCGTCGCGGCCACCCACCATCGCCCGCACCGCCCCGCTCGTCGCGTCGAGCACCACCACCGCGCCCTGACCCACCCCCGCCGCCGCGCCGGGGCCGACCAGCATCGCGTCAAGCCGCGCCTCGACGACGCCCTGGATGCGCTGATCGAGCGTGGTCCGCAGCACCGCGTCCTGATCCTGCGGCAACACCCTCGCGGCCTGCTCGGCCGCCCAATCGGCATACCAGGCCGCCGCGGTGGACGGGTGCGGCGGGAAGGCGACCTCGGAGGCGGCGCGCTCCGCCTGCGCGGCGCTGATGGCACCGTTCTCAACCATCGCGGCCAACACCTCCGTCGCCCGGGCGGCGGCGGCCGACGGGTTGACGCGGGGATTGAAGCGCGACGGCGCGCGCGGCAGCCCGGCGATCACCGCCGCCTGCCATAAGCTCACGTGCCGCGCCGAGACCCCGAAATAGAGCCGCGCGGCGGCGTCCACGCCCCAGGCGCCGGAGCCGAGATAGACTCGGTTCAGCCAGATCTCGAGAATTTCCTGCTTGCTGAAACTATGCTCGAGCCAGAGCGACAGCAGCACCTCCTGCACCTTGCGCCGCAAGGTCCGCGCGTTGGTCAGGAACAGCGTCTTGGCGACCTGCTGCGTGATCGTCGAGCCGCCCTGCACCACGCGCCCGGCCCCAATATTGGTCAGCATCGCCCGCGCCACGCCGAATACGTCGATGCCGGGATGCGACCAGAACCGCCGGTCCTCCACCGCAACCACCGCCGCGGGCAGATAGTGCGGCACGGCGGGCAGCCGCAGCGATTCGCCGACCAGATCGCCGAATGTCGCGAACACGCGCCCGGAGCGGTCCTCCAGCGTCATGCCCGGCCGCCGGGCCGCGTCGAGCGCCGCCTCGGGTCGCGGCAGATCCCAGGCGAACCACAGCAAGCCCGCCGCCAGCGCGAGCGCGCCCCAGATCGTGCCGATCACCCCCCAGCGCAGCAGCCGCACGCCACCGCGCCGGCGCACGGGCACGCGACGCGGCTCGGGAACTGCCAGGCGGGAGGTGCGGGCCATCGGAACCGCCGTGATACCGGGCGGCCGGTTGCCGAGGCAATCGGCCTTGCGCAGACTGCGCCGGATCAGGGGGGTTCGGATGAAAGCACTCTTCGTCGACGCCACGGCCGAACTGGACGTAATCTTCCGCTGCGTCGTCCGCCCGGACGATCCGCCGGTGGACGTTCACCAGCAGGACCATGTCGGCCCCGAGGACTTGCCGCGCCTGCTCGCCGGCTATGACACGGTGCTCGACGACCGCACCCAGATGCCGACGGAGGTGCTGCGGCGCTGCGCCGGCCTCAAGCACGTGATCTTTCTCGGCACCGGTGCCCGCAGCTACATGCACCCCGAGGAGCTGGCCGAGGCGGGCATCACCGTCCATACCATCAAGGGCTACGGCGACGTCGCGGTGGCCGAGCACGCCATCGCCCTGATGTGGTCGGCGGCGCGGGACCTTGCGGCGATGGACCGCGTCATCCGCACCGGCGGCTGGCCGCGCACCGAGGGCGCGCAGCTCGGTGGCAAGACCATCGGCCTACTCGGCTTCGGCGGCATCGCGGCCGAGGTCGCGCGCATCGCCGGCGGCTCCGGGATGCGCGTGCTGGCCTGGAACCGCACGCCGCGCACCACCCCCGGCGTCGAGTTCGTCCCGCTCGACCGCCTGCTCGCCGAGAGCCACGTGCTGTCGCTGCACCTGCTGCTCACCGACGAGACGCGCGGCTTCCTCTCCGCCGAGCGCATCGCGCAGCTGCGCCCCGGCGTGATCCTGGTGAACACGGCGCGCGGCGCGCTGGTTGACGAGGCCGCGATGATCGCGGCGCTACGCTCCGGCCAGATCGGCCATGCCGGGCTCGACGTGTTCGACACCGAGCCCCTACCTCCTGGCCACCCATTGACCGAGCTCGAGAACGTCACCCTCTCCGCCCACAGCGCCTTCCGCACCCCCGAGGCAAGCGAGACCCTGCTCCGCCGGGCGCTGGACATCGCGCGCGACATTGCGCAAGGCTCGTAGCACTTCGTCATGGTCGGCGCAGGCCGACCATCCACGCCTTCCTTGCGGACCCGCAAAGTCGTGGATGGTCCGCCTGCGCGGACCATGACGAACAACGCTTGGCCCGCCTGGCGGAACGGTAGACGCAGCGGACTTAAAATTCGCGGCCAATGGCGTGGGGGTTCGAGTCCCCCGGCGGGCAGACCAGCACAATGCCCCCCATCAGCCCCTTGATTGCATCAGCGATCCCGACGCGAGCGCCAACGACCACCGTTTGCCGGCTTCTCACGCCGGTATCGCCCGCCCGCGACCTTGCCCAACATCGTCGCCACCGTCCCCGCGATGAACACGCCCAGGAAGGCTGCCGAGTCGGGCTCGATCAGCGCCCCCAGTCCCGTCGCCATAGAGAAGAACGGCAACAGCACGGTCGCGGTCGGCCGCGGCGGCTGTCGTCAGCTCTGCCTCTTTCGGAAGCAGGTTCCTGTCCTACGCGGGCAGGCCGGCGCCTGCGGCACAGCCGTTTGCATCGCGGCCATGATCTGGGAGGATGGGGACCAGAGCAAAGCCCCGATGCTGGTCGGCACGGGCTTCGCCGGAGGAAGACGCGAATGGAACGACACTACGGCTGGGTTATCGTCGCTGTCGGCGCGCTGATGGGCTGCATCGGCATGGGGTCGATGTTCTCGCTCGCCGTGTTCCTCGACCCCATCGCCGCCGGGACGGGCTGGTCGCACGCCAGCATCTCCGCCTCCATGACGATCGCCTTCCTCGCCATGGGGGTCGGCGCCTTCGGCTGGGGCTGGGTCAGCGACCGCCACGGCCCGCGGATTGTCGGTATCGCAGGCGGGCTGCTGCTCGGCACCGGGCTGGTACTGGCCAGCCGGGCGACGAGCCTGCTTGCCTTTCAGCTCGCCTACGGCCTGTTCATCGGGACGGCGGTCGGCGCCTTCTTCGCGCCGATGATGGCGACGGCCAGCGCCTGGTGCGACCGCAACCACGCGCTCGCCGTCTCCCTCGTCTCCGCCGGGCTCGGCATGGCACCGGTGACGGTCGCGCCTTTCGCGCAGTGGCTGCTGCTCTCTGGCTATGACTGGCGCACCGCCCAGCTCGTGATCGGGCTCCTCGCCTGGGCCATCTTGCTGCCAGCCGCGCTGCTCCTGCGCCGTCCACCGGCGATGGCCTCTGCCGCCACCGCTGCGGCTGGGCCGGCGGGCGGGGGCTTCACCGTACGCCAGGCCCTGGGCAGCCGCCAATTCGTGGTGCTCGCGGCGACCTTCTTCGCCTGCTGCCTGGCGCATTCAGGCCCGATTTTCCACGTGGTGAGCTACGCGATGGTCTGCGGCCTGTCCGCCTTGGCCGCCGTCAGCGTCTACAGCCTGCAGGGCTTGGCGGGACTCGGAGGGCGCCTGCTCCTGGGCGTCCTCGCCGACCGCCACGGCGCCAAGCCCGTGCTGATCGGCGGGCTGCTGCTGCAGGCGCTCGCGATCGGTGCCTTCCTCCCGGCCCGCAACCTCGGGCAGTTCTATGCCGTCGCCGCGGTCTTCGGCCTGGCCTATGGCGGGGTGATGCCGCTCTACGCGGTCCTCGTGCGCGACTGTTTCGGCACCCGCATCATGGGCACGGTGTTCGGTGCCGCGACCCTGGCCTCCTGCGTCGGCATGGCGGCGGGGCCGCCGGTCGGCGGCTGGATCTTCGACCGTTTCGGCGACTACGCGGGGATGCACCTCGCCTCACTCGCTGTCGCGCTCGGGGCCGTGGCGATCGCCCTCACCTTCTCGCCGGTGCCCCGGACGGGGGCCGAGCGCCTCGAGCCGGCGTAGCGCGTCGGTGGGGGCCGATCGTAGTAAGCGGGACCACGACCGCTCCACCTCCGCCATGCCATCGCGAAGCCTAGCCCTGAGCCGGTCGTGGACGTCATGCGGCACCTGGATCACCTCGCTGGCGGCGACGCCTTCGCTGGGATCGAGGTCGAGCACGATCCAGTCCGGATGCAACGGGTCGGCCTCGCTCGCCACCCGCCTCCTTGCCTATCTCGTTGCTGCGCTGGCCCTGCTTGCCACCCCAGCGCTCTCCCGCACCCTGCCGCTACCCGACAGCCTCGTCGGCCTCAACAGCGATGCCGGGGCGAAGATGCTGCTGGAAGCGCCGGCGCGGCAATCGTATTGGAACCTCAGCATCCAGTTCGTCACGCAGAAGACGCAATCCTTCTGCGGCGTCGCCTCGACGGTGATGGTGCTGAACGCGCTCGGCGTGCCGGCGCCGTCGACGCCCGCGTACGAGCCGTATCACGTCTACACGCAAGACAATGTGCTCGATGCCCGCACCGAGGCGGTGCTGCCGCAAGCGGTGATCGCGCGGCAGGGCATGACCCTCGATCAGCTCGGCGCGCTGCTGCGCACCTTCGGCGTGCGTGCCGAGGTGCATCACGCGGCCGACATGGACCTCGCGCAGTTCCGCGCCATCGCCCAGCAGGCGCTGGCCGCCAAGGACCAGTACGTCATCGTGAACTATCTTCGTCGTGCGATGGGGCAGGAGCGCGGCGGGCATATCTCGCCGCTCGCCGCCTATGACGCGACGGCGGACCGTTTCCTCATCCTCGATGTCGCCCGCTACAAATATCCCCCGGTGTGGGTGACGGCGGCCGATCTGTTCGCCGCGATGAACACGCCGGATGCCGACAACGAGGGCCGCACGCGCGGCTTCGTCGTGGTCGGTTACGACGCCAACAAGAAGGCGGACTGAAGTCCGCCCTACGCCATTCCTGTAGGGCGGACTTCAGTCCGCCATCTTCCAGATCAAGCAGCTCATGCTATCCGCCGGGGCGAGCAAATCCGCGCCGCAGCGGCAGCGCCAACCCACGTAATCGAACTCGTTTCCCCCGCAAGAATAGCAACGCAGCGGCAGCTTGGTCCGCTGGAATAGCTCGACCTGACCTATGCTCTTAAACAAGCTCGCAATCTCGGCCGGCGAAAGGAAATCGGGATGCGCCAGGCCGCGAGCAACCGCGTCATCGAGCCCAAGCCCCGCCTCCCGCCGATGCTGCAACGCCAGCAGCACATGCAGCGCGGTGGGCGCCGGCGGCTCGCCCGCGCGGGTCGGATGCGACGGATGGCTGGTGCCAATGTCCTCCAGCACGTAAAGCCCGCCCGGCCGCAGCCGCGCAAAACCTTCAACCAGGCAATTCACCTGATGGCGCGGCGCGTGGCTACCATCCTCGACGATGAGGTCCGGCCGGCCCGGCAGCGCGTCGAGCAGCGCTCCGATCGCGCGGCGATCACCTTGGTCCGCTTGCCGATAGACGATGCGCGGCGAGACCGGCCATTCCGGCTGCGTCGGCAGAATGTCCACCCCGACCACCGACGCGCGCGGAAAGCACTCGGCCAGCCACGCAACGGAATCGCCGTGCAGAACGCCGAACTCGACGACAAGTGAGACGTCGCCGAGCCGGCGGAATGCGGGCAGGTAGGCGTCGAGATAGCGATGCCAGTAGTACTTGTCGGAGTTCTCGATGCGCGACATGCCCGCTCGTGGTCGGCTACTTCGCCAGCGCCGGCTCCTTCGCCTGCGCCTTCTTGAACGCCGGCATCACCTCCTTGGCGAACCGCTCCAGCTGCTCCAGGCACACCGCCTTGGGCACGCCGACCGACAGGCTCACCGATACGCGGTCCAGCGCCGGATATGCCTCCTCCAGCTTCTTCAGATGCTCCACGATCTCATCGGGCGTGCCGCACAGGAAGCCGCCGCTCGCCACTGCCCCCTCGATGCGCGGCAGCTTCGCGGTCGGCGCACGCTTCGGGTCGCGCATGATCTCGATCTGCTCCTCGGTGAGCGCGCGCACGAGCCTGAGCTCGCCGAACATCTTCATGTTCTCCTCGTAGTATTTCGCTGCCTCCTTCATCCCGGCCTCACGGCTCTCGGCGATGAAGAAGTGGAAGCCGAACGCCAAACGCTCGCCGAGTTCGATATGCTTGCCGAGCTTGGCGTGCGCCTCCTGCCAGGCGAGCACCGTCTTGTGCATCGCGCCGCCGTCGGCCGAGCCGCCGCCGATCATGCCCTGGATGCCATGCTTGGCCATGAACTCGAGCGCCCGCGCCGAGCCGCCCTGAATCGGCTGCCACGTCTCCACCGGAAGACGCAGCGGGCGCGGCACCAAGGTCAGCTCCTTCAGCTCATAGCCGCGATACGGCACGTTGGGCGGCAGCGTGTAGTGCTTGCCCTTATGTGAAAAACTCTCCTCGTTGAACGCCTTGAAAATGACCTCGACCTGCTCCTCGAACAGCTCCCGGTTGGCCGGCTGGTCGAGCAGCGGGGCGCCGAACGTCTCTACCTCGCGGGTGTGGTAGCCGCGCCCGAGGCCGAAGGTGATGCGACCCTTGCTGAGGATGTCGGCCGTCGCGTAGTCCTCGGCGAGCCTGAGCGGATGCCACATCGGGGCGATGTTGAAGCCGCAGCCGATCCGCAGCCGCTCGGTGAGGTGCGTCAGATGCAGCGCCATCATCAGCACGTTCGGAATGCACTCATAGCCCTCGGGCTGGAAATGGTGCTCGGCCATCCAGAAGGTGTTGTAGCCCATGCGGTCCATGAGCTTGGCCATCGCCTCGGTCTTGTCGAACACCGTTGCCAGTTGCTCGTTGGGGAACCGCCGATCGTTCACGGGTGTACCGCCGTAGCCGACATTGTCGAGGTCGATATGGCCGGCGAATAGGCTGTCGAACTTGGTGATCATGCCGTCTTCTCCCGTATCGAATTGCCATTCCTTGGGGGCGATAGTAGGCCAGCTCCCAGGGTAAGCAACGGTTGGCAACTCGGGGGGCCAATGATCGACAGTATCAGCGCGGTCACGCTCGGCACGCACGACATGGCCCGCGCCGTGCGCTTCTACCGCGCGTTGGGCTTCGAGCTACTCTACGGCGGCGAGGACGCGAGCTTCACCAGCTTCCGCGCCGGCACCGGCTACCTCAACCTCACCGCCCAGCCGGCGGAGCGCCAGTGGTCCTGGTGGGGGCGGGCGATCTTCTACGACACGGACGTCGATGCGCTGCATGCGCGGGCACTCGCCGCCGGCTATCAGCCGAGCACCACACCGCGCGACGCGCCCTGGGGCGAACGCTACTTCCACATCACCGACCCTGACGGGCACGAGCTCAGTTTCGCCTGGCCCCTCGATGGCGGAATGAAATCCGCCTGATACCGGTCGTAGGGCGGAATTCATTCCGCCACCCGGCATCCCGCAAAAAACTAGATTCCTCGTTTGCTTTCGCGCGATAGTCCCACCGCACGCAAGTAGCCGGGGTTCGCGACCTCGCCGGCGAACCTCCGAACGACAACAAGGGCCGGAGATCACTCCGGCCCGTCAGGGAGTGTACGCCCATGCCGAGATCGCGTCGGATCACGCGCCGCAATGCGTTGAAGATCGGGGCCGCGACCGCCGCCTTGCCCCTCGTCCACATCCGCACGGCGGGTGCGGCCGGCAAGCTCACCGCCGCCTTCGAGGATCATTGGGTGCCCGCCGGCAGCGCCAAGACGCGCGAGCAGGTGCAGGCCTGGGCGGAGAAGAACAAGGTCGACGTGACGGTCGATTTCATCACCTCGGTCGGCAACAAGATTCAGATGACGATGGCCGCCGAGGCGCAGGCCGGCGCCGGCCATGACGTGATGGCGTTCGACATGTGGAACGTGCAGAACCACGCGGCCAAGCTCGAGCCGGTCGACGACGTGGTGAACTACCTCATCGGCAAATACGGCGAGGTAAGCAAGGGCACGCGCTATCTCGGCATGACCGACGGGCATTGGATGGCGGTGCCGACCACCAACGGCCACGCCCTGCTGGTGCCGTGCGCGCGGATCAGCCTGATGAAGAAGCTCGCCAACATCGACGTGCAGGCGATGTACCCGGCGCACCAGACGCCGTCGCCGGAAGCCGCCAACTGGACCTACGACACCTTCCTCAAGGCGGCCGAGGCCTGCCACAAGGGCGGCTATCCGTTCGGGCTCGGCATGGGCACGATGACCGACTCGGTGCAGACCTGGGGCACCATCTTCGCCGCCCACGGCGCGCAGCTGGTCGATGCCAAGGGCAACATCACCGTCGACTCCGACGGCGTCCACGCCGCGCTCGAATACGCCAAGAAGCTCATTCCGTTCCTGCCGGCGGACAGCGTGAGCTACGACGACGCCTCCAACAACCGCGCGCTGATCTCGGGCAAGAGCGCCCTGATCTGGAACCCGCCCTCCGCCTGGGCGGTGGCGAAGCGCGACGCGCCACAGGTGGCCGCGGATTGCTGGACCTTTCCTGCCCCGCGCGGCCCGGCGGGCAGCTTCACGCCGTTCCTGCCGTTCCACTGGGGCGTCTGGCAGTTCAGCAAGAACCAGACCGCGGCGAAGGAGTTGATCGAGTGGCTGATGCAGCGCGAGCAGGTGGAGCCGCGCTGCACCGTGGCCGAGGGCTACGATATCCCGCCCTTCCTCAGCATGGCGGACTTCAAGGTCTGGGAAGAAGTCTCGCCGCCCAAGGGCACGGTCTACAACTACATCCTCCGCCCGCACCACCACTCGACGGCGCACATCGCCTGCTTCCCCGCGCCGCCCGAGATCGGTGTGCAGATCTACAATCGCGGCACGCCCGCCACGATGTTCTCCAAGCTGCAGAGCGGCCAGTCGATCCCGCAGGTGATCGCCTGGGCGAAGGGCGAGCTGGAGGGATTCGTCCGGTAGGCATGCGGGCCTCCCCTCCCCTGGCGGGAGGGGATGGCGCGGAGGGCGCGCAGACGCGACGATGACGGCAGCGTCGGCCGAACCGAGCCTGCCCCCCGGCCGGCGTGGGGCGCGATATGGAAGGATCCTCATGTCGGACACTGCCCTGCCGGCGATCGACCTGTTCGACGCCATCTACACGGCGCGCGCACAGCGACGGTTCCGTCCCGATCCCGTCCCCGAGGAGCTGGTCGACCGCGTGCTCGACGCGGCCATCCGCGCCCCCTCCGCCGGCAACGCCCAGAACTGGAGCTTCGTCGTCGTCCGTGACGCGGACCAGCGACGCGCCGTCGGGGCGCTCTACCGCAAGGGCTCCGACATCGCCGCCGCGGTCTATGCGGCGCGAGATCGCCCGGCGCACCTGACCGAGGCGCAGTGGCAGGGCATGTTGCGGGGCAGCGCCCATCTCTGGGACCACATGGGCGATGCGCCCGTCCTCGTGGTGCCCTGCCTGCGGCAGCGGGACCTGCCGTCGCGCGAGGCGCTCGATCCCGCCTGGCGGGACCGCTACGACGACGA
>JAFKFI010000059.1 GCA_017307285.1 Alphaproteobacteria bacterium | reverse complement strand
GATCTCGGCACCAAGCTCGATTGGGTCGCCGTCGATCACTGGAATACGCAGCATCCCCACGTCCACATCATCGTGCGCGGCGTCGCCGACGACGGCCAGGACCTCGTCATTTCGCGCGACTACATCAAGGAGGGGATGCGTGCCCGGGCTCAGGACCTGGTGACGCAAGAGCTGGGGCTGCGCAGCGATCTCGACATCCGTCGCGCGCTCGAGCGCCAGGTCGACGCCGAGCGCTGGACCCAACTCGACCGGCAGCTCGCCCGCGATGCCGATCGACACGGCGTCATCGACGTCGCACCGGCCGCGGGACGCCAGCCTGATCCGTTCGAAGCGCTCAAGGTCGGGCGATTGCGGCGTCTGGAGAGTCTCGGTCTCGCGCACCAGCTCGGGCCGGGTCAGTGGACGATGGACTCGGCCGCGGAGACGACCTTGCGTGAGCTCGGCGAGCGCGGCGACATCATCAAGCGCATCCACCGCAGCCTGACCGAGCGTGGCATCGAGCGTGCCGCGGCGAGCTATGTGCTCGCTGGCGAGAGCCTGGATGTCCCGATCATCGGGCGCCTGGTCGATCGCGGCCTCGACGATGAGCTGAAGGGTACGGCCTACGCTGTCGTCGACGGTGTCGACGGGCGGACCCACCACATCAAGCTTCCCGATCTCGAGGCCGCCGGCGACAGCGCGCCGGGCTCCATCGTCGAGTTGCGCAAATTCGACGACGCGCAAGGCCGGCGTCGCGTCGCCATTGCGGTGCGTTCCGACCTCGCCATCGAAGACCAGGTGACGGCGAGCGGCGCAACCTGGCTCGATCGCCAGGCGGTCGCGCGCGATCCGGTGACGCTCGGCCAAGCCGGCTTCGGCGCCGAGGTCCGCGAGACGATGGATCGCCGGGCGGACCAGCTCATCGAGCAGGGCCTCGCCGACCGACAGGCGCGGGGAATCGTGTTCGCCTCCGGCCTGATCGGAACGCTTCGACGGCGGGAGGTGGAGGCGCTAGGCGAGCGGCTCGCCGCCGAAACCGGCCAGCCGTTCAATGGCGCGGCGACGGGCGAGTATGTCGCCGGGACCTATCGGCAGCGCTTCGCGCTCGCCTCCGGCCGCTTCGCCATGATCGACGACGGCCTCGGTTTCCAACTCGTGCCCTGGACGCCCACGCTCGAAAAGCAGCTCGGCCGCCACGTCTCCGGCGTCGCCCGCGCGGATGGCGGGATCGACTGGGGCTTCGGCCGCAACCGGGGGCTCGGTCTGTGACTGATCCCTACAATCATCGACCTCAGGAAAGGACGTCTTCTATGTCCGCGACCAAGATTCTCTGGGGCCAGGTCATCACCGTCTTCTCGATCGTCCTACTGGCGATCTGGAGTGCGACGGAGTGGACGGCCTGGCGCCTCGGCTTCCAACCCCAGCTCGGCCACCCGTGGTTTGAGCTGCTGCATTTCCCGTTTTACCTTCCGCCGGCCTTCTTCTGGTGGTGGTACGCCTACGACGCCTACGCGCCCGACATCTTTATCGAGGGCGCTTACATCGCCGCGTCGGGCGGCATCACCGCCGCGGCCGTCGCGATCGGCATGTCCGTTTGGCGCGCCCGCGAAGCGAAGAATGCCGAGACCTACGGCTCTGCCCGCTGGGCGCAACCGAAGGAGATCGAAGCCGCCGGACTCAGCGGACCCGATGGCGTCGTGCTGGGCCGCTACCAGCGCAGCTATTTGCGCCACGACGGGCCGGAGCATGTGTTGTGCTTCGCGCCGACACGATCGGGCAAAGGCGTCGGCCTCGTCATCCCGTCGCTCTTGACCTGGCCGGGCTCGGCGATCGTCCATGACATCAAGGGCGAGAACTGGCAGCTCACCGCCGGCTTCCGCGCCCAGCACGGCCGGGTGCTCCTGTTCGATCCGACCAATGCGAAGTCATCGGCCTACAATCCGCTGCTCGAAGTGCGGCGTGGCGAGTGGGAGGTGCGCGACGTCCAGAACATCGCCGACATCCTCGTCGATCCCGAAGGCAGCCTCGAAAAGCGGAACCACTGGGAGAAGACCAGTCACGCGCTTTTGGTCGGCGCCATCCTTCACGTCCTCTATGCCGAGGAGGACAAGACGCTCGCCGGCGTCGCCTCGTTCCTGTCCGATCCGAAGCGGCCGATCGAGTCCACGCTCTCGGCCATGATGCGGACTCCGCATCTCGGCGAGGCTGGCGTTCATCCCGTCGTCGCCAGCGCCGCCAGGGAGTTGTTGAACAAATCCGGCAACGAGCGCTCCGGCGTCTTGAGCACGGCCATGTCGTTCCTTGGCCTCTATCGCGACCCTGTGGTCGCCGAGGTGACGCGGCGCTGCGACTGGCGGATCGGCGATATCGTGGCCGGCGAGCGGCCGACGACGCTCTACCTCGTGGTGCCGCCCTCGGACATCAACCGCACCAAGCCGCTGATCCGCCTGATCCTCAACCAGATCGGCCGGCGTCTGACCGAGGACCTGCAGGCGAAGGCCGGCCGGCGGCGGCTCCTCTTGATGCTCGACGAATTCCCAGCGCTGGGGCGGCTCGACTTCTTCGAGTCGGCGCTCGCCTTCATGGCGGGCTACGGCATCAAGAGCTTCCTGATCGCCCAGTCGCTGAACCAGATCGAGAAGGCCTATGGGCCGAACAACTCGATCCTCGACAACTGCCATGTGCGGGTGAGCTTCGCCACCAATGACGAGCGGACCGCCAAGCGCGTCAGCGATGCGCTCGGGACGGCGACCGAGATGAAGGCGATGAAAAATTATGCCGGCAGCCGCCTCTCGCCCTGGCTCGGGCATCTGATGGTCTCTCGATCGGAGACGGCGCGCCCGCTGCTCACGCCGGGCGAGGTCATGCAACTCCCGCCTACCGACGAGATCGTCATGGTGTCTGGCGTCCATCCGATCCGCGCGAAGAAGGCGCGTTACTACGAGGACGCGCGGTTGCAGGAGCGCATCCTGCCGCCGCCTGTGCCGACGCAGGCGAAAGAGGGCCGTTCCGACGATTGGAGTTCACGGTCATTGCCGCCGCGGCCGCCGGCGCCAGCTGCGCGTGACGGCGAGGAGGCTGACGATGAAGACCCGAAGAACTCGGACCGCCGTCGCCAGCCTGAACTGAACCAGGCGACGGTCGAGAAGAAGCAGCCGATCGACAACGAATTCGTCCTCGATCCGACCGACGAGCTTGAGGAGGATGCGCCCCGCGTAGGTCGGATGAACGACCTCATGCAGGGTTTGGCGCGCCAAGCCTCCCTCGACCCCGGCGACGACCTGGGATTGTGAGGCTGGGATGCCGGCGCCGAAGAAGAAGGCTCAGCTCTCCGTCTATCTCGATCCGGACGTGATGCGGTCCCTGTCGGTCTACGCGGCGCGGCGAGAGCAACCGATGTCGCTGATCGCCGAGGCCGCCATCGCCTCGTTCCTTTCGCCGGACGCAGATGAGCGGCGCGAGGCTGCCATCGCTAAACGCCTCGATCAGCAGGACCGGCGCCTGGCGCGGCTCGAGCGCGACGTCGCCATCGCCGTCGAGACACTCGCCCTGTTTATCCGCTTCTGGCTCACGACGACACCGGCGCTTCCGGAGCCGGCCGCCAAAGCGGCGCGGGCGCAGGCCGGAACACGCTACGACAACTTCGTCGCCGCGCTCGGCCGGCGCCTCAGCCAGGGCCCGAAGCTCAGACAAGAGATTCCCGAGGACATGGCCGGGAAATCCGAGGGGCCTGAGGGGAGCCTTTAGGACTGCGACACGGGCATATTGCGCCCCATACAAGATTTTGTATATGATCCGTGCGTCCCTGTCGGTGCGCACCGGGGCCCCTTCGTGAGGAAGCCCCGTCATGCAAGTTCAGCTCAAGAAACTCGAAGGAAGCTGGGATACTGGCTACGCCCTGCACAAGCATACCCTTTCGAGCGTTTACCTCGGGGATGACGAATATGGCCATCCCCGCTTCGACACGACCCGCTCCGAACCGGGCGAGTCCCTTTATCAGCTGAAATATCGAGGGGATTGGGACCAGGTAAAGACGCTGGCAGCCCAGGTGAAAACCAGCTTATTGCCGTTGTTCGGCAAGATCGGGCTGATCATCCCCATGCCCGCCTCGACCGTCCGGGCGCGCCAGCCCGTAAATGAAATCGCCACCGAGCTGGGGCGGCTGACCGATACGCCCGTGTTCGACAACATCATCGTGAAAGCGCCGGCCGCGCAGGGCAGCCCGCAACTCAAGAACCTGCATGGCCGCGAGGAAAAAGATGCGGCGCTGCAGGGCCGGTTCAGTATCAATCCGGCCATCACCAACGAGGGGTGCTGGAATGCGCTCCTGCTAGACGACCTGTTCGACACCGGCGCGACCATGGACGCCGTCTCTAAGACGCTACGGACGTACAAGAAGATCAACCAAGTCTATGCCGCCTCGCTAACGTGGAAATAAACCAATGACGACTGTTTTCATCGCTGGATCAATTTCCATCAGCCGCCTGCACGAGAAGGTTCAAGAGCGGATCAACAAAATCGTGTCTTCCGACTTCGATGTCGTCGTTGGAGACGCCGATGGCGCCGACACGTCGATCCAGGAATGCCTCCAGCGATTTCATGCTGGCAAGGTGACCGTGTTCTGCACGGGGAACGCGCCGCGGAACAACGTCGCCGAATGGCCGGTCCACCGGGTCGTCTCGAAAGCCAAGGCGGGCAGCCGCGCGTATTTCACCGCGAAGGACCTAGAGATGGCGCGGACCAGCGACTACGGGCTGATGGTCTGGGACTGCAAAAGCACCGGCACCTTGAGCAATGTGATCGAGCTTCTGCGAGAGAAAAAGAAGTCCGTCGTCTTCGTGAACAAGGACAAGGATTTCGTTACCATATCCGACAAGAGCGGGCTGGATAATCTCCTCAGCTTTATGTCGGAACATGCCCGCGCCAAGGCTGAAGAGAAGATCGGGCTCTCCTCCATGATCGCCAGCATCTCGCAGGAGCAGTTCTCGCTCGATATCGCGGGGAACGGGCCTCCTTTGCCAGAGCCAAAGGCTGAACCGAGCACCGCCGAGCCGATTGAGGAAAGCGCGATCTCGAGCGAGAGCATGAAGCTGCGCTCGGCGCTCATGTCGGCTCTGAAGGATCATATTTCGCGCGCGCACCTGAGTCAGTCGCAGGCCGCCAAGGTGTTCGGCGTGACCCAGCCGCGCATCTCCGATCTCACGCGCGGCAAGGTCGATCTGTTCGGACTGGATGCCCTGGTGAACATGGCCGCGACCGCCGGCCTGCGAGTGGAAATGCACGTGCGCCAAGCAGGTCCGGCCGCGGAATGATAACGCGCGCACGCTGACGCGACTGCCCTGGCGATTCGTCCTCATCCGGATGACCCCAAGATGCGCCGCCGCGCCGCTTACTCTTCTCCGCACCCAGCAAGTATTTTTTCTCTGCTTTACGCTCGGCTCCTACGCCATCTGAATACTTGTTGATCCGCCCCATTTCCTGCCTCTTCTAATCGTCCCGTCGCTAATCGCGCGCTGCGATTGGCCAATGACGGGGACGATCGTGGCGGTCACACAACTTCATTCCGAGGCCTTCTCACGCGGCGCGCGCATGCTGCGCACCGCCCTCGGCCCCGCCATCGCAACCTTCCTCGAAGATCCGTCGATCGTCGAGGTGATGCTCAACCCCGACGGCCGGCTTTGGATAGACCGGCTGTCGGGAGGTCTGGAGGATAGCGGCCGGACGATGTCCGCCGCCGATGGCGAGCGGATCGTGCGCCTGGTCGCGCACCATGTCGGCGCGGAGGTCCATGCCGACAAACCGCGTGTCTCGGCCGAGCTACCCGAAACGGGAGAGCGGTTCGAGGGACTTCTGCCGCCGGTGGTGGCCGCCCCCGCCTTTGCGATCCGCAAGCCTGCCGTCGCGGTGTTCACCCTCGACGACTATGTCGCCGCCGGCATCATGCTGGCCGGCCAGGCCGCGGCGCTCCGCGCCGCCGTGGCAGATCGCAAGAACATCCTCGTCGCCGGCGGCACCTCGACCGGCAAAACTACCCTCACCAACGCCCTCCTGGCTGAGATCGCCGGCACCACCGACCGGGTGGTGCTGATCGAGGACACCCGGGAGCTGCAGTGCCGCGCCCCCAACCTCGTGGCGCTGCGCACCAAGGATGGCGTCGCCTCGCTCTCCGACCTCGTCCGCTCCTCGCTCCGCCTGCGGCCCGACCGCATCCCAGTCGGCGAGGTGCGCGGCGCCGAGGCACTGGACCTACTGAAGGCGTGGGGCACCGGCCATCCCGGCGGGATCGGCACGATCCACGCTGGCACCGCTCTCGGTGCGCTCCGCCGTCTCGAACAGCTCATCCAGGAAGCCGTCGTCACAGTCCCCCGGGCGCTGATCGCCGAGACGATCGATCTCGTCGCGGTGCTGCGCGGCCGCGGCAGCGAACGCCGCCTTTCCGAACTCGCCTTCGTCGCCGGTCTCGATCCCGCCACCGGCGATTACCGCGTCCAGTCCGCCGGGGCGGGCGGCGACCTCTTGCCCCCCGGAGACCCATCATGAACCGCGTTCTCGCCGTCGCTCATTCTTCGCGTCGCCGCCTGGCCGAGCTCGTCACGCTCGCCACTCTTACGCTCGCCTTCGCCCCGGCGGCTTACGCCTCGGGCTCCTCGATGCCTTGGGAGACCCCGCTCAACTCCATCCTGGAGTCTGTGCAAGGGCCTGTCGCCAAGATCATCTCGGTAATCATCATCACGGTCACCGGCCTGACGCTCGCCTTTGGCGACACCTCGGGCGGCTTTCGCCGGCTGATCCAGATCGTGTTCGGCCTGTCGATCGCCTTCGCCGCGTCGAGCTTCTTTCTGTCCTTCTTCTCGTTCTCCGGCGGGGCGCTGGTCTGATGGCGGCGATCGTCGATCCGGACGTGCCAGGCTTCTTCGCGCCGGTCCATCGCGCGCTCACCGACCCGATCCTGATGGGCGGCGCGCCGCGGACCGTGGCGATCGCCAACGGCACGCTCGCGGCGGCGATCGCCCTCGGCCTGCGGCTCTGGATCCCCGGCGCGCTGATCTGGGCCATCGGGCATGCCGCCGCCGTCTGGGCGGCAAAGCGCGATCCGCAGTTCGTCGACGTGGTGCGCCGGCACCTTCGTTACCCGGCCCATCTCGGCGTCTGAGGCTCCCATGCTCAACCTTGCCGAATACCGCAGCCGCCCCGCAACCCTCGCAGACTTTCTGCCCTGGGCAGCGCTGGTCGAAGAGGGCGTCGTCCTCAACAAGGATGGCTCATTCCAGCGCACGGCGCGCTTTCGCGGCCCGGACCTCGATAGCGCGACGCCGGCCGAGCTGGTGGGCGTCACCGCCCGGCTTAACAATGCGCTGCGCCGCCTCGGCTCCGGCTGGGCGATCTTTGTCGAGGCGCAGCGCATCGCCGCCCAGACCTACCCGCACAGCAGCTTTCCCGATCCGGCGTCAGCGCTCGTTGATCTCGAGCGGCAGGACGCCTTCGAGGAAGCCGGCGCGCATTTCGAGAGCCGCTACTACCTAACCTTCGTCTGGCTGCCGCCCGCTGAGGACGCCTCGCGCGTCGAGGGCTGGCTCTATGAGGGCCGCGCGCAGACCGGCGTCGATCCCTGGGAGCTGCTGTGCGGCTTCGTCGATCGGACCAACCGCGTCATCCAACTGGTCGAGGGCTTCATGCCTGAAGTGGCCTGGCTCGACGACGGCGACACGCTGACCTACCTGCACTCGACCATCTCGACCCGGCAACAGCGCGTCCGCGTCCCCGAGACGCCGATGCACCTCGACGCGCTGCTCGCCGATGAGCCGCTCGCCGGCGGCCTCGAGCCGCGCCTTGGCGCCCATCATCTTCGCACGCTCACCGTCGTTGGATTCCCGACCGCAACCCATCCCGGCATCCTCGACGAGCTGAATCGGCTCGCGTTCCCGTACCGCTGGTCCACCCGCGCGATCCTGCTCGACAAGACCGAAGCGGTGAAGCTGCTGACCAAGATCCGGCGACAGTGGTTCGCGAAGCGCAAGTCGATTGCTGCCATCGTCAAGGAGGTGATGACCAACGAGGCTTCGACGCTGGTTGACTCCGACGCCGCCAACAAGGCGGCCGACGCGGACATGGCCCTGCAGGAGCTGGGCTCCGACGATGTGGGCCAAGCTTATGTCACCGCGACCGTCACCGTCTGGGACGAGGACTCGGGCCTCGCGGCCGAAAAGCTCCGCCTCGTGGAGAAGGTGATCCAGGGCCGCGACTTCACCTGCATGCCGGAAGGGGTGAATGCGCTGGAAGCCTGGCTCGGCTCCATCCCCGGCCACGCCTACGCCAACGTCCGCCAGCCGCCGGTCTCGACGCTGAATCTGGCGCACATGATCCCGCTCTCGGCCGTCTGGGCCGGGCCTGCGAGGGATGAGCATTTCCAGGCGCCGCCGCTGCTCTACGGCAAGACGGAAGGCTCGACGCCGTTCCGGCTCAGTCTGCACGTCGGTGACGTCGGCCACACGCTGATCGTGGGCCCGACCGGCGCGGGCAAGTCGGTGCTGCTGGCGCTGATGGCGATGCAGTTTCGCCGCTACCGGAACAACCAGATCTTCGCCTTCGACTTCGGCGGCTCGATCCGCACCGCGGCGAGCGCCATGGGCGGCGACTGGCACGATCTCGGCGGCAGCCTGTCCGCCGGCTCGGAGCATTCCGTCTCGCTGCAGCCGCTGGCGCGTATCGACGATCCCGCCGAGCGCGCCTGGGCGGCGGAGTGGGTCGCCGCGATCCTTGCGAAGGAAGGCGTCACCATCGATCCGACCGCAAAGGAGCACGTCTGGTCTGCGCTGACCTCCCTGGCATCATCGCCGGCGCAGGAGCGCACGATCACCGGCCTCGCGGTGCTGCTGCAATCGACAGCGTTGAAGCAAGCGCTGCAACCGTACTGCGTCGGCGGCGCTTCAGGCCGGCTGCTCGACGCCGAGACCGAACAGCTCGGCTCCGCACCTGTCCAGGCCTTCGAGACCGAGGGACTGATCGGCGCTGGCGCGGCACCCGCCGTGCTGACCTACCTGTTCCATCGCATCGAGGGCCGCCTCGATGGCCGGCCGACGCTCCTCATCATCGACGAGGGCTGGCTAGTCCTCGACGATCCGGCCTTCGCCCAGCAGCTCCGCGAATGGCTGAAGACGCTGCGCAAGAAGAACGCCTCCGTCGTCTTCGCGACGCAGTCGCTGTCCGACATCGACGGCAGCAACATCGCGCCGGCCATCGTCGAGAGCTGTCCGACGCGTATCTTCCTGCCGAATGAGCGCGCGATCGAGCCGCAGATCACCGCGATCTATCGCCGCTTCGGCTTGAACGATCGCCAGATCGAGATCCTCGCCCGCGCCACGCCGAAGCGCGACTACTACTGCCAATCCCGTCGTGGCAATCGTCTGTTCGAGCTGGGTCTCGGCCCCGTCGCGCTCGCGTTCTGCGCCGCCTCTTCCAAGGCCGACCACGCGGCGATCGAGCGCGTCGTCGCCGAGCACGGCCGCGATGCTTTCACGCCCGCTTGGCTGGCAGACCACGAACTCCTGTGGGCGGCCGATCTCATTCCCGACCTAATCAACCTGGAGACGTCATCATGATCAAGCTGCGCCATCTGGCGGCGGCAAGCGCCGTCGCGCTCACCCTGGCCGTCGCCGCACCGCCCGCCTCGGCGCAGTGGATCGTCTACGACCCGACCAACTTCAGCCAGAACGTGCTGACCGCGGCGCGCGAGCTGCAGCAGATCAACAATCAGATCCAGATGTTGACCAACCAAGCGACGAGCCTGGTCAACCAGGCGCGCAATCTCGCCAACCTGCCGATGTCGACGCTGACGCAGCTTCAGTCGTCGATCGCCCAGACCCAGTCGCTGCTCGGTCAGGCGCAGAACATCGCCTTCAACGTCCAGCGCATCGAGCAGGCCTATTCGACGAGCTACGGTTCGGCCGCGGGCGCGGGCTCGACCACTGCCATGGTCGCCAACGCGCAGACGCGCTGGCAGAACTCGGTCGGCGCCTTCGAGGACAGTCTGAAGGTCCAGGCGGGCGTTGTCGGCAACATCCCGACCAACTCCAGCGCCATGACCTCGCTGGTCTCCGCGAGCCAGAACGCCACGGGCGCCTTGCAGGCCGCCCAGGCCGGCAACCAGCTTCTGGCGCTGCAATCCCAGCAACTCTCCGACCTCGTGGCGGTGCTGTCCGCCAAGAGCCGAGCCGATGCGCTCGAGCAAGCGCGTAGCGCCGCCGCCGAGGCGCAGGGCCAGCAGAACTACAAGACCTTCTCGACGCGCACCGGCTACCAACCCGGCAACGTCACCATGTTCAGCGGCAACTGAGGCGCCGCGATGCTGGGACGGTCGGAGATCTTCCGCGCGGCCGCGATCGTCGCCCTGGTCGCGGTGTTCATCGCGACCCTCGTCGCGGTCAACCGGCGTCCCCCGACGCCTGTCGTCGAGACGTCTCCGACCATCAATCCAGCATCCGACGACCTCTCGGCCGAGCTGCGCCGTTGCAGCGCGCTCGGTCCCCAGGATGCCGAGGACCCGCATTGCGTCGCGGTCTGGGAGGAGAACCGCCAGCGATTCTTCGGCAGGCCGGCGCGGCCGCTATCGCCACAAACGCCCCCAGGCGCTGCCGCGCCGGCCACCCCTTTTAAGGGAGACGCGCGATGAACAATGTCGGCGTCATCGATACCTTCCTCAACACATTCACCACCTACATCGATTCCGGCTTCGGCCTGATCAAGGGTGAGGTTGGCTATCTCTCGTCCACGCTGATCGTCATCGACATCACGCTCGCGGGCTTGTTCTGGGCCTGGGGCGCCGATGAGGACATCCTCCAGCGGCTGGTGAAGAAGACCCTCTACGTTGGCTTCTTCGCTTTCATCATCAACAACTTCAACAACCTCTCTGCCATCGTCTTCAACAGCTTCGCCGGCCTCGGCCTGAAGGCGGGCGGCTCTTCGATCTCGACCGCCGACTTCCTGCGGCCGGGCAAGCTCGCACAGGTTGGACTCGACGCTGGTCAGCCGCTGCTCGACGCGGCTAACCAGATGATGGGCTTCACCAGCTTCTTCGCGAACTTCGTCCAGATCGCGGTGCTGATGGTCTCGTGGGTTCTGGTGCTGATCGCCTTCTTCATCCTGGCGGTACAGCTCTTCGTCACCTTGATCGAGTTCAAGCTGACGACGCTCGCCGGCTTCATCCTCATTCCCTTCGCGCTCTTCAACAAGACCGCGTTCCTCGCCGAAAAGGTACTCGGCAATATTGTCGCCGCGGGTGTGAAGGTGATGGTGTTGTCCGTCATCGTTGGTATCGGCACCGGCCTCTTCTCGCAGTTCACGCAGACCTACGCCGGTGGCCAACCGACCGTCGAACAGGCGCTATCTGTCGTGCTGGCCGCGCTCGCCATGCTGGGGCTCGGCATCTTCGGCCCGGGTATCGCGACGGGCCTGGTCTCCGGCGCCCCTCAGCTCGGCGCAGGCGCGGCTGTCGGAACAGGCCTCGCTGTCGCGGGCACGGCGATGGCCGGCGCGGGCGCGCTCGGCCTGGCCGGGAGAGGAGCGATGGCGGCCGCATCCGGCACGGCCGCCGCCGCACGCGGCGGCGCGGCGATGGCCGGTGGCGCATCCTCCGCCTACAGCCTCGCGTCGGCTGGCCGGTCTGGCGCGTCGGGCGTCGCGGCCGGGATCGGCGGCATTGGCCGAGCGGCCGCTTCAGCCGCCGCAGCGCCGATGCGGCGCGCCGCCGCTGGCGCCGCCAACTCGATGAGGGAGAGCTTCGCCGCCGGCGCTCGATCCAGTTTCAGCAACACCGGCGGTTCATCCACCGCAGGGGCGGTCGGCGGCAACGCGCCAGGTGCGCCCGCGGCTGGCTCAGCAGATCCAGCCGCACCCGCTTGGGCCCAGCGCATGCGCCGCAACCAAGCCATGACGCACGGCGCGCAAGCCGCCGTCCAGGCCTTGAGGTCCGGCGACAGCCATGGCGGCGGCCATTCCGTCGATCTCTCAGGAGGAGAATAAGAGATGGCGCTGTTTCGCCGCCCCACGGCTCGTTACGGCCGGACGCCCGAGCCTGAGACCCCCTATCAGCGCGCCGCGCAGGTGTGGGACGACCGCATCGGCTCGGCCCGGGTGCAGGCCAAGAACTGGCGGCTGATGGCCTTCGGCTCACTGGCGCTGTCCATGGGCCTCGCCGGCGGCCTCGTCTGGCAGTCGACCCACGGCAGCATCGTCCCCTGGGTCGTACAGGTCGACAAGCTCGGACAGGCGCAGGCTGTCGCGTCGGCTACGGCTGACTACACACCGAGCGATCCGCAAATCGCCTGGTATCTCGCGCACTTCATCCAGATGGTCCGCGCGCTGCCAGCCGATCCGATCATCGTGCGGCAGAACTGGCTGCAGGCCTACGACTTCACCACCACCTCGGGCTCCCAGGCGCTCAACGACTACGCCCGTGCGAACGACCCCTTCGCCAAGCTCGGCAAACAGCAGATCGCGATCGACGTCTCGAGCGTGATCCGCGCCTCGCCGTCGAGCTTCCGGGTCGAATGGGTCGAGCACCGCTATCAGGACGGCGCGCTGGCCGACAACACCCGTTGGACCGCGATCCTCACCATCGCGATCCAGACGCCGACCTCCGCCGACGTGCTCCGCAAGAACCCGCTTGGCATCTACGTCACCGCAATCAACTGGTCGAAGGAGCTGGGACAATGACCCCGCCGATTTCTAAGGAAGCCGGCGGTCCGGCTTCGCGTTTCTGCGTCAGTCAGCAAAGCCGGAAGGGAGCAAACGCGGCTTTCCGTAAAGCCGGCCTGGCGGCTTTGCTGATGTCCGCCACTACGCTGGGCGGCTGCGCGCACAATTTCATTCCGCCCGACATTAATTACGACAGCGCGGCGCCGGCAAAGCTCACCGTCGATCCGCCAGCGCCTATCAAGATCGTGGAGTTGCCCAAGCTGCTGCCGCTGCCCGGGCAACTGAAGCCAATCGACGGTGGCAAGCCGACACCCGAAGCTGCCGACCCGACCGTGCGTGTCAACCAAGCCAACGCTGCCGCGCGGATTCAGCCGGTGCGCAACGGTTTCATCAACGCGGTCCAGGTCTATCCGTTCTCCGGCGGGGCGCTCTACCAAGTCTATACGGCGCCCGGCGAGATTACCGACATCGCGCTGCAGGACGGCGAGCAGCTCGTCGGCTCCGGCCCCGTCGCCGCCGGCGACACCGTGCGCTGGATTATCGGCGATACCGAGAGCGGCGCGGGCGCGACCAAGAAAGTTCACATCCTGGTCAAGCCGACGAGACCCGAGCTGCTCACCAATCTGGTCATCAACACGGATCGGCGGACCTACCTCCTCGAGCTGCGCTCGACCGAGAAGACCTACATGGCCTCAGTCTCCTGGCAGTATCCCGAAGATCAGCTCATCGCGCTTCGGCGGCAGAACCAGGAGGCCGACGCAGCCGCGCCGATTGCCAGCGGCGTCGATCTCGCCTCGATCAACTTCCGTTATGCAATCCAGGGCGACAACCCGGCCTGGCGTCCGATGCGCGCCTTCGACGACGGGCACAAGGTCTACATCGAGTTCCCGAGCGGCATTGCCCAGGGCGAGATGCCGCCACTGTTCGTCATCGGACCGGCCGGCGGCTCCGAGCTGGTGAACTACCGGGTCAACCGCAACTATTACATCGTCGACCGCCTGTTCGCAGCCGCCGAATTGCGTCTCGGCGACAAGGATAGCGAGCGGCGCGTCCGCATCGTCCGCACCGACGGAAGGCCGCGGTCATGACGACGGAAGGTCCTGAAGAACAACCGCCGTCGCCAACGCCGGTCGTACCGCCCGACCTGCGGCTCCGGGGCGAACGGCCGCGCGTCACGCGCTTGTCGCGCAGGGTGCTGATTGGCCTGGGCGCCGTTTCGGCGCTCGCCGTCGCGGGCGCGCTCGGCTACGCGCTTCAGACTCGCAACGCGGCGCAGAGCGGCCAAGAGCTGCTCTCGACGCAGAACCGTCCCTCGGCTGAAGGCCTGGCAGGACTCCCAAAAGACTATACCGGCCTGCCGCGCCAAGCGCCGCCGCTTGGGCCGCCGCTACCCGGCGATCTCGGCAGGCCGATCCTCAACGCAGGGGCAGCGCCGAACACCGTGGCTCCCGCCACGACGCCAGATCCGGAGGCGCAGCGCCGTGCCCAAGAGATCGAGGCGGCGCGGCTCAGCCGTCTCTTCGCCCAGACCAATCAGCAGCCCCAGCCGGTCGGGCTGGCCGTGCCGGCTGCTACGGGGATCGCAACGGGCCCAACGCCCACACCGCCGGTCGATACCGGCGCCGCGCAGAACATGCAGGATCGCAAGGCCGCATTCCTCAACGCTTCGACGGATAAGCGGACGGTCAGTCCGAACCGGCTCGACGCCAAGGCCTCGCCCTATGTCGTGCAAGCCGGCACAGTGATCCCTGCCGCGCTCATCACGGGCATTCGTTCCGATCTGCCCGGCCAGATCACCGCCCAGGTGACGGAGGCGGTCTATGACAGCCCGACCGGAAAATATCTTCTGATCCCGCAGGGCGCAAAGCTGATCGGCCAATACGACAGCTCCGTCGCTTTCGGGCAGTCGCGAGTCCTGCTGGTTTGGACCCGGATCATCATGCCGGACGGCAGCTCGATCGTGCTGGAGCGTCAGCCCGGCGCCGATACGCAGGGCTATGCCGGGCTCGAGGACGAGGTCGACAACCATTGGGGCATGCTGTTCAAGGCCGCCGTCCTCTCGACTCTTCTGAGCGTTGGTGCCGAAGCGGGCACGAGCCAGGACGAGAACAATCTCATTCAGGCGATCCGGAGCGGCGCGTCCAACAGCATTAGCCAGACAGGCCAGCAAATCGTCCAGCGCCAGCTCAACATCCAGCCGACCTTGACCATCCGGCCGGGCTTCCCGGTCCGTGTTATCGTCACGCGCGATCTCGTGCTGGCGCCCTACGGACAGGGAGCAATGCCATGACGAAACTCAAGCTCGGGGCGCTCGCCGACGATAAACCCGTTAAGATCACGGTCGAGTTACCTGCCGCCATTCATCGCGACCTAGTTGCCTACGCTGAGGTGCTCGGACGAACGACAGGGCAGGTGATCTCCGACCCTGCCAAGTTGATCGTGCCGATGATCGAGCGGTTCATGGCGACGGACCGGGCGTTCACGAAAGCGCGGCGAGGGGCTTCGATCCAATCTCATTAGGTTCCGGCCGTGAGATCCGGATGGCGTTCGCGGAGCATAGCGAGAAACGGTTCGAGCGTCGGATTGTTATTCGCCTGTCGCCAGTAAGCGGCAAAGTCGAGACGTGTCGGCCCTTCCTCTTCGTGAATCTCGCGATAGACTACACCCTCGTAATGGACGCCTGTCGCTCCTTCAAGCATCAGCAACATACCATATTCGGCGCCAACCAGACTCAGCAGGCGATCGAGACTAACGTCGTGATGTAGTATCCGCTGTGGGCCCGAGCCATGGAGTTTTGCGGTCAACAATCGTTCGAGTTCGGGGCCTGGACCCCGTTGAGGGAATAGCATTCGCTCATTTGCAAAATCAGACCAGTTGATCATGCTACGAGCGCAGAATGGATGCTGCGCCGGCAAAGCAACGATAACGCGCTCGCTCCAGAGCGGCAGGCGCCGATCGTCCCAGCTTGGGCCACACGTGGTCATGATGGCGATGTCGATCGCGTTGGTTATCAGGTCACACATCAACCTGTCATGCCCACCGTCGATCATGTAAACGTCCACGTCCGGAAAGCGTCGATGATGGTCAGTTAATGTGGCACGCAGGTTGCCAGTCGAGAGTGAGGCATAAACGCCGATTGTGAGTTGCCCGTTTTCGCCCCGTCCACGAGTTCGCAGTCTTGAGAATACGGTATCGGCTTCTTCGACGATTCGCCGCGCCGCCTCAAGGAACTCATGACCCGCGACGGTTGGCCGTGTGCCTCCGTTACTCCGTTCGAAAAGCGTGGCACCCAAACGATATTCAAGGTCGCGCAGCCGCCGGCTGAGGGTTGATTGTCGAATGTGGAGCGCTTCTGCAGCTTGCCTTAGACTTCTATGCTTAGCTGCAACAATTACCCATCTCAGGTCCCGAAGCTCGATGGCCGCCGCCGTTATCATTTCTCATCAGCTACACGGAAGCGTGAGAAATTTGGTGAATTGTCGCTGTCGGAGCGATACCAGCATCAAGACGATGGCTGCGAATTCGCAGACAAGGCCTCTCCCAGTCGAGATGGGCGGTGAAGCCCTCCGCCAGAGTGAAGGAACCTTGAGCAGCACCGAGGGGGACGCAAAAGACACAGCAATCTCCCGGCTTCGGCCGCAAGGTTTCGGCGCAACACGTGCGGGTATAGAAGAACTGGCAAGCGTCGGTCGGCATTGTTTCCGCCTTCATGCGTCCGCAGTTCGGGCAAGTGATTGCGGACTGCGAGCTTACCAATATTCCGGCCATCAGCCGCCCCTCACATGGCCAGCGCCGGAACCCAGAAAAAATAGGCGTTCAGCATGTAGAGCCCCGACGCAATCAGCGTCACGCCGCCCAATGTCTCGAAGGCACGCCGATACGCGGCCAAGCCGTGTAAATTCTCAAGCCAGCCGATGCTGATAGCGCCAAGAGCGACTGGAAGGGCGCGGCCTACAGCAAACGCGAGCAGAAGAACGGCCCCAGTCCAGGGTGAGCCGAGTCCTGCCGCCGCCCCGAGCAGCACAACGAGCGCCGGCGTGCAGACCGGACAGACCGCTATCGAGAACGTGGACCCAAGCAAGAACGCACCCCACGAAGCAGACGGCCGTTTCGCTTTCAACGCAAACGCTGGCAGCGGCAGCCGAAGCCATCCCGCCCACATCAGCCCGAGAACGATCAAGAGCGGGCCGAGCACAAGGCCCCACTCTCGTCCGACAAGAGACGCAACCCAGTGGCCGCCCAGCCCGGCAACGAAGCCCAATGCCGCGTGGGTGACAAGCATACCGAGGATGAACATCGCTCCAAACAGGATCGCCTGCTTCCGCTCGCGGGCTCTGGTCACGTAGGCGAGGGAGACGGGGATCGAGGCCATGGCTACGGGATTGAAGCTGAAGACAAGGCCGGCGAGGAAGCCGATCCCGACAGCCGCCACGCCAGCTTGCTCGACCGACTGCCGAAGGGTCTCAGGCTCCAACATCATTTTTCTACTCCGCTTCGGCGATTCAAAGCCGCACGTAATTGTTGCGGCGTCGGCAAGGATGAAAATAGGAGCTCGCCGTCAACGGCGATCGCGGGAAGCGCCAGCACGCCGAGCTCGACCGCGTGATCCAGATCCTCAAGCACATTGAGTTCGTGCCATTCGATGCCCGGGACGACATTCTCTGCGGTGGCCTTGAGACCCTCCCGCGCCGCGGCGCATTGACTGCAGCCAGGGGAATAAAATAATTCGATTTTCATAATTCAGTGCGCCTGCCTCATCACGTTGGCTTGGTCCAAGGCCGCCAAAATCGTGCATTCCTCGACCGGATGCGTTTCATTGGCGCAATCGGCAATGAGGTGATCGAGTGCCTTGGACATGGACTTCATCGCGCGGATTTTGTGTTCGAGCTGAAGTTTCTTTTCGATCGCGCGCTTGCGAACATCGCCGCAACAGGCGGTATCGCCGCTCCGCAGGATGAGAAGCTCGCGGATTTCAGCGAGCGTGAAACCGCAGAGTTGGGCCTGCTTGATGAAGTGAATACGCCGCGCGGAATCTTCGTCGTAGAGCCGGTAGCCGCTTCCGCTCCTCTCGGCCGGCTCGATCAATTTTTCCCGCTCGTAATACCGCAGCGTGTCGACGCTGACTTCCCCCAGCGCCGCGAGTTTGCCGATCGTCAACATACCTACCTCCTAGTCGACCCTAGACCCTGAAGTATACTCCAGGGTCAAGCGCGTCGTATGGGATATCGGGCCGCCTGCCACGCTAGGATTTCAATCGGACGTCCGCGCCAGCCTGAGTCACCCCGGTGGCGGATGGAACCGCTCTGGATGGAACCTCGGAGCGGAACAAGGCGAAGGACAACACCGCGAGGATCAGCTCAACGACTGCGAACAGTCCAAACGCGACCCCAAAACCGAACCGAAGCAGCGCGCCGAAGATGAGGCTTCCGAGACCGAAGCCGACAAAGAGTGTGAAGACGTTCAAGCCCATTGCCTGCCCGGCGCGTTTGCCGCCGAGGGAGGTGACGATTCCCCCGAAGAGCGGCTGGGTCATGTCGTAGCCCAGGGACAGGACCATCGCGACGACGGGGGCTAGGATCAGCGGAAAGCCGAGCAGCAGAGCGGCCGCCGCGACGGCGCTCAGAACGAGGCCAATCGGTATCAATCGGGCACGGCCCCAGCGATCGGCCGCTCGGCCGATCACCGGCCCGAACAGGAAGCCCGGCACGCCATAGCCGAGGAGGGCCAAGCCGATACCGACAGGTCCAATGCCGTATTGCCGCTCGAAATACACGCCGAGCCAGGTGAACACGCCGGAATGGAACATGGAATTGACCAGGACATAGCCATAGGTGCGCTGCCCGCGCGGAGTCCCCAGCAGATCCTTGTAGCCACGAAAGAGGTCCCGCAGCGTGCCTGTCACCGGCTGAACCGCGCCAGCGATGACGGCTCGATAAGGCAGCAGCACGACGAGGAGCGCCGCGCCTGCCGCCCCGACGACGAGGAACAGCCCCTGCCAACCGGCGAACGGCACGATCATCGCGCCCAGCGGAGAACCGAAGGCCATGCCGCCGGCCATCGCGCCGAACAGCCAGCCAAGCGGTCGCCCCCTCTGTTCGTAGGGGTACAGCCGGCCCACCAGCGCCAAGGCGAGCGGAACGACGCCGCTTGCGCCGAACCCGGTCGCCATCCGCCACAGCGTCAACTGTTCAATGGAGTGCGCTGTTGCGGTCAGGATCGTGAGCGCCGCGAACGCTGCGAGGGAGGTAAACATCACGCGGTGGATGCCGAGCCGATCCGCCAGAAGGCCATACGCCAGGGTCGCGATTCCATAGGGGATCAAGTATGCCGGCACGATGAGCCCGACCGTCTCAACCGACGTTCCGAACGTGTTCGACAGCGCCGGTATGATCGGCGCCACCATGTAGGCTTGGAAAAAGATGATGAAGGTTGCCGCCGCGAGCATCTTGAGGAGCCGTTCGCGCTGGCGCTCGCCTATCGCCGCCGGCATCGTTTGCTGAATTCCAGTCATGTCATTCCTTACTCAGACGGCCTGCACTGGCGCGGGCACGATCGGGCGCCCGACGCTGCGGATCGCGTCGAAAAAGAGCCGCGGGCTCCCCCACAACGAGTTGATGAAGATCGCCGTGACGCTCACGGCCATTGCCACCATCGCCCAGACCGGGTGTATCAAGCCGGTGGCGGCGAGCGGAATGCCACCGCCGTTGAAGAGGAAGGCGAGCACGACGTTCTGAACCATCTTGCCGTAGCTGCGGCGGCTGATGTCACGGGCGATGGGAAGCGCAGCCAAGTGGTTCGATAGGATGATGATGTCCGCCGCCTCTATCGCGATATCGGTGCCGGCGCCCATGGCGATGCCGATATCGGCCTGCATCAGCGCCGGCGCGTCGTTGATGCCGTCGCCGACCATGGCGACGCGGGCATTGACCTGAAGATTGCGGATGATCACGGCCTTGTCCTGTGGCAGCACGCCCGCATGCACCTCGTCGATGCCGAGATCGCCGGCGACGCGCCGTGCCGCGCGCTCGTTGTCGCCGGTGACGAGGATTGTCTTGAGACCGGCCTTGCGCAGCGTGGCGACGGCCGAGACGGCATCGGCGCGGAGCGCATCGCCCAAGGCGACGACGCCCAGTGCCCGCTCCTCGCGCGCGACGGCGATCACGGTGCGCCCGGCCGCTTCAAGCGCATCGATGCGCTTCGTAAGACGCGTGAGATCGATGCTCCGCTCCGCCAGGAAGCGTGGGCTGCCGACGAGAACCTCGCCAGTGCCGATGCGGGCGACGACGCCCTTGCCGGGGAACGCCTCGAATGACTCGACCTCCGGCGGCGTCGCGCCGCGCTCGAACGCCGCCTTGACCACCGCCTGGGCGAGGGGATGCTCCGAGGAGGCTTCGGCGGCGGCGGCAATCGCGAGAAGCTCCTGCTCACTCACGTCGAGGGTCTCGATCTCACGCACCATGGGCCGGCCTTCGGTGAGTGTGCCCGTCTTGTCGAACACGATCTGCTTCACCGTGCGGAAGCCCTGGAAGGCTTCGCCGGTCCGCATGAGGATGCCGTGCTCGGCGGCCTGGCCGGCGCCGCGCACGATCGAAAGCGGTGCGGAGATGCCGACGGCGCAGGGGTAACCCATCACCAGCACGCTGAGGCCGGCGAAGACCGCGCGCTCCACATCGACTTGGCCCGTACCCAGCCAGGAGCCGACGAGCCAGCCAATGACCGCAAGGGCGGCGATCCCAAGGACGGTCGGGGTATAGACCCGCAGCACGCGGTCGACGAGATGGAGGAGGCCTGGCTTCAGCGCCCGCGCGTCCTCGACATGGCGGATCACCTGGTGCAGGAAGCTGCCTTCGCCGACCGCCGTGATCGTCACCAGGAGCGTGCCGGTGCCGTTGATCGAGCCGCCGATGACCGCATCGCCCTCGGTTTTTTCGACCGGAATCGACTCGCCGGTCACCAGCGATTGATCGACGCCTGAGCGGCCACTGACCACCGTGCCATCGACGGGCACGCGCTCGCCGGGGCGAATGCGCACGAGATCGCCGAGTTTCACGTCCTCGATCGGCACGTCGATTTCCACAGTCCCGCGCACGATTCGCGCGGTCTCGGGTTGGAGATCCAGGAGACGCTTCACCGCCTGGGAGCTGCGTGTCTTGACGATCAGCGAGAGCCATTCCGAAAAGATGTGATAGGTGCCGACCATGACCGAGACGGCGAAGAACGGCGCGGTCGGATAGCCGGGCCGGTTGAGCACGAGCCCGATGACGCCGCCGGCCATACCCGCGAACGCGCCGATCTCGAGCAGCACATGCTGATTGATAATGCCACGCCGCAGCGCCTGGAAGGCCATATAGAGGATGTGCCGCCCGATGCCAAATATCAAGACTACGGCCAAGCCGCCGGTAAGCCAGGGCGCGCTATTAGCGAGATATCCCTCCAGATTGAGGTAGAGTAAGGAGAGTGCCATGACGGCAAGGGCCGAGAAGGCGCCGATGGCCACCCAAAACCCGGTTGATCGCAGGACCAGGTAGACAAAGCCGCCGAGGCTCAGGCACACCAGCGCCGGTAGAAAGCCGATCCAGCCCACCTGCGGATCAGCGATAATCGGGATGGAAGCAACGCTGAGCACGACGGCGACGACGAAGCGCCGCGCCTCGCGCACGAGATCGCGCTCTTCTTCTTCGAACCCCTTGAGCTTGCGAGGGTCGGAGATGGTATAGCCGATGTCGCGCAAGGTTTGCAGCAAGTGCTCTGGACGGGCGACGGTCGGATCGTATTCGACCAGCGCCTGTTCGTGAGTCAGACTCACTGCCACCTTGTCGACACCGGGCATCCGGCCGAGCGCCTTCTCGATGGTGCCGGTACAGAGCGAGCAGTGGAGGCCGCCAATCCGGGCGCGGATCTTCCGGCGATCGGGTCGTGTCGAGGGCTCTTCGCTCCAGGGCTGGAAGGTCGTTGCATCGGTCGTTGTGATGCTCATTGTCATCTCCATTCATCGCAGTTATCGACCTAGTGTCTGGCCCCTGCGACGCGTTCTCTGGTTGAATCCACGCTCATGTGCTGAATTCGATCAGTACCGACCGGCGACGCGAAAGCCGGGCTTTTGGATCACCGCCACGAGGCGATCCTCGCCGGTACTTTGCGGGTCATAGAGAATGCGGGCTTGGCCTTCTTCGAACGAGACCGTTGCCATCTGTACGCCTGGCTCACTTTCGACCAGGGTCTTGATGGTATTGGCGCAGCCATCACAGTTCATGCCTTCGATCTTGAAAGTTGTCGTTTTCATATTTTTCTCCATTACAGGTACTATCGGCATAGCCCGATAGCTTTCTCCGCTGTTTGCGTCCGAGTGTATCTGCTCAATCTCAACATGAGGGGCACACCCAGTAACTTGCGGCGCATGCCGCTGCGGCAAGTGAGCCTCCGGTAGCGTTAGGACCTGAGAACACTTGACTTACAGCATGGCCATGCCGCGACAGTCCAACGCTACGCCTTGGAGTTAACTCCAGAGTCAAGTGGATTCCGCCACGTCTCGGCGAGCCTGATGATGGCGGTTGTCGTCGCCCTGCGAGCAGAGCTGAAACTGAGATCCTGCGCGTTCACGAAGGCTTGGTGAGTATTCTCGGCGGAAGACGGTCTCGATCGGCAATAATCGGTTAAGTATCAAGAGCGGCCATTCGACTGCCTGCCGCATTCCGAAGCGCAGACTGTGATCGCACCATACTCATGGTCTGCGCTATTTCGACAATCCTTGAAATAGCACTTATGAGTCAGATCGCGGCCAGCTTGACTCGCGCGGCGAGCTTTTCCGCCACCTCCTTGCGCTCGCTATAGCGGCTGGTGAGGTAGGCGGCAGGACCGCGCGTCAGCAGCGTGAACTTCACCAATTCCTCCACGACATCGACGACGCGGTCGTAATAGGGCGACGGCTTCATTCGGCCCGCCTCGTCGAACTGCTCATAGGCCTTTGCGACGGAGGATTGGTTTGGGATCGTGATCATACGCATCCAGCGGCCGAGAACGCGCATTTGGTTGACCGCATTGAAGGACTGCGAGCCACCGCTCACCTGCATGACGGCGAGGGTCTTACCCTGTGTCGGCCTGACCGCCCCGATCGCGAGCGGAATCCAATCGATCTGTGCCTTCATGATGCCTGTCATGGCGCCATGGCGCTCCGGGCTGCACCACACCTGTCCCTCCGACCAGGCCGACAGGTCACGTAACTCCCGGACCTTGGGATGATCAGCCGGCACATCATCCGGAAGCGGCAAGCCGCTGGGGTTGAAGATGCGCGTTTCGGCGCCGAAGGCTTCCAGAAGGCGAGCGGACTCCTGGGCTTGAAATCGGCTGAACGATCGCTCGCGGAGCGACCCATACAGCAACAGAATGCGCGGTGGGTGCATCGGTGGGGGTGGCCGCAGCGCATCCGTCGTCGGACGTTCGAAAGCTTCAGGGTCGATGTTCGGCACATCCGCCAAGTCGGGCACCTGCATCAACGCGCTTCTTTAATGACGCACGGCGCTGCCTGGCCGCGTTCGTACCAGCCCTTCGACCGGTTCACGATCCAGACGACAGTCAGCATGACCGGCACTTCGATCAGCACGCCGACCACAGTCGCCAGCGCAGCACCCGATTGGAACCCGAACAGGCTGATGGCGGCGGCGACAGCCAGCTCGAAGAAGTTGGACGCGCCGATCAGAGCCGAAGGGCCGGCGACGCAATGCTGCTCGCCCGAAATGCGGTTCAGCAGATAGGCGAGGCCGGCATTGAAATAGACCTGGATCAGGATTGGCACGGCGATGAGCGCGATCACAAGCGGCTGCGCCAGGATTTGCTCGCCCTGAAAGCCGAACAGCAAAACCAGTGTCGCCAGCAGTGCGACGAGGGATAGCGGCTGCAGCCGGTCCAGCAATTGTTTTAGCGCCGTTTCACCACCGGTCGCGAGCAACCGGCGCCGGAGGAGCTGCGCGAAGATGACGGGCACGACGATGTAGAGCACAACCGACAGGACGAGCGTGTCCCACGGCACGGTGATGGCGGACAGGCCGAGTAGCAGTCCGACGATCGGCGCGAAGGCAAACACCATGATCGTGTCGTTGAGCGCCACCTGGCTCAGCGTGAAATGCGGCTCGCCCTTGGTGAGGTTCGACCAGACGAACACCATGGCCGTGCAGGGCGCGGCGGCGAGAACGATCAGACCGGCGATGTAGCTGTCGATCTGGGCGGCCGGCAGATAGGGACGGAACAGGTATCCGATAAACAGCCAGCCAAGCGCCGCCATCGAGAAGGGCTTGACCGCCCAATTGATGAACAGGGTCACGCCAATGCCGCGCCAATGCTCCTTGACCTGGCCGAGCGCCGCGAAGTCGATCTTGATCAGCATCGGCACGATCATCAGCCAGATCAGCGCCGCGACCGGGAGATTGACCTTGGCGACCTCGGCCGTCCCAATCGCGTGAAAGGCCCCCGGCATGAAATGGCCGAGCGCGACGCCAGCGACGATGCAGAGGGCGACCCAGAGGGTCAGCCAGCGTTCGAAGATTGACATGAACAGGTCTCTTTCAGGCTGTCGCCGCGCGTCGGCGGCTGGCGTCGACGACCAGCTCGCCATCTTCCTTGTGGAATTCGCCCCGTTGAGTTGCCGGCAGGATGTCGAGCACGGTCTCGGAAGGTCGGCACAGCTTGACGCCGAGCGCGCTCACCACGATCGGACGGTTGATCAGGATTGGATGGGCCATCATCGCGTCCAAAAGCTGATCATCTGTCAGGCTTGGATCACTCAGCCCCAGTTCGGCATAGGGCGTCCCCTTCTCTCTCAGCACCGATCGCACCGAAGCGCCCATGCGCTCGATGAGCTGCTTCAGCAGCGCCCGTGCTGGTGGCGTCTTCAGGTATTCGACGACGTGCGGCTCGATCCCCGCATTGCGGATCAGGCCGAGCACGTTGCGAGAAGTGCCGCAGTCGGGGTTGTGGTAGATGACGATATCCATGATCGGCCTCACGCTGCGCTCGGACGGGGCGACGTCGCCCCTTCGGATCGACCGATCTCGCGCAGCTTCGTGCCGAGCGCGATCGTGTCGAGGTTTTTCAGCGGCAGCGCCGTGAACACCGAAATGCGGTTCTTGAGATAGCGGAACGCTGTAACGAAGGCGGCTTCCTTCTGGATGTCCGAGCCCTCGACCGCCGCCGGGTCTGAAATGCCCCAATGTGCCGTCATTGGCTGGCCGGGCCACACGGGACAGGTCTCGCCCGCGGCGTCGTCGCAGACGGTGAACACGAAATCCATGACCGGTGCGTCGGGACCTGCGAACTCTTCCCAGCTCTTCGAGCGGAAACCGTCTGCGGGGTAGTCGAAGCTCGCAAGCACCTTCGGCGCGAGCGGGTTGACCGTTCCCTTTGGGTAGCTTCCGGCTGAAAAGGCGTTGAAGCGTCCGGCGCCATCCTTCCGGAGAATACCCTCGGCCAGGATTGAGCGGGCCGAGTTGCCGTTGCAGAGGAACAACACGTTATAGACCCGGTCAGCCATGGACGGCCTCCTTGGTGATGGTGTTCTGGGTAGGGCAGCAGGATGTGAGGTCGGCGATGAGCGGCGCGCAAATCTCTGGGCGACCGCCGCAGCAATCCTTGACCAGATAGCCGGTGAGCGCCCGAACCGCCTCAAGCTGCGCGCGAAAAATGATGGAACGGCTGTGCCGCTCGGCCGCGATCAGTCCGGCGCGGGTCAAAATACCAAGGTGGGTCGACATGGTGTTGTGGGGCACCGCCAAGTGCCGCGCGATCTCTCCGGCGGGCAGGCCGTCTGGCTCGTGCTCGATCAGCAGCCGAAAGACGTCGAGACGGGTTGGCTGGGCGAGCGCTGCAAAGGCGAGAATGGCTTGTTTTGATTCCATACGTCGAGACTAATCGACATACGGAAATGTGGCAAGCTTCTAATCTCGACGAGGGGTGCCGGGCAATCGTGAGCGCAATTCGACGTTCTCGCTCGCGAGATCACGCCGCCAGCCTCGAATGGCGCTCTCGACCAATCGCAAGAATCGGGGTGTTGCGGGCCCACGCAACAGATGGGCAATTTGGCATCGGCTTTGGGGGCAGACGCCCGCGACTCAGCGCACTGATTCTCAGTTGCGGGGGCGGGATTTGGACTTGCGAAATCTCGCTACTGAGATTCTCGCAGCGGCAGCGTTAGACTGCTCTCTATATTCTATATTTCGGTCAGCCCTCTCAACAAGAGGGTTGGCGCACCCGACACGATTCGAACGTGTGGCCTCCACCTTCGGAGGGTGGCGCTCTATCCAGCTGAGCTACGGGTGCATCTCATTTTGCCTAGCCCGACCAACCTTTTCATGTCAACGGATTCGGACGCATTCAACCAAGCCTTTCGTCATGAACGCGACAGCGCTGTGTTGACACACACTAACCTACGCGCTCACTCGCCTCGCTACTACCAAAACTGCTTACGCGGTGCTTACGCGAAACTTGCTTGACGTGTGAGGTCTCGCTGATCGGCTCTTAAGCTATTGAAACTCCTTACTCGCTTCACTCACTTCCAAACCAAAAACCCGTTGACATCAGCCTTCGGAGGGCGACGCTCTATCCAGCTGAGCTACGGGTCCCGCACGACTTAGATAGCGTGAATCAGAAGCGGACGGAAGGGTCAGTCCTGCCGGGCAAGCCAGGTCGCGGCGGCGGTCTCGGAACCGGACGGCAAGGGCGCCTTTGGGTCCCGGATCCAGGCGATCACGTCGCCGATAGGCTTCTCCCGGTCGAGATCGCGCAGCAAGAGATGGTAGCCCTCCGGGTAGAACGCCCGCCGCTCGCCGGGTCGCAGCGCCTGCCAGGTCGCCGCCGTCGCCTGGTCCGGCACCAGTTCATCCTTGCCACCATAGAGGAACAGGGCCGGGGCGTTGAAATGTGGCGCCGAGGCGAGTGCGGCGTCCATCAGGTCGACCAGCCCCTTCACCGCATCCACTCGCGTGCTCCGCAGGGTCAGCGGATCGCGCGACAAGCGGATCAGCGCCGCGCGGTTGCTGCTCGCCGTCACCTTCAACGGCGCGCCAGAGAGCTCCATCCCGGGCACTAGGTTTGACGCGAGCCAGAGCGTCGAGCGCAGGAATACATTCATCTCCGCCCGCCCCCAGACGGCGGGGGCGACCAGCACGTAGCCGTCGGCCGGCGGCGGGTGATGGTCCGTCGCAAGACACATGAGGACCGCGGCACCCATGCTTTCGCCCATCAGGATCAGCTTGGCGTGTGGATAGCGGGCACGCAGCTTGCGCGCCATCGTGTCTGCGTCGCTCACCAGCGCCTGCTCGCTCGGCCACAACCCGCGCGTGGACGTGTCGCCGAAGCCGCGCTGGTCCGGCGCGAAGACCGCGATGCCGGCCTTCGCCATCTCGGGTGCCGGAATCTCCCAAGCGTCGCGGCTGTCGTTCATCCCGTGCAGTGCCAGCACCACTGCCCAAGGTTCGCCGGAGGAGGGCAGCCATTCGCGATAGGGCAGGCGCACGCCGTCCCGCATCACGAACGTTCCAGCGGGCGGTGGCGTCTTTTCCATCAGCGCGGGCGGGACCATGCGACCGGCGCAGCCGCCCAGCGTCACCATCGCGAACAGGAACAGGGTGGTCAGGCGCAGAGAGGGCCGCATCGGGGCCGTCACGGGTAGTTGAATACGCGGATCGCATCGCTATCATCGGCGCGTCTTTTCCGCCATAGAGAACTCATGCTGGACAGCACGAACACCAAGACGCCGACCGAAATCCTCCACGTGGACGACCGCGTCGTCGCCTGCGACGGCGGCAATGGGGCGCTCGGTCATCCACGCGTGTTCCTGCGCATCGTCGAGCAGCAGGTGATGTGCCCTTACTGCTCGCGGCTTTACGTGCTGAACGAGGGAGCAGGCCACGGCGGCGAGCACTGATCAGGCGTTGGCCGATGCGACGCCGGCCGTAGCGCCGGAGGGGGTCTCCCCCCTCCACCTGATCCTGATCGATGGATCGGGGTACATCTTCCGTGCGTTCCACGCGCTGCCGCCGATGACGCGGGGCGACGGGGTGCCGGTGAACGCCGTATTTGGCTTCACCAACATGCTGGCCAAGTTCCTCCGAGAGCACACCAGCACCCACCTCGCGGTGATCTTCGACGCCGGCAGCCACACCTTTCGCAACCGGCTCTACGACCGCTACAAGGCCAACCGCACCGAACCGCCGGACGATCTTAAGCCGCAATTCGCCCTGGTACGCGACGCCACCGCCGCGTTCGGCGTCCCGTCTATCGAGCTCGACGACTGGGAGGCCGACGATCTCATCGCGGCCTATTGCCGCGAGATCACGGCCCAGGGCGGGAAGGCGACCATCGTCTCGTCCGACAAGGACCTGATGCAGCTGATCCGGCCGGGCATCGGGATGCTCGACCCGATCAAGCAGAAGCCGATCGGCGCCGCCGAGGTGATGGAAAAGTTCGGTGTGACGCCGGAGAAGCTGATCGACGTACAGGCGTTGATGGGTGACTCCGTGGACAATGTGCCCGGCGTGCCGGGCATCGGCCCCAAGACGGCGGCACAGCTTCTCACCGAGTTCGGCGATCTCGAAACCGTGCTGGCCGCCGCACCGGCCATGAAGCCGTCGAAACGGCGCGACATGCTGATCGAGCATGCAGCCAACGCGCGCTTGTCGCGCGAGCTCGTCACCTTGCGTCACGACGCGCCGCTGCCGTTGCCGATCGAAGCCCTGGAGGCCCGCCAGCCCGACCGTGCCAAACTTGGCGGCTGGCTCGCCGCGATGGGATTTCGCAGCACGCTCGCACGGCTTGGTCTAGAGGACGCCAACACGCCCGTCGCGGTCGCGTTGCAGGTGGACCGGCCGCAGAAGCCGATTGATACCGAGCACCCGCCGGAGATCGAGGCGGCACGGCCGACGGAGGCGTTCGGCCCCTACGAGACCGTGACCACCCGCGCGACGCTCGATGCGTGGGTCGCGGAGGCAGCGAAGGCCGGCGTATTTGCGCTCGACGTCGCGACCGACTCGCAGGACGGCACGCGGGGACGGCTGATCGGCCTTGCCCTCGCCACCGCACCAGGCCGCGCCTGCTACGTGCCGCTACTGCACGAGGGACTTGCCGAGCAGATCGCCCTGGCTGACGCGATAGAGGCGCTCTCGCCGCTGCTCACCGATCCCGCCGTGCTGAAGGTGATCGAGAACGCCAAGCTCGACATGATGGTGCTGTCGCGTGCCGGCTTTCCTTTGGCGACGCCGATCGACGATCCCGAGCTGATCTCCTACGCGTTGGAAGCTGGCCTGCATGGTCACGCCCTGGCTGACCTCGCCCCGCTGCATCTCGGCCATACGCAACTGGCACTCGACGAGGTGACGGGCACCGGCCGCAATCGACTACGCTTCGAGCAGGTGCCGATCGAGCGCGCCGCGGCACATGTCGGCCAAGCCGCCGACATCGCGCTTCGGCTCTGGCTTACCCTGCGGCCGCGCCTGCGCGCCGCCGGCGCGCTCGTCTTGTACGAGCAGATGGAACGTCGTCTCATCCCAGTCCTATTGGAGATGGAACGCGCCGGCGTGAAGGTGGACTCCGACGAGCTGCGCCGGATGTCCGCCGATTTCGAGCAACGCATGGCGGGGATGGAGCACGAGATTCATCGCCTCGCCGGACGCGAGTTCAATCTCGGCAGCGCGAAGCAGCTCGGCGAGGTGCTGTTCGATGAGATGGGCTTGCCCGGCGGCAAGCGCATGAAGACCGGCGCCTGGGGTACCGATGCCTCCGTGCTGCAGAGCCTCGCCGAGCAGGGTCACGATCTGCCCGCCCGCATCCTCGACTGGCGTCAGCTCGCCAAACTGAAATCCACCTACGCCGACGCGCTGGTGGATCAGATCAACGCCGAGACCGGGCGCGTCCACACCCGCTTCGCGATGGCCGTCGCGACCACCGGCCGGCTGTCCTCGACCGATCCCAACCTACAGAACATCCCGATCCGCACCGAGGAAGGCAGCCGCATCCGCGGCGCCTTCATCGCCGAGCCTGGACATGTGCTGGTGAGTGCGGACTACTCGCAAATCGAGCTGCGCCTACTGGCGCACGTCGCCGACATTCCGCAGCTCCGTGAGAGCTTTTCGCGGGGCGAAGACATCCACGCGCGCACCGCCGCCGAAGTGTTCGGAATCCCGATCGAGGGGATGGACCCGATGACGCGGCGACGCGCCAAGGCGATCAATTTCGGCATTATCTACGGCATCAGCGCATTTGGCCTGGCGCGTCAGCTCGGCATCGCGGCGGGCGAGGCACGCGGCTACATCGCCGCCTATTTCTACCGCTATCCCGGCATCCGCGCCTACATGGAGCGGACCAAGGAGGAAGCACGCATTGCCGGCTACGTCACCACGGCATTCGGCCGACGCTGCTGGATCGCCGGCATCGCCGACCGCAACCCGGCACGGCGCGCCTACGCCGAGCGCCAGGCGATCAACGCTCCGCTGCAAGGCGGGGCGGCCGACATCATCAAACGCGCGATGGTCCGCCTCCCGCGCGCGCTGCGCGACGCCGGGCTGAAGTCGCAATTGCTCTTGCAGGTCCATGACGAGTTGCTGTTCGAGGCGCCGGAGAGCGAGGCGGAGGAACTGGCCGGCGTCGCCCAGCGTGTCATGGAAGCCGCCGCCGAGCTCACCGTTCCGCTCGTCGTGGAGACTGGGCGCGGCATCAGTTGGGCTGACGCGCACTGAGCAGGAGAAATCCGATGTCCGACGCCGAGCGCTACGGCCGCTACACACGGCTCACCTTCGATCGTCCGCATCCGAAGGTGCTGCGCGTCACCATGTCGAATGGCAAGATGAACTCGGCGGACGCGCCGATGCACGCGGAACTCGCTCAGATCTGGCGCGACATCGACACCGATCCCTCCGTCAATGTCGCGATCCTCACCGGGGCTGGGAAGATGTTCTCGGCCGGCGGGGATTTCGCGCTGGTCGAGAGCATCGCCGACGATTTCGAGACCCGCGCGCGCGTCTGGAAGGAGGCGCGCGACATCGTCTACAACATCGTCAACTGCGGCAAGCCCGTGGTCAGCGCGATGCGCGGTGTGGCGGTGGGCGCGGGCTTGGTGTGCGGCCTGCTGGCGGATGTCTCCATCGCCACGCCCGACTGCCGCATCATCGACGGCCACACCCGCCTTGGCGTCGCCGCCGGCGATCACGCGGCCATCGTCTGGCCACTGCTCTGCGGCATGGCCAAGGCAAAATACTACCTGCTTACCTGCGACACGCTGGCGGGCGAGGAGGCCGAGCGGATCGGCCTGATCTCGTTGGTCGTCGACGACGCACAACTCGATGCGCGCGCGGTCGAGGTCGCGACGCGGCTCGCCGAGGGCGCGCAGAGCGCGATCCGCTGGACCAAATACGCGCTTAACAACTGGCTGCGTCAGATGGGGCCGACCTTCGACACGTCGCTCGCGCTGGAATTCCTTGGCTTCACCGGCCCGGAGGTGCGCGAGGGTCTAGCGTCCCACCGCGAGAAACGGGCGCCCTTGTTTCCCTCCGGCTCGCCGCTCTGAGCGTCAGGAAGGTTCGCGCGCTTTCACCATGCGAAGCGGATTGTAGGTGATCGCCACCTTGCCGTCCTGCTTCACCACGCGATTGAAGGTGCGAACAAGGCCACGGTTGGGCCGGCTGGCGCTGCGTCGGCTCTCCACCACCTCGCACTCGACATGGATCGTGTCGCCGGCGAAGCACGGGTTCTCGACGTTCAGCTCCATGTTGAGGAAGGCGAAGCCGGTGTGCTGCATCGTGGCACCGATGAGCAGCCCCTCGGCGAACGCATAGACCATCGCGCCGGGCACCACGCGCTGCTTGATGTCGCTCTCGTGCTTGAGGAATTCGACGTTGGAGAACAGCACCTCGGTCATTCCGGTGACGCTGATGAAGTTCACCAGATCGGCCTCCGTCAAGGTGCGCCCGACAGTGCGGAATTTTCGCCCGACGGGCATTTCCTCGAAATGCAGCCCCAGTCCTAGCACTTCATAGCCGCCGATCTCCGTCATACCGTCTGTCCCTCCGATGCGCTGCCGTCGTTGAGCAGGGATGCCAACGTGCGCGCGACGACCTCCGTGGCGCGATGCAGGTCGGCGAGCGGCAGGCATTCGTCGGCACGATGCGCGTTGGCTTCCTCGATGGTACGCGGCCCGGCGCCGTACAGCACGGTGGGAATGCCGGCGGCCGCGTAGTGGCGCGCGTCGGTGTAGAGCGGGACGCCCTTGCATCCGATCGGCTCGCCGAACACCACGCTGGCGTGACGACAGAGCACCTCTGCGAGATGCTCCGCGCCTGGCGACGGAACGAGCGGCTCGGCAACCAGGATGCGCCGCACGTTCACGGATGCGTCCGGGATCGCGCAGCCCGCATCGGCGATGAGCGCGCGCAGCTCGGCCTCGACCGCCGCCGCGTTCTCCTCGGGGATGATCCGCCGATCGAGCCGAAACGTCACGCGGTCGGGGACCACGTTCGTATTGATACCACCTTCGATCAATCCGATCGTCAGTTGCGGCGAACCGATGCCCGGCACGTGAGAGACACCCCGCGTCAACGCATTCCGGTGGGCGTACAGCGCGGTCAAGATCATGTTCGCCGCCTCCAGCGCATCGATGCCGGTGGACGGCATGGCGGCGTGCGCCGAGCGGCCGCGCACCTCAACTTCAAGATGCAAACACCCGTCATGCGCCGTGACGACAGCGTAGGAGAACCCGGCGCAGATCGCGAAATCGGGCCTGCTCAAACCCGTATCGAGCAGGAATTTTGGCCCGATCTCGCCGCCCGACTCCTCGTCATAGGTAAAGTGCAGCTCCACCGTGCCGCGCGTCGGCGCATCCGGCGCCTCCAATGCGCGCAAGGCAAAAGCATAGGTCGCGAAGTCGGATTTCGAGACGGCCACCCCGCGACCGTACATCCAGCCATCGACCACCGCCGCGCCATACGGGTCGTGCGACCAGCCCTCGCCCGGCGGCACCACATCGCCATGCGCGTTGAGCGCGATCACCGGCCCGGGGCCGAAACGCCGCCGCACGATCAGGTTGGTGGCACTCCGCATTCCCACGGCTCGCACCCGCTCGGCCGGCACGGGATGCCGCTCGACGACGAAGCCGAGCCCTTCCAGCAGCGCCGCCGCGCGCTCGGCCGCCGGGGTACAATCGCCGGGCGGATTGTCCGACGGCATGCGAACCAGTTCAGCGAGAAATCGCTCTTGCGCAGCGCGGTCCGCCATCACGATCGGGGATGGCATGTCAGGTGATCGTGCCCGCTTCGCGCAACGCGGCGATCTCCGCATCCGTCAGCCCGAGCCAGCCGCCATAGATCTCCGCGTTATGCTCGCCAAGCCGCGGGCTCGGCAGCGTAGCGACGCGATCGGCGCCGTGAAAGCGCAACGGAGAGTTCGGCACCACGATGCGGCCCACCTCGGGGTGGTCGATCCATTCCAGCATCCCGCGGCCGTGCATGTGCTTGTCGTTCATCACCTCGATCAGATTGCGCACCGGCGCGCACGGCACGCGATGCCGCCGCGCGGTCGCGAACACCTCATCACGGGTCAGCCGCTCGGTCCAGGACTGCACCAGCGCGTCGGTGTCGGCCATGTTGGCGACGCGGTGCGCGTTGTCGACGAAGCGCGGATCGTCCTTCAGCTCGGGCCGCTCCATCGCGTCGAGCAGCGCGGTCCAGTGCGCCTCCACCACGCAGATCACCGCGACGTGGCCGTCCTTCGCCGGATACACGTTGTATGGTGCGGTCGCCAGTCCGCCATGCCGGTTGCCGGTGCGCGGCGGCACCTCGCCACCGGTCTTGTAGGCAAAGCCGAGATTGGAAGCGAGCGTCGGATACACCGTCTCCTGCATCGCGACCTCCACCAGCCGGCCGCGCCCCGTGAAGTGCCGCTCGTAGAGCGCGGTGAGCACCGCAGCGTAAAGATGGATGCCGCCGAGGAAATCGACCACTGCCGGCCCTGCCTTGGTCGGCGGCCCGTCGGGAAAGCCTGTAACGCTCATCACGCCCGACGCGGCCTGCACCGTGAGGTCCATCGCCAGGCTGTCGCGATCTGGACCCGACAATCCGTAGCCAGTACCGGATGCGTAGACGAGGCGCGGATTGACCTCCTGCAGCACGTCCCAGCCGATGCCGAGCCGGTCCATCACGCCCGGCGCGAAGTTCTCCAGCAGCACGTCCGCGCGCGCCACCATGCGCTTCAACAGCGCGCGCCCTTGCTCGGTCTTGAGATTGAGCGTGACCGCGCGCTTGTTGGAGTTGAGCATGGCGAGCGGCAGCGCGGCGTGACGACCGACTTTGGTGCGCGCACGGATCGGCTCGCCGTTCGGCGGCTCCACCTTGATGACGTCGGCGCCTGCCTTGGCCATCAGCATGGTCGCATACGGGCCCTGGTAGATTTGCCCAAGATCGATCACGGTAACGCCGGCGAGCGGCAGGTTCGGTCGGTCGGTCAATGCAAGTCCATCCTTGTCAGACGCCGCCGCGCGGTGTCTGCGGCGGCCTGGGTTCCCACACAACAAGCAGGCTCATCCGCCGGTCTCCTTGCCGAGCCGAGGCGCCGCGGCAAGCCTCGCGAGGTCCGGCGACGGCCGGGCCAGCGTGGGGTCAGCGGCAAGGGCAGCCTCCAGCGCCTGCGCGGCGCTGAGCACGGCGTGATCGGCGAAATTCGGCCCGACGATCTGCAGGCCGAATGGCATTCCCTGCGCATCCAGCCCGCACGGCAGCGCGGTCACGGGATGACCGACGACGGTGAGCGCGGCGGTGAGGCCGAGCCATTCCATGTAGGTGCCGATGGCGCGACCATCCACGCTCTGCGGGTAGAGATCGGCCCACGGGAACGGCGAGACCGACACGGTGGGGCAGATCAGCAGATCGAACTGATCGAATATGCTCTGGAAGCTCTGACAGAGTGCCATCTGCCGGCGGTGTGCGATCGCTACCTCCCGCATCGGCATCTTGAGCGCCGCCGCGTAGTTGTTGCGGATGTTCGGGTTGAAATCCGCGTCCCACCCGTCGGCGTCCTCATGATATTGCGCGACGAAGAATTCGCTGCGCAGCTTCCAGTCAACGTCCGGCGCATCGCCGAGGTCGATGTCGGCCCAGGCGCACTCGCGGAACAGCCCGGCGAAACGCGCGATGCGCTCGCGGAAAGTCCGGCGGATTTCCTGGGAGACGAGCAGCCCGCCGAGATCGGCCGATACCGCGATCTTGAGCCGGCCAAGGTCGGCCTCGTCGAGCCGCGCGAAGCGCGCGGGATCGAGCGGGAAGGCCATCGGATCGCGCGTCGGCCGCCGAGCGATCACCGATAGCAGCAACGCGGCATCGCCGACCGTGCGGGCCATCGGTCCCTGCACGCTGTAGACGCTGTGCGCCAGCGCGCGCTTCTCGTTCGGCACCACGCCCGCGCTCGAGCGATGGCCGACCACGCCGCAGAAGCTCGCCGGAATGCGAAGGCTGCCGCCGTGGTCGGAACCGGTGGCGAGCGGCACCATCTCGCAAGCCAGCGCGACGGCGGAACCTCCCGAGGAGCCGCCGCAGGTCCGCTGCGGATCGAACGGATTCCCGGTCGCGCCGAATAGTCGGTTCACCGTGTTGGCGCCAATGCTCATCTCGGGAATGTTGGTCTTGCCGACGACGATCCCACCTGCCTCGCGTATCGCCGCGACGATGCCGCTATCCGCCTTGGGCACGTTGTCGCGAAAATGCGGCGAGCCGTGCGCGGTGCGCACGCTCTCGGTGTCCTGGTTGTCCTTGATCGCGATGGGAAGGCCATGCAGCGGCCCTAGCGTCTCGCCCGCGACGACGGCCTGCTCGGCCCGCTTGGCCTCGGCGCGCGCGCGGGAAAAGCACTCGGTGACGACGGCGTTGACCGCCGGGTTGACCCGCCCGATCTGAGTGATGCAGCTCTCCAGCAGCTCTACCGGGGACAGGCGCTTGGCCCCGATCAGCCGCCTCGCCTCGCGGGCGGTGAGGCCGCACGGGTTGCTCATAGGGTCGCCGCGATGCGGCCGATGCGACGGATGCTGGCCAGCACCTCCGATTGCGGCAGGCCGGGCCAGAACATGCGGAAGCGGAACTCGGTGGCGCCAAGCTCGTCGCGATAGCGCTGCAGCTCGTCGCGCACGAACGCCTCGTCGCCAACCACGAACCGGTCCCGCGCGAATTGCATGAACGCCGCATCGTCCGCCGAACCATCGAAGCCGCCGAAGCCGTACCCGGCATAGCGCGTGTATTTCGCCGCGATCGGGCCTTTCGCGACCGCGATCGCCGTCGCCATATCGGGGCCGCAGAAGCACTCGCGCGACACCTGGCGCGGATAGTCGAGCGGCTTGCCAAGGGCGGTGCGCGTGTCGTGGAACAAGCCCCACCAGTGCTTCATCTCCGCCATGCCCATTGCGCCGGCACCGGTCCACGAGTCGCCGATCTCGGCGGCGCGCTTGACGCCGCTATCGACGGTGCTCCCAATCCAGACCGGGATTCCCGCCGGGTTCCTCGGGCGCAGGCTCAGGCCGATGTCGTCGAAGTGGTAAAACTTGCCGTGGAACGTGACGCGCTCCTCCGACCACAGCCGACGCATCGCCTCGATGTATTCGCGGAAGCGCGGCACGCGGGAGCGACGCTCGATGCCGAGCGCCTGGAACTCGTGATCGCGGTAGCCGAGCCCGACGCCGAGGATGAACTTTCCGTCCGTGAGATGGTCGATGGTCGCCGCCTCCTCGGCGAGCAGCACGGGGTTGAGCATCGGCAGCAGCAGCACCGCCGTTCCCAGCGTCATCCCCTCCGCGATTCCGGCCAAGAGGCCGAGCATCGGCGATGTAGCGAGCTGGCGCATGGCGGGGCCGCTGACGAAATGCTGCGGCAGCCATAGGGCGGAGAATCCGGCGTCCTTCGCGGCTCTCACCTGTTCGATTAGGTTCGGCAGATGGCGCCCGTCGTCATTCGCCGCCTCCCATTCCAGGGTCACGAACATGCCGACCTTCATGCGCGGCGCCCTCCCAATTATCCGCCTATTCCCGGCCCGAACGTTGGACCTGTCAACCGCGCCCTTGCCGGGATCGCGGGCATCGTCGAGTGTTGCACCGCAAGCATGGGGAAGGAGCGAGAGCTTGGCCGAGCGTCTGTTCGAGGGGCTGAAGGTGATCGACTGCGCGAGCTACATCGCCGGGCCGGCGGCGGCCACGGTAATGTCGGATTTCGGCGCCGAGGTGGTGAAGATCGAGCCGCCGGGCAAGGGCGACCCCTATCGCACCCGAGTCCAGACCCCGCCCGGCCACGTTCATCCGGTGAGCCCCAACTGGGTGCTGGACGCGCGCAACAAGAAGAGCCTGGCACTCAATCTCGCGACCGAGGCCGGGCAGGACGTGCTGCGCCGGCTTGTGCGCGAGGCCGACGTGTTCATCACGAACTATCCGCCCCGCGTGCGCCGGCAGCTGAGGATCACCTACGACGATCTGGCACCGTTGAACGATCGGCTCATCTACGGCTCCTTTACCGGCTACGGCGAGACCGGGCCGGAGGTGGACAAGCCGGGCTTCGACGCGACTGCGTGGTGGGCGCGCTCGGGGCTGATGCATCTCGTCCGCTCGGGCGAGGATGCCACACCGGCGCGCTCCTTGGCCGGCATGGGCGACCATCCGTCGGCGACGGCGATGTACGCGGCGATCGTCACGGCGCTGTATCAGCGCGAGCGCACCGGGCGCGGCCTGCATGTCGGCTCGTCGCTTTTGATGAACGGGCTGTGGGCGAATGGCTGCTCGGTGCAGGCGACGTTGTGCGGCGAGGCGGTCGCGGTGCAGCCGGCGCGCGCGGACTCGACGGCACCATTGCGCAACCACTATCGCTGCGCCGATGGGCGGTGGCTCCTGCTCTCGATAGTGCACGACGACCGGCGTTGGGGCGTGTTTCAGAAGGCGATGGCGTCGGGGTTGCTGCACGACCCGCGCTTCGCCACGATGCAGAGCCGCGCCGAGCACGCGCACGATCTGGTCGCCGCCCTCGATGCGATCTTCGCGGCCAAGCCGCTGGCGGAATGGCGCGCCATCCTCGACGCGAGCGGGCTCGTGTTCGGCATCGTCGCCGAGATGGAGGACATTCCGCATGACGAGCAGATGCGCGTGAGCGGCGCGCTGGTGCCGTTCGCGGGCGACGACCTGCTGACCGTGACCAGCCCGTTCTGGATTGGCGGCCAGGAGAAGGTCGCGCCGCGTCACGCGCCGAAAGTCGGCGAGCACAGCGATGACGTGCTGCGGTCCGCGGGCTACGGTGCCGAGGAAATCCGCTCGCTGCGCGCGGCGGGCGTGATCGGGTGATGAAGGGGAAACGGATCATGGCTGAGTACCAATTCTGCAAGGTTGCCGACGAGGGCCGCGTGCGCATCGTCACGCTCAACCGCCCGGAGGTGATGAACGCACTGCACAGCGACGCGCATCAGGAACTCGAGAAGGTGTGGGACGAGTTCGCCGCGCGCGACGATCTGTGGGTGGCCATTGTCACCGGCGCTGGCGATCGGGCATTCTCGGCTGGCAACGACCTCAAGGTGCAGGCGGCGGGCCGGCGCGGGCCGCCGACGCGCAACGGCTTTGCCGGGCTGACCTCGCGCTTCGACCTCGACAAGCCGGTGATCGCGGCGGTGAACGGGGTTGCGATGGGCGGCGGGTTCGAGATCGCGCTCGCCTGCGACATCATCGTCGCCTCGGACAACGCCGTGTTTGCGTTGCCCGAGCCGCGCGTCGGGCTGAACGCCGGGGCCGGCGGCGTGCATCGGCTGCCCCGCATGATCCCGCGCAAGCAGGCGATGGGCATGATCCTCACCGGCCGCCGCGTCCCCGCGGCCGAGGGCAAGGAGCTCGGCTTCGTCAACGAGGTGGTGCCGGTGGGGCAGGCGCTGGAGGGAGCGAAGCGTTGGGCGGCGCTCATTCTCGAATGCTCGCCCAAGGCGGTGCGGGCCTCGAAGCAGGCGGCATATCGAGGACTGGACGAGCCCACACTCCAGCAGGCGCTGCGCACGGCCTATCCGGCGCAGAAGGAGAACGCGGAGAGCCAGGACTACGTCGAAGGCCCCAAGGCGTTTGCCGAGAAGCGCAAGCCGAACTGGCAGAACAAGTAGGCCGCCCGATGCCGCAGCACATCGACTACTACGCCTCGCTCAACTCGCCGTGGACGCATCTAGGTGCTGCGCGCATCGAGGCGATGGCGGCGAAGCACGGCGCCAGCATCCGCATCTGGCCCGTCGATTTCTCCGCCATCTTCCCGGCTTCCGGCGGCTTGCCGCTGCCCAAGCGCGCGCCGCAGCGTCAGGCCTACCGGCTGATGGAGCTGCGCCGTTGGCGAGAGCGACTGGGCGAGCCGATCCACATTCAGCCGAAACACTTCCCCGCCAACGAGCTGCCGGCGGCGTGTTGCGTCATCGCCGTCCGCGAGACGATCGGCGATGCGCCGGCGATCAAGCTGGCGCATCGCGTGCTGCGCGCGTTGTGGCAGGAGGAGCGGGACACTGGCGATCCCGCGACACTCGCCGCGCTGATCCGCGATGTCGGGCTCGACGCTGATGCCGTGACACGGCTCGGCGCCGATCCGCAATGGCTCGCGCGGCGCAAGGCGGACACCGAGGCCGCCCTTGCGCGAGGCGTGTTCGGCGCACCGAGCTATGTGATCGGCGACGAAATCTTCTGGGGCCAGGACCGGCTGGAGTTCGTCGAGGACAAGCTCGCGAGAGGAGGAGAGTAACATGGCAATCTCAGCGCCACCCCTGCCCGCCGCGCTCAACATGCAAGGGCGACGCGCTCTGGTCACGGGCGCGGCCAGCGGCATTGGCCGGGCCACGGCGAGCGTTCTCGCACAGCTTGGCGCGGAGCTGGTCGTCACCGACCGGGCGCCGCTCGGCGAGACGCGCGCGGAAGTGGAGGCGTTCGGTGCGGCGTGCACGGAATTGCAGGGCGACCTCACCGACGATGCGTTTCTCGCTCAGTTGGTCGCCGGCGACCGGCTGCACGCGCTGGCGCATTGCGCCGCGATTCTGGAGGGACGGCCGTGGCGCGAGGATAGGAACTGGCGCGACCGCTTCCATCGGGTCATGGACATCAACATTCGCGTGCCGCTGCAACTTGCAACCTTGGCGATCGACCATATGGCCGATCAGGGCGGCGGCTCCATCGTGCTGATCGGCTCGGTGGCGGGGCGCACCGGCGGCACCTCGCCCAACACGCCGCCGGACTACTCCGCCTCCAAGGGCGCAGTGCACGCACTGATAAAGTTGCTGTCGCGCAATGCGGTGGGGCGCGGCGTGCTGGTGAACGGCGTGGCGCCTGGGCCGGTGCAGACGCCCATGACGACCGGCTTCAATCTCGCGCCGCAACTGCCGATGCAGCGCATGGGCAGGCCCGAGGAGCTGGCATGGGTGATTGCCTTCCTCTGCACGCCGGCCGCGAGCTACATGTCCGGCGCGCTGATCGACGTGAACGGCGGCACGTACGTCGGCTGACCAGGAGAGCACGATGCCCAAGACCCCCGATTATTTCCGCGGCAAGACCGTCATCATCACCGGTGCGGCGAGCGGCATCGGCCGCGCCACCGCCCTGATCTTCGCGCGCGAGGGCGCCAACGTGGTCTCCGCCGACATCGACACCGAGGGCGCGCGCCGCACCGGCGAGCAGGTCACGCAGCTCGGCGCCAAGTCGCTCGTCGTGCCGACCGACGTGACATCGCGCGAGCAGGTGACGGACATGGTGCGCCGCGCCATCGAGGAGTTCGGCACGGTGCAATTCGAGTTCAACTCGGCGGGTGCGGCGCTGCGCCGGTCGAAGTTCCTCGAAATCGACGACGCGCTGTTCGACAAGACGTTCGACCTCAACGTCAAGGGCGTGTTCTACGGAATGCAGGCTATCCTGCCGCACATGCTGGAGAACGGCCACGGCGTGATCGTCAACGTCGCCAGCATGTCGCACAAGCGCGGCGGGCCGGGAACCTCGGTGCACTACGCTTCGGCGAAGGGTGCGGTGCTGACAATGACGCTCGGTGTCGCCCGCGAGTTTGCCGATCGCGGCATTCGTTGCCTGTCGGTTTCCCCCGGCCCGATCAACACTCCCTTCCAGGCGGCGGCGCAGACCGCGCCCGAGGTGGTGCAGCGGTTTCGCGACGATGTGCCGATGAAGCGCTTCGGGGAGCCGGAGGAGATCGGCGAGCTGGTGCTGTTCATGTGCTCCGACGCTTGCCCCTACATGACGGCCGATACGGTATACGTGAACGGTGGCGGCGGCTGGCGCTAGACCGCGAGCCCCGGTACCACCTGCGCCTGCAATCGGCGTAAAGTATCCTCATCCAACGTAACGGACTTGCGGGTGGCGAGGTCGAACGCCACCCCGACCACCGCCGCCGACGCGATGAGCTCGCCAGTTTCGGCGTTGTAGAGGAAGTGGCACCACTCGCTGGTCTTGCCGCCGACGGCGCGCAATCCGCTGCGGATTTCGACAATGTCGCCGAGACGTGCGGCCGCGCGATAGACGAACCGCTGCTCCAACGCCGCGCCCCCCAACCGTTTCCCGTCGACGTTCGGTTGCGGCCGCTCGGCCAAATGCGGCAGTCCGTCCCATATCCGGGCGACGACACTCTCCGAGCGCATCAGCCCGTTCGTGTCGGCATCCTCGGGTGTCACCGCTCCACGGTGGATCCGCCGCAGCCCAAGTGCGAGTGCGCGCTCCATCGGGAGCGGGTCGCCTCGGGTAGTGAGGGACAGGCCACGCGCGGCGGCGTAATCAGGCACCGTCACCATGAGCCGCTCTGCACGCGCCGCGATTCCAGTCGGAAGACCGCCATCGCCGACCAAGGCCACGTCCTGCACGAGCGTCGTCGCGACCGATTCCGTGGCGCTGTTGTGGATTTCCAGATACACGCGGAACTCCGCACCGCCCCGCGCGACCACACCGCCGCGAATGGTAAATGGCGTGCCAGGCGGCATCTCGCGGGCGAAACGGATATGCTGATCCCGAGGCCTCCAGCGCAAGCCTCGCGCGCGTAACTCGGCCGGACCTACGCCGAGCTCGATCCCGAGTGCACCAAGCGCCGCGCGGCACCGCGTGAGATAGTGCCGCACATTCATGTGGCCCATGATGTCGCACTCCCAATTCTGCACGCTACCCATCAGGAGCTCGATCATCGGTCGCCTTTTTTGGTTCGACCCGCGCAGGATACCGGCAGGGGCGGACTTGCCAAGCGGCCTCATGCTGCGGTCACAATGCGCCGGAAGAACGCGGGAGCAGCGACCATGCTGAGTAGGGCGCAGAACGAGATGCTAACGCGGACCGGGCCTGGCACGGCAATGGGCGAGTTGTTCCGCCGCTTCTGGATCCCGGCGCTGCTGTCGCGGGAGTTGCCGGAGCGCGATGGGCCACCGATGCGCGTGCGGCTGCTCGGCGAGGACCTCATCGCCTTCCGAGACAGCGAGGGCCGTGTCGGCCTGGTCGATTCCCGCTGTCCACATCGAGGCGCCAGCCTCTTTTTCGGACGCAACGAGGAATGCGGGATCCGTTGCGCCTATCACGGGTGGAAGTTCGACGTGAACGGCAGTTGCGTCGATCTCCCGACGATGCCACGTGGCGCCAGCGGCTACGAGAAGCTGCGGAGCAAAGTGCATCTGACTGCCTATCCGACGCGGGAATGGGGCGAGTTCGTCTGGGCCTTTCTCGGACCACCTGATGCGATGCCGGAACTGCCCGAGATGGAGTTCGCGCTGCTGCCGCCGGCGCATCGCTTCGTCGCCAAGAAATTGCAGGAATGCAACTGGGCGCAGGCCGCCGAGGGCGGCATCGACACCGCGCATTTCTCTTTCCTGCACGCTCCCGTGGCGCGCGAGGAAGCCGCATTGCGCGACGTGATCGCCGACATGACCAAGGGATATTCGGCGCGCACGATGGGACAGAACCAGATCCGCTGGATGCAGAACGACGGCGCGCCGCGCTACACCGTCGTCAAGCACGACGCCGGCTTGTTGCTCGGTGCCGCGCGCCACGCGGATGACGGCGCACTGTACTGGCGCATCGCGCAGTACTTGCTGCCCAATCACGGCTATGCGCCGGGCACCGCGCGCGGCGAGAACTATCACGGCCAAACCTGGGTGCCAATCGACGACGAAAACTGCTGGGTCTATACCTACACCTGGAACCCTGAGCGCCCGATCAGCGAGGCTGAGCGCAATTCCTACAAGGGCGGCGCTTCGATCCATGCCGAGGTAGACGCCAACTGGAAGCCCCTGCGCAATCGCGAGAACGAATACATGCTCGACCGCGATATGCAGAAGCGGGAGAATTTCACCGGCATCAAGGGCATCTCCGAGCAGGACGCCGCGATCCAGGACAGCCAGGGCCGCATCGCCGACCGGACCCGCGAGCAGCTTGGACCAACGGACGCAGGCGTTGTGCAGTTCCGCCGGCTGATGCTGCAGTTGGCCCGCGATCTCCGCGAGGGCCGGGCGCCGGAGGCCGCACGCCTCCCGGCCGCGTATCGCGTGCGCTCGGGCGCGATCGTCGCTCCGGGCTCGCTGCCATTCTCAGAAGTGATGGCGGAGCGGTTCGGGCACGAGCTCGGGCGTTTCGATCAGGAAGCCGCTCCGCCGGTTCCAGCCCGCGAGGTGGCGAAATGAATTCCGGCCTCCGCGACTTGTAGGGCGGAATTCATTCCGCCTTACACTCGCTTCACGTTCCAAAACAGCACGAATCCGTTCAACACGCCGGCCAGCGAATCGCGGTACGCCGTCGCGATCAGCACCTGACCAAGCGGGATGTACGGCACGTCGACAAAGGCTTGCAACTGGATCTCCTCGGCGATCTTCTTTTGCGCCGTGACATCCGGCGCGTCGAGCCATTGCGTGCGCAACTCCTCGATGCGCGGGCTCGACGGCCAGCCGGGCTGGCCGCCCGCCTCGCCTTGGCCGCGCAGATAGGCGTGTCCCACGGGGTTATATTGGTCGAGCCCCGCCCAGAACGTGTTGAACACGCTCCAACCACCTTGGTCGATCGGGTCCTTCTTGGCGCGGCGCTGCACGACCGAGCCCCAGTCCATCGCCTGATAATCGACGTTCAATCCGGCCTTCTGCATCGTGTCGGCGCACACGTCCGCCAATGCCTTGAGCACCGGAAAATCGGTCGGCGCCAGCAGCACGACCTTCTCGCCCTTGTAGCCGGCCGCGGCGATCTCCTTCTTCACCGCGTCGTAGTCGCGCTTGCCCCGGAACACGTCGAGCCCCGCGTCGGTTGCCATCGGCGTGCCGGGACAGAAGATGCCGGTCGGGACGTGACGCATCTTCGGATCGTCGCCGGCCACCGCGATAGTGAAATCCTCCTGGTTCACCGCCTTGAGCAGCGCGCGGCGGATTGCCGGATTGTTGAACGGCGCGGTGAGATGGTTGAGCCGCATCGCACCCAGCAGCCCCGTCGGGTCTTGCACCTCGACCTTGATATGACCGTTGCGGCGCAGCAGCGGCAGCAAATCACCAGTGGGATTCTCCCACCAGTCGACCTCGTTGCTTTCCAGCGCGGCGGCGGCGGTGGCGGGGTCTTGTATGATCTGCCACTCGACCCGGTCGAAATGCGTGATTTTCGGCCCCGCCGTCCACACCGGGGTACCACCCTCGCGCGGCTTATAGTCGGCGAACCGCTCATAGACGATGAGGTGCCCTGGAACTCGCTCTTTGGCATTGAAACGATACGGGCCGCTGCCGACCATTTCCGTGATCTGCTTGAAGGCGTCGGTCTTGGCCAGCCGTTCCGGCATCATCGCGGGGAAGTTGGTCGGCGACTTGCCTAGTGCAGTCGCCAGCAGCGCGAACGGCTTCTTGAGGCGGAACTGTATGGTCTTGTCGTCGGGCGCGCTCAGTTCGTCGGTGTAGCCGATCAGCGTTTGCCCGAACGCGTCCCGCTTGGCCCAGCGCTGAATGCTAGCGACGCAGTCACGCGCAAGCACCTTCTCGCCATCGTGCCATTTCAGCCCGTCGCGCAGGACGATCTTCGCCAGCTTGCCGTCATTCTCGACAGTGAGGCCCTCCGCCATCTGCGGCGAGGGCTGCAACGCGCCGTCGGTGCCGAACAGCGTGTCGAAGATCATGTAGCCGTGGTTGCGCGTGACGTAGGCCGTGGTCCAGATCGGATCGAGCACCGTCAGGTCCGACTGCGGGATGAACTTGAGCACGCGCTCCTTCTGCGCCCGTGCGAGGCGCGGGGCAGCGAGCGCAGCGGCGCCCGCGCCGGCGGTCTGGAGCAGCGTACGGCGCTTCATCATGGGATCAGTCCTGGCTCGGGTTGGCGCGGCGGCGCGATCCTGACACGTTTTGGCGCGGCACCGTCAAGCGGCGCGCTCGGGTGCCAGCCGAATCCGCATTCCGCACAACGCCACCATATCCTCGGTCACGACCACGCCGCGAGCGGCAGCGGCCGCACGGATCGCCTCGCGGTCGGCGGGCAGGATGTCGATGCCGGACAGCCCCTCGCCCCGCCCATCAGTCGCCGCGACAAAGCGGATAGAGCCAAGATCGAGATCGATGCGGGCCGCGCCCGAGGGGTCATGGCGCACCGGTCGGTCAAGGATGTCCGCCCAGCGCGCCGCCAGCGCGGCCGGGTTCTCCGACTGAACCTCGGCGCCGAGCAGGCCTTCGGTGACGCCTACGCATATGGCGGATTGCCAGTTCGGACCGGCCGGATGGTAGGGCCCATCAAGCGACTGCCCACCCGGCGTCCAGTTGATCTCGAGCAGGGTGCCACCGGTATCGCGCGGGTGCAGCTGCAATCCGCGATACTTTCCGTCATAATCGAGGTCGTTCGCCACACGCACGCCGAGCGCGCTCACCCGCTTCTGCCACGGCGCGATGTCGTCACAGTCGAGGATTACCATGTAGCCGCCCGCACCGCCGCGCCGTTCGAGGTAGCGCCCGGCGGCGGTTCCCTCGCGTGTGGGTGTGACGACTTCGAGGAAGCAGCGCCCGACCGGCAGCACGGCGTTGACCAGCCCATACTTGCCGACCGCACCGTCGCGATGGCTGATCTCGATGCCCAGTACATCGCGCAAGGCGGCGACGGCCGGCTCCAGCTCGGGTGCGACGAGACAGATCTGGCGTAGGCGCAGCGTCATGCTTCCCTCCTCCGACTCGACAGCATACGAGCGCTCAGGATCACACATCCCTCTCAGCCTGTCGCGGGTTTGCGTCGTCGAACCGCCGCCGGTACGGTGCCGAGCCAACCGAGCCAGGCTTCCATGCCATCCAGCGTGCAGCGCAAGCGTCCCAGTCTGAACATCTGGATTGTCCTCGCCGCCTCCTTCGCGACATTCGCGATCAGCGCAGGGATGATGCACTCCTACACCGTGTTCCTGGTGTCGTTCATCCAGGTATTCGCGTGGAGCCGCGCTGAGAGTTCGGTCGCCTACTCGGTCTCGCAGCTGGTCAACGGATTGAGCTCGCCGCTGGTCGGCGCGCTGGTGGACCGGCTCGGCTCTCGCCGTTTAGTACTGCTGGGCGGCGCCTTGCTCACGCTCGGGCTGGTTGGTAGCGCCTATGCCACGGCCCTATGGCACGTAATCCTGCTGTACGGCGTGGTGATGACGGTGGGCGCCAACTGCCTTGGGATGGTGGTGTTCGCGCCGCTGATCTCGCGCCATTTTGTGCGCCGGCGCGGCATGGCTGTGGCGGTGCTGCAATCGGCCAACGGCGCCGGCAGGGCGATATCCGCCCCGGGCGCGCAGCTGCTCATCGGTGGGCTTGGCTGGCGTGAGGCGTATCTGGCCCAGGGTGCGTTGATGGGCTTGCTCGTGCTGCCCCTCGCCATGCTGTTTCGCGGCGCGGATCGCCCCGCAACCGATTCAGCGCCAGCGCCCCAAGCGCCAAGCTCGATTCCAACCGCCTCGGCACGAGAGAATTGGACCCTGGGCGAGGCGATGCGCACGCCGCAATTCTGGCTGCTGTTCATCGTCTATCTCTGCACCGGGCTCGGCAGCTTCCTCGTCTCGCTGCACCAGCTCGCCTTCGCTGTCGATCAGGGCTTCGACCGGCTCTACGCGGCAGGCGTGCTTGGCATGGGCAGCTTTCTCGCCATTCCCGGCATCATCCTGACTGGCACGAGCTCCGACTACATCGGCCGAGAACTCTCCGCCATCATCGCCTATGGGGTTTCCATCCTCGGTGTTGTGTTCGCGCTGTTCATAACCGGCCCCGGCGACACCTGGCTGCTGTGGCTGCACGCCTGCTTCTTCGGCCTGACCTGGGGCGCGCGCGGGCCGACCATCACGGCCAAGACGGCCGACCTGTTCCCCGGCCCAAGGCTCGGCACCATTCTCGGCGTCATTACCGTCGGCACTGGCATCGGCTCGGCCTTGGGCGCCTGGGCGGCTGGCTTCGTGTTCGACCTCACCGGCAGCTACCACGTGGCGTTCGGGCTCTCCATCGCCGCCTACGCGACGGGGTGCGTTGCGTTCTGGGCGCTCCGCCGGCCGCTGCGTGCCTGATATGTTCCAGCCGGGATTGATCTCTACCGGCAGGTATCTAAGCTTGGGCGATTCGCACGACAGAACCGACGGGAAGCACGTTTGAAAATCGGCATCGTCTCCGACATCCACTGCAACATCTACGGTCTCGAACAGGCACTCGAAGCGATGGGGGACGTCGACGAGTTGTTGTGCCTCGGCGACGCCATCTTCCAGTACCGGTTTTCTAACGAAGTCGTGGCGCTGCTGAGAGAGCGCGGCGCACACGTGATCCTCGGCAATCACGAGGAGGATTTCCTGGCACCGCACGGCGTCCGCGCACGGCAGGCGGACTGGATCGACCGGGAGCTGATGGCGTGGCTGGCGGAGCAGCCGCATCGGCGCGAGCTCGAATTCGCCGGCAAGATGCTGCTGATGGTCCATTCGACGCCGTGGTCACCGCGCGGCGGCTACGTGTATCCCGAGAGCCCGACCTTGCAGCGCTTCGCCGAGGTCGAGGCGGATTTCGTGCTGTACGGCCACACCCATTCGCAGATCGTCCAGCGCGTCGGCCGTGCGCTGGTGATCAATCCGGGCTCGGCCGGCGACGCGCGCGACCATCGCAACGGCCGGCAGCTGAGCTGCGCCGTGCTCGATCCCGCGACCGACGAGGTGCGGATCATCGACTATCCTGATCGCCGGCCGTAGGCTCGCAGCTTTCGCGAGTAACGGAGTTCTCGGATGAGCGCGAAAGTCGAAACGCTGCTGGACGGGTTGGCCTTTCCCGAGGGCCCACGCTGGCATGATGGAAAATTGTGGTTCTCCGACATACATGGCGGCGTGGTGCGCGCCGTCGAGTTGTCCGGCCGCGCGGAGCTGATCGCCGAGGTCGCGGAGCAGCCCTCCGGGCTCGGCTGGACGACTGACAACAAGTTGCTTGTTGTGTCGATGAACGATCGGCGTCTGCTGCGCATGGATGATGGCGCGCTGCGCCCGTACGCCGATCTCTCGGCACTGGCGACCGGGCCGTGCAATGACATGGTGGTCGACGCGCACGGCCGTGCCTATGTCGGCAATTTTGGCTTCGACATGTTCGCCGGCGCGGAGCGCAAGCCGGCCGGCATCGTGCGCGTCGATCCTGACGGCAGCTGCGCTCTCGCCGCCGACGGGCTCGATTTTCCCAATGGCATGACGATCACGCCTGACGGCCGCGCGCTGATCGCGGCGGAGAGCTACGGCAATCGGCTAACGCGATTCGACATCGCCGAGGACGGCACGCTCTCGGGCCGCCGCGCGTTCGCCGAATTGCCAGGCGTAGTGCCGGACGGCATCTGCTTCGATGCGGAGGGCGCGGTGTGGGTGGCGCACGCGCGGGCCAACCAGGCGTTGCGCGTGCTCGACGGCGGGCGCATCGCGCAGACGGTGAGCGTGCCCGAGGGACGTGCGGTGTACGCCTGCGCGCTGGGCGGCGCGGACCGGCGCACCTTGTTCCTCTGCACGAGTGCCGTGCGTGGCCCCGAATCGCGCGACGCCAAGCAGGGCCGCATCGAGATCGCGCGTGTCGAGGTCGCGGGCGCCGGCTGGCCCTAGTAGCGGAGGGTTTTACCGATGGGCATTCTGCAAGGCGTCCGCGTGCTGGAACTTGGCCAGGTGCTGGCGGCGCCCTTCGCGGGCTCGATCTTCGCCGATCTGGGCGCGGAGGTGCTGAAGATCGAGCGCGTCGAGGGCGGGGACGACGCGCGGCGGATGGGCCGTGCGTTTCGCCACGACGACTCGCTCACCTTCGCCATCTTCAATCGCGGCAAGCGCTCGATCGCGCTCGACCTGAAAAGCGCGGACGGGCTGGCGGCGTTCGAGAAGCTTGCCGCGACGGCCGACATCTTGATCCACAATCTGCGTCCCGGTGTGGCGGAATCCTTCGGGATCGGCGGCGCGGAACTGTGCGCGCGTCATCCTCGACTGATCTTCTGCGAGCTGTCGGCGTTCGGCCATGTCGGGCCGTATGCGCGTCGCCCCGGCTACGAGCCGCTGATCCAGGCGTTCTCCGGCCTTTCCAGCATCAATGGCGGCCCCGACGATCCGCCGATGCGGCTTGGAGTCGCGGCCTGCGACCAAGGGGCCGGCATGTGGACGGTGATCGGCGCGCTGGCAATGCTGCAGCGGCGCGGCGTGACGGGGCGGGGCGGCGTGGTGAACGCATCGCTGCTGGAGACGGCGCTGGCATGGTCGGCGCAGAAATCCGAGGCCTGGGTGAACGAGGGAAACATGCCGCCGCGCCATGCATCGGGTCATCCCGACCTGGTGCCGTACGAGGCGTTCGACGCCGCCGATGGGCCGTTCCTCATCTGCTGCGGCAACGACCGGCTGTTCGCGCGCCTGGCGCGCGAGATGGAGCGGCCGGACTGGGCTGCCGATCCGCGCTACGTCACCAACCGCAAGCGGATGGACAACAAATCCGCGTTGATCGCGGAGATGAACGCCATCCTGCGCACCCGGCCGCGCGCCGAGTGGATTGCGCAATTCGAGCCGGCCGGTGTGCCGTGCGCGCCGATCAACTCGCTGCCGGAAGCACTGGCCGAGCCGCATGTCCGGGCACTCGGGATGCGCCAGGACGTGCCCGGCGAGGATTATTCGCTGACCGCGCTGCCGCTTTCGTTTGATGGCGTACGGCCGGAGATCGTGCATGGCGCGCCGAGGCTCGCGGAGGCCAACGACGAATTCCTCGGCGCACGCACGCCAGCCAGCATTCCGGGAGAATGACCGTGGAGAAATTCGAGTTCGTCAGTGTCGAGATCGCTGACCACGTCGCCGTGGTGACGATGGATCGCCCGCCGGTGAACGCCCAGGTGCGCCAGACACAGGACGAGATTGCGGCGGCGTTCGACCAGCTTTCGGACACCGACGAAGCGCGTGTCGTCATCCTCACCGGCGCGGGCAAGCTGTTCTCCGCCGGCGCGGACATCAAGGCCCGCGCTGGCGTGCCGTTCACGCCGGGCGGACAGCGCGCGCATCTGCGCAGCGCGCGAGAGAGCTACCACGCGATCGTCGAGTGCCGGAAGCCGGTCATCGCCGCGATCAACGGCGCCGCCCTCGGTGCTGGGCTCGCGCTGGTCGCGTCCTGCGACATTCTGATCGCGTCGGAGCAGGCGGTGCTCGGGCTGCCCGAGGTGACGGTGGGATTGATGGGCGGCTGCCGTCACGCGATGCGGCTGTTCGGACACTCCACGGTGCGGCGCATGATGTTCACCGGCGACCGCATCGCGGGGCCGGAGCTCTATCGCCTCGGCGTGGTGGAAGCCTGCGTCCCGCCCGATCAGCTGATGCCGACCGCGATGGAGTTCGCCCGACGCATCGCCCAACACAGCCCGCTCGCCGTCGCCACCGCCAAGCATTCGCTGAACGCGATCGAGGAAATGAGTCTCCGGGACGGCTACCGCTTCGAGCAGGACATGACGATGCAGCTTGGGGCCTCGGAGGATTCGCAAGAAGCCAAGCGGGCATTCCTGGAGAAGCGCAAGCCGGTCTACAAGGGGCGCTGAACCTTACGGCGACCCGCGCGACAGCAATCGGTTCTGTACGAGGTAGCGCAGCCCTCGGCTCCATGTCTCGTCGGTGTTGCCGCGGATGTCGACGCTGCCAGCGGCGAGCGGTTCCCCGGTGCTCGTGTCGCGGATCACCGCGTTGATGTTGAGGATCAGGTCGGAGACCTTCTGCACCCAAGCGACCACCGAGACCTGCGCGCCGACCTTCTTGGCAAGAGCGGTCCCACAGCCGTTGCAGTTCCACAGGTCGCGCGAGGCAACTTCGGCGGCGACCGGTGTGATGTCGACGAAGCTGTAGCGCCCCGATTTCTCCAGCAGATCGCGCAGCTGCGCGCCGAGCGCCTTGACGCGCGCCAGTTCGGCCGGCTGCGGCGGTCGAGGGCTGGTGTCGACGAACTCGACCGGGAATAACGCCGCGCGTAGTGGCGCGTCGGCCGCGTGGGCGGGCACGGCACAGGCGAGCAGGAACAATAGCGGAAGAACGCGGCTCACGGCCGCATCATCATCGTCCCCGCGCGTCCCGGCGTGCGCAGCGGCTCGGCGAGGCGGGCAAACTCGCAGAGCAGGCGGCGCGTGTCGCGCGGGTCGATGATCTCCTCGACCCAGAAGCTCTCGGCGGTGCGAAACGGCGAGCGCAGCTTGTTGAGCCGGTCCTCGATCTCGGCGCGCTTCACGTCGGGATCGTCGGCGGCGTCGATGTCGGCGCGATACGCCGCCTCGATGCCGCCTTCGAGCGGCAGCGAGCCCCAATAGGCCGACGGCCACGCATAGCGCAGCGAAAGCCGGCCGGGCGGCTGGTGCAGCGCGCCGGCGACGCCGAACACGTTGCGGATGATGATGCTGCACCAGGGCACCGTCGTCTGGTCGAGCGCCGACATCGCGCGCACGCCGTGGCGGATGGTGGCGGTCTTCTCGGCGTCCAGCCCGACGAGGAACCCGGGGCAGTCCACGAGATGCACCACCGGCAGATGGAACGTCTCGGCGAGATCGACGAAACGGACGATCTTCTGGCAGGCATCGGCGGTCCAGGCGCCGGCGTAGAAATGCGGATCGCCCGCCATCACCGCAACGGGCAAGCCGTCGATGCGCGCGAGACCGGTGATGACGGGACGGCCGAACATCTTTCCCAGCTCGAAGAAAGTGCCGTGATCCACCAGCGTCTCGATGATCGGACGCATCCGATACACCTTGCGCCGGTCGCGCGGGATCGCGGTCGCGAGCTTCTCGTCACGACGGTGCGGATCGTCGGTCGCGGGCAGCACTGGCGGCAGGCTGTGGATCGAGGACGGCAGGTACGAGAGAAACCGGCGCGCGGCGGCGAATGCCTCCTCCTCGGTGTCCACCGCGTGGTCGACGGCGCCGCTCCGCGTCTGGATCTCCCAGCCGCCGAGCTCTTGCTTGCTGAGCGCCGGGCCAATGCGCGCGGCGACCGGCGGGCCGGCGACGAACATCGCCGACGTTTCCTTGGTCATTACGGAAAAATGGCTCGCCGCAAGCCGCGCCGCGCCGAGCCCGGCGACCGAGCCGAGGCCGAGGGCCACCACCGGCACGGTGCCCATGTTGATCGCCGCGAGATGGTATCCCGCGCTGCCGCCGACGCGGCCCGGCAGATTGGAGCGGCCGGTGGTCTCGATGGTCTTGACCGACCCGCCGCCGCCCGAGCCCTCGATCACGCGCACGATCGGCAGACGGAACTCGTTGGCCATCTGCTCGGCCATCAGAGGCTTTTCCTTGATGGTCGCGTCCGCCGAGCCGCCGCGCACGGTGAAGTCGTCGCCCACCACCACGACCGGCCGCCCGTCGATCGTGCCGCGGCCGAACACGCAGTTGGCCGGGGTAAGGCCGCTGAGATTGCCGGCGGGATCGTATTCCGCGCGGCCGGTGATCGCGCCGACCTCGTGGAAGCTGCCGGCGTCGAGCAGCGTGTCGATGCGTTCACGCACGGTAAGGCGGCCGCCATCGTGCTGGCGCTTTACCTTATCGGGGCCGCCCATCTCGCGCGCCAACGCCTCGCGCTGGCGCAGCTCGTCCAGTTCCTGCTGCCAGTTCATGTCGTAACTCCTGTCGGGCTCGCGGCATTCCCCTTCGCACCCTTGCGCCCCGGTGGCAACGCTTTGCGCCAGAAATGCGGCCTAGTCAGCCTCCGCCGGCGCAGATGCGGGTGCCTGTGCGGCTTGCGGTCCGTGACGGTTGGCCCGGCGCATCAGCAGCAACAGCAACAGCGGCGGCACAACCACGAGGCACATCATGCGGTAGTCGTTCGCATAAGCGATGATCTCGGCCTGCCGATTGATTATGCGGTCGAGCAGCTGCGCGCCGTGCGATGTCGAAGGGTCCAGCCATTGCGCGATGGCGCCTGAGCCATAGAGCAGGCGATGGAACGGAGTGACGGTCGCGGCAAGGTCCGCGTGCTCGGCCTGCACGCTGCGCGCGAGCATAAAGGTCGTGACCGAAATGCCGATGGCGGCCCCGACATTGCGCGCCAGTGCCTGCATGGAGGTGGCGTCGCCACGCAGCGACGGCGCCAAGGTGGTGAACGCAACGACGGTCATGGGATTGAACACCAGACCCATGCCGAAGCCCTGCACGACCAACGTTATCGTCAGCTCCTGGCGCGAAATGTCGGGCGTCCAGCCGCTCATGACGTGAAGCGACCAGCCGAGCATGAGCAGGCCGCACGCCATCACCTTGCGCTGGTCGAGACGCAGCGCGAGATGGCTCGCGAGGAACATGCCGGCTGCCGTGCCGATGCCGCGCGGGGCCATCGCGAGGCCAGCGGTCGACACCGGATAGCCCGCGAGGTTCTGCAGATAGGGAGCGAGCAGCGCCGAGCTCGACATCAACACAATCTGCACGGAGAACATCAGCGTCATGCAGCATACAAAATTGCGGTCACGGAACACCGCCGGCGCGAGGAACGGTTTCTCCGCCGTCAGCATGTGGACGATGAACAGGTAGATTCCGAGCGCCGCCAGCACCGCTTCGACGATGATCTCGCGCGTGCTGAACCAATCCTGACTCTGGCCGCGATCGAGCATCAGCTGCAGGGCGCCGACGCCCAGTGCCAACACGGCGAAGCCGGTCCAGTCGAAGCGCAGCTCGGTCTTCGGCGCGGTCTTGGGCATGAACAGCGCGAGCCCAGTGATGGCGAGGATGCCGAACGGCAGGTTGACGTAGAACACCCAGCGCCAGTTGTACCACTCGGTCAGATAGCCACCGAGCGTCGGCCCGAGGATCGGCCCGAGCATCACGCCCATGCCGAAAATCGCCATCGCCTGCGCGCGCCGCTCGAACGGGTAGATGTCGAGCATGGTCGCCTGGGATAGCGGGACCAGTGCCGCGCCGCACATGCCCTGCATCAGACGGAAGGCGACGATCTGCCCCAGCGACTGCGCCGCGCCGCACAGCATCGAGCTGATGGTGAAGCCCGCCAGGCATGCGATGAACAGCCGCTTGCGGCCGAAGCGCACCGCCATCCAGCCGACCGGCGCGGTCATGATCGCGGCGGCGATGACGTAGGAGGTAAGCACCCAGGTGATCTCGTCGAAACTCGCCGAGAGCGATCCCTGCATGTACGGGAGTGCCACATTAGCGATGGTCGAATCGAGCGCCTGCATCAGCACCGACAACATCGCCGCCATCGTGATGAGGGCGCGATGCGGTACCTTTTCTCCGACGGCGACCATCGCCTCGGGCTATGCCACGCCGGGCTTGAGATGCTCGGCGAAGAAGCCGGTGAGATCGGACCATAACTCGGCTGCTGGCCCCGGACGATAGCTTGGGCGATAGTCCGCGAGGAAGGCGTGGCCGGCATTCGGGAAGACCTCGATCCGATGCGGCTTGCCGGCGGCCTTCAGGCGCTTCTCCATCTCCTCCGCGTCCTGCGGCGAGGGGTTCTGGTCCTCCGCGCCGAACACCCCGAACAGCGGGCAGGATAGCCGATCGAGCCGGTCGAGCGGCTTTTCCGGGCGATTGGCCGTGGTCTCCGCATCCGGGGACGCACGGGTAATGAAGCCTCCCCAGCAATCAACCGCCGCGTTCAGCTTGGCACCGCTGCACGCCAGCAGCAGCGACTGCCGCCCGCCGGAGCAGAAGCCGATGCAGCCGACGCGCCCGTTGGAAGAGGGCAATCCGCGCACGTGGTCGACGGCGGCGGTGAGGTCGCCGATCACCTGGGCGTCCGGCAGGCCGAACATCGTTGTCATCACCGATTGCATGTTCGACGGGTCCGGGGCCCCAGCACGGGCATAGAGGTCGGGCGCGATCGCGGTGTAGCCAAGATTGGCGAAGCGCCTGGCGAGGTCCCGAATGTGCTCGACGAGGCCGAACGCCTCATGGATCACCACAATGCCGGGACTGTTCCGGGCATCGCGCGGCGCTGCGAGATAGGCCGGAACCGCGTCGGAGCCGTGTCGGATCCGGACTTCCTCGGCAACGACCCGGTTCGGGTCCTGCACGGCGCCTGGCACGTCCGCCATCTCGCTTCCATCCCTATCGGTTTTCTTGTCCGAGAGGATCGCGCCGGATGGCGATCAGGGCAACAGGAGGCGTTTGCCTCGCGTTAACCGGCCCGTCCCATCCTCGCCCCAAAAGCAGGCAGGGTCCGATGGGATATCGCTCCGCGTCTTACGAAGCCGCCGTTTTTTGCGTTCTCGGCATGAGGCGCGTACGTCAATTCGAGCTCGGTGCCCGCATGGGCACGGACTGGCGGCTGGCGCGGGCGTATCTGGACCGGATGGAGCGCGAGGGCGTGGTCGGGCCGATGCGGCCGACCGGCTGGCGGGACGTGGCGCAGAAACTGGCCCGCGAGATGCCCGAGCCGCAGGAACCCCCGCCGCCGAAGCCGGCTGATCCGCAAGTACAACAGCAACTAAACGCAGTGCGTCGCCTGATCGCACGCGAGCTTCATCCCGATTCCTCGCCAGGAGATGATCGGGCACGCGCCATCAAGGAGGCGCTATTCAAGCGGGTATGGCCGCAGATGCAGGCGCTGCTGGCGGAGTACAATTAGACTGTCGCAGCCTCAGGCAGCGACCCCCGCCGGGTTCGCTCGTGCGGGCAGTCGAACAACGTGACCCCGCACCCCTGACCCGGCAACCCGCCCGTCCTGCATCATCTGATAGTTAGTGTGCAACGAACATCCGAGCAGTGGCGTATGAGAGCCAAACCCGGCGGCCGGCAAACCAGCTTGCGCCGAGCAGCATCGGCGTTGCCTCACGCACCTGCGTCACGGTGAGAACGGGGTGACGAATGACAATCCGCCCGATTGCGAGTGAGGCGAAGCGATGCCAGTGGAACGGCACCTCCCGCATGTCCACCCCGCCGCTGATGCCCCCGGGGTCGCTCGCTAGCGTGTCGGCAGTAACACCGAGCTTGAGCGCAGCTCCGGTGTCGAGCGCGATCGACAATGCACCGGTGTCGAGCAGCGCGTCGAGCGGGTGGTCATCGAGCCGGGCGCTCGCGATCAGCCGGTCGCCGACCCGACGCAGCGGCACGACGTCGTGCGCCCACGGGACCGGCACGTCGCACTCACCGGAGACGCGGTGCAGCGCAAGATGGCCGTGGCGCGTGTCGATTTCAACGTTGAAACCGGACAGCACATCGGCTCCCAGTAGGCCGGCGACCGGCGGCAAGGTGCGGGGTATCGCCGGGAGCGGTCCGACGGGCACGCTGCGCGGCGGCAGTTCCAGGCCGCCGATCGCGAGGCCGCCCAACATGACGTGTGGGATCACAGCGCCCGCTCCGCCGGTGCCTTGCACGAGGGTCTGGCGGCTAGGATCGAGCGGCAGGCGCAGGCGGAGCGCGGCTTCCGGCGTGACCAATCCCGCCTCGGCGCCGGTGTCAAGCAGCAAGGAGGCTGGCACGCCGCCGATGCTCACCTCGATGGTGAGGAAGCCTACCACGTTCCGCAGCTTCGTCTCCGCCACGGTGTGCACGTCGCAGGCGGCGCAAGCGGTCCGCCCGAGCGCCGTCGCTGCAAGGCCACCCAGCAGCGATCGGCGCGTATGCGATTGGATCGACCGCATCAGTTTGACAATGGGAACGGCGCCACCACAGACTCCGGGCTCGCCGCGCGAAACGGGACAGCCGCCATGATCCTCATCAATGCCAGCACCGAGGCGCGCGAAACCGGCCGCCATGTTAGCGACGGCCCGGAGCCTCACCCTAGGGGCGAGATGGCTGCCTGACCAGAGCGAGACGCGAGTATTCTCCGGGTGATGCGTAACCGGCGCGCAGCGGCGCGAGCCGCGCTGGAAGCGATATTCCCGCCTGATCCGGCGTGGCTCCGGCTGCTTGCCGCCATTCGGGCGACGTTCGGCGGGTTGCTGACGTTTGGGCTGGTGGTGCTTTTGGGCAGCTGGCTCCCGCTAACGGTGTCCGATCGCGTGCTGGGCTTCGCGCTGAGCCTGTTCATCGCCGCGACGAACCGCGATACCGGCCGGAAGCAGCAGGCAACCACTATGGCACTGGCGCCTATCCCAGCCATCGTCGCGAGCGCGCTCGCGGCGATGCTCGCCGACTACAGCTGGCTCGGCGCGGGGGCGATGGTGCTGGTGGTGTTTGTCGCGATCTATGCTGGCTCCCTCGGAACCCGTTGGGGTTCACTCGGCATGGTGGGGCTGATCGCGTACGTCATCAACCTGGTCACGCACGGCACGCTTCCGCATTTGCCGGCGGCTTGCGCGGTTGCCGTGTTGGCTGCCGGTAGTGCCGCGCTCATGCGTTTCGTCCTGCTGCCCGAGCGGCCGGCGACCGAATTCGTCCGTTTGCGAAGCGCGCTGCGGCGCGGGGTGGCGCGGACGCTTGACGGCATCGAGCCGGCGTTGCGCAGCGGCACTTGGGCCGGCAACGCGCGCGAGCGGCTGATGCACGATGTGCAGCGCGTGAGCGAGGCGGCGATGATGGCGCAGATGCGCGTCGGCGCCACAGCCGCCACGGATGGCGCGGCGGCGGCCCTCAGCCTGCGGCTGGTGGAGCTCGAGCTCGCCACCGAGCGAATCGCGCGGATCGCCGTGGTCGATCTGGGGCAGCCGGCCGAACGCCCCCGACTGCACGCGCTGCTGATCGCGTTGCGCGACGCGCTGCGGGCAGACCAGATGCCATCTGTCGGGCCAGTGGTCGAACGATTCCAGTCGCGGCTCGGCCGGGTGCTGGTGGCGCTCGCGCATTTGCTGGACACGCCGCTTCGGCCGGTCGCCGTCTTGCCATCCGCGCCCGCCGCAGTCACCGCGAGTTCCGGATTACGACCGGCGCTGCAAGGGTCGCTGGCCGCTGGACTCGCGATCCTGGGCGGCGAGCTGATTTCTCCGAACCGCTGGTACTGGGCGGCGTTCGCGGCATTCGCGCTGTTCCAGGGCACCCGCTCGCGGGGCGAATCGATCGCCAAGGCGGTGCAGTTCATGTCGGGGACGCTGGCCGGCGTGGTGGCCGGGGTGCTGCTCGCCACCCTGCTCGCGGGCCAGATGCTAGTGAGCCTGCTGGTGCTCATCGCTGCAGTGCTGCTGGCCTTCGATGCGTTCGCCGCCGCCTATGGGATGATGATCTTCTGGATCACCATCGCCCTTGGGATGCTCTTCGGGATGCTCGGTTATTTCGCACCCGAGGTGCTGCTGCTGAGGCTGCAGGAGACGGCAGTGGGAGCGGTGTGCGGCATCGGCGTGGCCTGCGTTGTGCTCGCGCGACCGACCCGAGACGTCACGTTCGCCGCAGTCGAGGCGCTGTTGCCGGCCATAGGCTCCCTGGTATCGCGCGCGGCCGCCGCCGTGCTTGTGGGCACGCCGGACCCGGCGGTACTCGGCTTGGTGCTCACTGCCGAGCAGCGCTTGCAGGACTTGCGCGCTGCCTCGCAGCCGGCACTGCATGGGTTGGCGGCGCTGGGCCACGAGGCGCAACGCCGTCGCCTGCTGTTCCTATCCGTATGCGTGTTCTGGGCACGCGAGCTCGGCGATCTCAGCCTCGCTGCCGCCCGATCCCCCGAACCCGCCGTGGCGCCGACCATCCGCGAGGCGGCAGCGCGCATCGCCTTCACCACCGAGCAGCTACGTGAAGCCTGGCGGTCCGTCGCCGCCCGTCCTCCCGAGGGCAGCGACGATCTACTGCTGGCTAGCCTGCCGACCGAGCTCGACCGGAGCGACCCGGGCCACATCGCCGGCCGCCTGCTGCTGCGCATAGATGCCGCCCTCAGCCGCCTCGCGCCCCCGGGCGCCATCGCCACTGCAATATGATGCAGGCACCGAGCACGTGCAGGCCAATGCATAGCGCGAGAGGTACCACGTAACCGTGCGTCCGGTCGTGCACCACGCTGAGCAGTGCCGGGCTGAAAGCGTAGACCACCTGGCCGACCGCCGTACACAGGCCGACCACCAGACCGAAGGACGCAGCGGCGAACTCTCGCTGCACGATCACCGCCGGCAGCAGGATGAGGCTACCGACGCCGAGGCCGAACACTGCGCTTCCAGCATACAGCACCGCCGGATGGTGCCGCAGCGCCAGCATCAGCGCGAGCCCTGACGCTTGGGTGAGAAACACCATCGCCGCCGCCCGCCGCTGGTTGAGCCGGTCCACTATGGCACCGAGCCCGAGCCGGCCGCCAAGCGCCGCGACGCTACTCCCGGCGATCGCGATGGAGGTTCCGTCGGCGCCCAGCCGAGGCAGGAGGAGCGCGACCTGATGGACGATGAAGCCGACCTGCGCCGAAATCGCCAGCGCGAACGGCGCGGTGAACGACCAGAAATGGGCGCTGCGTAGAGCCTCCGCCTGGCTGCCGATGGTGGTCAGTTCGCGGTTTTCCTGCCCGGACCCGATGATCCGCCGCGCGGGCGGCGCCCCGCCGCCTCTCACGGCGACAAGAATCAGCGGGATCAGCGCCAGCATAAGGCCGCCGGCGACTCCGAGCACCGCATCAGCAAAACCGATCCGGGCACTCAGCGCGACGAGCACGGGGGCCACCACGAAGCCGCCCGCGCTCGCGCCGCACAGCGCCAAGCCAAGCGCGAAGCCGCGCCGCCGGTCGAACCAGCCGGCCAGCGTGGTGGCGATCGCGGCGGAGCTCGACCACGCCCAGCCGAACCCCATCACCAGGTCGTACGCATAGAGCTGCCATGGTGCGCGCACCCGGCTGACCCCGATCGCGCCCAAGGCCAACGCGGCCACGCCGCAGCACAGCACGGTGCGCGGTCCGAGCCGCTCGACGGCACGACCGACCCAGGGCAGCAGGCAGGCGCCAAACAGGAACGACACAGTCGTGCCGGTGCCGATCAGCGAGGTCGACCAGCCATGCGCCTTCTTGAGCTCGGCGAGGAACACCGCCTGCCCGTAGGAACTGAGCCCCCAGGCCAGCACCGCTGTCCCGAAGCAGGCCAGCACTACGGGCCAGCCACGGCGGAACTCGTCCGGAGGCGCGACAGACATTGGCACCGCGGATCGGCCTTCCGTACGATTGTTCGAGCAAGCTAGGATTCCAACCAGCGCCCTGTCCACGATGCCGGACGACGTGGGCGCCGGATCAAGGGGAGAGGACTGTGAGGCGGCGAAGGCGTGTGACGCTGGTGCTAGGTGGCCTGCTCGCAGCGTTCGTTGCTTACGAGATCGCGACCAGCATCGTTGCTTATACGGATGATGCCTATGTGCGCTCCGACCTGGTGGGCGTGGCGCCGCAGGTAACGGGGCAGATCGTCGCCGTGCACGTCGTCGACAACCAGACGGTCAAGCGGGGCGACCCGCTGGTGACGATCGACCCGGTGCCATTCCAGCTCGTCATCGCGCAGCGGCAGGCGGAGATCGAGGAGGCTCGTGCGCAAATCGCAGCTGACCAGCAGGAGATCGCCGTCGCGCAGGACAACTACAACGCGACGGTCGCGACCGAGCAGTACGCAGAAGAGACCCAGCGGCGCATGACATCACTGAGCTCGACGCAAGACGTGTCCCGCCAGACGCTCGACCGGTCGAGCGAGCAGCTGCGAGTTGCGCAGGCGGCGCGGGACACCGCGAACTCGCGCATCGTTCGGGCACGGGCGCAGCTCGCGATGCACCAGGCGGCGCAGGCACGCGCCGAAGCCGAGATGGGCACCGCGCAATGGCAACTCGCGCGCACCCACGTTGTCGCCCCCACCGACGGGACGATCAACGCGCTGACCACGCGGGTCGGCGACACCGCGCGCGAGAACGTGCCCCTCATCGGCATCGTGGACGCGCACGCCTGGCGCATCGTCGCCAACTACAAGCAGGACTACATCCGCGGCTTCCGCGAGGGCGGCACCGCCTGGGTGTGGCTCGACTCCGAGCCCTGGCACCTTCACCGCGGCCACATCGCCGGCGTCGCACGCGGCATTAGCCGCGACCCAGAAGCCCAGAAGCTGCTGCCCTACGTCGCCCCCAGCACCGACTGGATCCGCTTGCAGCGCCGCTTCCCGGTCACAATAACGCTGGACGATGCGGACGGGCTCACGCTCTTTATGGGCGCCGATGCGCGGACGGTGATCTTCCCGTGATCGGCGCCTTGCGGAAATCGTTGGACGAACTCGTCGCCTTTGAGGGCCTGCTCGGCTCGCTGTGGGCCGAGCTGAAGGACATCGGGCCAACCGGTCCGCGCGCGCGGCAGGCGACGATCACGGCGCTGTCGGTCAGCATCTCGGTCACGCTGGCGCTGCTCGGCCACATGGACATGCCGTGGTGGGCGGGAATCAGCGGCTTCATGTCGGTCCAGGCGACGCGACCCGGCTCGGTCCAGCGCGTCATCCTCAGGATCGCCGGCACGATCGCCGGCGCGGCGGCGGCACTCGCGATCATGCCGTTCGTTGCTCACGACCACGTCGCCGGCTCTCTGTTCCTGTTCACCGTGGCAGCGCTGGGGATGCTCGGCTCGCTCGTGAGCCCGCACGCCTACGCCTGGCTGTTCTTCGCCATCACCGCCAACCTCATCGTGCTGATGTCGATCGACGATCCCACCGCGATTTTCCATTCCGCCCTCTATCGAGTGGGCGAGGTCACGATGGGCTCGCTTTCCGCGCTGCTGGTGGTGACGATCCTCGCCTCTGACACCCCGCCCGCCCCCGCGCCACCCCCGCCCGGCTGGTCGGACCTCTTGGGGGCGCGCTGGCCGGCGGTGCTGCACGCGATCCGCACCGGGATCACCGTGATGCTGCTGCCTTGGGCGTGGAGCTGGTTCGATCTGCCGGGCCTGTCGCAAATGGCGATAACCGTCGCCGCCGTGATGGCCGTGCCAGTACTGGGCGATCATCCGCTGGAGAACGGACGGTTGATCGCCGGCCGGGCGGTGCAGCGAATGCTCGGCTGCGCACTGGGCGGCCTTATGGCGCTGGTTGCCCTCTCGCTCTCGCCGAGCGAGTTTCTGCCCTGGATCGTCTTGCTGGTGACCGGCGTCTGGTTCGGCTCGTACGTGCAGAGCAGCACGCGCGGCGTTGGCTATGTCGGCACCCAGGCCTCGATCGTTTGGATCATGATGATCGTGCAAGGCTTGGGGCCGCCGGACAGCCTCCTGCCGGGCCTCGACCGCTTCGCCGGAATCCTGGCGGGGCTCGCAATCCTGCTCGTCGTCTCGCTGCTGCTGTGGCCGGCCGAGCCCACGCCCGCTTCAGCGACCGAATGACTTCGTCCCTTCAATTCGCCCGATTCTCGCCGATCCGCACCAATGCGCCGCCATCGACCGGCAGCGCGACGCCCGTCACGAACCCGGCCTCGTCCGACGCCAGGAACAGCGCGGCGTTAGAGCATTTTCGGTTTACTCGGAGGCATAGCCGGCGTGGTGGAGATATGATCGGCACTCGTCTGGACTGAAAGCTTTGAGGAGGTGCCCGATTGCGTTCCAGAGCGCTTCGCGGGTGCGGGCTGCGGCCTTGCGTAGCAGCGCCTTC
>JAFKFI010000058.1:63077-132875 GCA_017307285.1 Alphaproteobacteria bacterium | reverse complement strand
GCTGAAATTCCGGGAAACCTACAACGCCACGTGGCTGATCGAGCGGCACGGCTTCATCACCCCAGCCGCCTTTCGCCAACAGCAGCTTCAACCGGCGGCTCTCGCCGCGTAGGCTTCAACTTGGTGTCCCAACAACCGCGGGCGATACAGCAGCAGTGCCGGGGCGGACCGCCTCCGGCTCGTCGTCGGGGTCATCGTGGCTGCCGGAAGGGGCGGCCGGGAGGATCGCGGCGGGCAGACGGCTCAACGCCGTGTCGAGCTGTGTCTCGATCGACGGGCCGTCTGCAATCGGATGGCAGGTGTAGGAGAACCCGGGCCCGTAGATGCCGCGGCGCTGGCCGTGCGTTCCGAGCACCATCTCGGGGTGGTCGGCGAAATACTCGTTGAGCGCGATGACACCCTTCCGCTCGTGACGCCGGGGCGCGGAACCGTGTTCGTCCGGCAGGTCGTCAGCCGGGAGGTCGTCGTCGCCCTCCTCGCCCCAGGTCTTGCTGTCCTCCAGAACGAGTTCGCGGAGGTTCATCCATTGCGCGCCAGAGGTCGCCTGTCCCTCCGCCCGGCGTTGAAACACCAAAACGTCAATAACCACCTCGGTGCCGGCGGTCGCACGCATCGTGCCTTCCGGCAGGCGCACGGCGCCGATCAGGTCCGCCAAACTGGCGATGTGTTCGCGGGCGGTTGTCGTCGCTTTGTCCATCGTCCCCGTGCTGGTGACGAAGAGGGCGATGCCGCCGGGCCGTAGCCGTCTTATGGAGCGGGCGATGAAGTAGTCGTGGAGGCGCAGACCAAGGGCGGCGGTCGACGGGTCCGCGCGAACGATGCGGTCCGCGAAAGGCGGGTTGCCGATCGTAAGATCGAAGCCCCCGCCGAGGGTGCTGCGGGTGTAATCCTCGCAGCGCACGCGGGCCTCGGGATGGATCAGAGCCGCGATGCGGGCGGTTATGGGGTCGTATTCCACCCCGGTCAGTCGGGTGGCCTCGCGCAGGGCTTCCGGGAGCAGGGCGAAGAATAGGCCCGTTCCCATGCCTGGCTCCAGGACATGCCCGCCGTTGAACCCTAGGTGCTGGGCGGCGCGCCAGAGGCTGCGGATCACCGGATCGGGGGTGTAGTGGGCGTATTGCGTTGCCCGCTGCAGGGCGGCGTATTCCGCCGGCGTCGTGACGGCCGCGAGGGCGCCACCGATTTCCTCCCAGCTGGGCCGAAAACCGTCCGCGCCGGGCAGCGGGAAGCAATTCTGGGCCAGGTCCGTGGCCCCGAAGCCGATGAAGCGCAGGAGCTGCGCCTGCTCCTCTAGCGAGGCGGCGCGGCCGGACTCATGGAGTTCTTTCGACAGCCGGATGGCTGCGATGTTGTCGCGGGCGCGGCCGGGCCAGCCGCGCGCGAGCGCGCGATCCGAGTCCAAATAAAAATTCGTCCCAGGAACGGTCGTGGCAGCGCTCGGGGAAACGGGAACAGCATCTGCGTCGTCATGGTGCAGTGGCTCGGCGGCGGCGGCCTTGGGGGTGTCGAGCGTCCAGCCAAGGGCAGTGCCGTCGAACAGGCCGAGCGTGTCGAGCGTGTATTGCGCGGCGTCGGGCATGGCGAGATCTCCTGGCATGCGCGCACTGCCGCGGGCGCGGTTGTGGCGCGGGCGGCTGGCGGCGTTGTTGGTGGGGGTTGGGCGCGCGCGTCGCGCGGCCGATAAGTCGAGCGGCGTGGTCAGTATTCGCCGGGCAGCATCAAGGTGCCCTGGTCGAGGTAGAGCTTGATTTCATCGAGCGGAAAGTCGGTGAATTCGATGACCTGCCGCGCGACTTCGTGGCCGTTGCCATCGTCGCCGACCGCGAGCGCGGTGCGATCAGCAGCAACAGTCAGCGTCCAGACCTGGAACTCTTCTGCCCTGACGCTCGGAGTGACCTGATGCGAGGCCACCAGATCGATCAGCCAGTAGGCGCCGCAGATCTCGGCCATGTCACCGACACCCGGCGTGTAGATGATGCGCTTCGCCCAGTGCCGAAAACGCTGGAGGGAACCGCTGTGTTGGGCGAGCGCCTGTTCGATGGTGGCCTTCCGCTCATCCGCCGTGGCCGTTTTTGTGTCGGGCATTGTGCTGACTTCCTTCCTAGATCTTCTCTCTGAAGACCTGTCCGGAAGGCCGCTGCGGGGCGGGCGAGGCCAGGGCGAAGCCGGCGAAGCCGGGCCGCTGCCTGGACGGGCCCCAACGCGCTGGCGCGTTGGGTGGACGGGCAGCGGACCCTTGCCTCGCCCGGCGCGCAGTGGCAGCTCCGCAGCGAAGGAAGGATCAGGGTCATTGCGCGGCGGAGCGACTCTGCTGGCCCGGATCACCGTGACCCAGATACTCGGACCAGGACCGTCGACGTCCCGGCGTTGAGGGAGCGTAATTACCCGCAGGGTTGTAAGCGCGGTCACCGCTCATGCTCCCGCTGCCGCAATCCAGGCCAGCCATGCGTTCACATCGGCAACCGCGATCCAGTCTTTGCGGCCGCCATCCGGTTCAAAGCCCGCGAACTTGTCGCCGGCGAGATGGACACGGAACTCTTGAATAGTGTCTGCCTTGGCCACGAGCACTGCGTTTACACTGGCCAACTCCTCTTGCAGGCGGGCGATGTAATTCATGGCCGTGCTCCCGCGTTTGCGGCGGCGACAGCAGCTCGCGCTTTCCGAGGCGTCAGAAGCTTGGTGGCCGCAATTGCGTCGTTCGGGCTGGGCCAGACCCGGCTTGTCGAGCCCTGCAGGGTAACAAGAGGACGCAGCCGCCAACCAGTTACTGCCTGCGCACGGTCGCGAACGGGTGTGATGTTGGCAACGGGGCCTGGATAGGGGTCCGTAACCCTGTCGAGCCTGTAGACACCATCGTGCGTTAGCACGACCGTGTAATCGCTGGCGCGATCCATCAGACATCTCCTGTCGAGAGAACGAGGGGTTGCCAGGCTGTATGCCCGGCGGCTTGCGTCAGGTGTCGCCGCCGACTTCCCGAAGCCGTAGCAGCAGTGTTTCGGCGGAGCGCCAGCACGAAGCGTCCCACCCGCCGGTTCGTGATGCCCATTCGACCAGGTCGGACATCGTGCTCCGCAACCGAGGCAGGAGCAGGATCATCGCGGCATTGGCAATGTCCTGCTCATCGAGAAGCCGGACGAACTCGCCATTCGCCAATCGGCGACTCAGGTTGCCGGGAATAATGCAGACCGTGCGTCCGTCGGGACCATCCTCCTGATCGACGATCTGCAGTGTGGTCTCTTGGCCTGCTTCAGCTGCTGCCGGGGACATCTCCCATCTTGGAGCGGCGCGCATCACGCCGCCTCCGCATATGCGGGTTCAAGAGATGGTGGGGACGGCTCGGCGATCTCCGATTCCGCGTCGGAGGGTGGTGCTGCAGTGCGCGCGGCGTGATCGGGATGGAAAGCGAGCAGGTAATCGGCGATGCGCTGCGCATCGGAGGCTGCGCGGAATATCTCCTTCTTGTCGTCGCGCAGCTTGCTGAGCCACTCCGCGATGTAGGCCGCGCCGTTCGTGAAATCGCAATCGTCGATGCCCACCTCGGCACAGATCATAACTTGAGCAAGCTCCGCCCGGAGCTCCTCCCTCGAGTAATCCTGGGAGCCGAAATTGCCGGTCAGGTCGCGGTCGAGCCGTTCTTTCGTTCCGGTCCAGTGACCGAGCTCGTGAAGCAGGACACTCGCGTAGGCCGCGGGCGAGCGGAACGCGCATGTGGGAGGCATCTGGATGTGGTCGGTCGACGGTGAGAAGAATGCGCGGTCGCCGCCGACGCGGATGACGGCCTTGCTGTTGCGCGCGATCGTCGCGGCGGATTCCGGCTCCCGCCAGGGCGCTTCTTCGACGCCTGGTGCGATGTAGGGAGGTATCCCGTCGATCTGAGAACCGTTGAAAAGTGTGAACGAGCGAAGCACCGGGACGACCTTTCGGCCATCGTCGCTTGCGCCGGTTCGGTCTTCCACCTCGATCTTCTTGTAGAAGAAGCCGGGTGTGCCGCGCGACCCCTTGCGAACTTGCCAGCCGCGATCGGCGGCCTGTTTGTATGTTGCCCAGCGTGGATCGCCGCTGATGAACGCCAGTGGTGACATGCCGAGCATGATCGTGTTGATGCCGCGGTATCGGGCGCCGGTCGCCGCGTTGTGCGGCAGCATCGGGCCGCCTGCCTTGCGGACGTCCCAGGGTCGCCGCCAGGGTGGCGTGCCCTCCTCGAGAGCGACGATGATCTGTGCCGTTATCTCGGCGTAATGGTCGCGCGGTGCGTTATCGCCGGCGCCGTGGCGTTTGGAGAAATGGGCCATGGGGTGTCGTCCTCTTCATGGGCTTGTTGATCACCCCTCCCCCAACCCGCGGCCTGGTCCGGCCGGGGCAAGGGCGAAGCCGGCTTGAGCCGGGCCGGCGCGTAGCGCCGAGCCCCTTGCCCCGGTCCGGCCATGGCGCGGTAAACGCGTCTCACTCCGGTTCCCGTCATCCTCGTTTTCACGAATATCTCGGCGGCCCAATCTTTCCCGAGTTGCTGGGCCTTCGATTATCGCGCAGCGCCATCCCGCTCCAGATATCGACGCCACAGGGTATTCAGCGAGGGGAGTTCCTGCCGACAAACTGCGCTACTGCGGCTGCACATGGTTGACAGTTGACGTCGTCGACGGCCGTCGTTCCACTGATGCGCATGCGCTACAGTGAGCCGAACGCCCTGCAGATCCGCGTTGCCCTGGCCGAGATAGATCCTCCGGTCTGGCGTAGGCTTGTCGTGCCATTGTCATGGCACCTCGGCGAACTCCATCTTGCAATCCAGGCCGCGTTCAACTGGTGGAACTCGCACCTGCACGAATATCGGATCGGCGGCCTACGCTACGGCGACACCGAGGATGGGGACGATGGCGGCTTCGCGGACTCTCCGCGTCTGTTCGACGAGAGGGAAGTGCGGCTCAGGGATTTCGGAAACGAACCTGGCGTCGCGTTCACCTACATCTACGATTTCGGTGACAACTGGCGGCATATTGTTGAAATCGAGAAGCCCGTCGCACTCGACGCCGTGCCCAGGCTTGCTGCTTGCGTCGCCGGCGCGCGCGCTCGTCCGCCCGAGGACGTTGGCGGCGTCAGCGGCTACGAGAACTTTCTTACGATCATGGCCGACCCGAACGACCAAGAGTATGCCGAGACCAAACGTTGGTGCGGCGGCCACTTCGACCCAGAATGGTTTGACCTGGGCGTGACCGACAAGGACGTAAAGAACGCGTTGCGAACAAACGTTCGACGGCGCCTGCATCAACCCAAACCTAGACGCGGTTAGCGTTAACGTTCCGTTTCATGATGTCGCCCCCCATTATCTAGGGCTGATCGAGGCTCATGGCGACACCAATTGGCCGGACCCAGATCGGCAGCGCGGACAGCATGAAACTCTCGCCGGACCAGGCGAGCAGCAGTGTCTTCCCCATCGTATCCGCGATTGCCATTGCCGCATCTGGCGGCACGGCATTGCCGATCCGTTCGCGCCATTCGGCATCCGAGAGGCCGTCCAGTTCGAGCTGCTCCTCGGGGTCCACGAGGCTTTGCAGCGCCGCGAGCTCGAAGGTCGTGAAGGGACGGTGCCAGGTGCCGTCCTGGCTGCGGATGACGGCCACCAGGCGGTCCTGGGCGGACGGGAGGCGAGGTGGGGTGTCGTCTTCCGCGGCATGGGCCTTTCGGGGGTCCGCAACGCTCCAACGGCCGTTGTCGTAGCCGGCGGCGCTGCTGACTGCGCCGGCGCGTCCCTCCCATGACACGACGCCATAATGCCCTGCCCCGGCCCAGTCATCGCCCTTCTCGCGATGTAGGTTGGGCCGCGGATCGGCAACGCACATCGCGCCGTTGCTGGGCGCGTGCTGCCCGGTGATAGCCTGTGATGCGCCACCCCATGAAACCAGCTTGTAGGCGTTGTGGAACATCGCCTCCTGGTGGCGCGGATCGGCAATCGCGACATCCCGGCTGCTGGTGACGGCCGATGCGTGCTTGTTCCAATCGATCACGCGATAGACGTTGCTGAATTTGGATGGCCCATCGTGTCTGGGATCCGCCACACCGAAATGCCCTGCCCCGACGGCGGCCTTGCCGATCACGGTCTGGGAGGTCTCATCCCAACGCTTGATCCCATACTGGCCGAAGGCGGCGACGCCATCGGCCCGTCGCGGGTCGGCGACGCTGAAGGCGCCCGCGCCGGGCCGAGCGTTCCCGGTGACCGTTCCGGCTGGGTCTTCCCATGCCTGCACGCCGAGGGTTCCGTTGCGCCAGTCCAAATCGGGTAACAACCGGAAATCGGTGAGTTGCCCGTCCTCGACCCGTAGGCGCTTGAGGGAGCGCCAGTCGGACCCGGCCTCGACGAAAGCCAGCCGCACCCACGTCTGCCATTGCAGCAGCGGGACTCGGTGCATCGGCCCTCCGCGCTCGATGTCGCCTGGAAGGGGCATCCGGCCGAGGACGTCCCCGACGGCGCGAAGGGAACGCTTGGGCGGCTCGTACAGGAACGGCGGCACCTTGGCCTGGTGGCGCGCGACAAGAAGGAAGCGCTTCCGCGTCTGGGCCAAACCTCCCAACTCGCCGCAGTCATGGGTCGTCTCAGCGACGGCGTAGCCGTAGTGCCGGAGGAGAGCGCCGATGCGATCCAGGAGCGCACGGCCTCGGCGGGCGATGCGCGGCACGTTTTCGAAGATGATCAGCTCGGGCGGGTCATCCTGGAACGCCTCCAGCGTCAGCCACATGCCGCGCAGCGTGAGGCGGTTCAGGGCCTGGTATTTGTCGGTGAGGCTGAGCGTCTCCGACAGCAGTCCGGAGAAGCCTTTGCACGGTGCTGACAGGAAGACGATGTGCGGCCGTTCGCCGCCGGCGGCGGCGTGGATGTCTTGCGGGGTGGCGGGACGCCAGCCTGGGGGCGGCGCCTCGCCGTGGAAGGCGGCGTACTGGTCCGCATCGAACAGATCCAGCACGGTGCCTGGCACGCCGGCAAGGCGGCCGAAATCCTTGATCGCCGCCGGAGAGACGTCGATTCCGCCGATGCAGCGGAAGACCGCCTGCATGTTGCCGACACGAGCGGTGCCGCGGTTGAAGCCACGCGCGCCGCCGCCGAGCCCGGCGAACAGGTGGAAGTGGCGGATCTCGCGCAGTTCGGTCAGGCTCTCGAAGTTGTTCATCTCAAGCCCTCCCCGCCGTCAACCGGGGCGTGACGGCTTCCACCCGCTCGGGAGTGACGTCGAGGCACACGCTTTCCACGCGGCCGCGTGCGATGAGCCCTTCGATGAAGGACGCTTCCAGGAAGACGGTGCCGTCATCGCCGCCAAAGGCGGCGCACTTGACGTCCCACCAGCCGCCGGGACTGCGAGGATCGCATTCCGCGGCATAGGCAACGACATGGCTGGAGCTGCTGCCGCTCAAAAGGAGCGGCGGCGCTCCGTTCGACATCAGGTAGACGCCGCGATCACCGACCAGCCAGAGCCCTGGGGGAATTTTCGCCGGATCGACGTCCTCGGATGTCGGGAATTCGGCGCTGGACCCGTCGAAATCGAAGGTCGTGCCGTCTCGGCGGAACTGGCCGTCGCACATCTGATCGAAGGTCGGGCGGTGCTCCGGCGCGTTCTTGGCGTGGGCGAGCAGGCGCTGGACGAGCGCCAATTCGAAGTGGAGTCGCATTGGGTTTCTCCAATTTCCTGGGAACACCCTCCCGCCCCGCGTCCCGCCGCGGCGGGGCAAGGGCGCAGCCGGCGAAGCCGGGCGCGCTGCAAGGCGCGACCCTTGCGGCGCAAGGCCGGCGACGCGGTAGTCCGTCTGGGCTCCGCTGGCCTCGACTCGGAGCCTGCGTTCCATTTATGTTCTCTTATGGGCGGAAAGGACCCCAATCGTCAGCCTCGCGTGGGCAGCATCCGCGACACACCGCCAGGCTGGCTGAGGCTGTTGACCTGCAACACCTGCGCCCATCGTGGCGTGCTGCCGGCCGAGCGGCTGCTGCGCAAGTATGGCGAGTTGGCGCTGCTGGAGTTCGCTTTGGTCGCCGTGCGGTGCACCGCTTGCGGCGCGCGCGGCGCGACCATGACGATGGTCAGGCTATGCGATCCCGGATGCTCGCGGCGGCGATGAACTGTCGGCGGCGTCAGCCCATCCACCGGGCCGTCGAAAGTTCCAAAAGTTCGCCGCTAGGGATGCTTCGATCGTCGCTACGGGCGGGAAGTGGGGCGCGACTGGCCGACGCCGTCGGGACCAGGTCTCTGGCCCAGCGGATCTTGTCGATCCAGCTGTTCGTGTTCGAACGCGCGCGGCGTGCGCTGTGCCAGCCACGGCCCCTCACGCGGCTTTCCATTTTCCAACCGGCGGCACGGAGTGACGTGCCGGGCTCGTCGGCGCGCGTGTATGTAATGATCTTCCGCCATCCCCGCCGCGCGGCCTCGCGGGCGCACCAGCCATAGAGCATGGAGGCCGCATTCCAACGCAGCGCGGCGGCGGTATCGCGACGGATGCAGAGCCTGTTGACCTCGAGGATGCCGCGGCCGTTCAGCGCCGGGGCGACGGGATTTCCCACGAGGGCAGCGCCCAGCAGGGTGCGCCCGTTGTAGATCCCGGTATGAAAGCGCCACGTAACGGGCACCCGGCAATGGGCATGGTGCTGTACGATGAACCGCTTGGCGCAGTCCCGGTCGATCTCTCTTATTTCGAGAGCCCAATCGAGAATGACGCCACAAGCCCCGTCATCAGCCACACGTCGCAGCTTGCAGCCGCAGAGAACCTCCAGGTCCAGTGTGCGCAGAAACCGCTTCGCCCACTCAGGGTCTTCCGCCATTTCGATGGCAAGCTGTTCATGCAGACCTTCGCAGCACGTCTCGAACATCCACTCGTGACCCCAAACCTCGAAGATCTCGACGTGCTCGGGCTGACCGCAGAACATGCAGGGAATGACGGGATTCGCGGACGGTGGAACCGTGTCAGGCATGATGCGGCCTCGATGCGGGCTTGCGGGCGCGCCTCGCGGGTGTGTGCGCGTTCGAGCGAATGATGCGCTTCAGTTCCGCAACACCGGCATCGAGACCTTCCGCGCCTGGCAGTTTGCAGAATGGCTGCCAGAAAGCTGCTCGGTCTTCGGCTGCTCCGCCGATCCCAGCTAGCCGCTCAAGCGCGCCGATACTGCCGGCCCGCCGGATGGTGTCTTCGGTTTGATCGAGTTTGGATGCCCGAGTGCAGCGCTTCATGCTGCTGCTCCTGTGGTTTGAATTATCAACGGCAGACCCGACCGGAGCCGGGCATCTTGCGGTTCCATTGGCGCATCCGCAGTCAGCTCGCGGTTGCCGTCCTCAGCCATTCGGGCGGCGTCGCCCGGTGAAAGCGGCTGGTCCGCCAGTAGGTTTGGGCCCGTGCTCGCACGGCGTCGTGGGCATAGCGCCAGCCGTTCGGGCCCCGGGTGCGCGCGAGCTCGCCGGCGGCGGCCCATTTGATGATGGTGGCCGTTGTGACCCCCGCTTCGAGGGCGGCTTCACCAAGACGAAGCCACCCCGCTTCCGGTTCGGTCTGGACACGCGGTGTGATGACTGCTGCCCGCAGGCGTCGGATCATCGGTTCCGAAAGATAGAGGCGGGCATGGTCGTGCTTCGTGCGGAGCGGGCGCACCGTCCCGTCTTTGATACGATCCTCGACCCAATCGGCATCCTGCCCGATGAGCGTGGCGGTTTCTGCGATCGTGTATCCGGGATTGGACTGCAGGCGCTTGATGACCGCCTGGACTGTGGCGAGCGGGATGGCGCCCGTGCCGCGCCAGTTCACGACAGGCAGTGCCTCGCGCAGCTGCGGGACCGTGATCTTCGCACGCCGCGCCGCCTCCTGTTCGGTGAAACCGATCTCCTCGCGGAGTTTGGCGCACTGCGCCTTCGACACGTAAACGGTGCCGCGCATTGCCCCGTGCGTGCCGGTTTTCGACTTCAGTGCGCCGCTGGCTATGAAGGCTTTCAGGTCGCGGCCGGTAAACAGATAGCGCTGCTGCGCGGTCTCCAGCGAGATCCACGATTTCTGGGTGTCACCGGCCGGGCTGCCGCGGCCGATCCAGCGCGTCGCATCGGTCCTCGTGATGAACGTGGCGCGTCTCTGGGTCGTGGCGCTGAGCGTTCCGTTCTCTATCGCGCGTCTGACCTGGGCGACGGAGCAGCCGGCCTTTTGAGCGACTTCCGCGACAGGGAGGCCAGGGTTCCATGGCAACGTCAGGTGCCGCTTCGCACCGTGGGCGATCGGAGGGTAGCGCTCTGCGTACTCCTCGAAGGTCCTGGGCGCGCCTCCTTGCCCCCAAATCTCCGCGCAGGTCTTGCAGCTCATTGGGTGCTGGCGTGACTGCCACAGCCGATATGTCGCGCGCAGATTGTCGCCGATGGGCTTGCCGTGCCACGGCATCGGCCGGCCGGCATGTCGGTTAGCGATGAGCCGCTTGGCGACGTCCGGCGCGATATACCAGGTGCCGAACTGCGTCGACGGCAAGCCGGTCCCGTAGGGATTGCAGCGTATCGCGGTCGGAACGTGCCCCATCCGCGCGAATTCCGACAGCTTGTCACTCCGGATCGAGAGTTGCTTCTTCAGCGTGGCCAACGGAACGTAGCCGCCCGGCGGAAAGACCCGGCGGCCCTTCCAGGCCGTCCAGGCATCGTGAGGGATGACCCAACGGCGCCCGACCCGCATAGGCCGCAGGTCGCCCTTGTGGATCGCCTGGTTGACGATCGCGAGCGAGCCAATCTCCTTTCCGGCGTCAGCCGTTGTGATGCCGCCGACAACGTCGGCCGACTGCATCCCGATCCGGCTTATCGCGTTCTGCACGGCGCCTGCGCTACGGCAAGCCGCCGGATCGTTGGTCAGAAGCTGCAGGCGCGCCGTGAGGGTCTGGGCGATCTCGGCCTTGCCGAGGCGGCCCACCAGGCTCGCGAGCAGGGCGAGTTCCGGCGCCTGCCACTCGTATTCCCCACACCTGACTTTCCGGGGTGGCTGCCAGTCAGACTCCTCCGGTTCTCGGCCATGCCAGAGCTGGAACAGCGCCGCGAGCTTCTTCCGTCCCGCTGCCTTCGAGCACGCGCCTGTGGCCCGGAGCCGGCTGATTTCCTCGACCGGTCGCTGCAGGATGAATGCGAGGTCGTGTGCGCTGGCCCTGTGGCCGTGCTCGACCACGAAGCGCTTCCAGTCCGCACCGGCTCGTTCGAAGGTGCTTCGGGTCATGTGCGTGCCTCCAGCTCGTCCTGGTGGGCGGATTGGCCGGCGAGGATCTGCTGCGGCGATAGTTCCGCTACGGTGCTGAGGAGGCCGACCACATCCTCGCTGAGCGCCACCAAACGTTCGGTCGGAATGGCGCTCATCGCCCTGGTCCATTGATTGAAGGTCGCCGGCAGCGTCTTCGCGACCGGCTTGGCCTTTGGCGCGACGGCTCTCAGCGCGGCGGCCATCGGCATCCTGATCTTCTCGACCCCGTGGCGGCTGAGGCAGAAGAATTCGCCCGGTGTCAGGGCATTGAGGTCGGCGAAGTCGATCTTCGAGGCCTTGAACTGCGGTGCCAGGGCCGACCAGGCGGTCGGGTCTTCCTGCCAGCCGATCAGGGTCAGGTTCTTGTTAGCGAACAGGGTGCGCTGCAGGGTGCCGGTGTAGCGCAGGGCGGTGATGAACAGGTCGAGTGCCCGCTTGCGCCCCCGCTCGGCAAACTCGTTGATGATGTCGGCTGCTTCGCCGATCCCGTTGCTGCGGCGCCGGCTCGCGCTGAACAGTTGGCCCTCGTCGATCACCACGAAGATGGGCTTCCGCTGCAGATCGGCGGCGTCGAGAATGACGCGGCCGAACGGCACGAATTCGCCGGCGTCTCTGGCGTTGACCACGAGGGTCGGCTGATCTCGTCTGGTCAGCGCATCCCGAAGCGCGTCCGGATCGGGGACGGCATCGCCGTAGAGTGATTCGAGCTCGTTCTCGGGGTCGATCAGAACACTGACCCAACCCTGGGCGGACAATTGCTCTGCCATCAGAAGCCCGGCATTCGTCTTGCCGTTGCCGCGCGGGCCGATGGCGAGGGCGAGCAGCCCTGTGGTGGCATACTCATCCAGGGTGATCGGCGTTCCGCCGAGATTGAGCGTGGCCCCGAGCATGTCGTTGCGGCGGATGACAGTACGTTTCATGGGTCAGTCCTCCTCAGGCTGGAGGAGAATGTCCTTCAACCGCATCAGATGTTTCGGGGCGAGTGAGAACACGACAGCGAAGTCGTTGATCACCTGCTCGTTGATCCGATCGAGCGTGCCGGCTCGTCTGGCCTGCGTGAGCAGCTTGCGCAGCCCGGCCCACCCGTGATCGCCGCCGGGCTTGGCTCCTGGGAGAGCGGCGATTTCGGCGTGGAGCTGTTCGATCGTGTAGGGCGGGGCGGCTGACCCGATATCGGCTCGCAGCCTGTCGTTCAGGATGCCGAGCAGCTGCAACCGCGGCATGTAGCCGTGGATCTTCCGGATCAGCGACCGGTCGGCTTCCGCGAAAGCCCGTGCTGCATCCGGTTTGGATGATGCATGGGCATCCGGGCGCGCCTTGCATGACCCGCACGCCGGGATCGATCGATCTGCTTCGGGATCGCGATCGATACTGCAGCCGCAAAGACGGCACCGTTGCCCTGTATGCCGCACCGCGGCGCGAGGCCCCTCCCCTTCCACACGCCCAGCCTCGATGAGGCCGCGCTGGACGGCCGGGGTGATCGGAAAGTCCGGGTCTGAGCGGCGGAAGACGCGCGGGCTGTCGAACATGGTCGAGCTCCTTCGCGGCGCGGATGCGCCGTGTTCGCAGGTGGATGAGGCGTGGGACGTCCAGACCGGGCGGGCGTGCCGCCCGCGCTCAGTCGAGGAAGTCGGGGTGCAAGACTGGCAGGTCGGGGTGCGGCGGAGCGTCGCAGTCGAGCAGAACGTAGTCGGCGCCCAACTCGCGTCCCTTCAACAGCACTGCCGTGAGGTCCGCTGGCAGTCCTTCTGCCGCGTCCTCGGGCGCGTAGACGAACCAGCCGTACCGGGTCTTGCCACCCGCGATCATTGCCGCGTAGCTGTTCTCCGGCGCGCGCAGCACCGCGTCAGCGAGCTCGGCGTCGAGCCACGCCTGGGTGTCGGGCGAGAGGTGACCGCTCGAAAGGTCCAGGAACGGCCGGATCATGACCGTTCTCCTGCTGCTTCGGCCGGCTCGCGCGCGATCTGCTCATGGACGAAGTTGCTGCAGTCGATGTCGGCAATGGAACGGCGCGCGCCGAGATCGAGCACATAGGCGCCGCCGCCGAACGCATCGACGCGCGGTTTCGAGCAGGAATGGCTCCAGCTGAAGCCCCATACGCCGGCAAGGTTGAGCGCTTCAGCACAGCGCAGGACGAACCCAATGACGTGTTCCGGCTCGCCTTGTTCGTCGCTGTAGAGCCAGAGGGCACCCGGTCCGATTTCGGGTTGGACTGCCATCGCGAAGCCGGGATAGCCACCTTCCTCGCGATGCAACTCCGCGGCAAACTCGGCCCGCACCCGTTCGGCGCGCTTGGCATTGTCCGCTGTCCCGACATCGAGGATGCAGGAGAACTGTGTATAGAACTCAGCCATGGGTCCGCTCCTCCGTGTCTGCCTCGATGTTGTCGAGCTTCATGCCGACACGGCCCATCCAGGGCTCAGGACGGATGTTGCGCACCCAATCCGCAAAGGACGGGATCCGGCCGAGGTCTTCGAGGATGTGCTGTTCGGCGACCAGGCGCACCGGAACCTCGCGCCCGTCTGAGTTGCTAATCGTCGTGCCGAACAATGCTTCCGCCGCGAAACAACCCTCGGCGTGGTGGCGCAGGGCGCGGTGCCTGAAGTCCGCTACAATTTGCTTGCTGCCATCTAGCCAGTCGTGAACCGCCTGGTAGTCGACAGGAATGCCGCCGAACTTGCGTGCGGAGGAGACTGCGTGATGGTAACTGTGTGCCATGCTCGCCTCCTAGAATTCGTGTTCGTAATAGTTTGTGGCGGTGTAGCGCTCGCTGTATTCGAGCGTCACGGAGCGCTCATCGAGCGAGAAGCGGAACTCGCCATATGCGCCGTCGCCGTCCTCCCACCCACTGTGCTTCTCTTCGAGGAGGTCACAGACGAGCTGCTCGATGTAATCGCGTACCGATGTCTCGATTTCGGTGATCTGGCTGCTCTCGAAGTCCACGCATTGCACGGTGATCGCCGTGTTCGGCACCTCGCGCGACTCGTTGTCGGCGGCGAAGGCGCTGGGTGCCTCGAACTGGCCGCTGTCGCCGCAGCCGTCGAACCCGACGGTTACGACCGCTATGCCAGCAGTGCTCAACGCGTCGAACAATACTTGCTTGTTGTGCGGGAGAATCTCCGCTTTGAGTCGAGCGGCCGTCGCGCACCGCGCTTCGTAGGCGGCGAATTGTGAGTCGTTCATTGCTGTTCCCTCTCATTCACCTTGCGCGCGCACGTGGTTGAGCCAGAAGTCGATCATCGCTGAGGCTGGACCGGGCGGCATCGCGGCGAAACAAGCCTCATATTGGGGTTCTTCCGGGACGTTGATGACGTCAGCGCCCGCCTTGCGATAGGCAGCGGCGACGGCGGCAAGCGGCGCGTAGGCCAGCGCGTGCCACGGCCGGGGGCTGGGCTCGGCATTCACCGCGGTCATCGGCCCGCTGACAGCGAGCTTCGCGACCAGTTCGAACGGAACCATACGGCTGTCGATCACGGGCAGTCCGGCCGCCACGGCGACGGCCTTGATGACGTCGTCGTCGTAGCCGGTCAGTCGCGCGTTCTCGAAATGCAGTGTGAAACCGCCTCGGCCGATGCTGAGGTGTCCGCCTGGTGTCGCGAGCGCACGCGCGATGTAGTCGTCATAGCGGTTCGGATCGTCCCAGATCATCGCGCCGCCTCCCTTTTGGGCTGCTGATTTGGGACGATGCTGTCCAAATCGGACAGGAAACCCGGCGCTGCCATTAAGCCATAGATGAACACGGCAAACAGGACTGCACCGGCGATCAGTTTGAGCGTGGCTCGATGATCGAGCATTGCCTCTCTCCTTGCTGGAATCTTCTTTTCCGAAGACTCCTCCCGGCGGCCGCACCGCGAAGGCGGGGCAAGGGCGAAGCCGGCGAAGCCGGGCGCGTGGCTGCAAGCCGCGCGACCCTTGCGGCGCTGCGCGCGAGTGCGGCACTCGGTTCATTTCTTCCAGCTGCTTTCGGCTTTTCGCTGGCGCACTGCGCCTTCCGCGCTAGACTCGTTTCATGCCGCGCCGCTCGAAAGCACCTCCTATCCCAGCACCGATACAGCTGCCGCTGTTTCCGGAGCGCGCCTCCCTGGCTCGCATCAGGCCGGAGCGGAACGAATGGCGCTATTACCGAATAGAGGTGTGGCCGGACTTGTTCGGGCGCGCGCTCCTGGTGCGTCATTGGGGCCGTATCGGAACCCAGGGCCGCATGCGGCTCGATCCACACACTGATGCCGGTGCGGCGGTCAACGCGCTGGCGGCGATTGTCCGGTCGAAGACGAGGCGCGGCTACGGCGTGCGCTAGATCAGAGCGGTGCTACGTCACCGTCTTTCTTGGCGCCTCGCGCCACCACCTGCAGCATACGGTCGGGTAAGGGACGCTGAAGCGCGAGCGCCTCGGCCGGCGTCGCCGTCATCCATGTTTCGATTTCTTCTTCTGTGGTCAGGATCACCGGCATCGCCTTCGGGTGATAGGCGCCCACGATGTCGTTTGGTTCTGTCGTCAGAAAGGCGAAGAGGTCGTTGGTCGTCTCACCTTCCTTCACTTTCCGGACCGAGGTCCAACGCGTCCATATGCCGGCGAAGAACGCGAGCGGACGGCTTTCGTCGAGGGCGAACCAGATCGGCGGTCGGGAGCCGTCGGGCAACACCTCGTTTTCGGCGAAACTGGTGAACGGGACGACGCACCGGCTTTCGACACCGAGCCATCGGCGCCAGTGCGAAGATTTTGTGTTGCGTACGTTGGTCACGCCCGGATCTGACTTCTTGCCCTGCAGCGCGAACGCCGGCGACGGCATGCCCCATCTTGCGATGGTCAGTTCGCGCCCATCTGGATGGTTGCGCACGATCGGCGCGGGGTAGTCGGGAAAGATGCCGGGGAACAGCGGCAGGTTGCCGGTCCGGTCATGCATCGCCCTGGCGAGTTCGCGGATCGCCTGCTGGCCTTTCGTGACGCTGTATAAGTTGCACACGGTTTGAAGACTGCGCGACGCCGCCGTTTCCGTCCAGGGTTCGGGCCTGCCCTGGGTCTGCGGCGGGTCGATTCCCGAGAAGAGTGATTCCTCGACTGTCTGGTTTCGGATCAGCAGCGCGTTTGCTGGACATTGCAGCTACGGCGATGTCTGGCCGAGAGCGGAACGGCAGGTCCGGAGAGGGATAGGCGGGAAACCTGCCTTTCGTTCGGTGTAGGGTGATCGGCCGCAGTCGACCCGTCCAAGACATTCGGCGAGAGCTCGCTGAATGACCTATCTGGGCTTATAGCACTAGTACGCGGGGTCTTCTTGCGGCAGCCACCTGCCTCGCGGTTCGCAGCCTTACGAAGCGGAGCACAGTGCCATTACCGGTGCTTACGACAATCAGGCTCCCGGGCAACGCCCTTATAGGGCGTACCCTTTGCGCCCATGAAGCGGTCGGAGCCGTCATCTCGTTTCACGAACTGATCTGTCTTCGGGTTGAACGTTTGGCTGCGGTCGGTGACCGATCCGCGGCGGAATCCGTTTCCTGTGTTGGACGCCATAGTAAGTCCGTTCTGAGAGGAGGCTAGTCGAAGAGCTTGGCGAGGAGTGCGCGAATCCAGCGCAGCACCGCGGCGAAGTTAAACTGCGCCCGACCGCGCTTGGTATAGCGATCGTGCGCCCGCCCCTTTTCGATGGCGGCGCGTGACATCTCGCCCGCCCAGACAATGGCGCCGTGCTTGATGAAGTAGTGCGACCGACACGCGAAATCGTGGTTTCCGATCGAGGGGTGGACGCTCACCCCGTCACCCGCGAAGGAGATTGCGAACTCCGTCGGCCCGATCGGGGTCGACACTTCCTCGCCGCATCCGCAGCAGCAGTTATGCAGTGCGATGCGGTATTTCTCGGAGATGTAGATCACCCCGTCGTGGAGCACGTCAGGCATGGTCTCGACGAACGCGGGCTTTAGCCTACTTATCCGGGGCATCGGGCGTCCTGTTGCTCAGCATGTTGCCTTCGACCATGTAGACCGCGTTCAGTTCGCGTCGGTGGTCGCGATAGAAGCCGAGCGACCGCTTCCAGCGCAGGACCGCGAGCGTAGCATTGAGGGCGTTCAGGTCGGCGATCTGGATGCCCTTGTCATAGACATCGTCCTCGCCCTCATCGTCATCACCGAAGGGTAGGTAGCGCGCGGCCGTAGCCCAGTCGGCGCCGGCGGGCGTCAAGGTTACCCGCGCGCAGCCATCCAACTCGCCGCCCTCCAGGCCCACCCCTATGCCGGTGTCGATGAAGGGAGCGCCGAGCCGATGAAGGCCTTCGGCGATGGCCCGCCGCGCGCTGCCCTTGTCGACGCAGATGAAGACGAAGTCGAAGCCGCGGAGCTCGTCGATGTTCTCGGCGGTTACCTTTACGGGATGTGGGACGACGCCCTTGTGCAGCCGCGTGTAGATGGCCGCGAAATAGGCCACCTTGGTGGGGAAGTCCTTTGTCGCGCCAGGCTCCGGCGCTCCGGGCGCCCGGAACACGTTGTGGTTCAAGAACTGGTCGCCGTCATAAAGATGGATTTCACACACCGGCGTCTTCGACACGAGATCGAGCACGTAAGCGCCGGTGCCGCCCAGGCCGACGATGGCGATCTTGCCGATCGCTAGCTTGCGGTTCACCGCGCCCAGGCCGTAGCGCGACGACGCGGTGTCAGGGATTTGAAAGGGCCCGGTCTCGGCCGAAGCGGCCAGCTTCCGGCCGGTGCGCGCATTGGCCGACGGATCGTGTGACCGGGCCGGGCGGCCAAGATGGCCTTCGTAGGCGACGATCTTGTCGTAGAAATTGTCGTAGATCCCCGTGCCTTCGGGCTTGGAGGAGAAGTAGTGGTCGGCCTCGATGCCATCGCCGAGGTCGGCGTGGTTGCTGTTGTGAATGATGGCGGTCAGGGGCGCGCCGTCTCGGTGGCACGGGGTGTCGCCGGCGAAGTAGATCGTGTGATCCTTGGGCGCCGCGGTGGTCTCGCCCGAGGGGGTCAGCGTCAGGTCGCAGATCAACACGCCCCTGGCCAGCTTCGCGTCCGTCGTCACGTAGGGGACGGAATGGACCAGCAGGTATCCGCCCCGGATCTCAAGTTCGAAGCCCTCGTCGTCGAGGCGCTTAAGATCAAGGCTACGACTTATCAGAGCGGCGGACATTGAAGACCATCCCGTTCTTCACCCGCACCGTCTCGCCCTCGACGAGGTCGCCCTGTTGGCCGTGCTCGCCGTTGAAGTAGGTGATCGTGTAGAGGTACTTGTCGAAGTCGGCGTCGGGGTAAGCCAGCCGCGCGATGTCCCGGTAGCTCTGCTTCTTGCGCTCGACGGTCTTCGGCCGGCCGTTGACGATGATTTCGAAGTCGCGCTGGTCAGCCTCGATGCGCTTGATCTCCTCGACCGCCTCCACGATCTCGTGTTCCGCCAGGGCTTCGTCCGCGCGGGCATGCTGCAAAGCGCTCTCCGCCGCCTCCAGCCGCGCCTCGACCTGCTCCAGGCCACCGTCCTCACCCCCAGGGGGCGCGTGCTGCCGATCCATTTCAGCCTCCACTTGACAACAGCGAATCGGCGTGATTCGCTGTCTTACTAACGAGACGTCCTACCAATGCGGCAGTTCGTCTTAGATGTAAGACAACGTAATCCGTTCCCTCGCCGTTTGCAAGGGGCGCCTTCAGCACGTGAGGTTTAATGCCGTTACCGATCGAGGAGCTCGGCCGCCTGATCGCCATCAAGCGTGGCGGCCGCGGCGTGCGTGCTGCCGCCGCTGAAGTAGGGGTCAGCTCCGCAACGCTCTCGCGCGTCGAGAATGGGCACATGCCCGACCTGGAGACCTTCGCCAAAATCTGCCGGTGGCTCGACCGCGACCCGCGCGAATTCTTGGGCCTGGGCGAGATGGAGACGGACACACCGCAGGCGGTCGTGCACTTCCGCAAGAAGAAGACGGTCGCCGCGGACACCGCCGTCGCGCTTGGTGAGCTGATTCTTGCTGCCCAGAAGGCGATCCGCGCACGCAATGCGCTGATCGATCTCTAGTGTGCGCCACGGGTTTAAGGCGCAAGCGGAGCGGATGAGCGCGCAGGCGCGCCAAGACCTCGGTTTGGCGCCCGCCGCGCCGCTCGATCCCTGGATCTACGCCGACCACATCGGGGTAGTAGTGATCGACTTCGACGTCATCGAGCTTTCGGTCGAGTGCCGCCAGCGCCTGCTTGTGGCGGACAGCGAGAGTTGGTCGGGGATGACGCTGCGTGAGGACGGCGTCACCGCCATCGTTGTCAATCCAAGCCATAGCCGCGGGCGCCAGGCCAGCACGCTCATGCACGAGTTGGCCCATGTAATCCTGAAGCACGTGCCGGCCCGGGTCGATGTGTCCAGCACCGGCATGCTGCTGCTGAGCGACTATTCGGAGGACGCCGAAGCTGAAGCGGACTGGCTCGCCGCAGCCATGTTACTGCCGAGGGACGTGCTCATCTCCCGACGCCGAATAGGGGACTCTATCTCGGCCATCGCCAAGGCGTTCTGCGTCAGCGACTCGCTCTGTGAATGGCGGGTGCGCATGACTGGTGTAGACGTGCAATTGAAGCGCGCGTACCGCAAATAGCGCGGAAGTCATGCGGGCCGAGAGCGCTACCAGGTTCGGCGCAACGACCTATTCCTGAGGAGGGCCTAACGTCGGTTTGTGGCGCGAAGCGGTCACGAGCGACGCGCTGTGGCAATGACGGCATCCCACCCACCCCAGCCATCTGCCGTTCCACCCACGAACGACAGCTCTGGAGGAACGGTGCCGCTTGCTTGAACGGCGATGATGGGCGCGCAGCTGCCATGCCGGCGCAGGCTGATGTCTGCTGTCGGGACTGACCGATTATGGCGCCGGTCGCGTAGCTGGGTCGAATGCAGCGGTCCAACGATCGTGCTGTTTGAGTTCAGACCCTAAAGCAACCGGGGTTGAGGTTGGGCCGGAGCAGCCCCGACACCTCGAGCAATCCGGTCCACCTCGTCGCGGTGCGCCAGGCAGCTCCAGATGGTGGGCCCGACGGCCTTGAGCGGCGATCCGAAGCCGAATGACGGGTATTTGCACTGGCAGATGTGGCAGCGCCGCGCTTCATACTCTCGCATCATCGCCTGGTGGGGCGTCTCGCTTTTGTTGGCTCCTTCGGTCGCCCAACTCTCGTCCGGCGCCGTCCTGGCGCTCAGCTGCATTTTGACCAGCCGCAATGGACGCAGCTGAGGCAACCGGCCTCGCGAATGAGGCCTGGCTGGCTGCATTTTGGGCACAACAGTCCGAGCGCGGTCACCGCAACCGACGAGGTGGCCTTAGCGGCCGTGGGGCAGATCGGTTCGGCCGGCGTCAGAAAGCCTGTGTCGATCATGTGCCGTTCGATGATGTCGCCGATCGCGGCGACCAGCGATCCGACATAGCGGCCGTTCGTCCATTGACCGCCGCGCGGGTCGAACACCTGCTTGAGTTCCTCGGCGACGAAGGCCACCTCACCGCCCCGACGGAACACCGCGCTGATCATCCGTGTGAGCGCCACGACCCAGGCGTAGTGTTCCAGGTTTTTCGAGTTGACGAAAACTTCGAAGGGGCGGCGACCGCTATCCGTTTCGATGTCGTTGATGGTGACGTACATCGCGTGCTCGCTGTCCGGCCAGCGCAGCTTGTAGGTGGCACCAACGAGTTTCTCGGCGCGAAGCAGCAACTCGCCAACGGCGGGGGAAGGCGAGGCGGCTGACATCGCGGGTTTCACCGCGAGGACGGACCCGGTGATAGCGTTCGGGCGGTAGGTGGTGCAGCCTTTGCAACCGCTGCGGTAGGCATCCAAGTAGACCGCCTGGAACGCCTCGAAGCTGATATCCTCCGGGACGTTGACCGTCTTGCTGATGGCGCTGTCGATGTGGCGCTGCACCGCGGCCTGCATCCGCACATGCTCGACGGGGGTGAGGTCCTGGGCGGTGACGAAGCTGTCGGGCAGTGTGGCGTCGTCGCCGTGCAGGGCCCGGAAGCGACGCAGCGCATAGTCTGAGACTTCCTCCTCGATCCTGGAGCCGTCCGGCTGTGTGACCTTGCGCGTGTAGGCCAGTGCGAACACCGGCTCGATGCCGGACGAGACGTTGTCGGCGACCAGCGAGATCGTGCCGGTCGGCGCGATCGACGTCAGCAGCGCGTTCCTGATCCCGCACGCGGCAATGAGGTCGCGGACATCGTTATCGAGCGCGCGTACCGTCTCGCCGGCGAGGTAGGCGTCCCGGTCGAACAGCGGGAAGGCGCCCTTCTCCTCGGCGAGGCAGGCTGAGGCGAGATAGGCGGAGCGGCAGATCTGCCGGGCCCACTCCCCTGCCCGCTCGGCCGCCTCTGGCGACCCGTATCGGAGGTCAACCATCATTAGCGCGTCGGCGAGACCGGTCATGCCGAGGCCGATGCGGCGCTTGGCGATGGCTTCCTGCCGCTGCTCCTCGAGCGGGAAGCCGGAAACGTCGATGGTGTTGTCCATCATGCGAACGGCGATCGACACAAGTTCGGCGAGTTCGGCCTCGTCGACATGGGCGCGCGGTGTGAACGGGTCGCGCACCAGGCGGGCGATGTTGATCGATCCGAGCAGACAGGCGCCATAGGGCGGCAGGGGTTGCTCGCCGCAAGGGTTGGTGGCGTGGATCGTCTCGCAATAGGCGAGGTTGTTGCGGGCGTTGATGCGGTCGATGAAGATCACGCCTGGCTCGGCGTAATCGTAGGTCGCGCGCGTGATGGCGTCGAACAGCGATTTGGCACGGATCGTCCTGTAGACCCTGCCGTTGAAGGTCAGATCCCAGTCAGCGTCCGCCGCGACCGCCGTCATGAACGGGTCGGTGATAAGGACCGACAGGTTGAAGTTGCGGAGGCGACCTTCCTCGCGTTTGGCGGCGATGAAGTCTTCAATGTCGGGGTGGTCGCAGCGCATCGTGGCCATCATGGCGCCGCGCCGGGCGCCGGCCGACATGATTGTGCGGCACATGCTGTCCCAGACGTCCATGAACGACAGCGGGCCGGAGGCATCCGCGCCGACGCCGCGCACTGGCGCACCCTTCGGCCGCAGCGTCGAGAAATCGTAGCCGATGCCGCCGCCCTGCTGCATGGTCAGCGCCGCTTCGCGGAGATGGCGGAAGATGCTGCCGAGATCGTCGCCGATCTCGCCCATGACGAAGCAGTTGAAGAGGGTCACGCGTCGGCTGGTGCCGGCGCCCGACAATATCCGACCGGCCGGAAGGAAGCGGAAGTCCTGCAGGACGTTGTAGAACGGCCCCTCCCAGCGTGCCGGCTCGACTTCGCCCTGAGCCAGTGCGCGGGCCACCCGCCGCCAGCTATCCTCGATGGTGAGGTCGACCGGTGCGCCATCGGCGCCCTTGAGCCGGTATTTAGCGTCCCAGATCTGTCGCGAGATCGGGGCGGCATTGGCCAGGGCGGAGTTGGCGTGGGGCTCTACGTTCATGTCCATGATCTACTCCTGTTCGCTTGGCGCTTTGTGCCCTGTTTCACCCCGACCACCCGGTCGCGCGGCCGTGCCCGGAGGCAAGGGCGATGCGGCATTGCCGCGGCGGGAGCGCCAGCGACGTATCCTTGCGACCGGTGCGGCGGCGTGGCTCGCCTCCCTCAACCGAACTGCCTCAGCAACGCGGCGGCCGAGGCTCGATCGATGCGGGATGGGCCGGTCTGGCGGGCGGTCAAACGGTCCGACCCGCGTAACCAGCCGTCCGAGCGGCTTTCGCCGGGAAGGTCGGCGATGAAGCAGGACGGGCTGGCGGAGCCGCGACGGAAGTCACAATGGGTGATTGTCACCCGCCGCATGCCACGCGTGATTGCCACGTACGCGAGCCGGCGCTCCTCGGGAAGGTCGCCATAGTCAGGTGGGAACGAGCCCGCCTCCCAGGCCGGCAGAAAGACGTGCGGGAACTCGAGCCCCTTCCCCTTGTGGAGCGTCATCAGCCGGACCTGGTCGGCATTGCCTTCCTTCGGCCCACTGGTGGACAGGGCGGCGTGGTCAAGCAGTTCACGGGCGGTGTGGAAGCTGCCGGCCAGTTGGATCAGCTCCTGCACATTCTCCAGCCGGCCTTCCGTCGTCTCCGCCTTGCTGTCGCGCAGCATCGCGCGGTAGCCGGTCGCATCCAGTAGCAGCGATATTTGATCAGCGAGTGTCGCCGCGCGGTTCCGAGCCACGCCCTTGATGGCGTCCACGAAGGCAAGCCCGGCTGAGCGTGTCTTCGGCGGCAAGGCGGCGGTTTCCAGCGCGGTCAGCAACGGCACCTGTCGCCAGGCGGCTTCGTTCTCCACTTCCTGCAGCGCCTTGGCGCCGAATCCGCGGGCCGGCACGTTGATGACGCGCCGGAAGGCCTCATCGGACTGCCGGTCCTCCGGTGTCGCGCAGAGGCGCAACAAGGCGAGCACGTCCTTGATCTCCGCCCTCTCGTAAAAGCCGACGTCGCCGACGAGGACGTAGGGGATTCGGGCGCGCATGAGCGCCTCCTCGAACTGACGGGAGAGCGCGTTGCTGCGGTAGAGGATCGCGAAGTCGGACCAGACGAGGCCCTCGGCATGACGTCGCTGGATTTCAGCAACGATCCCGAACGCCTCGGCTTCCGGGTTGCGGAATGGAACGACCTCGATGCGGTCGCCGATGGGTTTCCGGGTGAAGAGGGTCTTGCCCAGCCGGTTGCGGTCGCGTGAGATGACGGCGTTCGCGGCAGCGAGGATATGTCCGGTCGAGCGGAAGTTTTCCTCGAGGCGGATTTGCCGCCCGTTTGGGAAGTCTCGTGTAAATCGCCGGATATATTGGATGTCTGCACCCCGGAACGAATACACCGACTGATCATCGTCGCCCACCGCGAAGAGCTGTTGATGTCCCGCGCTGAGAAGCCGGAGCCAATTATATTGCGCATGGTTGACGTCTTGGTATTCGTCGGCGAGCAGAACGTCGAAGCGCTCGCTCCAGCGAAGCCGATAGTCGACGTTGCGCAGCAGCGCGAGAGTCGGCCAGAGTAGCAGATCTCCGAAATCTGCGGCGTTCCCGTCGCGGAGTGTCCGCTGATAATCGGCATACACGCGGGAGCTGGCTCTCAGTCCGTCGGGATCGACAGGCGTTCCCGATCGCTGCGCTTCCGCGATCATGGCTTCAACGTGTGCGGGCGCGTCCTGCGGCGTGATCAGATTGTCTTTGAACTTGGACAGCCGGTTGCACATGACCTTCAGCGGATCGCGGCCGATTTGCATGCCCTCATCGCCGGCGGCTTGGTTGTGCGCCTTCATGATGCGCTTGACGATGCGCCGGCTGTCGTCGGCGTCGATTATGTCGAAGCCGGGCCGCAGGCCGGCCACTTCGGGCTCGATCCGCAGCTGGCGGGCGGCGAGTCCGTGGAAGGTTCCGATCCAGTGTGGCGCAGCGTCCTGCCCGAGGCCCGCCCGGATACGGGCGATCATCTCGCCGGCGGCCTTGTTGGTGAAGGTGACAGCGAGAATACGCGAGGGCGACACCGCGCATGCCTGGATGCGATGAATGACCGCGGCCGTGAGGGTCTTCGTCTTGCCGGTTCCGGCACCGGCCAGGACCAGGACGGGTCCGTTAGCCTCTGCTGCCTCAAGCTGCTGCTCGGTCAGGTCGGAGAGGGCTGCGTGCCGCAGCGCGACGGCGCTACTGGATTTCAACATGACAATTGTATCCGTGGCAGACGAGGATTTCCTCGTCGGTTGTGAACAAGGTGAAATCCGCGTCGAAGTCCCACGCGCCGTCCTCGTCGCACTGGCCGTCCACGACCACGCCTTCCGCGGTCTGGGAGCCGTCATTCGCCTCCGCGACGACGTAGGTGTCGGTCAGGCTGTTGCCGGTGAGCGGCCAGACGGTCCTGCGCTCCTGGACCGGGAACAACCGGGAGAAACTGGTTGCCAAGGTCCGGATGGTCTGCTCCCGCTCGACCACGGCGCTCATGTCGCCTGGCCGTTCGACATCACCATTCGCGCGCGTCAGTTCGCGCAGCTTGGCCAGGAACAATGCTGCCGCGATCCGGGGCGGCCACGGCTCCCACGGCTGCATCCCGTCGAGGCATGGCAGCGGGTCCTCAACCACGGGATCGATTCGGATGTGCAGGCTGTCCCTGATATCCTGTCGCGACCAACCCGTGGCATGGAAGGCCTCGGAGGCTGCGGCCAGGTGATCGGCTTGCTTGTGCAGGAGGTAGTCGGCGCAATCCCAGGGCTGGACGGCATAGCGGGTGGCGATCGCGGCCCGCAGGCGATCGTTTACACTTTTGAAATCTTCGCCGAGATGCGGCTTCAGGGGCGAGATCGGGTCGAAGCAGAGGAAGCCTTCCTCGGCATCGTGCAGCAGCTCGCGCAACGCTTCGGCCCGAGAGAGGGGCTGGAGCGCGTTCATCTTCTGCCGCATCACCAGCACCAGCAGGCTGTGCTGGGCGACCGAGAGAGGCAGCTCCCAGCGTGAATGGCCACCCCAGCGATAGGTTCGTGACAGGCTGATAGCCAGGTCGCGATCCGTCCATGCGTCGGCGTCGGGCTGCAACAAATCGAGCCGACGTCCGGAGGGGAGCAACACCCAGGCGCGGTCGTGCTTCATACCCCCCTCCCCTGCCGCAGCACATCGTTCCAATCCGTCCCGTTGGTTGGCCGCAATCGCTCGAATGGGATGCCGGCCTCGACGGCGATAGTTTGATGCTGGCTGGCAAAGCGATCGCCGGCGGTGTTTGCATCGGCGGCGCTCACCAAGACGGTCCCGGCTGCCCCCAGGCCACCCAAGACGGCTCGGAGCGCGTCGAGCGTGCCGGGACCTATCCCGCCGCCCGTTGCCACGTAGATTGTGTCTCGTCGAATGTTCTCGAGGGCCGCCAGGCTCAGCGCGTCGATCGGCGCCTCCAGCACGGCCAGCCGACATGGCAAGAGACCGCCCGCCAACCGAAACAGGGTCTTGGTCCCGCCGCGGAGCGAGCCTTTGAAGTCGGGGCCGCGAACCTCGATGTGGCAGACCTGACCGGCTGGATCACGATGCGCGAACCACGCGCTCCTGTAAGCCCCGTCTCGTACGGCGTCGGCCTCGCTCGCGGCCAGAAGGACGGTGCGCGGGAGGGCGCGGGCCCCAGTCAGGTAGTCCCACGCGCGCGAACCGGGCCGTAGGCGAGGTCGGCTTGCCCAGCGCTCGGGCAGCGGTCGGTCGGCTTGGGACGTCTCACGCTTGGGCAGGGCTTCCGGGTAGGTCGGGGAGAGCCCGACAAAGGGCCGCAGCACCTTCCGCACTTGGCCGAAGTTGAGGTGGGGGTCCAGGAATTGGACGAGATCGAACACATCCCCTTTGGCGGAACCCTGGGCATCCCACCAGCCCCGCCCGTCATGGTTGACGATGACCACTTCGCCCTGGTGCCGTCGGTATTTCAGGGCGCGGCGTGTGCTGCCCTTGCGGTCCAGCTGCCAGGGCGGTGTCGCCCGCTCCAACAGGACGGCGCAGCTTACCTCCTGCCTGAATTGATCCAGTTCGGCGTCATGCCCCGACATCGCACATCTCTCCTGATGAGGATTGGCGGGTGCGCTATGGGCGGCTGAGTCAGCCATCCTCTTCACCACGCCTCATGGAGACCGTCCGACCGCGAAGCCGGCGCGGGGCAAGGGCGCCCGGGGGTCCATCGCGCCTACGCGATGAACAACAGCCCTGGGCGGCCGCGAAGCGGCTTCCCTTGCGGCACGCCCGGCGTCAGCGGTAGCCCTCAGCATCCCGTCTCCCCATTTGCCGCGGGGAGTGTCAGCGCGAGGCTTGCGAATGACGGTTCGTCTGGCGCCGCGGGCTCGGCGGCCGAAGCAAGGTACGGGTTAGAGCTTCCCGCGGTAGCCGCAGCGCTGGAGATGCTCCCGGTAGGTCTCGTCCAGCACCCCTGCCCCGTGCGCGAGCTGGTGCAGGTTAAGGTCGCCGCCGTAGTTCAGTTCGAGGAAGACCGGCCCGTCAGCCGTCAGCGCGATGTCCCATGACTGTGTCCGAATGCCGGCGAAAACCTGGCTGGCCGTTCGCACCATATCGGTCAGGTCCCGCCAGCCTGGGACGGTCGTGCCGACGATGGCCGCGCCGGTGTCGGGGTGCGGCGCATCGACCACCAGGTCCGCGCCGGCGCCATGCACCACCCGGGTGATGCGTCCGGATGGCAGATCGATGGCCCCGAGCCGATTACCCGGCCGCCAGTAATTGTCCGCCGGGTTGGTCCCCGTTGCGATCTTTGCGACGGCGCGGTGGATCACTGGGCCGCTCGGGGTGACCAGGACCAGCAGGCGCGCGGACCAAAGCCGCGGTCCGAAACGCGCGGCCAAATCCGGCGCCGGGGCAAGGCGACGCTGGATAAGAAAGCCAGGTCTGTCAGCCAACAAGACTGCGACGTCGGCGACTTCCTGTCGTGTTCCATCGAGGAGGATCACTTCGTCGGTGTCGGAGTCGAAGCCGTCTGAGCTCAAGACGGAGAGGCTATATTTCCCGGCCACCTGTTTGGCGAAGAGCGGGTAGATAGAGGGGTCGCGTAGCTTGTCAGCCAGGGCGGCCGGATCGGTTATCGTTGGGGCGGTCGGCAGATAGCGGCCGGCCTGGGTGATTGCGGTCAGCTCCGGCGTTCGCAGACCCGCACCGTCCATGATGGACTGAAACAGGATCTTGTCTGCCGATGCGGCAAACCATTCGCGCGCGCCTGCAGCAACATGCATGTGGTGCTGCGCGATCTTTCCCACGAAGCGCTGCTTGTCGGCCCCTTCTTGGGGTGCGTCCCACAGGCGGTAGTAGAAATACTCCTGAGGCGTCAGCTTCCCCGGCCCTGCCCGAAGTGCCAGCACCTCTGCCGCTATCCCAGTAGCCCTCTTTCCGGTAGCTAGAGCGGCCCTTAGGTTTTCGGATAAGTCGACATTCGGGATGCCTGCCAATTGGCTGTACCAGGCGGTGCTTACGTTTGTCGAATGGCTCATCGTTGGCTCGCTGGTTGTTGTGGTTTCCTACCCCACCACGTGCCCATGCGAATGGGTGCTATCGGCGGATCCTCCTGGTCGTGGTGTCATTTCAGCCGGCGCTCACCGGAGCCGCGCATACCCCAAATGGTCCGGGCCAGGTGCAATTCCCCAGCTTTGGCCTTCGAGACCATGCCGTGGAAGTAGCCACCTGGGCTGCCGCGGAAGTGGGCTGGCGGCTTTGCTGAGACGATTGCGATGGCAATGGCGGCTTGTTCCCGCCCCATGGCCAGGCACGCGTCGCCCCAGATGTATTTGGAGATCCCCATCTCATCGCGGAGCCAGTCAGCGGCATCTACGATTTCGGGCCAGCTCGGCGCCTGGTTGTTGAGGTATGTCTTCAGCCGAGGTGCGAGCTTTACCAGCTCCACCGGCGTAATCTTGAGGAGGGAACCAGAGTCGGTTCGAACTTTGCCCGGCCGCTGTTGTGCGCTCGTTATCCGGTGATTGTCGACGCCGCTTCCGAACCCGCTGAACGGGGGGTTTTCCCCGGAGGAAACTGGCAGCGAGCTACTTTTCCATGAAGCAATTACAGTATCTTTCAGATTGAGAAGTTGGTTTGTAGTTGTAATGTGGGGCCAATTTTTTGGCTCCTTGGGGTTACTATTCACAGGTAAGGGGCATGAGTCGGTCCGCTCGAGCCTCGCAACGGCCATCTCCATCTCGCCGGAACTGCCCAAGGCAGCCAGTCCTCTAGACGCCGTGGATGCAGCCTCCTGGTGAGCCTCCCAGTCCCCGCCGGCGATCCGCTGCTCAACAGCAGTCTCCAGGAGCTGCCGGATCCCGTTGCGGGCGATCGTGGCGCGGCGCCGTAGGGCCTGTACGCGTGCGCGTTCTTCCCGCCCCGCCTCTGCCTGCGCGCGGAACTCAGGGCACCGGCTGGCGAGCGGTGACAGGTCGAACCCATACGCCTCGACGATCCGCCCCTGCGGGTCTCGGCGCCCGTACCGTTTGCCATTGGGACTATCCCTCATCACCACCAGGCCGAGCTCGACCAGATGGCGATTAAGGTTCTTCACCTGGCTTGGGCCGATGCCAAGGTCTTGCTGCTGCATCGCCGCGGATGGCCAAACGATTGGCCTTGAGGACGGCTGCCAGTCTAGGGGGTCTGTGAAGCGGAAGAGCCAGTCGATCGCGTGAACCACGTTCGGACGCAGCCCGAGATAGGGCGCGGCGGCTTTGAATGCAGCAAGGACCTGTCCAGGCTGCATTTCCGATGTGAACTTGTGGGTCTCGGCGACTTCTATTGTCCCCAGCATTTGGGGGGTCAGTTTGCGTAGGCCTGGTGCTTGGCCACAGCCAAGCACCGACGCCCGGCGAGCGGTGTCCATTATGATCCTCCTGAATTTCGGGATCGCAACGAACAAAGCTTCCCTGCGCACGTTCGAACGGCAATTCGAACTTGCCCGAGTCACTCTCAGATGCTATTCAGGAGTTGCAGTACTACCTGACAGCCCCGAGGCTGTTGCGATTATACGAAAGGCCCGCCCGGCAAGGCGGGCTTTTCATTTTGCGGTATGGGTCAGCGTCGCTGCATAGCACCTCCTACTGGGACACGAAGGACATGCCGGCCGGCACCAACATGCCGGTGACAATTCGGTAAAGAGTCCCGCGGCGCAAGCGCGGCGAGGTCAGTCGCACGCTCGCCGCCGGCGGAGGACCCAACCGGGGGGAAAGTTTCACGCGTGAAACTCCGGATGGCTGGTCTTTGAACCAGGTTCACGGGCCGCATGTCGGTACGCCAGCTTGCGCCTCGCGGAAATGACCGTTGGACTGAAAGGTAGATCCCCCTGCCCTCAGTCACTTGACCGCTCCTAAGCTCGAGCCTTGCAGCGCCTCTCTCAAGCTCTCAACAATAGCCTCCAGGTCGGCGCCTGTTCCGGAATGAACCTGGACCCGCACGCCCTTTCGATTTTCATCGAGCACGGTCACTACAGGCTTCCCTTGATAGAGAACCTGCCGCGGATCAGCCTTCGCTGCTGTCTCGCCGCTCGCCGCCGACAAAAGCCTCGCGAGGACTGAGGGCGTCGGCAGAGCCCCCTTCCCTGCTTCAACGTGTGCCGCATTCTCTTTGACGATGACTCCAGCCGCACGCGATGCGCGTGCCTCCGCAACAGGCGTCGAAACTGCCTGTGCGAGCGAATAGCCCTGCCTCAGACTCAGCTCGCCAGGCACAGCAAACGCCACCATGATCTTATCGCTGACGTTAGCGAACGCGATCATCTTCGACAGCAAGCTCTTGGAGATATTGAGCCGCTCAGCCATCTTGGTCTGCTTGCCGTCATAGTGCATTGGCAAAGCCGCCGCGTAGTTCTTGGCTCGCTCGAACTCCGTGATGTCTTGCCGGGCTCGGTTTTCCAAATCCGCCAATCGAAAGGCGGCTTCGTCATCGAGGTCCCGGACTTCAGCCAGGAACACGAACTCCGGATAATTGTTGGCCCGCAGCCAAGATGTCGCCCAATGCCGCCGCGACCCATAGATCACTTCGTAATCATGATCGGGGTCGTTCTTCAGCTTGCGCACCAGGGCAGGCACCTTCTGCCCCCCTTCGGCGATCATCGAATCAATGAGATCTTTGCACCGGTCGTAATTGAGCGCCGCATAGTTTCGCCCGTTACCAGGCCAGATCCGGCACCGTTTCGGGTCAAGCCGAACCTGGGCGACCTGCTTCAACTCGCCTGATCCAATGCGCTCAAGCGTGTTCGCTCGGGTGAGCAAAGCCGACCCAACAGGTGTAGGTGGGCGCTGAGCATCCTCGCGCTCGTCTTGCTCGGGCGCGCCCTCGGGTGTGAGGAGACCATCAAGGTACTTCTTCTGAGGACTACGCGACATTGAGGCGCTCCTCTGGTGAAGCGGGCTGAGCGCGGTGCCAGGGCCGACGGATGAGATGCTCCACCTGCGCCATAACCTCATCCAGATTGCCGCGGCAGCGTTTGTGGGTGCGTGCAGTGCCGATGGGCTTCTCCAACTCGTAGACCGTCATCATCCGCAAGGCGGCATGACTGATCTCGGCCGAATCAAGGACAGCGTTCGGAAGCAGGGTTGCCCCAAACGCTTCCTCCATGACCTTCAAGACCATGCTTTGGGAGGGGTCATTTACGTCATGACGGGAGCAAATGATCCGGACGAAATCGTAGTTTGTCTCGAAGCCAACTTCACGCAGTTGAGCCAACACCTGACTCATCATTGAGAGAAACTGAACCGTCGAGCAAAAATCCGGTGTCGTCGCCGCAAGCGGAACCAGTATCGAGGTGGCGGCTTGCATGACCGCCAAACTGATCGTGCCGAGAGCGGGAGGTGGATCCAGGATGATTACGTCGTAGTTCTCCCCCGCATTCCGGAGGCCCTCTCGGAGCTTCCTAAATCGGGCGGAAATCACACTCTCGCCGGTCGCACCGGCTGCCGCCAACTCGTACTCGACATCGAAAAGTTGGAGGCAACTGGGAATAAGGTCGACATTCGGCCAGGGGGTGCGATGGATCGCATACTCCAAATCGTCCCGCGTCGCTTCCAATGCGAGGTAGGGATACAGCGTCGCCTCTTGTGGAATTTGAAAATGGGGATTGAAGCCGAACAGGGTCGTCGTCGTGGCTTGGCTATCGCAATCGACCACAAGCACCCGATAGCCCTGGATCGCCAGGTAGTGCGCTAGGTGCGTGGTAATCGTTGATTTGCCGACCCCACCTTTGAAGTTCTGAACCGCGATGATTGCCGCATGGTCTTTCGGCCCCCTCCGAGGGGACGCGGCCAAGACCTCCCGCATATGGAGGATATCTTCGATCCCGTAACCAAGGCGCCGACCTGTACTCCCCTCCGGCGGAGGGGAAAGGCGTCCATCTTCTTCGGCGGCTCGGATCCTATTGGGCGAACACCCCAGCAACTGGGCCGCCTCCGTAATCCCGAACCTCAGGTTCAACACCTTCCTGCGATCTGGCAGGAAGGCCTGCTTGCGCAACCGCTCGACCATCCGTTCACCGGAGGTGGCAAGCTGTGCAATCTGAGCGACTTCTGCACCGGGTTCAGCCATGAAACTCTCAAGAAGATTTAAGTGTAGCCGTTAAGCTATTAGAATCGGGCACATTGAACATGCTTTTCCGAAAAAACGCAAGATGATGTGCAATCCCTGTGCTCGAGGACGAAAAGGGCGCAGCTGAGCCCCTCCCCCACCTGCCTCATCCCGTGCGAGTCGGTCCAACTCAGTTTGAACTATTTTCGCGCCCGTGGGCTCACGCGCACGACGCTGCCAAGCTCTAAGGGCACAATTCGCAGCCTCGTGGTCAGACCATCTCGCCCGGACACGGCCAGCATTCCGGCTCGGGAGGCGAGCGCCCTCCCCGTCCCACGAAGCCCCAGTCGCTCGTGGTATCCGGACCGCAGAACTCGGGCAGGTCGCCCGCTGGCGTTCCCCCTTGGCAGCTCCAAGAGGGTGCCGCGGGACGTGCTGATCGTCGACGCCCGGCGCCCCTCCTGGCTTGGCCGTTCAAGGCTGGGCGTCATTCATGGGGTCACCAGACGATCTGTCCCAAGTTGCACGCTACGCGTCCGCCGGAAGCCCACGGCTATTCCTGCGCTACGGCCTTCGCAGAATGTTGCTCCCGCGCCACGGCCAGCTTATCTGGCGACGGTAAGGATTGTGATGAACGATCTGCATTACGCTGCTTGAGCCCTTCGTCGAGAGGGTCCATCGGTTTTATGGGAAGGGTTGTGAGGACGCCGGCATAGAACCCGCGACGCTGCCAATCGAGTTGGAGGAGTTGTCCTTCAACAGAAGTGCATTCGAAAGCGAGTTTGCGGCAACCCCGGAACCGCGGCAGGTTCGCATCACCTGGAGTGGAATCGCGAGCCTCTGGGCTTTCAGCCAGGGTGCCGCGCGAGTCGCCCGCGCGATGTTCGAGACGCAACGCGCCGCCAATCCGGAAGACCGACCGCCGGAGCTGCCGGTCGAGGGTGAGCAGCCGACGGGTACCCGTTTCCTTGAGCTTTCGGTCCGTCTTGCCAAGCATCGATTTGACCACTGGGTCGACTGGGTGCCAGGGCCGGACACCCTTGACGAAACCGGACCGGGCGCGGAGGGGAACCCAGCTCTTTCTCGGCGCCTTGGGCTGGATCAGGCGCAATGAATTCGCGCACCACTTCCTGAACCATCACGAGCTCCGGTCCGGCATGCCTGCCGACAGTAAGGCGCAGGAGCTCGAGGCTGACGATCGAGCGACCACATGGATGAAGGGTGGCCACGCGGCGGAACTGGAGCGGCAATTCCGTGTGCGACCTTCGCCGTCCGAGATGGAGGGGCTGGAGCGGCGGGCCTTGGTGATCCTGGTTGGAGTGATCCGGCTGGCGCAGTTTGAAGTTGGACCTCACGGCAGGAGCACGACGCATCCCGAAGCGGTCACGAGGCTGAACGCGATGGTCCAACGTCTGGCCCTTGCCCAGGACAGTTTTGCCACGGAGACCCTGTCGTATCTGGTGAAGGTTCTGATTGATCCCGACGGCGATTGGTCAGCCGACTCCGAAAGTTCTTACGCGATCGATGCAGCGACCGACGCGATGATCAGGCCAAATCGCCCCATAAACGCGGGGTAGGGGCATGCCACATTGCGAGCGCTCCCTGTACGGCGCCATGCGTGCGGTCGTGCGTTGGAGGGCACCCTTTCTGCAGGGGCGAACCCCGTCGTTGGTTATCGGCGGACGCGCTCCGGGCGATGTTGGAGCAGATGGCGGCGAGACCGTCGAATCGCGCGAAGCGGGAAGGCCGCAGGTTGACGCCGAGTTTCACGCGTGAAACTTCGGGCTCGCGGGCCATCCGACTCGTCCAAGTTTCACGCGTGAAACTGCCGCCCCGCAAGTCCATGCACCTTCCCAAGTTTCACGCGTGAAACCTTACCCGCTGAGACCCTGTCGCTACCGCCAACCACCTCAATGCCGGACGGACGCCGCGGTTACGCAGGGGATGCGCCCACCCGAGGACGCATGTTCCGATGGGCAACTGGCACGTGCTCACAGCACGCCGTTAAGCGGGTGCCCCTCGAACAGATCGCCGAACTCCAGATACTCCCCGAGCACGTCGAAACTCTTGTGGCGGCCGAGCCGCTTGAGCTTGGCCGGATGTTCGCCACGGTCCATACCAGTGGTGAGCGCGCCGCGCTTCAGGCTGTGTCCGCCGAAATCCCGCGCTTTGAATCCCGCCTCCGTGGCGCGCGATTTGACGATCGCGGCGACGGTCCAGGGCGTAATCGGCTGACTGCCGATCCGGGGCAGGGGAGGGGGCTCCTCCCCGGCCGGGCTCCCGGCCGCTTGGCCAGCGGACCCTTGCCGGCTTCCACCTGGCTGGGTCTTTTTCGGCAGCCAGATCCGGCGGAACACCGGGCCGGACTCGATTCTGGCAGCCTCCAGCCAGGCCGTCAGCGCACGCACCGGGCAAAGCTCCGTGTGGCCATAGGGCAGGGGAACGATCACCGCGTCGGCCTGCGAACCTTTGGTCTGGTGCAGGGTAAGGCGCAGCCCACGCTCGGTCTTCTCCAGCTGCTCGACGCGGATCGCCGCCAACTCCGAACGGCGCAGCGCGCCGGCGAAGCCGGTGAGAATCAGCGCGCGATCGCGTAGCCCACGTAAGTCGTTGGGGATGGGCGCCAGGATCTGCCGGAGAATGCCGGCGGTCGCCGCGACCATTTTGCGCGGAGTCTGACCTTGTCGCGCGGCCTGCCGGCGGATGCCGGCAAGCGTCTCGGACACGGCGACATCGTCGGTCGGGACCGGGCAGCCGGCGGCGCGGTGGAGGTAGCGGATGGCGGCCCGACGCAGTTTCAGGGTTTCCGGGGTGAGGCCGCGGCCGCGCTCGCTGGCCAGGAACGCGGCCACGTCGGCGCCGGAACCGGGCAGGGGAGGGAGATTTCTTTTCGCGCACCACTCGCACCAGGCACGCACGGCTGCGCGGTAGGCCCGCCGCGTATTCTCGGCCTTGGCCATGCGGGCATAGGCCTCGGCGGCCTCACGCTCGGCGGCCAGTGAGCCGTCCAGCACCGGCGCCTCGGCCTCGACAATCTCGTCGAACCAGGTCTTGACGGCGGTCGCATCCGCGCCGAGCGGCGCCGGGATTCGTACGATGAGTGCGCCGGCAGTCGGTTCTGCGATCCCCTGACCGATTTCCTGATCTTCCGAAAGCCCCGACTCGTCGAAGGTAATGTCCGCGGTCAATGGTACGCTCCGGCTGAGGAGAGGAAGGACGCCGGCGAACGCGCCAGCACCGTGCGCCGCCGGCAAGCCGGCAGCGGGAGGGCAGGGGGCTGAGCGTTGTGGTCAGCCACGGTCGCGTGCCCCCGCCTCAGCCTCCAACGCGGCACGACGTTTTTCCTTCGCCGCGTCGCCCACTTCGGCGATCTCCCAGAGATGCGGATAGTCGCGACAGAGAAGGTGGCCGGCGGCCACCAGTTCGGAGTCCTCGCCGCGCGCGGCGAAATGCGTGACCATCCGCAGCGCGAGCGCGGTTCGGTCTTCGTCGAGGTTGTGGATGCATTCCCGGAAGGAGAACCCGAACTCTGCGTTCCACAGCGACAACACCAGCTTCACCAGGCTGATGGTGCTGCCGGTTCCGGGATGACGGTCGATCCAGGCGAGGGCTTCTTGGTAAGGCGACATGTGGTCCACTCCAGAGCGCGGCGAGGGCTGGTCAGACGGAGATTGCCGTGCTGTGAAAGCCCGTCACTGCGGATCGCGGTTAGGCCCGGCCGGCCTCGGCCGGCGCAAACAGCCGCGGCCGCCAGTCCTTGACCAGCTGCGCGAATTGCGCCCCGTAGCCGTAGGCGGTCGGGTATTCGTTCCGCGCGGCGATCAGCCGGGCGACGGCGAGACTGTCGTCGGCGATGGCGCGGTCGACGTTCCACAGATCGGTGAAATCGAAGCCGCCGCAATCGGCGGCGTTCCACCAGGCGAGCAGAAAATTGGCGACCCGGCGGGCTTGGCCGGTATCGCTCTGGGCGATGACCACCAGGCGATCGAGGGCGGAGATGGCGTCATCGTCGTCAAAAACCGGCATGAAAGGGCCTCCGGGGTCGTGATTTTGGCAGCCGCAGCGGCCCTGGACGGTAACTTTGCACGCTTTGCAACCTCTAGCAAGCTACCATCGACAACTCATGTTATCGAAGGTAGCTGGCGCCGCACCGGCAGGGCAGGGGGCCACCAGGAAAATAAAAGGGTTATTTGACGGATCGGCGGGTTTTCCGTAAATGTACGTCTAGTCCATTGATAAGAGGATGCTCTCGCTGACCGCGCTGCCTGCCTTTCGAGCCGCTGATCTCTGCCGCCCGGGCCCGCGGCCCTGATGGACGGCGACGCGCTGATCGACGCACCGCTGGGCCGGATGCTCCGCACGGAGCCGGCCGACCCGATGGCGCTCGCCGGCGCGCTCGCCGGCGCCGCGGCCGCGATCGCCCGGCTCGACCAGGCGCTGGCCAGCCATCCTTTGGCCCAGGCCTTCCTCTACCGCACCCGTCTCGAGTCGGTCCGCCGGCAGGCTGCGGTCGACGGGCAGCTGATCGATCCCTGGCACCTGGCGGCGACGATCGAAGGACTGCGGCTGCGGATGGACCCCTATTTGCGGATCATCGACCGCGGCGCGATCCTGGACCGCGCCCGTGCCGCCCTCACCCTGCACCAGTGGATCGTCGAACCGGACTTCGACCAGGAGGGCGAGGTGCAGCGCGCCGAGGCGATGCTGGCGATGCAGCCAGCGTCATTGCCACCGCTGATCGCCGCGGCGCAGGGCTTCCGGGAATGGGTCGAGAGCGGAGAGACCCGGCCGGCCATGCGGTCGGCGATGATCCGCTTCTGGCGCAAACGTCACCTTTTCCGGCTGCCCGTGCCGCTGACCGGTGCTGCGGCGCTTGGGTCCCAGCAAAACTGGGAGCTGGACGAATGGCTGCCGGCCTTCCTGCGGGCCATCGAGCGCGAAGCGGCGGACGGCCTCGATTTGCTCTTTTCGATGGAGCGCGCCTGGTTTGAAGCCCGGCACAGCATCGCCGGCCGCCGCAAGGACTCGCATGTCACGGCCGCCGTCGATCTGCTCGCGGCGGCGCCGGTGCTCTCCGCGACCACCCTTGCCCGCATTCTCGGAGTCGCGGTCAAGAATGCCATTCGCCTCCTCGACGAGTTGCTGGCCGCAGGGACCGCGATCGAGGTGACGCACCGATCGAAGCGGCGGCTGTTCGGGCTACAGGGTCTGACACCGCTGCAGCAGGTCGTGCATCCGCCTTACCGGCCCGATCCGACCCGTGGCCCCGGCCGCCCCCGCCACGAGATCGAGGAGGATGTGCCGGAGGCGGCGCCGTCCCCGTTGCCGCCCCTCACGCCGATCGAGCGCCGGGCGTTCGATTATACGGCACTCGAAGAGGCCATGGCGCATCTGGACGCCGTCGTCCGGCAGAGCCGGCGTGCGCTCAGCACGCTTACCGCCGGCAGAGATCCCACGGAACAAAGTCCCGGAGAGGCAGGACTGGAACGGAATGCAATCATTGATTGAGTTCCCATCATTGCTGCATGGATAATCCGACCCGATGGCGAGCATTACGATCCGCAACCTCGACGAGCCCCTGAAAGCGCGCCTGCGCGTCCAGGCCGCCGTCCATGGCCGCTCCATGGAAGACGAGGCGCGCGACATCCTGCGCACGGCGCTCGCCCACGAACCTGCGCAGCCGTCCAATCTGGCGGCAGCAATTCGGAAGCGTTTCGCGCCCCTCGGCGGTGTCGAGCTACCCGACATGCCGCGCGGGGCGATGCGCGAGCCGCCGGATTTCGGGGCGTGATCGTCCTCGACACCAATGTCATCTCCGAGCTGATGCGGCCCGCGCCGTCGCCGGCGGTCGAGAGCTGGATGAGCGCCCAGCCCGCCGCCGGCATGTTCATCTCGGCGATCACCGAGGCGGAGCTTCGCTACGGTCTCGCCCTGCTGCCGGATGGCCACCGTCAACGGCGACTTTTGGCGCAAGCCGAGGCCATGCTGGCGGAGGATTTTGCCGGCGGCATCTTGCCCTTCGACAGCGCTGCAGCAGGGGCCTATGCGCCGACCGCCGCAGCCCGGCGCCTCGCCGGCCGCCCAATCTCGCAGGCAGACGCCCAGATTGCCGCGATCGCGGCGTCGGGCGGCGCTGCATTCGCAACACGGAACGTGGCGGATTTCGACGGATGCGGCATCGCAGTGCTCGATCCATGGGGGGCATAGGAGCGTTCGGCCTCGCTGGGGACATTTTCGAGCGCCGGACTCGGAGAAAGCCTTCGCGCGTGGTCAGAGGCCTGCTCAGGGAGGCCTTCTTACCCGGTGACGACGATATCCGCGGGGCGCGATGTCAATGACGCCGCCTCTTCCTGGAGTGCCGCCCTCGTCCTCCCCATACGATTGGCCACGCTTTTGGATCCCGCAAACCGGCATCCTTGACCTTTCCGACGCCGGCTTTCTGCGCGGCCCGGTCGATAGCCTGTACGGGCCGGGACCGCTTCGCACCTTGGCTCAGCTCGAAGCCTGTCCCGCCCTCGCGCTTCTGGGGGAACCCGGCATCGGGAAATCCGCTAGTCTGAGGGCAGAACACCATCGACTCTCCGGCCCGCCGTTGCGCGGCGACCTCCAGCCTGTCTATGTGGATCTAAACTCCACCTCCAGCGAAGAGCGGCTCTACCGGCTCATCTTCGAATCGCCGGAGGTCGCGGCATGGAAATCTGGCAATAGCCGGCTCTGTCTCCTACTCGACAGTCTCGACGAGGCGATGTTGCGCATCGAGACGGTGCCACATCTGCTGACCCAGGGCATCAAGGAGCTGCCGGCGGATCGGTTGTCCGTGCGCTTCGCCTGCCGCACTGCGGTATGGCCCGCAGCCACGCTTGGGCGCTCCCTGGCGAGCATCTGGGGTGACGCCGGTTTCGGGGTGTTCGAGTTGGCACCGCTGCGGCGGCGTGACGTCGTGACCGCGCTCATTGCCAACGAAATCGACCCCGACGAATTTATCCCCAAGCTTTTCGGCGCACAGGCGGTCGCCTTCGCGATCAAGCCGCTGACCCTGAAAATGCTGATCGCCCTTTACAAGCGCGATGGCCGTCTTCCGATCAGCACCGGCGATCTCTATCGCCAAGGCTGTCTCGCCCTCTGCGAGGAAACGAATGACAGCCGGCAAGACACCGGTCGGCAAGGCCGCCTCAACGGGCGCCAGCGAATGCGCGTCGCCGGCAGGATCGCTGTTGCTACCGCGTTGGGCAACCGCGGCGCGGTATGGAATGGCCCCGAGAGCGAAGCTCCGAGCGAGGATGCCGCGATCTCGGCGCTCTCTGCGGGACGGGAGGAAGGAGACTTTGCTGGCTTTACGACGAGCGACCAAGATGTCCGGGAAATCCTGAATACGGGGCTATTCACGGCTCGCGGCGATCGCCGCATGGGCTGGGCGCATCAGTCCTACCAGGAATTTCTGGCCGCCAACTATCTGGTCGCCGAGAAGCGTGTCCCGCCACACACGATCCTCAAGGCCCTCACGCACCCGAACGGGGGCCTGATCCCGCCATTGGCCATCATCGCGGCATGGGCTGCGTCGCTCAGCCCGGAGATTCGGACGTCTTTAATCGCGACTGATCCGTGGACCTTGCTTCGTGGAGATCTCACGAAATGGGCCTCAACGGACCTTGCGGCCCTCATCGGCTCCCTCTTGGGTTGGGTCGAACAGGGCCATCATTTCGATTACTTCTTCGGCATAACAGAAACCTATGAGAAACTGAAGCACCCCAATCTCGCAGGCCAGCTCCGGGTTGTGATTATCGACCCCGCCCGCAAGTCGATTACCCGGCGCATGGCGCTCGCGATTGCGGAACGCTGTGAGCTGAAGGAGCTGCAGCCGGAGCTGCTCGCTGTTGCGCTCGATCGGGGCGAAGACCCGACAGCGAGGGCAGGCGCGGTCGCCGCGCTGAAGGAATGCGGCGATGAATCGACGCCAGCTCATATACTCGCGATGCTACAGAGTGGCATCGGTCTCGATCCCGCTGCGGACATCTGCGGAAACGCCCTGGACCTTCTGTGGCCGTCACATATCACCGCCGATCAGCTGTTTTCCTTTCTGGCGCCGTCGGATGAGCACTACGTCGGTTCTTACGCGCACTTTCTGTTCGATCTGCCGCGCAGTTTGGAAGGCCAACACCTCGCATCGGCGCTGACATGGGCCACAACATACATCAGAGCATCGAACTTGATGGGGGAGTTCCGCAACAAGACGCTGGCCGACGCGATCATGTTCAAAGCGTGGGGGGTGTTCGAGGATCCCGCATTGACGGCTCCGTTCATGGAGCACGTTGCGGCGCGCCTGCACCAGTACGGTGAACTGTGCCGAGGCACCGACTACAAGGCCATTGAAGCTTTCATCGAGACTCTGCACGCTGATACGGCGCGGCGGCGTCAATTCGTTCTGCGCTTGTGCCAAAAGGAGATGGACCGGCTCGCGGCACTGCCGTACATTCGTGCCGGTTTTGTCCGCAACGACGACCTTGAGTGGATCCTGGCAATTTCTCCGGGTGGGGATACGCCCGCGCAAGGCGTCAGTGAACAGAGTCTTTGCAGCCTCATAAGTCTCCTCGTCAATGTCGAAGATAACGCGCACTTCGAGTCGCTCTATCCTGTTTGCCAGCGGTGGCCACTCCTGCACGCCTACTACAGGTCCTTGATCGATGGTGTGTTGATCGCCTCTGCCGAGGCGGCACAAGCCCGCGATTTCCAGAGGCAAGTGCAGGAGATGCAGCACCCGGCGCCCCCGCCGGCCGTGGCCAATATTCCGGCGGAGATAGAAGGCCTTCTGACTCGCGCGGAGAATGGCGAATGGCAAGCCTGGTGCTGGCTTAATCTCGTCCTGATGCTTACCGCGGAAAGTCCCGCCCTCATGGAGGGGCTGAACTATTTCATTACGACGATGCCGGGATGGGCGTCTGCTGACGAAACCACACGGCACCGGATTGTCGCGACGGCCCAGACATACCTCGCGGACGCGGAGTCCTCTCTGGATCAGTGGTTCGGCAAAAATCCGACGCCGATCCACAGCAATGATCTCTCGGCAGTACGAGCCATGATCCTCCTGCGACAGCAGAACGTAGGTGCCTACGTCGCGATACCGGCGCCAGTGTGGGACAAGTGGGTGCCGGTCATCGTGGGCTTCCGTCTGTCAGTCGGAAATGAGTCCTCGGACGACGTGCGACAACTCCAGCGGGATGCGCTCGCGAGGGCGCCCGTGGCCTTCGTCTCGGCAGTATGCAAGATGCTTTCCATGGAGAAGGCGGAAGCCCGCGCCTCCTCGGACCCGCGGGCGCCAAGCGTCGCACACCCGTTCCTCGTCCTGCGGGACCTCGAAGGCTGCTGGGACGATGAAGGTCTCAAGGCCGCTCTTTTCGAGGAGATGCAAGAGTCGGATCTGCGTCCGGCAGAATACGAGGCGCTGTTGGATGCATTACTGAAGGCCGGTTATCAACCCGCACTGTCAGATGCGATCGATCGCCTCGAGTTACTCGATGGATACGCGTCAACAATTGCGTATGTCTTGTTACGGCGCTCTCCAGCGGCAGGCTGGCCAGTTCTTTGGCCCAAGCTGCTCGCTGACGACACACTGGCTCGCGCCGTGCTCACTCGGATCGCCGACACGTTCCACCATACTTCGGCCTTCTACGCGGACATCGGAGCGGACGCCATCGCGGACCTCTATCTCCTGATGGTGCGCCTGTTCCCGCTGGGGACAGATCCCCCGCCGCCCTCCGGATTTGTAAGCCCGCGCCAGATGATCACCTCGTTCCGTGATGGGGCGGTGCGCTGCTTGGCGGCGATGGGAACGGACGCGGCTGTCGGAGCCTTGATGCGTCTTGTCGCCGAACGCCCTGACATACCGCTGCTGCCATACGAGTTGAGCCGCGGTGACGAAGCGATGCGCCTCAAGACCTGGTCACCGCTGACCACAAAGGAAGTGCTCGCGCTCGCCGACCGACCAGACGCGAAACTCATAACCTCGGCCTCCGATCTGCTGGAGATACTCGTGGAGACCCTGGCGAAATTCGCCCTGGAGCTGCATGGGGCGCAAACTCCTGTACGGGGCCTCTGGAACCTCCAGGTAGGGACGAAGCTCTACACACCGATTGACGAAAATGGGTTGTCGGACGCGGTGGCGCTCTATCTGCAACGGGAGCTCCAGGTCAGGGGGGTTTTCGCGAACCGTGAGGTTGAGGTGACGCGGCGACCCGGAGCGCCGGTCGGTCAACGGACTGATATCTTGGTCAACACAGTCCGGCGTGCGGCCGACGGGCAGTCGATTGACCCGATCACTGCGGTGATCGAGGTGAAGGGTGCCTGGAACCCGGAGCTTTTCACGGCACTCGAGCAGCAGCTAGTGCGCGATTATATGGTGGATCTCAGGGCACCTGTGGGAATCTATCTTGTCGGGTGGTTTAATCAGGGACAGTGGGATTCTGCCGACTATCGGCGCGCCCGCGTGCCGCATATTTCGCTGGCCGAGGCTCAAAGCCGACTTGATCAGCAGGCCGCCGGCTCTCCCGAGGGTTTCCAGGTGCGAGCCGTGGTCCTCGACATCAAGCCACCAGGGGCATGATGACCCATCTGTGCCCGGCTCCCTCCGCGGCTTCCCGTTCGCACGGAACACATGTAGGCATTGCCACGGCAAAACTGGCCTTGCCGAAAAACGAACCCGGCGCGGCCTGCACGGCAGGGCAGGACGAACCATGCACCCTTAGCCCTTCAAAGCCGACCGGCCGACGGATTTGGAAATTGACCCTGCGCCCGAGAGCAAAACGCTCAAGCCGCGGGTCATCGGAACGCCGTCGCCTGCGCCGCCGAAAGCAACTGCTGATTTCGGCAGGTGGCCGCATGAACCACCTTCCGGCCCGCTTCGTTCGTGGATAGAATCGGACCACGCGGCGGCAACGCCGGGGAGGAATTGGAACCGCGAACGTGATGCTTGCGCCGATTGTGAAGCTTGTACGCGCCTACGACGCCGTCGAGTGGGAAATTTTCATTTCGGAATGGCAGACGGGTCTGCAGGGCTACCATGCGGTCAAGCGGCTCGGTGGGCCCGGCGATCTCGGACGCGATGTGATCGGCCTTTGCAGCTCCGATGGTTGTCAGGGTCTTTGGGATACCTATCAGTGCAAGCATTATGAGAAGGCGCTCGGGCTTCCTCGCGCGTGCGAGGACGCCGGCAAAATCATCTTCCACGCATTCCGACAAGAGTTCACGCCGCCCCGTCGGTGCTCGTTCGTCGCGCCGAAAGGGCCGGATACTGCCCTGCGCGACATGCTGCTGAACCCTGCAAAATTCCGGACCGAGGTGATCGCGACTTGGAACACGCGAGTCGCCGGGAAGGTCGTGGAAGGTGAGAAGCACCTATTGACCGGCGCCTTGGCGGCGTACGTCGACGCCTACGATTTCACCTCATTCACCTACGCGACCCTTGACGAGATCCTGGACGACCATCGCCGCACCGCCTACTGGGCCTCGCGTTTCGGCGGCCAACTGCCGCCCCCCAACCCTGGTCACACCCCAGCGGCAGTCGCCCCGGAAGAGACGGTCTATGTCGGCAAGCTGCTCGAGGTTTATTCCGAACAGACCGGTGTTCCGATCGCGCGCGTCGATGATCTATCAGCGCATGCTCAATGGGGCGATGATCTCCAGAAGCAGCGCGTGCGCTTCTACGATGCGGAGGCATTCATGGCAACCTACCGCGATCAGACCGAGCCGGGCACGATAGAGAGTTTTGCTGACCAGATCCTCGACGCTATCGACCCGGCGATCGCCCTGGCGCGCTCGGCTCATGGCAGATTATCCACAGCCCTGTCTGCGGCGGGTCAGGCTTCACCGGCCAGCGTGCTAGCTGCGCAGGCGAAAATCAGGGTTAAGCAGGGGGTGTGCCACCAGCTCGCCAACGCCGACCGCGTCACGTGGAAGGTCTGATATGGGTCACATCGACTCGTCCCGGCGCCGGCCACGCATATTCAACACCCCATTCGAAACGGGGCTGCGGTCGGTCATCCTTCTGACGGCCTGCTATCCGGACCTGTTGAGCCTCCACCGACTCGTGGTGTTCGATCACCTGATCGTGCATACAGGCGACATCCACGGGCCGCCGAGCATGCACCCGCAGGACCGCTCGCGCGCGGCAGAAATTCTCGTCCGGCGCGGCCTGGTCAATTCTGGCCTGGCGCTGATGGAGACCCGCGGCTTGGTTGCGCGGACCGCAACGCCGGATGGCTTCCGGTATCGGGCTGGCGAGGAGGCGGGGTCATTCGTCGACCTTCTCAGCACGCCATACGCGGAGGCTCTGAAGGAGCGTGCCTACTGGCTCGTCGCTAACATCTTCCCGCTGACCGACGATGCGCTCGCTGCGCTCGTGCGCAGCCGCATGGATGAATGGGCGCCTGAGTTCCAGGCTGATCAGCGGCCGGCATTCTGACAATGCAACTTCGCTTTCTCATCATCAGCGGACCACACAGCAAGCCGGCCGTCGTTGACTTTGTCGCTGGTCTCAACGTCATTTATGGCGGATCGAACACCGGCAAGTCGCACATTCTTCAGGTGATCGATTTTGTGCTGGGCTCGAGCCGGCCTCTCGAACCCATCATCGAGCAAGCGGAATACGATCTTGCCCACCTTGGAATCGTATTCGACGACGGATCTGAAAAGACGCTGATCCGTGCGCTCAAGGGCGGCGATATCCGTATTATCGACGGCCTCTTCCGTGGCAGGCCTGACCAGAAACAGGGTGTCTCTGTGTCGGCACGGCATGGCGCCAACATATCACTTTCGAAGATTCTCCTAGTGCAACTCGGTGCGGCCGATAGACGCGTCCAAACCAACGCATCCGGCGCCACGCGCGAGCTGAGCTATCGCGATCTTGAGCGTTTTTCGATCGTGAACGAGACGAAAATACAGGAAGGCACGTCCCCAGTTCTGACGGGACAATATGTTTCAAAGACTGCGGAGACGTCCGTCTTCAAATACCTGCTGACGGGGGTCGATGACTCGGCGCTTGACATGGCGAAGCCAGACGCCAATCGTCCTCTGCGCCAAGCGGCACAGCTGGAACTTCTCGATCAGCAAATTCGGGAACTGGATCGGGAGATCGCCGAGGCCGATCAGGACCACGAAGAGCTGCAACAACTTGATCTGTCGTTGGATAGCGAGCTTGCCCAGTCGTTCAGCGTGCAAGAGGAAGCTGAGCGAGACTACCGATCTCTGACGACGCAGCGGCGCCAGCTGCGGCGCGAACATGAGCAAGTCCATGATCGCATGGACGAAATTGATACTCTCCAAGCGCGCTTTGGACTTTTGGAGCAGCATTATTCGTCGGATCAAGAGAGGCTCGCTTCGGCAATCGAGGCCGGAACGCTCTTCGCCCTCGAGGAGGGCCAAGTCTGCCCTATCTGCGGCGCGGAGGCGAAGAATCATCGGCCAGAATTTGCTTGCGACGGAAACGTCGATGAGATCGTCGCGGCGGCGAAAGCGGAGCTCGCCGAACTAGGCAGGCGCGCGGCCGAGCTGAAATTGACGAGGGATGGGCTCACTGAAGAGCGGGAGGAGCTGGCAGAGCGTGCGCGCGAGCTCCTGCCCGAACTCGAGTCCTTGCAAGGCGACATCCTGCGCGAAGTCCCCTCTGTCCAAACGGTGCGGACGCAGACGAATACGGTCATCGCCCGCAAACTGACCGTTCGGAAAATACTCGACTTAGTGCAGCGCCGTGACCGGCTGAATGAGCAGCGCGGCCAGCTTGGTGTCGTTCCTGGCTATGACAGCAGCACCATCGTGGCCGCTCAAAGCCTCGACGGCGGAGTCCTCAATGCACTCTGTGAGGTCATTGAAGCTGAGCTTCAATCTTGGGAGTTCCCAGACGCTCGGCGCGTGTTCTTCGATCTGCCAAAAATGGACATCTCAGTGGCTGGCAAGCCGCGCAGCTCGAACGGAAAAGGAGTTATGGCGCTTCTGCACGGCGCATTCAGCATCGGTTTGATGCGCTTCTGCCGAGCACGAATGAGGGCTCACCCTGGCTTCCTCGTTCTCGACTCGGTTTTTGTCACCTACAAGGACCCTGACGGCCTTGAGGATGTAGCTGTCAAAAACTCTGCGCTAAAGGACAGGGCTTTCGCCGCCTTTGCCGGGCTTCCGGATACGCTGCAGCTCATCGTCCTCGATAATGTAGACGTTCCGGAATGGCTGGCTTCTCAGCCCCGTTGCATTCACTTTACCGGCCAGCCGACTCAAGGAAGATCCGGCCTTTTCCCGATGCCATCATGATCTTGCAGGTTATCCAGGCCAATATCAACGAGATAGACCGCCTCAAGAAGTTTTCAGGCACCACAACTGAGAGCGCGATCGGCGAGGCGTTCAAGGATTTGCCCAACAGTTAGGCGATCCCTTTGCCGTACCGCCGCAAGATAGACGCTACGTCCGCAAGCACATCTGACAGTGGGGTGGGGCCGCTCAGCAATTCCAGTTGGATGTCCGGCCGGGAAAAAAGAGCAATGCATAGTTGTTCGGAATCGTGCCGCGAGCAGTAGGCAATTCCGTCCGGGGCATCCGGATGAGCGAACAGTGCATCAGCCCACGCGCCGCTTGACCCATAGGGGCCTGTACTTACGGCGTTATCCGCGCCGACAGACTGCAGCCCGGCTCCAAACATTTTCACCAGCCGTATTGGACGGGAAAAGCCCAAGACAGACGCTGCCCGTGACGTGATTGCAGACAAATCCACAAGACGACGCTGAGGATTGCGCAAAATGGTTTCCGCAAATGCACCTTCTAGGGCCTGCGCAAGGTAAAGGACCCCAAAGCCCCCGCTTGGGCTATCGAAGCGCCCAATTGGGGCATTTCCGCTGCCCGGCGAAAAGAATACTGGATCGTATTCCGTGCGGTGGATGCGGACGACGGATGTAGCCTTTGGGAGTTCGAGAATCGGGAGGCTAGAGGTCTTGAGCCACGATGGCGGCGGCGGCGGTGATCCTGTCGGACCGTGTCCGCCACTCATCCGAACACATCGGCCTTTTGAACCTGGGCGATGCGCAATACCTCTTCTGTGCGATGCCCGCCCTGCCGCAACGCCTCAAGCGGCGACAGCCCACCCAGAGCGTCATCTTCAGCCAGTAGGAAGTCCAGTGTGGCCCAAGGGCTGAGGTCGGCCAGGACCTGGAGTACATCAGCGAGCCCTTGCGCAACTTCACCCGCAGACCCGAACTGCAAGGCTGGGTAGCGCCAGTCATTCGCGAGCCTGACGCCGAGCAGCTGCCCGGCCCGGCGTCGTTTATCGACGGCCTGGCGGCTGATGCCACCCAGGATTCGTCCCGCCTCCTCTGCAGATAGAAGACCTTGCGCCTTGGCAGCCAAGTTCTCACGTTCGGCCACTCCGCGCGCCAGGGCGTCGGTTAGGGGATCCAGAGGCACGGTCGCCGGAAAGGCGGCGGGATCGCGCAACGCCCGTACGACAGCGCCAAAATCGGTTGAAGCGGCGAGCGCGTCGGCCAGAACCTCGATACTCGCGGATTTCGCGATCTGGTCTATGGCATGGCCAGCGCGTTCCCTGAAGGCGTCTCGCATCGCCTTGCTTGGGTCTCCTGCTCGGGCTGGGGGACCAGCCGGTGCTTCAGCGGCGCGTTCCATATGCCCTTGCCTCGTGGTTGCTCGTTTATTTATTTAGACCCATGGCGTACTATGTCAACAGGCGAGTCGATTCGCCCCGTTTGGAGTACGGTCAGTGACGAGAGCACGCATCCCCCTATCCGTATTCCGGGTGCCCAAGGGCAAGGTCGCTTTGACCTTGCTTTTGCACGGACGTAAGGGGCTCACAGCGGTCTTTGATGCTACCGATATCGATACCTGGTTGGCAGCCTTTGAAGCTGGAATGGGTATCGAGATGACCGACCGCACCGAATCCTGGACGCATGTTCAGATCCGCGAACTGCTGCGGAGAGCGCTCGATGACGGCTCGGCGGACTTGGATACATGTACGGCCGCCGCCCTCTGGCTCGCCCTGAATCATCCATTCGGATCGGAAACCGTGAGACGGCACGTGTCCTCCTCGCTATGCGAATTGGATCGCGCTCATATCACCCTGTCTTCGGATGCTCGGCACATGTGGAGTGTCGCCGTATCCGAAAAGCCCGGTCTTATGTAGCTTCCGCCACCACGCGCACGTTCGCGTGTAGACATTTGGCATTTATCATCCCTGCCGTTGGTGTTTTGGCGGGAGAGCGGCATTGGCGCAGGCGCATGTCATCGATGCTTTGCGCGACAAGCGATCTGAACTCGCCGGGATGGTGAACCGCCTGGAGCAGGAACTGGTCGACCATCGCGCCAGTCTGACCCATCTCGATGCGACCATGCGACTATTCGATCCTGACAGCCGGCCGGAGGACGTCCGACCCAGGCAGCAGCGAGCCCGGAATGTCTGGTTCCATCCTGGTGAGTGCCTGCGTCTGATCTACGATGTGCTGCGCGACGCCGCGGAACCATTGACGACACGAGAACTTGCCGAACGGATCATGGACGCGAAGGCGATCGCGGCGATCGATGACCGCGGGCGTATACTGATCGAGCGGACTATTCTCGGCTCGCTCAACCGGGCGAAAGAGACGATCGAGCGAAGCGAGACGGCGGGTGTGGTCAAGTGGCAGGTGAGCTAGGCGGTATGTGCGCGCTGCCAGTAGCCGCAGAAGTCAACCGATGGCCGGCATTGCATCGCCAGACGGACCACGCCGTGCACCTGCTCGCCGTTGCTGACGCGGCGGAGGTCCTCACGCCAGGCTGCTTCCTGGGCATAGCGAAGGAGATACGGCCCAGCGATATGGTGGTGATGCCCGAGCTCGCCACGGCGCAGGCGGGAGAAGTAGGACTCCGCTGCATTGGTGCAGGCCCCGCCGATGCTGTAGCCGTTCTGGTGGTTGATGCGCAGCATGGCGAACCGGGCGTGCAGCTTGTTCCAGGCAGGGCTTTCATCGGCGTGAACCACGGTCCCTTTGTTGATCCGCTGGCGGATCGCCGGCACGGCGCCCTCCTCAGCCGCGTACACCTGCGGCAGCGTACGGCCGTCACGCTCGCGCATCACGACAACAACCTGACGTTTGCCCGATTGGTTCTCGGCGAGCCGTCGGTCGATCCGATCGGCCGCCAGGTTCTCTGGCCGGACGTGACCGCCGAAATAGGCACCATCGACCTCGGCAACCCGTCCCTCACCGCCGATGCGCAGCGCCTTCATACTCCATGCCACGGCTTCGCGCAGCTTGTGCGCGAGAACAAATGCCGTTTTGTATTGGACATCGAGTTCACGAGCGCAGGCGAGCATGCTCTTGCCTTTAACTTCGTTGCAGAAGGCTACGATGGCAAGCAGATAGGTCCTCAGTGGCAGCTTGTGCCAGGCGAACAGGGTACCCGAGGTGATGGAGAAATCACCACGACACGCCTTGCAGCGCCACCGCGGATCAGTGGCTGATCGCGGACACGCCCAGCAAATCGTGCAGCCGCAACCCGGACAGACCGGCTTGCCATCGGTCTCGGGCCAACGCAGGCGCAGGAACACATTCTCCACCCCGCGATCCGACATGCGCATGATCTTGGCGGCGCTCAGCGAGCGTGCCGCAGCAGAAAGCAGGAAGTGTTGCGCCATGTGGACCCATCGCCGGAGCACCAAACCAGCACTCTCCTGCCAGGATCTGCACAAAAGTACAAGCCCGAATTCACAAGTGGCGGTTGCTACATAACGCCGGAAAAGCCTGTCGAACCTCAAGTCGTGATGGCGGCATTTCCGCAAGGAACGAATGTTTGTCTCGAGTTTAGCGGCCTCAGCAATCCACCCATTCCCCACTGAGACGACGCCCCAATGCACGACGAGGCAACCGAGAAGAGCACAACCTAAGCAACCCAGCGCTGTGGCCGCCCGGGTTGGCGTAGTCCAACACGCGTGAGCCGACCCCAACAGTCAAGCGCCGGCTTAGGCTCAGCATGACGATGGGCGCCGAACCCGGCGGCAGGTTCGATGCAACTGGGCAGCCCACTGGCACGGACTCTGCGTCAGGCCCATCTGTCCGCGATGGTGACCTCCCGCCGTGCCGTCTTGGCGTCCGTTCTGCTACTCTCCGCCAATCCGGCGCCCGCCGCGGATCCCGACCAGACGCTGCTTGCCCGCGGCCTCGCTCTGGCGGATGCCACCCCCGACCTCCGCACCTTGACCATCTCTCAGCGCGGCTTGCTCGTCGCCCAACGTGTCTGGCGCGGCGCCAGTCTGACGCGCCCGACCAACATCAAATCGGCGGCCAAAACGATCGTGGACGCATTGGCCGGTATCGGCGCCGCGCGCGGCCTTTTTTCCCTCGATGACCGCATCGAACCGATCCTGGGCAATCTCGTCCCACCGGGTGTCGATCCGCGGGTCGGGCAGATCACCATCCGCCACCTGCTCGGCATGCGCGCAGGCCTCGAGGGCACCTCCGGCGCCAACTACGGTCGCTGGGTCTCCAGCCGAAACTGGCTGAGCTACGCCCTTTCGCGCCCCTTCGTCGACGAGCCTGGCGGCCGGATGGTCTACTCCACCGCTTCGAGCCACATCCTCGGCGCAATACTTGCGCGCGTCGGCGGCCAGACCCTTCGCGACCTGGTCCAGACGTGGCTCGGCACCCCGCTGGGGTTTACCGTGCCGGAATGGGCCCGCGACCCCCAAGGCTTTTATTTCGGTGGCAACGACATGGCGATAACGCCGGAAGCGCTGCTGACGTTTGGAGAGTGCTGTCGCAACGGAGGCCGCCACAACGATCGCCGGGTCATTCCGGAAGCCTTCCTGGCTGAGGCATGGAAACCCGCCGTTCGATCCACCTTCAGCGGTCAGCTTTATGGTCTCGGTTGGTGGATCGGCAAGCCGACAGGCGAACCGATGGTCTTCGCATGGGGGTACGGAGGGCAGATGGTGTATCTGCTGCCCCGGCTCGAACTGACCGTCGTGATGACATCGGACGCAGATGTGCCGCGCGTTCCCGGCCAGGTCTTCACCCGCCACACTCTGTTGATCGACGGGATCCTTCCTGCATTCAAAGCAGCGTGAGCTTCCTGAAGGGCGTCACGTTAGCTTTCTGGCGAGTGGCCGGGGTTGAACGAGCCGTCGCTGCCTCGCCGAGTTTGCGGATGACCCGTCCAAACGACAGCACGACAACGCTTTATGACGGCAGGGCCGTCCGGGCAGATAGGAGTGGCAACCAGTCACTCCAGCTGATAGTCCCCTTCAAATTGATTTCGCCAACCTGCTGATTTTCAGCGGACCAGTTCAGCAGGCGCGGCAGCGAGGGCCTGTCGGCCCAGAGCTCGCTCCGCTGCACAGTGGTTGCGACGTAGCGCGCTAAAGGCCCGACCGGGGCCCCCCAACGCCACGTCGGGTTCTCTTGTACGCTGGCTATGGTTCCAGGTGCGGCCCCTAGCACAACAGGGTTTTTTGAGGAGAGATATGATTGGCCGTCCGGGAAATGCCTCAGCCCGTCCGCGAAGCTGCGAAGGGCGTCCGTAGCGGTGCCTGGTCCCACGAAAAGCTCGCTTTCCTGCTTTGGTCCGATGACCAATCCGAGCCGCTCGCGGAAGGACGCGAATGTGTCGGCCTGCATGCACCCGTCGATCAGGAGCACGAACGCGGTGCCTGTCGAGGCGATCGCGTCGTAGAGATCGGCTACATCGAGTTCGCCCAGGGGTGGCGCGGCCTTTCGCGCAATTGTGCCAAGTGAACGGGCGAGCTCGGCCAGATTGCCTCCCATCGGCGCTAGATCGCCGACCCGCCTCGCGGCGACTCGGGTGCGTCCAGCATCGCCCATCAGCAGCGCGAGCGAGTTGTCCTCATACGTGACCATGTGACCGACGTAGTAGAACACCACCACGTAGTAGAACACCACCAGCCGCGCATGGCGCCTCTTTGCGTCCTCGGCAACCTGGCGGGCAAACTGCAAGGTCGCTTCCGACGTGAGCGGCTGCTCACGCGTCACCGCCAAATGCAAGCTTGCCGCGGGCTGATATGATGCCAAGGCACCGGCAAGAACGGCCGCGCTCTCTCCGGTCCAAGGCTGGTTCATTGTTGTCGGTTCAACGTTAATTGCCTTGCGGACACACCCGGGTTATCAATGGGTTAACTGATTCGTTAATTTGGGACTGGAGTCGTTAATTCGAGACTGGCATCGAATCAGGCGCGTTAATTTGAGACTGGATTGCCTCTGAGAGCAGATCATGCCGATTGATGATGAGACACCGCGGGAGTGGGCGGCGGCCGGGCTGCGCGAGCAGACGGTCCGGCGCTTGGTTGCGCTTCCGGCCGCGGAGAGAACACGGGACGTTGTTGCTCGTGAAGCACGGCGGATAGGAATTTCTACCAGCACCCTGTTTCGGTTGCTCGCGGCTTGGCGAGGTGCGCCGGTCCGTTCGACCTTGCTCCCCGAGCCTCGGGGACCGAAGCGTGGCTCGCTCCGGACGCCCTTGGCCAAACGGCGGATCATCAATGAAGCAATCGACCGCCTGTTCCTGAGGCGGGAGGCGCCCCGGATTTCCGACCTTTGCGACGAGATCGAAGCTCGATGCAGGTTAGGTGGTTTGACACCACCGAGCCGGGCGACCGTCGAACGGCATGTCGCCGCGCTCGATCAGCGCCGGGTCGTCAGGCTTCGTGAAGGACCGACGGCCGCCAGCGAACAGTTCACCATCCGCTCCGGCAGGATCGACGTGCTTCGTCCCCTTCAGATCGTTCAGATCGACCATACGCTGGCGGATGTTTTCGTAGTTGATGAGGAGACACGCGTTCCCGCCGGTCGTCCGTATCTGACGCTGGCGATCGACGTTTTCAGCCGGATGGTCGTGGGGTTCCATCTGACCATGGATTACCCGAGCGTTCTCTCAGTTGGGCTTTGTCTGACCCAGGCGGTGTTTGAGAAGGGAGATTGGCTCGAAAGCAGAAACATCCGCCTCTCGTGGCCTTGCTCCGGTCTTCCGGAGCTCTTTTATCTCGATAACGCGGCGGAATTTCACTCAAGGGCGTTGGCGCTCGGGTGTGAGGAGCATGGCATCAAGGTCGACTTTCGTCCGCCACGCACGCCGCACTTCGGGGGGCACATAGAAAGACTCATCGGCACAACGATGGGCGCGCTTCATCTTTTGCCCGGCACGACACGGAGCACCGTTGCAGACAAACGCGACTACCACCCGGAGCGCCGCGCAGCGATGACATTGCGTCAACTGGAACGATGGATCGCGCTGGAGATTGCCGGGAAATATCACAATCGTATCCATTCCGCGCTTGGCCGCCCCCCAATGGCGGTGTGGAATGAACACGCTGCGGACGCGGTCTGGAAGCGTCCTGGTGACCGCGTCCGGTTCCTGCTCGATTTTCTGCCACGGTGTGAACGCCATTTGCAGAAGACCGGCATCGAGTTCATGAAATTCCAATATTCGTCGCCAGAGTTACGATCCTTTAACATCCGCAAAAAGACGAAGGTTGGGGTCAGGTATGACCCCCGAGACATCAGCCGGATATGGGTGGAAGCAGCTCCCGGCTCGCATGTGGAGGCCCGGTGGCGGGACCTGGGCCTGCCTCCGATGACGTTGTGGGAACGAATTTCCGCGCGGAAACGACTGCGGGCGCAGGGGCGTAAGGAAAGCGACGTGAGAGCCATTGGTTACTCGGTCCTTGAGCAGCGTGCCATTGAGGATGCTGAAGTCGGGCTCACAGCACAGGCCAAGAGAAACCGCCAGCGGCGCAAGCACCTGATGAACCAGGATCGCGAGAAGGCCCCTGCCCCAATGGCCCAGGTGGGCGACGACGTAATAGGGTCCGAGCCATTGACCGACGGCCCGCTCCCGTATTTCGAAACGGAGTTCCTGCATGGCCGGCGCTGAGCATGTCTTCCCTGAAATCGCCGACATGCTCTCCGAGGACGACAGCAGGCGTATCCGGTCCATCCAAGAGGAGCGCTGGGTCAGTTATCCGAGGGCTGTGACGATCCTTCGCAAGCTCGAACGTCTCCTGGAATATCCCCAACGGAGCCGGATGCCCTGCCTATTAATCGTTGGACGGTCGGGGATGGGAAAAACCATGCTGCTGGAACGGTTCGGCCGTCAGAACAATCCGGCCTGGGAGCAGGAAAATGACCGCGAACACACGCCTGTGCTGTCGGTCGTGATCAGGCCACAACCAACTGTCCGCCGGTTTTACGGGCAGATTCTTTTCGCGCTGAAAGCGCCGACGACCTCGACGGCGGCGTCCGGTATCATCGAAGATCGTGTCTACCATCTCCTCCGGGCGCTCGGCACCAGGATGCTGATCGTCGACGAAGTTCATAATGTCTTCACGGCGACACGATCGTCGGACCGGGACGCGATGATGGCGCTGCTGCGGACGCTGACCGGAGAACTCAAGATCTCGCTTGTGTGCGCGGGAACGAGCGAAGCTGAAAACGCCCTTCTCGGTGATGAACAGCTCGCCAGCCGTTATGAGCCGCTGACGCTCCAGGCATGGCAGCCGTCCACGGAGTTCCAGGGTTTGGTCGGCAGCGCGCTGCGTTCGATGCCACTGCGGCAGCCATCCGAACTCAATCCCTTGGCGATACGACACTTGGTCGACATCAGCCAGGGCGTGACTGCTCGGATCTTCAGAGTGCTGGCGGATCTCGCGGAAGAAGCGATTCTGTCGGGGGCCGAACGGATCAACAGCGGGGCGGTGCTCGACTTGCCTCTGGCCCCGCGCGCGGCGGCCGCATGAAATGAGCGCGCTGCCTCTCACCGCCAGGAAGGAACCGGGCGAATTGTTGTCATCGTGGCTCGACAGAACAGCCGCGTTGCACCGGGTCTCGCGGCTGCATTTGCTGACCTGGGCGGGCTGCAGCCCTAGATCGCTTCGCGCGATCGACGAAACCCTCGTGGATGATGATGTTCGGGTGATCGCGTCGATGCTGCGATCTTCGGCGGAGGAAGTGCTCGCGAGCACTCACCGCTGGCTCGGCCGTCTCTCCACCGGTCTGGTCCGGAGGAGGGGGCGAGAGGTCGAATGCCGCCGGTGCCTGGTTGAACTCAGGCGTCAGCACGGAGCCGTGGTGCGGATGAAACATTGGCGTGAAGGATGGCGTATCCTTTGCGAGCGCTGTGGCGGCGTTCTCACCCAGCAAGGCGAAGAGGATTTCGACGCGGAACTGAGATGGTCCTGGTATGCCCCCGTCGTAAGAAACGCACACCGAGGCTCCGAGTTGGTAGCCGCCGTTGTTCGTGGAGAACATCGGCTCCCGGCAATCTCTACCTCTTCCGGGGAGGAGCTCTCGGTTAGGCACGGAGCTCCCGTGTTGCCCGGATTCGTCACGAGCATGTTTGGCTCAAAGCTGACGTCAGGACCGAAAGGGGCCACGCTCGCCAATCTTAGCTTTCCATGTAGGATTTTCGTCCTTGCCGCGACCGGAGCCCGGTCCTCCGCCGAAGCTGAATGGGCCCGGCATCTCCTCCGAGTCTGGGAGGTCAACCGGAAGCTGGGCCGCGAGGCTGACAAACGGAGGAGACGAAAGCGCGGCAAATCTCAGTCCCAATAATAACGTTAATTTGGTTCTGAGGCCGACCCAGTCTCAAATTAACGGTCGGCGGATACCGTAACAATCTCCCAGTCCGGGAATTAACGTTCAACCGACAACTGCGTCCAGGTTGCCACCTCGGCTAGCAGATTGGTGATACGGATGCGTGGCAACATGGTGTAGAGGCGGGCGGCCAAGGCTTCGGCCTCCGGCGGTGTCGATTTCTCGATCGGCGAGATCTTGAGCGCGCCCTTGGTCAGCGTGACATCCGGCAGCTTGCCCTCGGCGGCACGAGCATCGACCGCGGTCATTCGTTCATCGAGCAGAGTCCGGCGGGCCGCAATGAACGTCTCGAAGTCCGCCTCGACGGCGATCGGCAGGTCGCCGCTTTGTTGGAGCTTTTCCAAAGTCTCCGTTGAGATCAAGCGTTCTTCGTAGGATTTGTATTGCCGGCTGCCTGTCACCCATACATCGCCGGCCCGCAACCGATCCCGTAGTTCCGACAGCACGCAGAGTTCGTAATAGCGCCGGTCGATGGTGCCGCCCGGCATCACCTGTGCTGCCCAGCGCTGTCTGACGAACGCGGTCGGCGCCGATTTTGGCAGGCTGGATTTCTCCGAGCGGTTTGCTTCTCGTAGCACTTCGATGGCCCGCATCAACGAGGCAGACGCTGGCACGCTCTCAAACAAGAAGGTCTCCAGAAATGCCGGCGACCATCGCCGGACGCCGGCGTAGTGCTCGCCGAGGTTCTTGTAGGCATCAAATTCCTCCGGTCGCGCCAAGGCTTCGGCTTCGGCGACACACGTGCAAAATTTCTCCCACGACATCAGCGCGATGATCGCATCATATCCATCCTGCTGGTCATTGCGGCCGGTGGTCAACGCGGCGCCAACACGTGCGAAGAGACGGACTTTGTCATTGATTGCTCGAGCATCGGCCTGAAACGCGCGAGCATGCCGACCCTCGGCTTTGCGGAACATGGCGCCGACCAACCGATCAAACAGATCGACGGCCGGGTCGGTCAGGCTGGCGGTGAGGTCCACGCTGATCGCCACCAAAGTCGCGTGCCGGCGCTGCCGTTCATAGTCGGCAACATGCTGGACAGTGGAGCGGCCGGCTTCACGCGCGAGTTGTGCCAGCCGCGCCTGATGGACGAGATGACCACGGCCCGGCTCGATACCGATGCCACGCACTTTCTCCAGCCGCTCGATCACGCCAAGCATAGCCGCAGGCTTGGCGGCTTCCGGCATCTGCCTCAACCAGGTCAGCCAGGTCTGGCCACCCTCCTCGCGACGCTGGGTCAGCCCATCGAGGCGCTTGCGCTGTTCGGCGGACAGCCCATTGGTCAGCCGACGATGTGCTTCTCTGCGTGCATGGTGGCGGAGATCGGCGCAGAGCCGCTCAAGCGCGGTGGGAGACGGGGCGACAATGCGGCGTTCGCGGCAATTCCGCATCACCAGTTCGGCCAGATAGGCGAGCCGATCTTTCTCGATCGCCTGAGGCAGAAGTACGCCGGTCAATTCAGCCGCGAGACGTTTGCCGAAAGGGCGGAGGCCAAGCTGTTCCTGGCACTGGATAGCGTGGCGTTGGCGGTTTCGTTCCTCGTCAATGTATGTGTCGATCGATTCCGGAAGGAGACCGTCCAGAACCTGGGGGGCTAGACTGCTCTCCAAAACGGGCGGCGCGCCCAACGCTCCGCGACGGTATAATCCCGGTTGAGCGTGCCGTTCACGGCGGAGGTCCGGACTTTCAGCATCAAATGAGCGCCCCGCGGAGACCACCTCATTTGCTGCTGGGCATTCATTCGCCGATGCAGCAGCCATTGCACCGTGCTCTCGGTGACCGCCGTCGAAATCGGTTCTTCGCGTCGGCGGGCTGTCGCGTAGTCGATGATGATGTTGGATTGTCCTGACACATAAGTCTCGAGATCGCCCAGCAGGCGCGCCACCTTACGTGCCGCGGCAGCAATTGGAGACTTATCGTCGGCTGCGACGCCGACTGTGACGACGGTTTCGGCAATGAGATCCAGAGCGCGTTCGACCTGACCATGCCAGAGGCGCCATCGGATCCGCTCGATGGTCTCGGTGAGGCGAGTGCCAGCCTGGCGATCAGTCTCCGTAGCGTCGGGCCAGCTCGTGGCCGCCTGGGCGACGTGCTGAACCCGCATCGCAAGGTGGAACCAGTCCAATACATGATGAGTCGGACCGGGGCTGGCGGCTTCGCCAAGCGATCGCGGGCCATCGGCACCATCGCTCAGGATGGTAATCGGTGTCGCTGGCGTCGCCCCCAATCCATGAAGCACACCGCGCAACTGTCGAGTTTGCGAAGTCGCCTCCGCTGGCACGCTGGCAAATACGACCTGTTTCCCCTCATCGTTGCTGACCTGAGCGAGGAGAACCTCGAACGTGCGCCCCTGATACTGGCGAGCCGCCCGCACGTGGCCGCCGTCAATGGAGAGTGCAATCGACTTCGTCGCCACCGCCGACACCGACTTGGATCCCGCCCCCGCGACAGCCTCTTGCTCCAGCCTGGTGCCAACACGAAGGGTTCGCTGCCGGGTGGTTTCCACCGCCTGTGGCTTACCGAGTGGTAGAAACTCCGCCAGCAGCGTCCGCGCCCGGCGGTAGGGTAAGAGCGAACCCATCTTTGCGACGGTCCGCTCGTACTCCGGCGTGCATCGGTCGGGCATGATCTCGGCAACCGGGTTGAGCGTCCGCCGGCTGGTCACCGCACACCGACACGGGGTAAAACGCGGCGCGCGGACCTCCACCGTGCCGAACAACGACACCAACCGCCGGGAGCGCTGATCTTTGAGGGGCCGCTGGGCGCCGCAGCGCTGACATCGTCGGCGGCGGCGGCAATGATCCTCCGCCTGGGCTTGAACGAGATGGACCTGCAACGCAGCAAGCAGATGTTTGCCTTCCTCCAGCGTCAGCCCGATCATTTGCGGCGCATATTCGGCCACGGCCGCGCGACCGCCGACCTCATGGACGCCAACGATCCCATCCGGTCCGACCAGCTCCAACATGACCCGCCACTTCATCCCGAACTCCCGGCTAACGACCGGGCGGTCCCATAGCACCCCCCACGTTTTGGACGGTCTCTCACACCTGACGAAACGGCGCTACTGAGCCTGCTGCACCGCTAGCGCGACGAAGCAATTGGCAAGGGTCGCTCCATCACGCGCATCGCAGTCGCCTTCGAGGCTGGGCGTGACGGATTTTGGCTGGGACGCTGGTTGGCCAAGCACGGCATCGAGGTGCACGTCATCCATTCGAGCAGTGTCGCGGTCTCGCGGGAACACAAGCGGGCAAAGACGGATCGTCTGGACACGGCCATGCTGACACGGGTGTTTCTGGGTTGGTTGCGCGGTGAGCATGGCCATTGCGGAATGGTGGCGGTTCCGACGATCGGGGAAGAGGATGCCAAGCGGCCGGGCCGTGAGCGGGAGAGCCTGGTCGGTGAACGCACGCGCATCATCAATCGCATGAAGTCCACTCTGGCCCGGCTCGGCATCCGCGGATTTAAGCCACAGCTGCGCAAGGCGCCACAGCTTATCGAGGCGCTGCGGACGCCTGAAGATGTACCGATCCCGCCGAACACACTCGAGGAGATGCGGCGCAATTTCGCCCGGTTGACCATCCTGCGCGAGCAGATCAAGGCCATCGAGGACGCCCGCCTGCAGCAACTTGAGGACGCGCCGCAGGCCGCGCCAAACGCGATGGTGCGGCTGCTGGCCAGCGTCGTCGGACTGGGCGTCGAAACGGCGTACATGCTGGTGCACGAAGTATTTTCGCGTACCCTGCGCGACCGCAGGGCGGTCGCCCGCTACGCAGGAATCACCGGTGCGCCTGACGAAAGCGGATCCAAACGGCGCGAAAAAGGCCTAACCAAGGCGGGTAATGCCCGGGTGCGTCGCGGCATGATCCAGCTCGCCTGGCGGTTCTTGCTGTTTCAGAAGGATAGTGCATTGGCCCAGTGGTTCCGAACCCGGACCGAGGGCGCCGCGGGCGCACGCAAGACGCAGATGATCGTCGCACTCGCCCGCAAGCTGCTCATCGCCCTCTGGCGCATGGTCACCACTGGCGAAGTTCCGCACGGCGTCGTGCTGCGGCAAGCAGCTTAGCCGCCTCGCAGATGATGCGCGCAAACATACAAGACTTCGGCGAGCCGGGCGGGGATTCCTCTGCCTGACTGGCCGATCACGATCCGAGGTGGTGGTGACCCGAGCCAGAACATGGTCATCGAACCGTTCGTTAGAATGGGCCCCCCGCCTCGGATCCTCGCCGCCGAAGCGAATGATTGCTTCATGGTCCGGCTCCGACAGGGGGCCAACCGAATACAAGGGTGCGGCGCGAAGTTTCGCGCGCAATGGCGGGCTCCCCTCGGTTCGTTGCTCTCCGGCTCGTTTCCGACACGGACGTATTGGCCGATACCGACCCAGATCAAGCAACGTCTTTGCGACAGCGATAAAGGAAGACAGCCAAGCCGGTAGCACGGTGCTCAGGCGTGGTAAATGGTGGGTGCTCGCCATGCTCGTTCCGCCCGTAAAGAACGGGCGGCCCTGCGCGTGGCTCCGCTCCCGCCGCGCAAAGAAAGCGCGCGGCGCATTTGCCAAGCCTTCCGCTCCATGCCGTTCAGATGGTGTCGGGACGAGGGGCGTCCCGACACATCGACGTAACGCGCTCACCGCGCGGCGTCGAACAAGGGGCTTGGTATTGGAGATGCTTCTCACCCGCCTGGCTGACGTCGATACACCGGCCAGCAGGATCGTCCAGCCCTACATAGTGGAGGCCCGTGCGGAATCAGCTTGACACAGGAAGTCCCATACAAGTTCTGGCCAAGAACGCGCCGGGGCCGACTACGGCAAACAGGGCGTCCGTCTAGCCGCGGCTACAACTATACCGGGGAAATCTGATGCTCCATCCCTGAGCAGCGCAGTGTCAGTTTGCGCCCGCAGCGGCGGCAACGGATCAGCCCAGCAAGCAGGGCGTCGCCATGCTATGGCGCGCCGTGGTGCCGACTGCTGGGAATATTGCTGCTGACCATCGTGCGGATCGCCTCGGCCTTCTCCCAGCTTGCATAGCCTTCGTGGGCGTTCGGCATTAGCGCCAGCCAATCGGCGCGCGACTTGCACCGTATCCTGCCGCCGACAGCGTCGTGCTTGGCATCAACAGACCACGTGAGGGGAGGTTCCCACCATGAGCCGGATCGAAGTTGTCGACTGCTCCCGCTACGCGGCCTGGCGAGTGTTAGGCCGATCTAAAATTGGCTCGGGATAATGCGCCCAGCACGCCAACTCGTTGATTCCAGCGTCGGCTCGGCCAATTCCGAAATTCGAACCTTCTTCCATTTTACGAACCGTGTGGTAGGTTGCCAGAACATGCACGCGGAGAAATACGCGCGCCCGAAATGGGGCGTGACGACCAGTCGAATGGAGGAAAGTATATGGCTCTCATAACAGACGCAGCACGCGGCATGATCGGCACATCCGATCCTCCCATGCGCGTTGAGGTGACGCGGAGGGATATCATCAAATACTCCGTCGCGACAGAGCAGCAGCAGGAGAAATTCCTGCGCGGGGACGAGGCTCCCCCCATGTTTTTGTTCGGTGCGCTGCGTCCTGTGGTGCCGATTGGTGCGCTTGGACCGGATGGCATTCCCGCTTCCTCGCTGACGCCCGACCTGCCGTTGAAACGCTTCATGGCCGGCGGGACGAAAACCCATTACTTCCGCCCGGTCCGGCCCGGCGATGTCCTTGTGGCGACCCGTAGCCTGACTGATATGTATGAAAAACGGGGTTCGCAGGGTGATCTGATCTTCCTGACCTACAAAGTTGATGTGCGCACCGAGGTAGGCGAGCGGATCGCCGAAGAAGTCCAGACCCGAATCGCTCGCTGAGGAATGCCATCATGGTCAATGTCTACGACTGCAAGGTGGGTATGCCGCTGCCGGAACGGCGGCACGAGCCGAGCAATGTTTCGTTGTTCCTGTATAACGCCGCGATCTGGAATGCGCATCGCATCCATTACGATGAGACCTATACGACCGGGGTAGAGAAGCATCCCGGCATCGTGGTGGATGGCCCACTGCAAGGCGATTGGCTCACCCAGGTCGTCCTGAACTGGGTTGGAGACGGGGGGGAGATCGTGGAATTCGAGTATTCGAACCGGCGCGCCAGCTATCTGGGCGAGACGCTCGTTTCGGGCGGGAAAATCGAGGCCGTCAAGCTCGCCGAGGCGGAGATCGAGGTCTCTTTGTTCGTCAAAAACGAGCGTGGCGAGGTCACGTCGCCCGGGCGGGCTGTGGTTCGTCTGCGCCGATGACAGGCGGCGCTCCTCTGGGGATGGATCAGGAACAGAGAAGAGGAAAGCGATGGACACGCAGGTATCGAATACACACGCTCAGGCTGCGTCGGCGAACGCGCCCGATTGGGACGCGGTCATCGTTGGCGCGGGCATTTCCGGCCTATTCCAGTTGCATTGCTTGAATCCGACATGATCGTGTACGCCACCGGCTTCGATGCCATCACCGGAAGTTTTGACCGCATCGACATCCGCGGCGAAGGCGGGGTGAATCTGAGCGAGAAATGGCGGGCCGCGCTGGAAACGTTCCTGGGCATCATGGTGGCCGGGTTCCCGAACATGGCGATGTGCATCGGGCCGCATACCGCGCTGGGCAACATACCGCGTTCAGCGGAGTACAACGTCCTCTGGGTCACCAACCTGATCCGGTACATGCGGCAGCATGACTACACCTATGACGCTCCGCGCCAGGAGGCGGTCGAGGAATGGACCAATTTCGTCGTCAAGGCGGGCGAGGGCCTGCTGTCCAACGACAGTTGACAGTTGGATGACCGGCATCAACCAGAATGTCGAAGGCAAGCAGAAGCGGATCATTGCCCGCTACAGCGGAAGCGCGCCCGCTTTCCGCGCCAAGGCGAATGCCGTCGCGTCGGGCGGGTACCGGGAACTGGAGATGAATTGACGCCTGCGGCAAACGATTGGCGGAACAGAAGGAACACCCAAATGATGAACTCGAGACTATGCGACAGGCTGGGGATTGAATTCCCGCTGTTCGCCTTCACACATTGCCGCGACGTGGTCGCCGAGGTGACGAATGCCGGCGGCTTCGGCGTCCTCGGCGCGGTCGGGCTGACTCCGGAAAAACTGGATGTCGAGCTCAACTGGATCAACGAACGGGTCAGTGGCAAGCCATTCGGCGTCGATCTGCTGATTCCCGAGGTTATGATGGGCAAGGACTCGGACGCAACCGATTCCCAGCTTCGTGGCCAACTCCCGGAGCCGCACCGGAAATTCGTCGAGGATCTGCTGGAACGCTTCGGCATCGATGCGTCCGACCTCTGGTCCGATCAGTACGACGACCGTGACTCGTCCATCATGCGTCCGAGCGGCGCCGCGAGGATGCTGGAAGTCGCGTTCCGGTACCCGATCAAGATGTACGTCAACGCGCTAGGCGTGCCCCCGGCGGCGATCATTGCCGAGGCGCATTCAAAGGGCATCCTCGTCGGGGCACTCACCGGATCGCGGCGCCACGCCATCAAGCACGCCGAGGCCGGCGTCGATGTGCTGGTCGCCGCCGGGGGAGAGGCGGGCGGCCATTGCGGCGAGATCGCGACGATCGTGCTTGTTCCGGAAGTCATCGAGGCGATCCGGGATTACCCGCACATGGATGTGCTGGCGGCGGGCGGGATCGCGACCGGGCGCCAGATGGCCGCCTGCATGGCGATGGGCGCGGCCGGCGTCTGGTGCGGTTCGGTGTGGCTGACGACGCGGGAGGCTGAAACGATCCCGACGGTGAAGCAGAAAATGCTGCATGCATCCTCGGCGAACACGGTCCGGTCCCGCAGCCGCACCGGTAAGCCGACACGGCAGTTGCAGTCCGCTTGGTCCGATGCCTGGAGCAGCAAGGCCGCACCCGATCCGCTGCCGATGCCGTTGCAGGGCATCCTGACCCGGCCCGTGATGGCCAAGGTGGACAAGCTCGCGGAAGCGGGCCACCCCGGGGCGAAGCAACTCGCGGCCTATTTCGTCGGACAGTGCGTCGGCCTGATGAATTCGGAACAGTCTGTCAGGTCAGTCGTGTACGATTTCATGACGGACTATGCCGAGGCGGTCGAAAGATTGTCCGCCACCCTCGCGAACCCATCTTCCGCGGCCTCGCCCCATGGGTGAGCGCATCGGGCCCACTCTGTCCGGGGTAAAGGTGCACCCATGACCGATCCAGTGCCGCCGCGCATCGCCGCGACGCTGATGCTGGCCCGCGATGGCGCGGACGGCCTGGAGCTTTTCATGGTGGTCCGCCACCATGAGATCGAGTTCGCATCGGGCGCCCTGGTGTTTCCCGGCGGCTCCGCCAGCCCCGGCGACGCCGATCCGCGATGGCGGCACCTAGCCGATGGCGTCGATGACGTCAGCAGCGAGACGCTGAACGTGATGGCAGCGGCGGCGCGGGAAGCCTTCGAGGAATGCGGCGTGCTGTATGCCCGGACGGCACGTTACGGTCCGCTGATCGACGGCGCTCGGGCGGAGGCGCTGGGCGGCAAGTACCGGCATGCCATCGAGAGCAGCGGCATCAGGTTCGCCGACATGATCGAGCGGGAAAATCTGGTCGCGGCCTTCGACCAACTGGTTCATTTCGCGCACTGGATAACGCCGGCGCATATGCCCAAGCGGTTTGACACCCATTTCTTCCTCGCCGAAGCGCCGCTCGACCACATCCTGCACCATGACGGACGGGAATCGGTCGATTCCGTCTGGTTAACCCCGGCCCAGGCATGCGCGGACGCCGACGCAGGCCGCCGGACGGTGCTGTTTCCGACTCGGCTGAACCTGGAGAAGGTCGGCCGGCACGGGACGGTGGCCGAAGCGCTCGCCGCCGCCCGGACTTCGAGGATCGTGACGGTCCGGCCGGAAAGCGTCGCGGCCGAGAACGGGCGGCTGCTTCGGATCCCGATCGAGGCAGGCTACGGTGCGGCAGAGTTTCTCGTGATCGGCGGTGCCGGCAAGAATGCCCGGGTCCAGAATCTTGGCGACGGAGCGAATGCCTCGTGATGACCGCACCGTAGCGGGCCGCTGCACCAACGTGAGGCAACGCCAACGGACCTGACGCTCGAACCGAAGCATCGCACGCTGCGCGATGAGATCGACGGCTTCCTCGCCCGGACCGCGACCGCGCCCCGAAACCGGGCTGCGGCCGCAAGCGGCCCGGCGAGGGTGCGCGTAGTCTCGATCCCCCTGCGGGTCACAGGCAGGATGCGTCAACTCTCCGCGGTGCCGCGGCGGCGTGGGCGACCAGTTGGACCGGAGGGTCGCGGACCCGGCGGAAGATCGCTGGGCGCGGGTTCCGGGAGGGAGACCTTCCACTCCGCTTTCGGATAACCGAAGCCGAACGAGATGCTTTCGGCGGCATCCTGGACCAGTTTGGCGGCCGTCGGAGCGTATGTCTGAACGCGGCTGACGAGAGCGGCCATCGCCAGCGCGGCGATCACCACGCCGCGATGATCGAAGATCGGCGCCGCAAAACCAGCCACGTCAGCGGACACTTCGCCCACGGTCATGGCCAGTCCCTGCTCGCGAATTTTCGGTAACAGATCGCGGACCTCCGATGGGCTGGTCACTGTGCGCAGTGTCAGTGGCTCGAAGGCAGCCGTGCGCAGGTAGTGCTCGACGAAGGCGGTATCGGCGTGGGCCAACAGAACGCGCCCGGCTGCGGAGCAATAAAGTGGTCGCGCGGTCCCGAGCGGGACGGTATAGCGAATGGAGTGGGAACTCTCGACTTTGTCGATGTAGATCGCACGTGCCGCGTCGCGATCGAGCGTCGCGATCAGAACGGTTTCCTCGAACTGGTCCGCCAACTGGCGCAGGATAGGCTGCGCGATGCGAGCCATCGACAGGGTCGGCATGATGCTGACACCGAGACGGTAGGCCGCCGGCCCCAGCGTATAACGGCCATTGACATTGACCACATAGCCCAGGGCGCATAGCGGCCGGAGCAGCCCGAGCAGGCTGCTTTTCGGCGATTCCAGGGCAGCGGAGAGCTGGGTCAGGGTGCTGCCTTCCGGCACACCAGCGAGGCGTTCGATGATGCGGAGCGTACGCGACAGGGCGCGGGGTCCGCCCGGTCCCCCCGCCTCGGCGGGCTCGTCGGGGCTGAACGGGCTCGCAGCGCGATTGCGGCTCGCATTGTTGTTCATCAAGCCATTCATTCCATCGTTTATTTGCTCGCCGGGGGGCAACCATGGCGTTGGCCGAGGGCGATGTTGAAGCCTCGACGAATTCCAAAATCCGAACCCTTTTCTATTCTACACACCGCACCGCTACTCTGCCAGCATGCGCGCGCAGAAGGGCCGACCGAATGGATAACAAACGCGGCGATCGGCGAATCCAGCTTCGGTCATGGTATCGTTTGGCCGGGCGGGATACCCCGAAGCCCGCCGCGGCGGCCAGCCTTATTTCGACGACCCGCGCCGTTCCGGTCCTTTGTCCAGCGCCTTACGCAGTGCCGTGTTGTCCCTGATCACGTTCGCCGCCCGCCAGACATGGTCGTGCAGCAGCGCCGTCGCCCGTTCCGCATCATGGGCGATCGCGGCCTCGAAGATCGCCATGTGTTCGGCATGCACCTCCGCCCTGGATGTCGCAACCGTGCTGGAAAGGCGCCGGTACCGCTCGGATTGCTGGAAGAGTAGCTGGCGAAGGCGCTTCAACCACACGGAGTGGGCGTTGGCCGCCAGGGCGTCGTGAAAGACCCGGTTGCACTCTTCCCACGTATCGAACGAAGCGCCATCGTGAAGCAGCTTGGTCTCCGCGCGCGTAAGCCGTTGATAGGCACCGACGAGCCTGAGCTCCCAGTCCTCGGTCGCATTGTTGATGCTGTCGCGGAGCACCGCGCACTCCAGCACGATTCGGGCTTGGGTCAGGTCCTCCAGATCGGCCATCGACATGGGGGTGACCCGGAATCCCCTATGCTCCTCCGCCGTGACGAGGTGATCGGAGGTCAGCCGGGTGAGTGCCTCCCTGACAGTGCTGCTGCTGACCTGGAAACCGGCTCGCAAATGCTCGATCTTCAGCTTCTGCTCGGGCAGGTAGATGCCGTCGATGATCCGACGCCGCAGTTCGCGATAAATCGTATCTATGGCGGTTCCCGAATTGGTCTCCACCTGGTCTGCACGTCCGGCGTTTTCCGCATCCATCGTCTCATCTCCTCGCCGCCGGAATCCGGATCGTGTCCCGCAAGCCTCTCCTATAGTCCCGTTTAGTGTCCAGTGCGCGAGCCTCTACCCGGCCGAACCTCGTTTACCGGTTCAGGTTCGGGATGGATGCACGGGGTGCGATTTTTGTCGATAATTTTTTATATTATCCAGTTGACTGGCATTAATATCGATAGTATGGCCTTTGTCAAGGCGTGCCAGCACGCCACGCGATCACGGGAACGGGCCTGCCCTGAACCTTGTGACCAACGAGGGAACGAAAGCCTTGGACAAGGTCGTCGCCGACAACCCTGAAATCGGCCGCTCCGTCGCGGCGGGCGGCATATCGACAAATGTCCATGTCGCCGGACGCGGCGCGCCGGTGCTTCTGATTCACGGTTCCGGCCCGGGGGTTAGCGCGTGGGCAAACTGGCGGGGTTTGATCCCTGTTCTGTCGCGTGACTGTATGGTGGTCGCGCCCGACATGGTCGGCTTCGGCTATACCGAACGGCCGGCCGGCGCCCGGTATGAACTTGCGACTTGGGTCGGTCAGATGTCCGGCCTCCTGGATACGCTGGGGCTGAACCAGGTGGACCTGGTCGGAAACTCCTTCGGGGGGGCGGTTTCTCTTGCGTTCGCGGTGAAGCACCCCGAGCGGGTCCGCCGTTTGGTGCTGATGGGGGCCGCCGGTGTTGCATTCGACCTGACGCCAGGGCTTGACGCGGTCTGGGGCTACCAACCTTCGGTCGAGAACATGCGCCGGATGATGCAGTATTTCGTTTACGACCGCAGCGTGCTCAGCGATGACTTGGCTGTTCTGCGCTACCGGGCGAGTATCCAGCCCGGCTTCCAGGAATCGTTCTCTTCCATGTTCCCTGCGCCGCGCCAGCGCTCGGTCGAGGCTCTGGCCACGCCCGAGGATGCGATTGCCGCGCTGCCACACAGGACCTTGCTGATTCATGGCAGGGATGATGAGGTGGTTCCGCTGCAGACGTCGTTGCGCCTTAACCAACTCCTTCAGCGGTCGGACCTCCACGTCTTCGGTCGCTGCGGACATTGGGTGCAGATCGAGAAGGCCGCCGATTTCGCCCGGCTGGTATCAGGTTTTCTTGCCGAGAACGATGGATGATCCGTCACCCCCGTCCGACATGCCAGCGGGTCCACGCCGCATGCCGGACCGGGGACAAAACAGGAAGGCAGCCGCATGGACCAGATTCCGTTCGTCCGCGAAAACAGCTATGTGCATGCCGCAAAGGGCGGGCGGCGTTTGCTCGATCGCCACGTTTTCACCGATCCAGCGCTGTTCGAACTGGAGATGGAGCGGATTTTCGGGCGTGTCTGGGTGTATGTCGCGCATGAAAGCCAGGTCGTCCGTCCGCACGATTTCATGACGACATGGATCGGCCGCGTGCCGGTGATCATCAACCGCGACCGTGACGGCGGACTGAACGCTTTCGCGAATGTCTGCCCCCATCGCGGAGCGCTTCTGTGCCGGACGACGCGCGGCCATGCAAAAGATTATGTCTGCCCGTTCCATGGCTGGACCTTCGATGATCGCGGGCAGCTCATCGCGCCGATGAAGGAACGGGGCGGGGGATACCCTGAAGGGTTCGACAAGCGCGAGCTCGGGCTGCGGCGCGTCTTGATCGAAAGCTATCGGGGTTTCCTGTTCGCCAATCTCGACCCAGCGGCCGGTCCCCTGGTGGACTACCTTGCCGCCGGCGCGCCGTTCATCGATCTGATCGCGGACCAGTCCCCGGCCGGCATCGAGGTGCTGAAAGGCAGCTCAACCTACACATACAACGCCAACTGGAAGATGCAAATCGAGAATGGGGTGGATGGCTACCACGTTGATTCGGTCCACGCCAATTACGTCCAGATGTACAAGAACCGTGCCGTTCGCCGGGCGGGCGGCGACAACCTGAAAGTGGTCGCGGTCGGTGATTTCACCCGCAACCGGGGCGGCTTCTACGACCTGCACAACGGCCACGGCGTCATTTGGACCGACCTGACAAATCCCGCCGACCGACCGGTGTACAGCGCCTATGAGGAACTCGTCGAGCGTGTCGGCCGGACCCGGGCGGACTGGATGGTGCTGCGTTCACGCAACCTCGTACTCTACCCGAACGTGTTCCTGATGGACCAGATGAGCACGCAGATCCGCGTGGTGCGGCCGCTGGAGGTGGACAAGACGGAGGTCACCATCTACTGCTTCGGCCCGGTCAACGAGGCAGCCGACGACCGCGCCAAGCGAATCCGCCAGTATGAGGATTTCTTCAACGCCTCGGGGATGGCGACGCCTGACGACCTGACCGAATTCAACGTTTCGCAGACCGGCTGCAAGGCCGCCGACGTCATGCCGTACAGCGACATGTCGCGCGGCGTGGCGCACGAGATTCCCGGCCCCGACGAGGACGCCCGGGCGCTCGGCATCGAACCGGCGGCAAGCGGGCGGGCCGTGGCCGATGAGGGTATTTTCGTCGGTCAGCACCGGCGTTGGGCCGAACTGATGGGCTTCAAGGGAGATTTGTGACCATGAACGCCCCTGCTTCGCCGCATGACGAAGCCGTCGTCCGGTTGTTGTATGAGGAAGCGGCCAGCCTTGATGAGCGGCGCTGGGACGATTGGCTCGCCCTGTTCGAGCCGGACGCCGAATATTGGATTCCCGCCTGGGATTCCGAGGACGAGCACACGCGGGACCCGCGGTCCGAGGTATCGCTGATGTATTATCCCGACCGCACGGGGCTGGAGGACCGGGTGTTTCGTATCCGCACCGGCAAATCCGCGGCCTCGACGCCCCTGCCCCGCACCTGCCACATGATCGGCAATCTCCGCGTCGACCCTCCAAAT
>JAFKFI010000058.1:0-63044 GCA_017307285.1 Alphaproteobacteria bacterium | reverse complement strand
GCCGGGTGCGCACGCACTGGACCACCCAGCTGTTCCGCAACCGGGAGGTGACCGGCTATTTCGGACGCGCCGACTATCTGCTGGCGCGCCGCCCAGATGGCTGGGGCATCCGCCGCAAGACGACCCTGGTCCTCAACGACCGGATCGACACCGTCCTCGACATCTACAGCGTCTGAGAAAGATTCCGCATGCTGGCGCTTCGCAAGGTCAATCCCGGCTTCGGCGGACTGGCGCTTGCCGATGTGGCGCCGCCGCCGGCCCCGGCTGCGGCGGAGGTGCTGTTGCGGGTGACGGCCGCGGGAATCTGCGGGACCGACCTGCATATCTTCGAGGGTGGTCCGTTTTCCCGTCGCATGCGCTTGCCGACCACGCTGGGCCACGAGATCAGCGGCATGGTCGAGGCGGTCGGGCCGGATGTGTCCCACCTGGCCCGCGGCCAGCGCGTTTCGGTCGAGAGCCATCTGTGCTGCGAGCGCTGCTACGCCTGCCGGCGCGGATGGAGCCATGTCTGCCCGAACACCCGCTATCCTGGCGTCGATTTCGATGGCGGGTTTGCCTCCCACGTCCTGCTGCCGGCGCGGATCATCTGGCCGGTTCCCGATGACATCTCGGACCAGGCCGCCGCGATGATGGAGCCCTTCGGCATCGCGGTGCATGCCAGCATGGAAGGATCAGGCGTCGCAGGGGCGACGGTCCTGATCGCGGGCTGCGGCCCGATCGGACTGATGAACATCGCCGCGGCCCGCGCTCTCGGCGCCACGACCATCGTGGCGTCGGATAGGAGCGGCCCGCGATTGCGGGCCGCCACGCGCCTCGGCGCCGACCGGGTGGTCAATGTCGCGGAGGAGGACCTGAACCGGATCGTCGCCGACCTGACCGGCGGCCGCGGCGTCGATGTCGCCATCGAGTATTCCGGGCAGCCGGCATCCCTGCGGTCCATGCCGGCGCTGGTGACGCATGGCGGTGAGCTCCGACTGGTTGGCGTGGCCGATGGCGAGGTGCCGCTCGCCATGATGGACCTACTGCTGAAGGGCATCACGGTCCGGAATATCCACGGCCGGCGGCTATTCTCCACATGGGAGCAGGCGACCGCGTTGCTGCGCGGGCGGCGCGTCGCCCTGGACGAGGTGGTCAGTCATCACCTGCCGCTCTCCGATGCCTTGGACGGGTTTGAGGCGTGCCGCTCCGGGTCGGCGCTCAAGGTGCTGCTGGCGCCGCCGTCCGAAGCGGCAATGGTGTGACGACAGGCCAGGATTTTTGCGAGGGAAGGGCAATCACATGAACGGCTCCACAATGGCGATCGGTGAACGGACGGACGCGGTCGATGTGACCTCGCTGATCGAAACGGACCGGGTGCATGGCAGGCTGTACACCGACCCCGCGGTGTTCGAGCAGGAAATGGCCCACATCTTCTACGGCGGCTGGGTTTTCGTGGGTCACGACTCCGAAATTCCGGATGTCGGCCAGTATGTCCGGCGTACCCTAGGGCGTGAGGAAGTACTGATGGTACGGCGCCGCGACGGCTCCGTCGGCGTCATGTCCAACCGGTGCGCGCATCGCGGCAACCTTGTTTGTATCAAGAATCAAGGGAAAGAGCGCTATCTGACGTGCCCTTATCACGGCTGGGTTTACGATCTGGAAGGCAAGCTGCGCGACGTGCCCTATCCGGACGGGTTCGCCAAGGATAAGTCGGAATTCACCCTGCGGGCATTGCGTTCCGAGAGCTATCGCGGCTTCGTCTTCGCCAGCTTCGATAAATCAGTGCCGCCGCTGGTGGACCACCTCGGCAAGGCCACGATCCTGATCGACCGTGCCTGTGAAATGTCGCCCACGGGCCGGATACGGCTGACCGCTGGCTGGTCGAAGCAGCGGTTCTATGCCAACTGGAAGATGCTGCCCGAGAACGACACCGACGGCTACCACGTCAATGACGTGCACGCATCCTTCGCCGAGGCGATCGATTCTCAGTATGACGCCGCAGTGATGGGAAACGAGACGGCAATCCGTTCGGAAACCAAGGACTGGGGCAACGGCCACACCGAACTCGATTTCTCCCCAACCTATGACGCGCCCCTGAAATGGCTGAACACGACCCCGCAACGCTTTCCGGAATACACCCGAAGCATGCTTGCCGCCTACGGAGAGGCGAAGGGCAACCGGATCCTGCGCAACGGACCGCCGCACGCCGTGATCTTCCCGAATTTGTTCCTCGGCGAGATGAATATCGTCATCTTCCAGCCGGTCAACGTCAACGAATGTGTCCAATGGCATACGCCGCTGCTGCTCGATGGCGTCCCCGACGACCTCAACGGGCGCATCATCCGCAACTCGGAGGCCGCCATGGGTCCCTCCGCCTTCCTGCTCGCCGACGACAGCGTGATTTCCGAACGACAGCAGATCGCACTGCGCGATCGCGCCGACTGGCTCGATATTTCACGCGGCCTCAACCGTGAGCGGGTGGATGACCTGGGCGTGATTGTCGGACACGTCACCGACGAGGGGACCAATCGCGCCTTCTGGCAGCACTACCGGAAGGTCATGACGGCCGATACCCGAGCCGGAATTCGGCCGGTGGCACGGAGCGCATGAGAATGGGCACGAGCACAATGACTGTCGCGGATCAGGCCGATCGAACGGAGCCGGTCGGCCTGGAAGAGTATCATCAGATCAGCGGCTTCCTCTTCCGGGAGGCGAGGCTGGCCGATGAGTCCCGTTACGCGGAATGGGAGGCCCTGGTGGAGGATGACATGCTCTACTGGGTCCCCCGCGGCGACGGCGAGTTCGACATGAACCGGGATATCTCGATCACCGCCGACAACCGCTCCCGCCTGCGCACCCGGATCAGGCAGTTGATGACGGGCAAGCGCCATGCACAGGTGCCGGTGTCGGCGATGCGCCGCGTGGTCGGCAACATCGAGGCGGAACGGCTGCAAGATGGGGAATACCGGGTGTTCTCCAACTTCATCCTGCACGAACTGCGGCGGTCGTCCACCGCCACGGTGGAAGTCTGGGCCGGCCGGGTGGAGCACCGTCTGCGCCGGCGTCCGGACGGATCACTCGGCATGTTCTTCAAGAAGGTGATGCTGATCAACGGCGATGAGCCGCTGCCCAGTCTCGCCTTCATCATCTAAGGCCACGCCAATGGGCGCTCGAAGCTGCGAACCGGTCGCCGCCATCACCGGCCTTGGCTTCAGCCAGATGTCGCGCGCGCCGATCGGCACCGTCCGTGAACTTGCCGGGACCGCGGTGCTGGCGGCGATCAGCGATGCCGGGCTTGCGCCCGCCGATATCGATGGTCTGTTGCTGAACAAAAGCCCGACCGCGGCGGCCGAGGAACTCCCGCTGCTGCTCCAGAACGATCTGGGGCTGCGCGACCTCGGGCTGCTCGCTGCCATCGACTCCGAGGGGTCCTCGGCAGTGCAGATGGTGCAATATGCCGCGCTCGCGGTGCGGCACGGCATGGCTCGGGCCGTCGCCTGCGTATTCAGCGACACCCCCGTCAAATCCGGCAGCGCGGGCGACACCTTCGCGATCGCCATGCCGCTTTCCGGCATCGAAGGCTGGGAGCAGCAGCAGGGATTTCTGGGCGCCGTGGCCGGTTATGCCATGGCGGCGCAGCGGCACATGGCGGTGTACGGGACGACCGCCGAGCAGCTTGGCGCCTACGCGGTGGCGTGCCGCCAGTGGGCGCGGGCCAATCCGATGGCCTTCCTCAAGAAGCCGCTCACCCTCCACGACTATCTCGCCTCGCCGTTCGTGGTGGAACCGTTCCGGGTGCTGGATTGCTGCTTCCCGGTGAACGGCGCCGCGGCGGTGGTGGTGACCGCCGCCGATCGCGCAGCAGATGCGCCGCTGCCACCGGCCTACATCCATGGCATGGGCCAGGGCCATCGCGGCCGCAACGGCATGCGCGAGGACGAGCCCGAACTCCACATCGGCGCCGTCCAGGCCGGACGCATCGCTTACCGCGCGGCCGGAATCGCGCCGTCCGACATCACCCAGTGCCAGTTCTATGACGCCTTCTCGTTCGCCGGCATCGTCAGCCTGGAGGCATACGGGCTGTGCCCCGAGGGAGAAGGGGGCCGCTTCGTCGCCGATGGCCATACCGCGCCGGGCGGCCGCCTGCCGGTGAATACCGGCGGCGGGCATCTCTCCGGCTATTACCTGCAAGGCATGACGCCGATCTCGGAGGCGATGATCCAGGTACGCGGCCTCGGCGGCGAGCGGCAGGCGCGCAACGACATCGTGCTGGTCAGCGGCAATGGCGGCTGCCTCGATTATCACGCCAGCCTTGTCGTCAGCCCGCATCGCGGCCTCGGGTAGGAGCAGCCACATGACAATGTCATATCCCGGCGCGCACGACCGGATATTCCTGGATTTTATCGCCGCGGGCGAACTCCGTCTGCCATTCGATCCCGCAACGGGACAGGCGCTCGGCCTGCACCGGCGGCGTGCCGCGGCCGAGTGGCGGCCAGCGGCGGGCACCGGCACCGTCCTGTCGTTCACGGTCACCCGTCGGCAATACGCCGCCGCGTTTCCGGTCCCGCTGGTGCACGGACTTATTGCCCTGGATGAGGGACCGACACTGATCGCCCGCATCCTGGGGGCGGCGCCGGCGGAGGTCAGCGCGGGGATGCCGGTGCGCGCGGGGTTCGACTCGCACGGCCTGTGGTTCGGTCCATGTCAGGCCCGCGTGGCCGAGGAGCCCTCGCATGCTGCCGCGTGACCTCGTTCGTAATTGCGGGCGCAACTACCCGGACAAGACCGCGTATCTGTGCGGCGACCGGAAAGCCACGTGGGCGGAGATGGACCGCCGCTCCGATCGCCTCGGCGCCGCGTTGCAGCGCCTGTCGCCCGCGCATCGCGATGGCGTCGCGGTTCTCAGCCAGGAAACAATCGAAATCTACGAGATCTTCTTCGCCTGCATGAAGATCGGCTCGCCCAGGATTGGAGTGAACACCCAGTATGCCTGGCCCGAGATGCTGCATGTGCTCAAGGACAGCGGCACGCGCATCCTGATCGTCGCGGCCGGCTGCGTCCACCTGGTCGCCGAGCATCGCGAGGAAATCGATCGCCTCGGCATCGTCCTGGTCGGTTTCGGCGGCAACCATCCGTTCGGACACGATTTCGAAACCTTGATCGCCCAGCCGCCCGGCGCACCGGAATGGCCGCCGCTGCGCCCCGACGATACGCTGTTCATCAGCTATACGTCCGGCACTACGGGCTTCCCCAAAGGCGCGATGCTCACCCAGCAGGGCGGGTTCAACTGCATCGTCCATTCGCTGATCTCGTTCGGCTTCGGCCCCGACGACGTGTGGTATATGCCGGCGGCGTCGGCCTGGGTCGTCGTCATCATGAACGCGTTCGGCTTGGGCAACGGCATGACGACGGTGCTGCCCGACGGCGGCTTCGAGGTGCGGGCCTATCTGCGCGACGCCGACCGCTTCAGGGTCACGGTCGCATTGCTGCCGCCGACGATGCTGCAGAGGGCGATCCGCGAGATCAGCCAGGCCCCGATTTACGATCTAAGCGCCCTGCGGCTGATGATCTATGGTTCGTCCCCGGCAACGCCGAAGCTCATCCGCGAGGCCAAGGCGACGTTTCGGGTGCCGCTGATGCAGACCTACGCGATGACGGAGGCGACCGGCGGCTGGATAACCTATCTAACCGAGGCCGATCACCAGCGGGCGCTGAACGGGGAGCCGGACCTGCTCCGCTCCGTCGGGCGCGTCGGCGCGCATTACGAGTGTTCGATTCGCGACCCCGCCGGACAACCAGTGGCGCCTGGTGAGGCCGGCGAGATCTGGCTGCGCGGCAACACTTTGATGAAAGGCTACCTCAACCTTCCCGCGGCGACGGCCGAAACCATGCCGGACGGCTGGCTGCGCACCAACGATATCGGCCGGCTGGATGACCGCGGCTACCTGTATCTGCTCGATCGGCAGAAGTTCCTGATCATCACCGGCGCCGTCAACGTGTTCCCCGCGACGGTGGAGGCGGTGCTCGCCGAACACCCCGCGGTTGAGGAAGTCGCGGTGGTCGGCGCGCCGCACCCGGACTGGGGCGAGGCGGTGGTGGCCATCGTGGTGCGGAAGCCCGGCTTCGAGGAGGCCACGGCCGGGGACATCCTGACGATCTGCCGCGACCGGCTGAGCCGGCCGGAAACGCCTAAACACGTCGTATTCGTTGAGGCGTTACCCAAGACCTCGACATCCAAGGTGCGCAAGGCGGATCTCAAGATATGGCTGGCCGGGCCCGACGCTCCGCTGCCCTGGCAGGCGCCCGGGGGAGCCAAGGGCGGCAGTCCGGGCGCCCGTGGCGACGTGGCATGATGGGAGAACGAACGACATTGACAGAACAGCGACCAGACTCTCGCGCGGGCGGTGACTCTTCCGCCCCGCCCCTTCACCGACTCTGCCGGGCCGGGGATGTGCAGGAAGGCCAGCCCGTGGAAGCGACCGTGGAGGGCTTGCCTCCGCTTGCGGTGTATAAGGTGGAGGATACGTATTTCGTGACCGACAATCTGTGCACCCACGGCAGTTCATTGCTGACCGAAGGCTGGCAGGAGGGCGCGGTGATCGAGTGCGCGTTTCACGGCGGGTCCTTCGACATCCGCACCGGTGAACCCATTGGCCACCCCTGCACCGTTGCGCTGCGCACCTATGAGGCCCGTGTGGAGGATGACTGGATCGTGATTACCGCGCCGGGGGCGCGGACCGGATCGCCGGAATGAATGCCGCATCATCCCCCCCTGATGTGCCGGATGCCGAGTTCCGGGTCACCTTCGGCGATGGCGCCGGAGGGTTCGGGTGCCGGCCCGACGAACGGGTTCTGCTGGCGATGGAACGGCAAGCCCGCACGGACATCCCCGTCGGCTGCCGTGGCGGCGGTTGCGGCATCTGCCGCGTTCAGGTGGTGCGGGGACCGTATCGGACCGGCCCGATGAGCCGCCGTCACATCACGGCCGAAGACGCCATGGAGGGCTATGCGCTGGCCTGCCGTTTGTATGTCCAGGGCGACCTCGTCCTGGTGCGCCGACCGGCTCCAGCCGCTTCCATTCCGGCGAGAGTGACGACATGACCAATGCCGAAAATAAGGGAGATGATTCATGGCGATGACGGATGTCTTACGGCCCGGTTACCTGCAGGTTCGGGTTCTCGATCTGGAAGAGGCGATCGTCCATTATCGTGACCGCATCGGTCTCGATCTGGTGGAGGTCGCGCCCGATGGCCGCGCCTATCTCAAGGCGTATGACGAATTCGACCGGCACAGCATCGTCCTTCGTCAGGCGGACGAATCCGGGCTCGACGTCGTGGCGTTCAAGGTTTCGTCCGAGGCGGCGCTGGACGCGCTGGCCGGCCGACTGAGGAACGCTGGCATCACGACGACAACGATTCCGGAGGGCGAGCAGCCGGGTGTCGGGCGTCGTATTCGCTTCCGTGTGCCGACCGGTCATCAGGTCGAGCTGTACGCGACTATCGCGCTGTCCGATCAAGGGCCGATGATCAACAATCCGGACCTGTGGCGGACCGAACCGCGGGGCATGCGCGCAATCCGCTTCGACCATTGCCTGCTGCACGGACAGGATATCGACGGCACGGCCAAGATATTCACCGACATACTCGGTTTCGCCACATCCGAGGTCGCGGTGACCCCGGACGGACAGCCGATCGCGATCTTCCTGAGCTGCGGCATGAAGGCGCACGATATCGCGCTGGTCCGGCATCATGAGGACGGCAAGCTGCACCATGTCAGCTTCCTGCTGGAAAGTTGGAGCGACATCGGCCATGCCGCCGACCTGATCGCGCAGCACAACATGTCGCTCGACATCGGCCCGACGCGGCACGGCGCCACGCGAGGCCAGACCATCTACTTCTTCGATCCGTCGGGCAACCGGAACGAAGTGTTCTCGGGCGGCTATCAGTTCTACCCCGATAACCCGACCCGCACCTGGACCGCGGATCAGGCGGGCAAGGCGATCTTCTACTATGAGAAGAAACTGCACGAAACCTTCCTTAGCGTGGTGACCTGACGGTGGCCGGCAACGCGATCACGGCAACCGCCGGAGAAGGCGTCTCCGATGCTCGCGCTTGACCAGGGCGGCCTCGATGCCGCCGCCGCGGCGCTTCGTCGTGTCCACGACGGCGCCCCGGCCATCGCGCCGCTGCGCGAAAGTCTCGGTCGAAATGATCCGGCAACCGGCTATGCCATCCAAGAGATCAACACCGGCTTCTGGCTTGAACAGGGACGGGTCCTGAGCGGCCGCAAAATCGGCGCGACCTCGCCCGCCGTGCAGACGATGCTGGGGCTCGACCAGCCGGACTACGGGATGTTGTTCGCCGACATGGCCTTTGCGGATGGCGAGGAAATCCCTAACCATCGATTGCAGCAGCCGCGGGCCGAAGGGGAAATCGCCTTCTGGCTTGGCGCCGACCTAATCGGTCCGAAACTGACCATCGCCGAGGTCATCGCGGCAGTCGCTCTCGCCGTGCCGGCCATCGAGATCGTCGCCAGCCGCATCGCCGACTGGAATATCGGGATCCTCGACACCATCGCTGATAACGCCAGCGCGGGCCTTTACGTGCTTGGCACCACGCCGCGCGCTCTTGCCGATTTCGATCCGGTGATGTGCGGTATGATGATGACCCGGAATGGCGTGCCGGTCTCGACCGGAATCGGGGCGGCCTGTCTCGGCAACCCACTTACGGCGACGCTGTGGCTGGCCAGGAAGATGCTGGAGGTCGGACGCCCGTTGCTGAGGGGCGATGTCATCCTGTCCGGTGCGCTTGGTCCGATGGTCCCGGTAAAGCCGGGTGACAGCATAGAGGTCCGGATCAGCGGGGTTGGCGGCGTGACGGCGCGCATTTCGGACTGATCCGGTATCGCCGCCGAACCACGCCGAGCAGAAGAAAGCAATGCGAGAGGCTCCGCGCGGCCATCTCGTACAGAGGGGGAAAAGAAATGACGCGGGCAACGATCTCCGACTTCCTGCGCAACCATGCGGTGGTCCGGCCCGACCGCGCGGCGTACATCTACTGTCACGGTGACGTCACGTGGGGGGAACTCGACCGGCGCGTGGACAAGATTACTGCCGGGCTGTACGCGCGCGGCATCCGGGCCGGGGATGTCGTGGCTGTCTGCGTCACCGATGGCCCGGTGCAGATCGAAATGCTGTATGCGGCCGCCCGGCTCGGCGCGATCCGCGTCGGACTGAATTACCGGTTCGCGAGCGCGGACATCGTGAAACTGATCGCCCACTCGGGTGCTAGGCTGGTGGTCGCCGAGACGCAGTTCATCCCGCTGCTCTCGGGCAGCCAACCCGATCTGGGAATTGTTGATGGGGGGAACGGTCAGGATCAAACCGGCGCGTATCGAACCCTGCTCGAATCGGCGGCGGATGCCGTTCCGGCCTATCCGGCCGACGCTCCGTTCGCGCAGATATGTTACACGACCGGTTCGACCGGAAATCCGAAAGGCGCGCTGTGGCGGCACGCCGCGTTGCTGCATGCCATCGCTTTCACCGCGCTTGAGCTCGGCTTCCGGGAGGAGGACGTGTTCCTTCATTGCCTGCCCGCGGCTGGCGTCCCGTCGATCGCAGCGATCTGGAACTGCGTCCTGGGTTTCACCACCGTTGTCGTCCCGCGCTTCCAGACGGAACTGGTGCTCGACATGATGGCGATGCACGGCTGTACGACGACATTGCTGGTTCCGACGATGCTGACGGAACTCTGCGAGGCGGCCGAGGCACGTCCGCGCGACCTGTCGCGCGTGCGCAGAATTTATTACGGCTCCGCGCCGACGACGCCGGCTCTCATCCAGCGGGGCATGAGGATCTTCCAGGGCGTGGAGTTCGAGCAAATCTATGGCTCCACCGAAGGGATCGGCGGCTGGTACACGAAGCTCACCCCGGCGGACCACCTGCACGCGCTCGCTCATGACGAGGCGCTGCTGGCCTCCTGCGGGCGGCCAATGGCGCACTGCCAGGTGCAGATCATCGACGATAAGGGCGAGCCCGCCCCGGCGGGCGAGATCGGCGAAATCCGCGTGCGCGGGGATTTCGTCATGGACGGGTATCACCATGACGAGGTGCTGACCCGCGAGACGCTGCGCGACGGCTGGCTGGTCACCGGCGATATCGGACGGCTCGACAAGAACGGCTATCTGTATATCGTCGATCGCAAGCAGTTCATGATCATCACCGGCGGATACAACGTCTATCCGGTCGAGATCGAGAACGTCATTGCCCAGCATCCTTCAGTGCTGGAGGTGTCGGTCTTCGGCGTCCCGGACGAGAAATGGGGAGAAGCCATCCATGCCGCCGTTGTCTTGCGCCGGGGATGCGCGGATGACAGCGAGACGATCCGGGCCTGGTGTCATGAGAAACTTGCCCGCTTCAAGATCCCCAAGTCGATCGAAATCCGGGACCAGCTCATCCGCGGAGCTACGGGCAAGATCCAGAAGCGCGCCGAGCGGGACCGCTTCATGGCGCTGTCGCAGTGATCCTGCCGGGTGTTCGCGCCGCGCGAACATCGATTGTACCGGCGGTTTGCGTCCACGGTTTCACGCTTGAATTGCCCTTGTCCCGCGCCGCGTGATCCGGCACCAAGCTGTTGATAAAGCCGCTGTTTGGCGTTTTATCAAACAATCGTTGGAATCAACGTCCTCCGGAGGGGAGGCCGCATGTCCGAACATCCAGCCAGGGTCCCACGAGAAAGCGTCCACACCGACCCCGACGGTATTGATGTGGCGCTCGATGGCCGTCAGGCCGCCGGCATTCGGTGAATACGCTTCGGGCCTTGCGTTCGCGCAAGGTCGAAAGAACCGGATTGGCTCGGAATCCAAGGGAAGGAAAAATCGATGGCTGATCGTTACAAGGATTACACCAGGCTGAAGTTCGACTACCCGGCCGGATGCGTGAAGCGGCGCGACCGAAGAGCAGCTTGCTACCCTTGGCGGTCGGACACCGACCGATCTCGATAGCCCACGGTACGGAGCAGGGGGACCAGATCGCTCAGTAAATGCGAGACGAGCGGCACCTGGATGTTTGCGAAGGCTGCTCAGAGCCGCCGCAACAGGATTTCGCCAACCGAGTGATCGTGCCGTTTATGTAATATAAGCCTCGCTCGCCCTCGAGTGGGAACGATATTGTGCTTAAGGTTCACTAGGTTGATGCGACGCCAAATCCCGCGTGCAACACTCTCAGCTTCCTCACGCGACAGGCCCTGGTAGCGGCGAAAATAGGAGGCGGGATGACTAAAGGCTGTGTGCTGCAGAAGCAGAAAGCGCTCCACATACCAAGCCTCTATGTCCGCCTCCTCCGCGTCCACGTAAATCGAAAAGTCGAAGAAGTCAGAAGCGACCACGGGTGCCGCCACGCTTTGCAAGACATTCAGGCCTTCGAAGATGAGGATGTCCGGGCGGGTCACGATCTCTTGTCGATCGGATACAATGTCATAGACCAAGTGAGAGTAAACCGGCACTGCCACCTCGGGCAGGCCGGCCTTTACGTCGGCGAGGAAGCGCAGCATTCGGCGAAGATCGTAGCTTTCCGGAAAGCCCTTACGCTGCATAAGGCCGCGCTGCTCAAGAACTCGGTTAGGATGGAGGAAGCCGTCGGTTGTCACCAACTCGACACGGGGATGGTCCGGCCAACACGCCAGCAGTGAGCGTAGGATCCGCGCGAAGGTACTTTTGCCGACCGCGACACTGCCCGCGATGGCGATGATGTAGGGCCGCCGCGCGGTTGGGCGACCGAGGAAACCATCATTGCTGTGGCTAAGGCTCTGGGCCGCGGCGACCTGGATATTCAAAAGGCGCGACAGGGGCAGGTGGATCTCGGCCACCTCAGTGAGCGAAATCGGCTCATTGACGCCGCGAAGCGAAGCCATATCCTCGTTGGAAAGAGTGAGAGGCGTATTGTCTCGCAACGCGGCCCACTCGCGGCGTTGGAAAATATCATACGCACCTGATTCCCGCTCCACCAGTTTGGCTTCCCCGGCAAGGGATAACGCCTGCATGATCGGGGTGCCCGACATCAGCGCTCACCACCGGTTGCAGTTTCTTGCGTCGGGGATGCCGGGAATTTTCCGCCCGGCGGAATTGGCAGCGCCCATTCCGCCATGCATGCCCTGGCAGCCCGCAGTTCGCCGCCTGCCGGCGCCCCCCAACGCCGCAACCATTGGGGTTCCTCCCTGGCCCGGACAGCATTGCCGTGCTCGGAAATGTGCATCATATCAATCCTTATCCGCATCGAAACAGATGCCTCACCATCCGATGCTACATGAGCGTGCCCGCCGCCCGCAGGCGGGTCACCGCCTCCGGGGTAAGCCAGCTTCCCAGTACATCTTCAGCCGGCGCAGGCCTCTCGGGCGGCGGCGCCGGCGGCTCGGTAAGCGTTTCGCTGAAACGCGGTGCCGGCGCCGGCTGCGCCACGCCAGCAACATTGACATAGGTGCCGCGCGCGCGAAGCTGCGGGTGGTTCATCGCCTCGGCCATGCTCAGCACAGGGGCGAAGCAGGTATCGGTCCCCTCCAGCAGGCGACACCAGTCGTCGCGTCCGCGCGATCGGAAGATCGCCGCCAGCCGCTCCCGTCCCTCAGGCCAGCGGGAGCGGTCCTCGCGCGGCGGCATGCTGGCCGGATCGATACCAAGCCGATCGAGAAGTTCGCGGTAGAACCGTTCCTCGATGGCGCCGATCGAGATATGGCGACCGTCGGCGCATTCATAGACGTCGTAGAAGAACGCCCCGGAATCGAGCACGTTGGCGCCGCGCCGCGGCTCATATAGCCCGGCGGCCAACAGGCCATGGAACATCGTCATAAGATGTGCCGCGCCATCGACGATCGCCGCGTCCACGACCTGACCGCGGCCGGTCTGCCGTGCCGAAAGCAACGCCGCCAGCAGGCCCACCGCCAGATACAACGCGCCACCGCCAAAATCGCCAACCAGATTCAACGGCGGCGCCGGCGCCTGGCCGGAACGTCCGATCGCATCCAGAACGCCAGTGATGGCGATGTAATTGATGTCGTGGCCCGCTGCCTGCGCCAGGGGCCCATCCTGACCCCACCCGGTCATCCGGCCATAGATAAGGCGTTGATTGCGCGCGAGGCAGACGTCGGGACCCAGGCCCAGCCGTTCGGTTACGCCCGGCCGAAAGCCCTCGATCAGCGCGTCCGCCTTTTCGACAAGATCGAGGACCAGTGCGACCCCATCCGGGCGCTTCAGATCGAGCCGGATCGACTGACGTCCGCGCAGCAGCAAATCGAATCGCGGGGGCCGCTTGAACCCCAGATCGGCCGGGCCGGGGCGCTCGATCCGCAGCACCGTTGCGCCAAGCTCCGCCAGCAGCATCGCGCACATCGGCCCCGGCCCGATGCCGGCGAGTTCAACGATTTTCGTCCCGTTCAGTGGGCCCATCGCGCAGCCTTTTCCATTTCAGACACCCGTTGTACAGCGATGGCCGGCCACCGTGATGCGGACGCATTAACGCAATACGAATCCCTCGTAGCCCTTGGCCGCTACAGCCTCGCAGATGTTCCGGTAGGTGGCCATGCCGCCGGCATAAGGCATGAAGACCCGGGGTTTCCCGGGTACGTTCGCGCCCAAGTACCATGAACTGCCCGCCATCGGCAGCAAAGTGGCGTTGGCCGCGTCATTCACGTGACTCACCCAACGCTCGGCAGCCTCTGGCGTTGTTTCGATGCTGTGCAGGCCGCGTTCGCGGATATAGCCGATGCAATCGGCGATCCAATCGACATGCTGCTCGATGGCGACGGGCATGTTGCAAAGCACCGACGGACTGCCGGGGCCGGTCACCGTAAACATGTTGGGGAAGCCGGCGACTTGCAAACCAAGGTAGGTGCGTGGTCCCGCGGCCCAGGCATTTTTCAACAGCAACCCGTTCTTGCCGCGGATGTCCATCCGCAGCATTGGCCCTGTCATCGCATCGAAACCCGTCGCGAAAACGATGATATCCAGCGGATATTCGGCGTTTCCGGTCCTGACGCCGGCGGGCGTGATCGCCTCGATCGGCGATTCACGGAGATCGACCAGAAGGACGTTCTCCCGGTTGAAGGTCTCGAAGTAGTCCGAGTCGATCGGCGGCCGCTTCGTGGCGAACGGGTGATCCAGCGGCATCAACTTCGCGGCGACAGCCGGATCCTTGACGATCTGACAAATCTTGGAACGGATGAAATCCGCTGCCGTGTCGTTCGCCTCCTTGTTGACCATGATATCCTTGAACGTCGCCCGAAACCGCAGGCCGCCGTGCTGCCACGCATCCTCGTACAACGCCTGCCGCTCCTCCGGTGCTATCGCTAGGGCTGACCGATCAGCGATCTCGAACGGATGACCGTTGGTCGATTCCCGTGTCTTGCGGCGGATTTCGGCGTAGTTCTCCTTCACGTATTTCTGGAATTCCGGCGACAACGGTGCGTTGCGGGCCGGTATGCTGTAGTTAGGGGTGCGCTGGAACACGGTCAGGTGCGCTGCCAGGGCGGCGATAACCGGCGTGGCCTGAATGCCGGTGGAGCCGGTGCCGATCAACCCAACCCGCTTGCCGGTGAAATCGACGCCCTCATGCGGCCATTCGCCCGTATGATACCATGTGCCCTGAAAGCTACCCAGACCCGCAATCCGCGGGATATTGGCGGCCGACAGGCAGCCGACCGCCGGGATGAAGAACTTCGCCGTTAACCGTTCTCCGGAGTCGGTTCGGATGTTCCAGCGATTCGCGGCCTCATCATAGCTTGCCTCTGTTACGCGGCTTTTGAACTGAATGTCGCGGCGCAGATCGAACCTGTCGGCGACATGATTCAGGTAACGCATGATTTCCGGCTGTTCCGGATAGCGCTCGGACCATTCCCATTCCTGCTCCAACTCCTTCGAGAACGAGTACGAATAGTAATGACTTTCCGAATCGCAACGCGCACCTGGGTACCGGTTCCAGTACCAGGTGCCGCCGACGCCATCCCCCGCTTCCAGCACCCGCACCGATAGGCCGACACCGTCGCGCAGCTTGTGGAGCATGTAGAGGCCGGAGAACCCGGCGCCGACAACGATCGCGTCGAACTCCATGGCCCGCTCTTCCCGACTTCTTGTTGGATCGGCCACCGATCTAGACATATGTGTATTTACTCCATTTTTCTTGAGGTATCGTCACTTCAGACAAAGCGGGGCATGACCTTGGTCCAGAACTGCTCGATCGACTTCATCAACCGCGCGTGCGGAATCAACGCATTGTACGTGTAGCAGAATAGCCAATCCACCTTCTGACGCTTCATGTTCGCCTCAAGACCCCGGATCACGGTGTCGACCGTGCCGGCCAGTGTATAGCCTTCTTTGATCGCGTCTTCGGGCGTCAGGAACTCACCGGTCTTCGGATCCTGCATACCCCGGCGGAACCCGAACGGCGCGAACCAGGCACCGCCGCTGAACTGGCCGGAGTTCTTCCAAAGCTCCATCGCTTCCTCGTCGGTATCGGCGATGATCACGTCGCGCAGCAGCCCTGTGCCGTCGCCGCGCGGACGATCGGAAACCTCCGCATAAACATCATAAAGATGATTCTCATAGACGGGCAACATGGGCGGCAGAATGGCGGTGACACCTTCGCGCGCAGCCCAGCGGATGGAGTTTTCGGAACTCGCGAAAGGCAGGAACATCGGCGGGTGCGGCTTTTGCAACGGCTTCGGCACCACACCGACGGCCTTCAGAATTCCGTTCTCGACTCCCTTGCCATATTTTTGGGTGGTTTCGAGCGCCCAGGGCGTCTCGCCTGCCGGAACCTTCCAGTACTTGCCGTCGAAGGCCAGCATCTCTTCGGTCCAGCACTTCTTGATGATCTGGAAATTCTCTTCGAAAGCGGCCCGGTTGGCGGCGTCGATGTCATCGTGCTGGTGCGGCAGCGCGCCGTGAATGTCGTGGGTCTGCTGCGCCATGATATCGACCCAGCGCCGCTGGTAGCCGCGGGCGAAACCCGCGTTGGCGCGGCCCCCGGTCATGTGGTCCAGCATGGCGATGTCCTCGGCGACCCGGATCGGGTTCGCCGCTGGCAGCACGATGCCGAGTTGCCCGACCCGGATCTGCTTGGTCTGCATGGCAAAGTACAGGTCCAGCAGAACCGGATTGTTGGACAGCTCGAAACCCTCGATATGGAAATGATGTTCGGTGAAACTGACCGAATTATACCCGAGATCATCCGCCAGCCTGATCTGCTCGGACAAATCCCGCAGCATGCGCTGGTAGTAATCACCGCGCATGCCTGCCATTCCCTGCTCGATTTCTCCGCGGCTGGCGATGCTTGGCAGATAAAACAATGAAGCCTTCACCGGCTCATCTCCCTATCCATAGACGGTTGGAGCAACGCGCGCTGGCCGGCACCGCTCGCGGAACACCGCGCGCGGTGCTCGGTCAGTGCCCAGTCCTCGTTCGGTATTGATCCGCCGCGTCACCTCCGACCAACAGAAGGCGGCGCCGCCCTCGCCGCCCGAGGTCGCGGCACAGCGCATCAATGTCGGTCGAGTGGCCATGCTCAGCCCTCCGCCCGCAGGATCGGGAGCGTCAGCCCCTCGCGCGCACGCTCGTAGTCGACCCGCACCGGCAAGCCGATCCGCAGGGATACCGGATCGGCGCCCCGCAACTGGGCGTTCATGCGGACGCCTTCCTCCAGGTCCACCGTGGCCAGCACATAGGGCAGTTCGTCGCGAAAGCCCGGCACGAAAGCGTGGTGAGTGATGGTCCAGCTATGCACCTTGCCGCGGCCCGCGGCTTCGACCCAGGTCACATCCGTTGAATAGCATGCATCGCACATCGGCCGCGGGTAATGCCGGATACGACCGCAGCCGGCACATTTCTGCAACAGCAGCTTGTGCTGTTGCAGCCCCGCCCAGTACGGCGCGGAATCGGGGGTCGGTTCCGGCATCGGCTTGTCGTAGCTATCGTTCGTCATGGTTTAACCCCCCCGCATGATGGCGACCGATCCGTCGCCCATGTCACCATACCCGGTCACCAGCCCGATCTCGGCATCCGTCACCTGGACCGGGCCGGCCTCGCCGCGAAGCTGGCGGACCAGTTCGACCACATGGTTCATTCCCACGACATGCGCCTGCGACAACAGCCCGCCATGGGTATTGATCGGCAGCTTGCCGCCCAGCCTGATCGCCCCGCTTTCGACGAACGGCCCGCCCTCGCCCTTCTTGCAGAAACCAATATCCTCAAGCTGACAGAGCACGATGTAGGTGAAGCAGTCGTAGATCTCGGCCACGTCGATATCGGCGGGTGTCACGCCGGCCATGGCGAACGCCTTGGGCGCGGCCTTGGCAAGCCCCAGCCGGGTCATGTCCGGCCGCTGGGTGATTGCGCTGGGCGAGTCCGGATGGCCCTCGGCGATGCCGGTTACATAGACCGGCCGCTTGCGCAGATCGCGGGCATACTCGGCGCCGCTGACCACGATCGCGGCGCCGCCGTCGCTTTCAAGGCTGCAATCCAAGAGGCGGAGCGGGTCGGAGATCATACGCGACGCCTGGTGATCGTCGATCGTCATCGGCCGGGTCATCATCGCGTTGCCGTGCAGGATCGCATTGCCGCGTGTGCTGACTGCGATCTCGCCAAGCTGGCGGCTGGTGGTGCCATAGAGTTCCATGTGCCGCCGCGCCATCGGCGCATAGAGCTGCGCCGGCGCGATGGCGCCAAGCGGCATCTCAAACTCGCCTACCACCCGGAACTGCGGCATCTGTTGGACCCGCATGCCGATGCGTCCGCCGGAGGAGCCGTTGCGCCCGATCGGCAGCAGGACGTGACGGCAGATCCCGGCCTTGATCGCCGCTAGCGCGGCCTGGATCCCGGCAACGCAACTTGCGCCGCCTAGCGGCGTGGTCGCCGAAAACCGCAGGTCGGGAATACCAAAATTCGTGACGAAATCCTCGGCCACGACGGCGCCCGCATAGGGGATTATTCCGTCGATGTCCTTAGGATCCAGGCCCGCATCCCGGATCGCGTTCAGCGATGCTTCAAGCTGCAAGGCAAGGACGCTCCTGCCGGAATCACGCGAATAGGCGGTCTCGCCCACGCCCGTCACGGCCCCAACTTCCCGCAAACTCATGTCGTTCCCCCTCTCGTAATAGCCGTGTGGCTCAGGCCACTATCCAGCCCTGTTCGACCGCCGCGTCGTGCCGGCAGCGCTCCGGCCCGCCGAGTGCCTGGCGATTGAACGCGATCCGCTTGAACCAGTAATGCAGGCCCAGAAGGTCGGTGAAGCCCATGCCGCCATGCACCTCGGTGGAGATGCGGGCGACCTCGCGTCCCACGTCGCCAACATGCGCCTTGACCTGACACGCCCACAGTCGTGCTTCCGCCGGAATCGAGTCTTGCGCATGTGCGGCGTACCACACCATCGCGCGGCATGGCTCAAGCATGGTCGCCATGTCGGCGCAGGCGTGCTTGACGCCCTGAAAGCTACCGATGACCCGGCCGAACTGGGCACGCTCCTTGGCATAGGCCACCGCGCGATCCAGCATGGTCTGCGCCGCCCCTACGGTATCGGCGGCGAGCACCACGCGGCCCGCGTCGAGCACCGAGGCCAGCGCGGCCGGCCCCCGGTTGCTGCTGCCAAGGATTTCCGCCGCAGCCCCGTCGAACACCAGATCGGCAACCGGGCGGGTGCGGTCGATGGTGCGATGGCTGCTGACCGACACGCCCGCCTCCGCCGCCCCGGTCAGCACCGCGCGGCCGTCGGGCAGGCAGACCAGCAGATGCGTCGGTGCCCCGGCATCCAGCGCACCGCTGATCCGGCCGCTGAGCCGCGTGCCATCCAGACGGGCTTCGGCCGGCCCGGTCTGGCCGGTGCGTCCCGCAAAGCCGACGCCGATGCGGATTTCCCCGGCGGCGATGCCAGGCAGATACGCAGCCTGCTGCGCCGGGCTGCCGAGGCGCAGCAGTGCCAGTGTCGCCATCACCGTGCTGGCCGCGAAGGGTACGACCGCCGCTGTCCCACCCAGCGCCTCGGCCGCCGCGGCGGCATCGAGCACGCCCAGCCCCGCGCCGCCAAACTGCTCGGGCACCAGCAGGCCATGCAGTCCAAGCTCGGTCAGGCCGTCCCACAGGCCGGCATCGAAGCCGCTGCCGGGTTCAGCCATCCGGCGCAGTGCTTCCAGCGGCTGGCGGTCCTGCAGAAAGCCACTCAGCGACTCACCGAACAGGCGCTGGTCTTCGGAAAGGTCGAATTCCATGCCCTAGTTCCTTCCGGCCGCGACGCCGATCATCTTGGGCTCGCGCGGCAGATCCAGCCCGCGTTCACCGATGATGTTCTTCTGAATGTTCGAACTGCCGCCGCCGATGATCAGGCCGATATCGTAGAAGTGGTCCACGTGCCAGGTCGTCGCCTCGTCGCCTTCGACCGTCTCGCTTTCCACCTCATACGGAAGCCCAGCCGTGCCGAGGGCATCCACTGCAAGCGAAGACAGCCGGAAGCACAGCATCGTCGCACCATACTTCGTGATCAGGCGGCGCAGGCCGGAGTCCACGCCTCTGGATTGATCGGTCAGCAGCCGAAGCCCGTGCGCTCGCCAAGCAAAGACCTCGCCCTGAAGCTGCAGCAGCCGGTCGCGGAGCGATGGAATGGCAATCAACTTTTCGCCACCCACCTCAAGCCGTTGCAACATTTCGGTCAGCTTGTGCAGGCGCTGCGTCAGCCGATTCGAGTCGCCCAGCATCAGGCGCTCGTGCTTCAGCGTGATATTGGCGACATGCCAGCCCTGGCCCCGGCCCATCACGATGTTCTCGGCCGGCACCTTGACGTCCGTGAAGAACGTCTCGTTGAATTCCGCCCGGCCCGTCATCGTGCGCAACGGCCGCACCTCGATGCCCGGCGTCTTCATTGAGAGGATGAGGTAGGAAAGGCCCTGGTGCTTCGGGCGGTCGGGTTCGGTGCGGCAGAGCAGGAACATCATGTCGGCGTAATGCGCCGAACTCGTCCAGATTTTCTGGCCGTTGACGATGAAGTGTCCGTCCTTCAACTCCGCGCGGGTCTGCGCCGCCGCCAGATCGCTGCCCGCGCCTGGCTCGGAATAGCCCTGACACCAGATGACGTCGCCCCGGATGGTCGGGCCAATCCATTCCTGGCGCTGCGCTTCGGTGCCAACCTCCAGCAATGTCGGCACCAGCATGCTGATGCCCTGGTTGGACAGCCCCGGATGCACGCCGGCCTGCACGAAAGCGTCGGCAATCACCGCCAGTTCCACCACGTCCAGCTCGGCGCCGAAGCCGCCATAGGCGCGCGGCACGGTGCGAGCCGCATAGCCATGCTCCACCAGCCGTTTCTGCCAGTCGAGCGTCCTGGCATCCGGCCGCTTTCGCCCGCCGCCCGCCTTGGGCGCCTCGGCGGCGTAGCGGGTGATGAACGCCTGCAAATCGGCTTGCAAAGCGCTGTGCTTCTCTGAAAGACGCAGGTCCATTGCGCACCCCGTTATCGCGGTTGACTTCGTGCCTTTGGCAAGGCACTCTACCTAACGCTTGTTCTATAATCTGCAATAGCCGGTATAAATCGCGATGGCAAGACCGCCGCCATGTGGACCCGCCGCTAAACGCTCGCAAGGCAACCATAGGGGGTGCAACCCACGAGCACCGCGCATGGGTGGAACCGGCGGGCGACGGAAATGGCCACGACAAGAAAAACGAGAGGCGAGATGCTGAAAGTCACTTACATCCAGTATGACGGAACGGCGCATGATGTGTTCGTGCCGGAAGGACTATCCGTGATGCGCGGCGCTGTGGACAATGCTGTTCCCGGCATCGATGCCGATTGCGGCGGCGAGTGCGCCTGCGCGACCTGCCATGTCTACGTTGAGCTGGAATGGCTGAACAAGACAGGCTTGCCGCCGGAGGGTTCGCAGGAGGCCAGTATGCTGAGCTTCGCCGCGGTTTCTCAGCCCAATTCACGGCTGGCGTGCCAGATTGCCATGACGCCGGAACTGGACGGTCTCGTCGTACGGCTGCCCGAGGATCAGCACTAAGCGTATCGACGGCGGCAGACCATCGGGCGCGGCCGATAAGATATGATAGAATCCTCAACTTCAAAAAACAAAGCACAGGAGGCAATACATCCATGAACGCTCCCGTCCACTTTGATCCGCTTTCGGATGCCCATGCGATTTCCCTGGACCAGTTCGATCCCAGCGATCCTAAGCTATACCAGGACGATATCTACGCCCCGTACTTCGAGCGTCTGCGGCGGGAGGACCCGGTGCATTGGCGCGAGAACGGCATGTATGGCTCGTTCTGGTCGATCACCAAATACAAGGACATCATGCAGGTCGAGACGAACCCTCAGGTGTTCTCGTCCGACTACCGTCTGGGCGGCATCATCATAACCGACCGGGAAATGCAGTACCGGCGTCCCAGCTTCATATCGATGGACCCCCCGGAGCACGACGAGCAACGCAAGGTAGTCAGCCCGATCGTCGCTCCGATGAACCTGCAGAAGATGGCGGGGACCATCCGCGAGCGCACCGGGCGGGTGCTGGACGGATTGCCGCGCGGCGAGACATTCGACTTCGTGCCGCGCGTCGCCATCGAACTGACCACGCAGATGCTGGCCACGCTGTTCGATTTCCCGTTTGAGGACCGGCACAAGCTAACGTATTGGTCGGACACCGTCACCGCCGACGTCAACGCTGGCGGTGAGGTCGATTCCGAGGCGAAGCGTTTCGAAATTTTAGGCCAAGCGCTGGAATATTTCACCCGGCTGTGGCACGAGCGGGCGAATTCCGAACCTCGCCCCGATCTTATTTCGATGCTCGCGCATGGCGAGGCGACGCGTGATCTCTACAAGAAGCCGCAGGAGTTCCTGGGAAATCTCGGGCTGCTGATTGTGGGGGGCAATGACACCACCCGTAATTCGATGTCCGGCGGCATCTGGGCGCTCAACAAGCATCCCGATGAGTACCGCAAACTGCGTGAAAACCCGACGCTGGTCACCAGCCTGGTGCCGGAGATCATCCGCTGGCAGACGCCGATCCTGCACATGCGGCGCAATGCGGTGGCCGACTTCGAAGTCGGCGGCAAGCAGATCCGCGCTGGGGACAAGGTGATCATGTGGTATATCTCGGGCAACCGCGACGAGGAAGGGATCGAGCGCGCGAACGAGTTCATTATCGACCGCGCGCGTCCGCGCCAGCATCTGTCGTTTGGTTTCGGCATCCATCGCTGCGTCGGCAACCGGCTCGCCGAGCTTCAGCTCACCATTCTGTGGGAAGAGATCCTCAAGCGTTTCCCGATGATCGAGTTAATGGACGAACCGGAACGGCTCTACTCGAACCAGATTCACGGGATCACTTCACTGCCGGTTCGTATCCCGGCCTGACCTGCAGGCTAACCTATTTATTACCCGGACGTAGGAGCCTTTGATGAATGCACCCGTCAGCTACGATACCCGGGCCGATGTGTTCGCCGCACGGCTCGACCAGATCGATGTAAGCGATCCCGCGATTTACGAAAACGACAGTTGGCAGCCGTACTTCGAACGGCTGCGGCGGGAGGCGCCGGTGCATTTCACCGCCGACAGCGCGTACGGGCCGTACTGGTCCCTGTCCAAATACAAGGACATCATGAAAGTTGAGGTGAACCACACGGTCTTTTCTTCGGAAAACGCCCTGGGCGGCATCCAGATCGAGGATCCGCCTAAGGGACTCTCCCGGCCCAGTTTCATCCGCATGGACCCGCCTCGTCACGATGAGCAGAGGAAGGTGGTCAGTCCGATCGTCGCACCGCTGAACCTCGCCAACATGGAGGGGCTTATCCGGGAGCGAACCATCCAGATCCTGGAGGCATTGCCGCGTGGCGAGACGTTCGATTGGGTGGACCGGGTTTCGATCGAACTCACGACAATGATGCTCGCCACATTGCTCGATTTTCCGTTCGAGGAGCGCCGCAAGCTCACCTACTGGTCGGACGTGGCGATCGCAAACGTAAACGCGCCGGACTCGCCCGTCCGTTCGGAAGAGGAGCGTCACGCCAAGCTGGGTGAAATGGCCCAGTTCATGGCGGAACTTTGGAACGAGCGGGCCAGGATGCCGCCGCGCTTCGATCTGCTGTCGATGCTGGCGCATGGCGAGGCGACGAAGAACCTGACGCCGGACGAGTTCATGGGGACGCTTGGGCTGCTGATCGTCGGCGGCAACGACACCACCCGGAATTCGATGACGGGCGGACTGTGGGCGCTGAGCCAGAACCCGGACCAATACCAGAAACTGCGCGCCAATCCGGCGCTGGTGAACAGCTTGGTGCCAGAGATCATCCGCTACCAGACTCCGATCATCCACATGCGCCGAACCGCCCTGGCGGACGTCGAAATTGGCGGTAAGCAGGTGCGCAAAGGTGACAAAGTCGTGATGTGGTACATCTCGGGCAACAGGGACGAGGAGGCGATCACCGAACCGGATCGTTTCATTATCGACCGCCCGCGGCCACGCGAACACTTGTCGTTTGGTTTCGGCATCCATCGCTGCGTGGGCAACCGGCTGGCCGAGTTGCAGCTGCGCATCCTGTGGGAAGAATTGCTGCCGCGTTTTCCGGTGATCGAGATGATGGGCGAACCGCGGCGCGTTTACTCGAACTTCATCCACGGCATCAAATCATTGCCGGTACGCATTCGTTAGCCGGTTCGGACAGGGGAGTGATATTGCATGCCTGACACCCAGCTTGCCGCCGCCGATTTGGATGCGACGACGAACAAGACTTATGACACCATCATCATCGGCGCCGGCATCGCTGGAATGTACCAGCTCTATCGACTGCGGGAGCTCGGCCTGTCCGTGCGGGTCTTTGAAACGGGCAGCGGCGTGGGCGGCACCTGGTATTGGAACCGCTACCCCGGCGCGCGTTTCGATTCGGAAAGCTACACCTACGGCTATTCGTTTTCCGAGGCGTTGCTGGAGGAGTGGAACTGGAGCGAGCATTTCGCGCCCCAGACTGAAACGTTGCGCTACCTGAACCACGTCGCTGACCGGTTCGATTTGCGGCGCAACATCCAGTTCGACAGCCGCGTTTCCGCCGCCACCTTCGACGAGACCGCACGTCGCTGGGAGGTGACTCTGGACAATGGCGAGCGCTTCCTCACGCGCTTCCTGATCACCGCCATCGGTCCGCTGTCCGCGGATACCCTGCCCCGCATCCTGGGTGTCAGCAGCTTCCGCGGCCAGTCTTTCCACACCTATCGCTGGCCGCACGAGGCGGTGGACTTCGCGGGCAAGCGCGTCGCCGTGATCGGCACTGGCGCGACCGGCGTGCAGGTCATCCAGACAATCGCGCCGCTGGTGGGACAACTGACCGTCTTCCAGCGCACGCCCAACTGGTGCACCCCGCTGCACAACCGCAAGATTACCGAAGAGGAGCAGAAGAAGATCAAGGCCGGCTACCCGGCGATGTTCGAGCTGCTGCGCCGGACGCCGGGCTGCTACATCCACAACACCGACCCGCGTGGCACCTTCGAGGTGACGGAGGAGGAGCGCGAGGCCTTCTGGGAGAAGCTTTACAGCGAACCCGGCTTCGCCATCTGGATGGCGAATTTCCGCGATGTCCTGACCGACCCGAAGGCGAATACGTTGTTCAGCGACTTCATCGCCCGCAAGATACGCCAGCGGGTGAAGGACCCGAAGGTGGCGGAGATGCTGATCCCAAAATGCCACGGCTTCGGCACCCGCCGCGTGCCGCAGGAGACCCACTACTTCGAGGCCTACAACCTGCCGCATGTCCGGCTGGTGGATACGCGGAAGACGTCGATCGAGCGGATCACCGAGACGGGCATAAAAACCAGTGATGCCGAGTACGAGTTCGACATGATCATTTACGCGACCGGTTTCGACGCCATCACCGGCGCATTCGACCGGATCGAGTTTCGCGGCACCGGCGGCCGACGGTTGAAGGACCACTGGGCGGAAGGGCCGAAAACCTTTCTGGGCCTGATGTCGGCTGGCTTTCCCAACATGCTGACGATCGTCGGGCCGCACAACGCCTCTACCCGCTGCAACATTCCCCGGTGCATCGAGCAGAACGTGGATTGGATCACCGGCCTGATGCGTGCGGCACGCGACCGTGGCATCACCCGATTCGACGCGACACCTGAGGCCGAAACCGAATGGTCGCGACACATCGAGGAACTCGCTGACGGGATGCTCTATACCCAGGTCGATTCCTGGGCAACCGGCATCAACTCCAATGTCGAGGGCAAGACTGTCCGGCGTATCCTGCAATACCAGGGCGGCGCGCCGGCTTATCGGGAACGCTGCGACGCGGTCGCGGCCGCAGGCTATGCGTCGATGGTGCTAACCTAGCGGAAGAATTGCCCCGGCGTTTTCTGGCGGACATGGCCGCACCATGGCCGTGTCATCCGCCCCCTGTTCAGGCTGCGGACGTTGGATCCGCCGCTGAAGTCCGCACTTGCTCCCGCAGACGGAATTTTTGGATTTTGCCCGAGGTGGTCTTCGGCATCTGCTCCACGATCTCAAGACGTTCTGGCATGTATTGCTTGGCCATCTTCTGCGCGAGCAGGAAGGCCACGAGTTCGGGCAGCGTCAGGTTGAGGCCTTCACGCAGCACGACGAAGGCGACGGCGCGTTCGCCCAGGCGCGCGTCGGGCGTGCCGACAACCGCGGCCTCCTGCACCGCCGGGTGCCGATAAATCAGTCCCTCGACCTCCACGACCGGGATGTTCTCGCCGCCGCGGATAATGATGTCCTTAGCCCGGCCGGTGATGCGGATATAGCCGGCGGCATCCATGCGCGCGAGGTCGCCGGTTTCGAACCAGCCATCTTCGTCCATGCCATACCATTGCGGCCGGCGCAGATAGCCGACGAAATTGCTGGCGCCGCGGGCTTGCAGCCGCCCCTCCTGCCCGGGTGGAAGCGGCACGCCGTCCAGATCGACCACGCGCACTTCCATCCCCGCCAGCGCGCATCCGTCGGTTTCCAAAGCTCTTTCCGGTGGGTCTTCCGGCCGGGTGCAGGTGACCGCGCCATTTTCCGTCATGCCCCAGACTGAGCAGATCGTCGCGCCGAGCAGTTCGGAGGCCCGGCGCGCCAGCACCCGGGGAATTGGTGCCCCGGCGGCGATGAAGAGACGCAACGTCCGCATCGCGTCGGGGCGGCTGCCCGCGACCTCGGTCAGGTCGGACAGGAAAGGCGTGGATCCCATGGTAAATGTCACGCCCTCGCTTTGGATCAGGTCGGCGGCCATCTCCGGCTGCCAGATATCCTGTAGCACCTGCGTGGCACCCAGCACGATCGGGGCCATCACCCCGTACAGGAACCCGGTCTGATGGGCCAGTGGGGAGGACATCAGCAGCACATCAGCAGCCGTCAGTCCCGTGCGTTCGATGCAGGCGTTGACGTTGTTGAACAGGGTGTTGGCGGTGTGCATGACGCCCTTGGGCTCGCCGGTGGTGCCCGATGTATAGACGATCTGGGTCACGTCATCGGCACCGGGCCGGCGGGAGGCGAACAGCGCCGTCGCGCCGGGGTCCGGCGGCCCTTCGAACAGCCGCTCGAAGGCTTCATCGCCGCTGCCGCCGATCACCAGCACATGCGCGAGATTCGGAAGCCCCAACTTCAGCTCCCGCGCCATCGCCGCGTGGTCGAAGCCGCGAAACTCGCGCGGTACGACGAAGATCCTGCTCTCGGCCAGTCCGAGCATAAAACTGAGTTCGCGCTGGCGGAAGATGGGCATCACGGCATTGGTGACGGCGCCGATGCGCAGGCAGGCGAGGTGGAGCGCCGTGAATTGCCACCAGTTCGGCAACTGGAATGAAACCACATCGTCCCGCCGGACGCCAAGTCCCGCCAGGCCGAGCGCGAGACGATCCACCTGCATCGCCAATTCGCGGTAGGTCAGGATCGTTCGCGCGCCCGTCATACTGTTGTGAGCGATGATGGGGGTTCGATCGGGCACCGCGGCGACCGCTTCGTCGAGATAATCCGTCAGCAGCCTGTCCCGCCAGAAGCCGGCCAGGCGCATTGACCGAACGCGTTCCTCTGGCAGAATCGGATCGAATTGCATGACGGTGACCTTTCCCTGGTGCGAGACGCCTGTTGCGCGTTTTCTCTTTCTCCTGCTTACAAAAGGCGTCCGGCGGGTGCCACCGGACTTTTCCAAACCGGAAGCGGTCCGGCGAGACCGCTGGAACGGATGCTCCCCGACGGTTGCCCTTCCCTTTCAGCCGAAGTTACCACTCGTGCCCCTCGACCCGGTCAGCCGCAGCACAGTCGCCAAATTCTCGCCGGTCTCGAAGCGGCGGGCGTGTTCGAACAAAACCACGCCGTCTGCTCCGAGTGATGGCTCCACGAGGCCGAGGAACTTGGCACGGAGGTCGTCCCATCCCATCGGCCGGCCCGGATTGCCGAGCGCGAGCGGCACGTCGGCCCGCCGGGTGCCGCCATCGGCGGTGGTGAGTTCAAGCCAGGCGGCGGTCTTGGCGATTCCGGGCTCCTCGATCAGTTCGGCACGGCTGGTCAGACGGCGCAACCCGGCGTCCGCCAGGCGCTCGGCGGTGAAATCGCCCTGGGACACGGGATGGCCGCTCAGCCCCAGCGCCGCGCAGAAGGCGGTGCTGAACTTGCCCTCCAGCGGCGTCGCAGGCGCCGGCTTACCGGCAAGCTGGATCGCCATTGGATGTACCCCGATACGCACTCGCTCGATCGCCGTGGACGGAACCGCCGCGGCAAGTTGCCGCGCCGCATCGACCACCGGGTGGGTCAGCAGGCAGGACGCATAGGGTTTGAAGGTGTTGCGCAGCACCTCCCACCCATCGCCGAAATCGATCGCCGGCATGCGGGCACGCCGGTCCTGCACGAGGGCCGCCGCCAGTCCGCCTTCCGCTTCCAGCAGATCGAGAGCGGGGAGGAAGCCGGCGTCCGCGAGTTCCGCGGACAGCAAGCCGTTGAAGGCGGCCTTCCCGGCATGAAACGGCTTCGCCATCGTCCCGAAGGAGGCGGTCAGACCCGCCGCCTGGGTCGCCGCCGCGCCAAGGCTTCGCCGCACCCCGTCACGGTCGAGCCGCAGCAGCGCGGCGCCGGCCGCGGCAGCCGCGAGGCAGCCGAAGAACCCGGTCGAGTGCAGCGAGCGCGCGTTCAGCGCCTCCCCCATGCCATTGCCGCCAAGCCGCGCGCCGGTTTCAAATCCGGCGAGGAAGGCACGGATCATCTGGTCCGGCGAGGCGCCGCGTTGCGTGCCGAGCGAGAAGGCGGCCGCCCAGGCTGGTCCGCTCAGATGGGCGAGCGAGCCGACATGAGTGTCGTCGAAATCCAGGCAATGCGCCATCGTGCCATTGGCCATGGCCGCCGCGGCCGCGTGTGCCGTGCCGCCGCCCAGGATATGCGCCCGCCCGCTGCCCCAGCCGGCGATGACGCGAAGCACCGCCCCCGCCGCATCCTCGGCGCGGCCCGCGATGGCGACACCCAGCCAGTCCACCAGGCACATCCGCGCCGCCATGGTGACATCGTCCGGCAGGGCCAAATCCGAAAGGCCGACAACGAAATCCGCCACCGCGTCGGCGTTAGGGGTTTTCGCGCTCATGTCACCACTCCCTTGGCGCGAAGTGCCTGGCGCTGTTCGCTGCCATAGCCGAGTTCCTCCAGGATGGCTTCGCGATCCGCGCCCAGTTCCGGTGCGGTCAGGCCGCGCGTATCGGCCAGACCGGTGCGGGACAGCGGATTGGCGATGCGCGGGATACGGCCCTGGGTCGGATCGTCGATCCACTCGACCAGGCCGCGGGCGGCGATATGCGGATGCGTGAGCGCCTCGTCGGGGGTACTGACCGGGCAGATCGGGATATCCGCGGCGAGCAGCCGGGCGGCGACCTCGTCGCGGTCCTGGCTGGCGAAATAGGCGGTCAGCGTCGAACGATACAGCGCCGAGCGGTCGCCATGCGTGCTGTGCCGATCCTTCGGGGTCTCGTCCGGCGCAATCAGGTCCGCCCGGCCGATGAACCGGCAGAAATGCTCCCAGGTTCGGGTTTCCAGCAGGGAGACGGCCACCGCCCCGCCGTCGCGCGTCGCATAGGTCGCGTAGCGGGGATTACGGCCCCAGACCTCGATCCAGGGGCCATCATGGTTGCCGGCGGCGCGGGCCAGGGCGCCTGTCATCACCACGTTCAGCATGGCGAACAAGCTGTCGAACATCGAAATGTCGAGATAGGCGCCCTCGCCGGTCTGCTGCCGGCGCAGCAGGGCCGCCAGGATAGCGGTCAACGCACTGGTGGCGCCGGCGTAATCGGCGGCCTGGAAGCCGGGCACGGTGGGCGGGTCGCCTGGCGCGGCGGGCTGAGTCCCCATCAGTCCGCTCATGGCCTGGATGACAAGATCGTGCCCCGGGACGGGGGCCAACGGGCCGTCCTGGCCAAAGCCGGTGATCGAGCAGTAGATCAGGCGCGGGTTGCGCACCCGCGCCTGATCGGCATCGATACCAAGGCGGGTGGTCACGCCGCGTCGATAGGATTCGATCAGCACGTCGGCGCCGTCGATCAGCCGCAGCGCGACCTCCCGCCCTTCAGGGGCCGCAAGGTCCAGGGCCAAGCTGCGTTTGCCGCGGTTGACGCCGTGGAAATAGACGCTGCCGGTACGGTAATCCGGCTGGTTGTGGCGCGCCGGATCGCCGATGCAGGGCTGTTCGACCTTGACCACCTCCGCGCCCATGTCGGCCAGCATCTGGGCGCACCACGGGCCAGGGAGCAGGCGACTGAAATCGACCACTTTGATGCCAGCCAGCGGCAGCGCTGCGGTGGCCGGACGACCTGAAGGATGGGTCATCATCCGCTCGGTCACCGACCTGAGAACCGCGCCTTGCGCTTTTCGAGGAAGGCCGAGATGCCCTCCGTCCGATCAGCGGTGCCATAGATGGTCGCCACAAGGAACGCCTCGAACTCCAAGGCCGAGGCGAGATCCATCTGCAACCCGCGATGCACGACCCGCTTGGCGAACGCCAGGCTGAGCGGTGCGCGTTCCTCATAGACGCGGATCATCGCCTTGGCTTCCTCGATGGCGCCGCCCTTGGGGGCGATCCGGTTGACCAGGCCGATGCGGTGGGCTTCCTCATGGTCGATCGGATTGCCGTGGAACAGGATTTCCAAGGCCCTGGCCGGCCCGACGAGCCGGGCGAGCCGCTGTGTACCGCCCGCCCCGGCGACGGTGCCGATCTTCGAGCTCGTGATGGCGAAGCTCGCGCCGGCGCCGGCGACGCGCAGGTCGCAGGCCATTGCGAATTCGCAGCCGCCGGTCATGCAGAACCCCTCGACCGCGGCGATCACGGGTTTCGACAGGTTCTCGAAAACGTCGCACAGCGCATGCCAGCGCTTGAAGTAGGCTAGCCCGTCGGCGGCACCGGCAATCGCCAGCGCGTCATTGAGGTCCGCGCCCGCCGAGAAATAGTCCGGCCCGCCGGTGACGATGATGCCGCGCACCGCCGCATCCGCATCCGCCTCCCGCGCGGCCTCGGTCAGTTCGCCCATGGTCGCGACGCTGATCGCGTTGCGGCGGTCCGGCCGATTGAGCGTGATGAGGAATGCCGCGCCGTCGCGGGCAGTCTTGATGTTGGCATAGGTCATTCGGGCAATTCTCGATTGGCGGTGGATGACGCGGGCGGTTGTCCGAAGAAGTCGATCAGCAGCGCGTTGATCGGGGCGGGGCGTTCATACTGGGTCCAGTGGCCGGCGCCCGGGATCGTCTCGATCCGGGCATCCGGCCGCGCGCGCAGCAAGGCGGTGATGCGGTCGGCGACCGATGGCCAGGCGAGCCGGTCGGCGCCGCCCCAGATCGCCATGACCGGCGCTGCGATCCGTGCCACATCGTCGAGCAGCGTGGCCCGGAGAGAAATCCGGCGGCTGTCGAACCGGGCGCGGGCGAGATTCGCGCAATGCAGATCGACGGTCGCATCGTCGATCGCGCCCGGATCCGCGATCATCGACACCGACAGGTTGTGGCGGATCGCGGCGCGGTAGGCCGGGTCCCCGGATGGCGGGACGGGCCGCAGATCGAGCTTGCGCCCCGGCGCCTCGCCAAAGCCCCCTGGGCCCACCGCGGCGAAGGCCGCGCAACCGGTGCCCAGCCGGCGGGCGAGCGTCGCGCCCAGCGCCGCGCCGAAGGAAAATCCGGCAATCCGCAACGGTCCTTCCCGGCTGGCCAGCGCCGCGAACGAAGCCGTCACGATGTCGAGAAAACCCTCCGGGGTGGTGCCACGCGGCACGTCCGGCGCGTCGCCGAAGCCGGGAAGGTCTGCGGCATGCACCCGGAAGTGCGGCGCCAGCGCGCCGACGTTGCGCCGCCAATGAGTCCAGGAGCCGACGCCGCCATGCAGTAGCAGAAGCGGCTGACCATGACCGAACGACCGCACCGCCGCTCCGCCGAGGCGCGTGGCCGGCGCGTCGGCGGACGGCGTGGGCGGGATGGTCGCTTCGCTATGCATCGGCGAGCGCGGTCAGCGGTTTGCCGAGGTATGATTCGATGACCTCGGGATGGGTCACGACGTCTTCCGGCCGGCCCTGATAGAGTTCCTGGCCGAAATTGAGCACGAAGACATGTTCGGCCAGGGCCAGGATGACCGGAACGAGATGCTCGATCATCAGGATCGAGGTGCCGCTGGCATGGATCGCCCTGAGAACGTGCATCAGGTCGATCACGTCGCTCTGGGGCGAGCCGGCCATCACCTCGTCGAGCAGCAGCAGCCGCGGCCGGGTCGCCAGCGCCCGCGCGAGTTCGAGCTTTTTCTTGTTGCCCAGGGTCAGGGCGCCCGCCAGCATTCCGGACTGTTCCGCCAGCCCCACCAGTGACAGCGCCTCGAACGCGCGATCGCGTGCCTGGGTGATCGAAACCCGGTGCGGCCCGGAGTAGAAGACGCTGGTCATGGCGTTTTCCAGCACCGTCATCTCTGCCAGCGGCTGCACCACCTGGAATGTGCGGGCAATGCCCATGCGGCAGATATGGTACGGTTTGCGCCCGACCAACGCGGCCCCTTCCAGGGTGATCGAACCGCTTGACGGCGTAAGATAGCCGGTGATCAGGTTCAGCAAGGTCGTCTTGCCGGCGCCGTTCGGACCGATCACGCCCAGGAACTGATTCGCTTTGACGGTCAGGCTGAGGTCGTCGATGGCGACCAGGCCGCCGAAGCGCATTGTCAGGCGCCGGACTTCGAGCATGCGGCACCCTCTCGCTTGAAGAAATCGGTTCCGATGAAAGCCTGTTCGACCTGTCCCGACCGCGCCAGCTCGGCGATGGTGCCGGCGGCGGCGACCCGCCCCCCTGCCAGCACGTAGCCGCGCCGCGCCACGCTGAAGGCGGCCTGTGCGTTCTGCTCGACGACCAGGATGCTGATACCGGCTTCGGCGATCTTCGCCACCGCGCCGAACACCAGTTGCACCATTCTGGGCGAGAGCCCAAGCGAGGGTTCGTCCAAAAGCAGCAGGCGCGGGCAGGCCATCAGGGCGCGGCCAATCGCCAGCATCTGCTGTTCGCCCCCGGACATCAGCCCCGCCTTTTGCGCGCTCCGTTCCGTCAGCCTGGGAAACAGCTCTTGGACGAGTTCCAGCGTCGCGGCCCGCCGCGCCCGGGCGTGGCGGCAGAATGATCCGAGAAGAAGATTTTCCATCACGGACATGTTGGGGAACACCTGGCGTCCCTCGGGGCAAAGCGCGATGCCGACATCGACCCGGCGCTCCGCGCGAAGCCGCGACAGGTCTTCGCCGTCGAACGCGATGGTGCCCCCAAGCGCTGCAATCAGGCCGGTGATGACACGCATGGTCGTCGTCTTGCCGGCGCCGTTGGCACCGAGAAGGGCGACGACCTCGCCGATCTGGACCTGCAGGGAGATATCCTCAAGCACGATCGATTCCTGATATCCGGCGCGCAGGCCGGCGATTTCCAGCAGCGCCGTCATGATGCCACCAGCGCGGTTTTGGCCGCGGCGCGCCGCTTCGTCCAGGGCGCGCAAAGCCGGCGCAGCGTGCCGTAAATGCCGTTCGGCATGTACATGATCGAGACGATCAGGATTGCCCCGTAGACCAGCAGGCTATAGCCCTGTTCGCCGAACCACATCCGCGTCAGTTCCGCGATCAGCAGGGTCGCGAGGCCACCGATGATCGGACCGGCCAGGGTATGGATGCCGCCGAGGATCGGGCCGATCTGCGCCAGGATGGTGATGTGCAGGTCGAACCCGATGTCCGGGTCGAGGAACCCGCCGTACCAGATGTTGACGCCGCCGGCGAATGCCGCGATGGCGCCCGACAGTGCCAGGACGGTGATCCGGAAACGCAGGGGGTTGATCCCCAGCATCTGCGACGCATGCTCATTGTTGCGCATCGCGCGGCAGGCGTAGTGAAACGGCGTGCGCGACAGCAGATGGGCGAGCAAGGCGAAGCAGACGGCGCCCAGAGCGGTGACGATCGCCGTCAGCCTGGGTTCGGGACGCAGCGTCTGGTCGATGAAAAGTCCGGCGCCGCCACCGGTCAGGTCAGGCAGCATCACCGCGATGACGCGCAGACCTTCCGACAGCGCCAGTGTGGCAATGGCGAAATAAATGCCGCGAAGCCGCCCGGTGATGACGGCGAGCAGCGCGGCGACTGCGGCGCCGAGCGCCATGGCCGGCAGGATGGAGGGGAGGAATGGCCACCCGAAGCGGTTTCCCATCAGCAAGGCCGCATAGCTGCCCAACCCCCAGAACGTCGAATGACCAAGCGAAATCAGCCCGGCATTCGCGGCCAGGTTCCAACTGATCGCCAGCATCACGATGCTGCCCGCGCGCAGCATCAGGTTGACCGCGAGCGGGCTGCCGGCCAGTGGCAATGCGACGGCCGCGACAGCCGCCGCGCCATAGCACAGCAACGCGATTGGCAGGCTGGTGGGCGAGCCGCTTTCCCTGTTGGCGTTCATGCGACCTCCACCGCCTGCCCGAGAATGCCGCGCGGACGAAAAATCAGCACGCCCAGCAGGACCGCGAAGGCGACACCTTCGGCCCAGCCGATGCCGTCGGGGACGTAATAGGCAACCGCCGTCTCGGCGAAGGCCAGCAGGAACGCGCCCGCGAGCGTGCCCGGGATGCTGCCGAGACCGCCCAGCACGACGATGGCGAAACTCTTGATCAGCATGGGAAAGCCCATGAACGGCGTCACCGTCAGCAGGAAGCTGGCCATGGCGCCGGTAGCCGCGCCGAGCGCGGCATTGAGCATGAATGAGAGCAGATACATCCTCATCACATTGATGCCCATCAGCACGGCCGCATCCCGGTTCTGCGCCACGGCCCGGATGGCGCGACCAAGCTCCGTCCGGTGCAGCCACCAGAGCAGAGCCGCGATCAATACGGTCGCGACGAGGAAAGTGACGATCCGCCCGTCTGGCACGTTGATGTCGCCGAACTCCCGGGCGGTGAGCGAATAGGGCGTCTCGACCGAACGCGCGTCGCCGGTCCACAGGATTGCGGCAAGGTTCTGGATCACGAGACCGACACCGAAAAGCAGGAGAATCTGGTTGATGGCCGGCGCTCGGAGCACACGACGCAGGCTGAACTCGAAAACGATCGCCGCGAACAGCGCCACACCGATCGCCACGGCGGGCAGAGCTATCAGCGGATCGATGCCGGCGAGCGAGGAGCAGAAAAAAGCGCCATAAGCACCAAGCATGATAAATTCGCCATATGCGAAATTGATGATGCGGGTCACGCCAAAGCCTAGCGACAGCCCCACCGCCATCAAGCTGTAAAGGCCACCCAGAAGAATGGAATCGACGAGGCATTGTAGAAGCATGGACATCGAACCCCCTTGCGGAGACGACGCCGGCCGGACCAATCGCTCCGGCCGGCGTCTTCGTGCTATTGACGCGGCATCAGCTTTCCGTTCGCGACGTCGTTCGGATACACGGTCACGAACTTGTCGCCCTGCCGTTGAAAAACGATCATCTTGCTAAAAGCCTGATGGACCGCTCCACCGGCCGTCGGGTGGAATTTCGAAGATCCCAGCATCGTCATGATGTCGAGGCTGGCCAATTTTCGCGCGACCGCATTCTTGTCGGTCGTGCCGGCCTGGTCGATGGCAACCAGCAACAGCATGGCGGTCGTATAGCTGGTGACGTCGAGGAACTCTGGCTCCCGATGATAACGGGCGCGGAATGCCGTCTCCCAGTCGCTCATGGCCGGGAACAGTTTCGGGAGATTCGGATCGGCCGGCCGGGTCATGCCCGGCAGGTACGTTGTTATCCCGATCCATTTGTCGGCGGCTTCCGGTCCCACCGCGTCGGCCCATTCCTTTAGCTGCGGATAGGCGGTGCCGACCAGGTAGGGAACCTTCAATCCAGCCACCTGGATCTGCTTGGCCAGTTGTATTCCGTCCGTGGTCTGAACGATCCCCACGAGCACGTCCGGCCGCAACTGGCGGAGGCGTTGCAGGACGGGATTGAGATCCGCGGCACCCTCGCGGACGAGCTCCGTCGCGACCACGTTGAATCCGGCCTTGGTATAGAACTCCTTGGCCCAGGGCAGTTGTTCGCGACCGTAGCCGCCATCCGAGTAGACGATGACGACTTTCTTGCCCGTGCCGGCCGCCTGCGCGATCGCGGCCGCGGCGTTTTCATGGTAATTGTATGCCCATGGATAGGTGTGGAAGAACAGGGTCTCGCCCTTCATCGCGTCTTCGAGCTGGGTCGAGGATGAGCCGGGCACGAGCCATAGCGGCTTGCCTTCCCGCCAAGCGGGAACGGAGGCCGCGACGATCCCCGAGGCGATCGGTCCAACGACGAAATTGACTTTTTCCTGCTGCACCAGATCCGTGAAGGCGGTCAGGGCGACCTGATTGTTGCTTTGCACGTCGCGGTAGAGCACCTCGATCTTCTTGCCGGCGGCCATGTCGCCGTGGGCGGCGAGCGCCATTTCGATGCCGCGCTTGCCCTGTGCTCCATAGGCAACGAAGCGACCGCTGAGTTCGAGCGGCGCGCCGATCTTCACTGTATCCTGCGCGTGCGTCGGGACCGATGCCGCGGCCACGAGAGTGGCGAGGATCATTGTGGCCACGGCACGGGACCATCTGTCAGCGCGCCTATATCCTGAAGACATTTCGTTCCCCCACCGGCCATGTGGGCCGTTGACTTTTATTGAAAGCCTTTCTACGGTGCGGAATGCATTCTGTCTAGTGGAATAGCGCAGCGCGCTGGAATTGCAGCGCCAGCAAATGCAAAACAAACAGGGGGAAATGCAGTGCGGTTCGAGGATATCAAATACGAGGCGCGGGAAGGGGTCGCGACGATCACCATCGATCGGCCGCACGTGCGGAATGCCGTCCGGCCGCAAACCTATGAGGAGCTGACCCGAGCCATGCACATGGCCGCGGACGACGCGGAAATCGGCGTCGTCGTCCTGACCGGAGCCGGTGGCAAGGCATTCTGCGCCGGCGGCGATGTGGGGGACCAGAAGGGCCGCAGCCCCGACATCGGCCGCACCCATATTCGCCGGTTGTTCGCGCTTTCGTCCGTGATGCGCATGATGGACAAACCAATCATCGCCAAGGTGCGCGGATTTTGCGTCGGCGGCGGCAACGAGATACACCTGTTCTGCGATATGTCGGTCGCTTCCTCGGATTCCAAGTTCGGACAGACCGGGCCTCGGGTCGGCAGCGTCCCAATATGGGGGGCCTGCCAGTTGCTGGCCCGCTATGTCGGCGAACGGAAGGCCCGCGAAATGATCTTCACGTGCCGTCTGTATACCGCGCAGGAATCGCTCGAGATGGGCCTCATCAACGCGGTCGTTCCGCCCGAGGAACTCGATGCCCACGTCGCCGCCCTGTGCAACGATATCCTCGACAAAAGCCCGCAGAGCGTCCGCATCGCCAAGGTCGCGCTGAACGCGGGATCGGACCAGGAATTCTACGGCTCGTATTTCCCCACCGGCGAACTGCTCGCCTCGATCTACGGCAATGCCGAGAACATGGAGGGCATCGCCGCCTTCCTGGAAAAGCGTAAACCGGAATTCCGCAAGTTCCGCACCCGCCGCTGAGTGGGATTGGACAGCAACGAAATTCGTTACGAGCGGGAGGAATACTTGGATTACCGGATTACGGGAGACGTGGCTCTGATCGTGGGCGGTGCCCGCGGCATCGGCTATGCGGCGGCCGAGGCCCTGGCCGCGGACGGCGCGCGTGTGGCATTGGCCGATATAGACCGCTCGGCGGTCACCGCGGCGGCGGAACGGCTGGCGGCGGCATCTGGGGTGAAGGTGACGGGATTCGGCGTCGATATCACCAGTCCGACCCAGGTCGGCGAACTGATCGCCGCGGTCACCTCTTCGCTCGGCGCGCCGTCGATCGTCGTGCAGAGCGCGGCAGTGCTCGATGACAAGCTGTTCGTCGATTCCGGGCCGGCGGACTGGAAGCGCATGATCGACGTCTGCCTCTACGGGCCGATGAACATCCTGCACGCGGTTCTGCCCGGCATGACAGAGCGCAAGTATGGCCGCATCGTTTGCCTGGCCAGCGATGCCGCCCGCATCGGCCAGGCCCGGTTATCCTACTACGCCGCCGCCAAGGCCGGCGTGATCGGGTTGATCAAATCGGTCGCGCAAGAGGTCGGAGGCAGCGGGATCACGCTCAACGTCGTCTCCCCCGGCGCGACCAACACCGAGCTTCGGCAGGCGCGCGAAGCCGGACTACTGGCCCAGATGGGCGAAGAGAAATATGCCCGCCGGACAAGGAATGTCCTGCGCGGTTATCCCACCGGCCGCCTCGGCGAGCCGGCCGACATCGGCGCCGCCATCGCCTTCCTTTGCAGCCGCCAGGCGTCCTGGATCACCGGTCAGGTGCTCAGCGTCAACGGCGGCTTCGTCATGCCCTGAGGGGACGTTACCCATGGAATTTTCTCTCAGCAGCGAACAGCGGATGATCCAGGAATCGGCGCGCGGCATGGTCGCGCGGCATATCCAGCCGATTCTCGACGCCCATCCCGCCGACCGGCCGCTTCCCAAGGCCGAACTTCTGCGCATTTACGCCATGCTGGCCCCCCAGGGCCTGATGGCGCCCCGGCTGCCCGAAGCCGCCGGCGGCTCCGGCATGAGCATGCTGAATTATGGCCTGCTGTTCGAGCAACTGCCGCCGGCAATCGGCATTTCGGTCATGTCGCACGAATGCACCATCGCGCGGATGTACGCGGACAGCAGCGAAGAACAGCGCAGCCGCATCCTGCCGCCGTTGCTGGCGGGCACCCAGATATGCTGCACCGGCACGACGGAACCCGACGTCGGTTCCGACCCGCGCGGCGTCCGGACGCGGGTCGCCGCCGAGGCGGATGAACTGATCATCAACGGCAGCAAGCTGTGGATCACCAACGCCTCGGTTTCGGACGTCATCAACGTCACCTGCGTCGAACGCCAGCCGGGCGGCGGCGAGAGCATGCGCCGCATCGTCGTGCAGCGGGCGCACTCTCCGTATGAAACGCGCGAGATCGACACGCTCGGGCTGCGCCAAGGCCATCTGGGCGAAGTGGTCTTTCAGAACTGCCGGGTGCCGCGGGACAATGCCCTCGGCAATGCCGGCGATGCCGCCCGGCTGCTGACGGTGACCTGGAACGGCAACCGTCCCCTGGTCGGTCTCGCCGCGACGCAACTCGCCCAATGCGCATTCGATGCCGCCGTCGCCTATGCCGGCACGCGCAAGCAATTCGGCAAGGTGATCGGGGGTCATCAGCTTGTCCAGAAGAACCTGGCAGACATCGAGACGGCGATCGTCACCAGCCGGCTGCTCTGCTATCATGCGCTCGATGCGATCGATCGCGGCGAGCGCAGCAACGGCATCTCGGCCATGGCCAAGCGCTACGCGACGACGGTGTGCCAGGAGGCGATCTCCAGCGCCATGCATGTCCATGGCGCGATGGGGGTCAGCCGCGAGGCGAAGCTTGAGCAGCTTTATCGCGACGTGCGCATGCTGCCGATCCCGGACGGCACCAACGAAATCCTTGCGCTGATCCAAGGGCGCGAAATCACCGGCATCAGCACTTTCCGGAGTTGACCGGCCTATGACCGCCGCACCGGCCCTCGACGGAATTCGGGTGATCGCCGCGGCGGAACGCGCGGCGGGCCGCGTCTGCGCCGACCTGCTGTGCTCGCTCGGCGCTGGTATCGTCGATGCCGGGCCGGCGGATATCCTCCTCGCCGCGCCGGGGGGGCGCTTCGATATCGATCCGGCGGAAACGATCCGCTGCGACATCTCGGCCGCAGGGGCTGGGGCACCTGCCTGCCTGCCGCCCGACCTGCCCGAGGTGCTGCTGCAGGCGATGGGCGGTATGATGTCAGCGACCGGGGAGGCGGACGGCCCGCCTCTGATGGTCGGGGTTCCGCTGCTGGACATCTTCGCCGGGATCAATGCTGCGACCGCGAGCCTGGCGGCGTTGCGGCTGCGCGAACGCGGCGCCCCCGCGCCACCAATCGATGTGACCCTGGTCGACACCAATGCGGCCCTTTTGGGAACCTTCGTCGCCTTCGTGATGTCCGGCACACGGACGGCCGGATTCCGCGACGGCTGCCGGCACCCGATCTGCGCGCCATGGAACGCATATCCGACGCGGGACGGGCGGGTAATGCTGTGCTCCACGTCCGACGCACACTGGCGGCGATTGCTGGATCTGATCGGCGCCACCGAGCGATCGGACCTGCGTTTCGCGGACATGGCGGGGCGGGCGCGGCATGTCGGCGCGGTCGATGCCTTGGTCGCCGGCTGGACCGCCGGGCTGTCCACGGCCGCGGCCGTGAATGCGCTGATCGCGGCGGGGATTCCCGCCGGGCCGATCCGCACGCCCGCCGATATCATTGCGGGTCCCGGCAAAGCCCTGCTCGAAAGGGTGGCCGGTCCGGACGGCGAGCCGGTTCGCCGCTGCCGTTCGCCGCTGCGCCTGACCGCCGGGCCGCGGGGTACGCGCGGTCCGACGGGCGCGGGCCCGCTGCCGCTGTCGGGCGTTCGCATCCTGGAAGTCGGGCCGTTCACCGCGGGCCCGCTCGCGGGCCGGCTGCTGAGCGATCTCGGCGCCGACGTCGTCAAGGTCGAGCCCCCTGGCGGCGAAGTCTCGCGCGCATGGACTCCGCGCATGGGCAGCGATAGCGGTTATTTCGCCAACTACAATGCCGGCAAGCGCTCCATCGCGCTCGACATCGCCGATCCGGCGGACCGCCTCGTCTTCGGGCGGCTGGCCGGCGCGGCCGATGTCATCCTCCAGAACCTCAAGACCGGCGCGCTGGAGAAGCTTGGTTTCGGCTCGGCCGATATGCTGCGGCGGCATCCCGGCCTGGTTTACTGCTCGATTTCCGGCTACGGGGCCGAGGGATCGCGGGCACCGGCACTGGACACGGTGATCCAGGCCAGCGGGGGACTGATGGCGATGGTCGAAGCCGGCGACAGGCCATGCAAGGTAGGGTTCTCGGTCGCCGACTTGGTGGCCGCGCACCTTGCCGCGCTCGCGGTGGTCGCGGCGCTGCGCCAGCGTGACCGAACCGGCGAAGGGGTCGAAATCGATCTCTCGATGTTCCACGCCGTATTCTGGCTGACGCAAATCGCCGGCTCGGTGGCCCCTGGCGGGTTCTGCCGGCTGCCGGCGGCGGACGGATGGCTCGTCGCGGCGGCGGAGCAGGCGGTGGTTCGGGAATGGGTGGGACCTGCCGGCGCCACCATGCCGGCGGCCGAACTGCTGGAGCGGTTGCGCGCCGGGGGCATCGCCGCGGCGCGGGTTCGCGAACTCGATGAGGTGCTTGGCGATCCGCTGCTGACGCGACGGCACATGCTGTTCCGGACCACGGCCCCGGATGGTGCCCCGGTGACCCTGCACGGGGCGCCTTTTGGCCTGACGGTCACGCCCACGCGGATCGGCCCGTTGATCGGCCCGGTTGATAGCGGCCGGGCCGCGGTGCTGCGGGATTGGCTGCACGAGACACCGCCATGATCCGCGTACTAAAGCGCGGATTGCAGGTGCTTGAATGCTTCGATCTGGAAAAGCTGAATCTGTCGCTCCATGAGATATCGCTCCGTGTCGGGTTGCCAAAGACGACCACCTTCCGGATTCTCTCGACGCTGGTCGCCGAGGGCTACGTCGTGCAACTGGACAAATACCAATACGGCCTGTCGCACCGGCTGATGCGGCTGGGGAGCCTGTCGCGGCAGTCTCTCGGACTGCACGACATGATGCATCCGTTGCTGGAGCGGCTGGCGGCGGAAACCGGCGAGACCGTGGAAGTCAGCGTGCTCGACGGCGATTGCCGCATCTGCATCGATGTCGTGGAAAGCGCGTCGAGCCTCAAGAGCATCGTGCATGCCGGGACCCGTCTCCCGTTGGCCTTCGGCGCGACCGGCAAGATGTTTCTTGCCCACCTCGCTCCCCCGGAGGTCGAGCGGATCATTGCCGGGCGGCCGGAATCCGCGTCGTTCGATCGCACCGTGCTGGCCGGACAACTGGCGGCGATCCGCGCGCAAGGGTTCTCGCTGACCCGCGACGAGCGTGTCCCGGGCGCCACCGCTATCAGTGTGCCGCTGCGCGACGAACTGGACGTGGTGAAATATTGTATGACGGTCACCGGACCGTCCGGCCGTTTCGCCGAACGGGAGGAGGCGCTTCTGCAACTCGCGCTCGCGGCGGCGGCCGATCTTTCGCGGCTGCTCGGCGGCGGCCCGAAGGTGCCTGGATCGCTCCCCGGAAAGCCGGCTGGGGCGCAAGCCGGCGGTTCCTCCGGGCCGGCGGTTTTCGACCCGCCGCGGCTGGATGCGGCGATGCCGAACCGCACGCCACCCGAACTGGCGTATGCCCTCCCCCGGCTGACCGGGGCTGGCCGGCCGCTGCGGAGTCTTCGGGTCCTCGACCTGACCCAGGAGCTTGGGCACGCAAGCAAGATCCTCGCCGATCTCGGGGCGACCGTGATCCTGGTCGAGCCGCCGGGGGGAATCTCGGCACGCCATCGCGGGTGGACAGGCGACGACCAAGCGGCGACCGGATCGCCGGCGCATTTCGATTCCCTAGGCGCGGGAAAATGCAGCGTCGTCGTCGATTTCGACCTGCCCGAGGACCGGTGGTTCTTCGACCGCCTGCTCGATGACGCCGACTTGGTTCTCGACGATCAGTTGCAGAGCGTCTGGGCTGGGCGGGGCCTCGATTTCCCGATCGTCGCGGCGCGGCATCCCAACCTCGTTTGGTGTGCCGTGACGTGGTTTGGCCAGGCGGGGCCGAACGCCGGCGACCTGGCTGACGCCGCCGCCGTCAGGGCGACCGGCGGGGTGGCCTGGCTGGCCGGTTACCATGAGAGCCAACCGCTGCCGGCCGACGCGCGCCTCGCACTCTACCGCGCCGCGTGCCATGCGGCGGCGGCGAGCTTGATCAGCTTGCTCCGCCCCGCGAAAAGCGGCGGCGGTCAGTTCATCGACGTGTCCGTGCAGCAGATCCGGGAGGCCGCCGCCGCGCCGGAGCCGCAGTTCGACGCGCTGGAGGGCGTGCCAAACTTCCACCGCTCAGAGAGCGAGCGCCAAGCCGGCATCGGCCTGTACCCCTGTCGGGATGGCCATGTCCTGCTGTATGCGACGGATACCGCATCGGGTGCCGGCTGGACCGAACTGGTGGATTGGATGGCGTCCGAACTGCCCGAGGCAGCTCGGCTGCGCGATGACAGGTGGCGGGACGACGGCTACAAGGCAAGCAGCGAGGCCAAGGCGATCTTCGCCGGGCTCTTCGCCCGCTTTGCCGCCGCTCATGACCGGCAGGACCTGTGCGACGAAGGGCAGCGGCGCGATATCGCCATCGCACCCGCCAGCGAGGCGGATCTGATGCGCCCCGGCTCCGCGGTCGTAGCGGGACACGTCCGCCGTCCGGCCGGGCATGCCGCGGGCATGCCGTCGCGACCGGGACGGCGGCCGCCCCGCCTCGGCGAGCATACCGAAAAGCTGCGACTGCGCGCGGCGGGAACGGTCCAATAATGGGTTCACGAAGCGACGCACCGCGAACAGCCGCGGCAGGTCCGTCATGAGCCTGCCCTTCCTCGTGGTGGAGTTAGGCACACGGATCGCCTGTGGCGCCTGCGGCTCGCTTCTTGCTCAATGCGGGGCCACGGTCGGCTTCGTCGAGGCGGAGCCGGAGCGCGCCGGTCTTGGCAAATTCGCCCATCGCACCGGCTTTTCCGTTGGCAAGCTCAGTATCGAGGGCGGTCCAGGTGACCGCTTGCGCGATCTGATCGGCAAGGCCGATGCGGTGCTGGTCTCCAGCGATCTCGATCCGGCCTGGATTGCCGGGCTTCTGCCGGCCGACGGTGAAGGCCCGGCGATCTGCGATATCACCGCTTTCGGTCAGACCGGCCCGCTCGCCGGCCGCGTCTTCTCCGACGGTTTGCTGCAGGCCATCACGGGCGTGATGGACACCACCGGTCGTGCCGATGGCCCACCGCGCGCCGTGGCTGCTCCGATCTTGGAATTCTCCGCCGCGTTCTATGCCGCGGCCGCACTGCTCGTGTCGCTTGGGCGTGGAGGCGGGAAACAAGCCGCACGCGGTGAGCGTATCGACATCGCGCTGTACGACTGCGGGATCAATGCGCTGGCCACCTTCTTGCCGGCGCATTTCGGCGGCTTGCAACCGGGCCGCATCGGCAACCGCCACCCCATGGCGGCGCCCTGGAACGCCTATCGAGCCGCCGATGGTTGGGTGCTGATCTGTTCCACCGACGATCGTCAGTGGCAGCGTATTTGCGCCGCGATCGGCCAGCCAGGCCTTGCGTCCGACCGGCGCTTCGATACCCTGCGCGCCCGCATGGAGCGGCGCGGCGAGGTAGATGCGGTTATCGAGGCCTGGATCGGCGGATGCGGCGTGGATGCAGCCGTGCAAGCACTCAACGACCACGGCGTTGCCTGCGGCCCGATCGTTCCCGCCGCCGAACTAGCGGCGGACCCGAACCTCCGCCATCGTGGGATGGTGCGGAAAACAGAGGTTCCGGGAGGCGGGGCCATGCTTTTGCCGGCGTCGCTGATCCGTTTCGCAGGTGACATCGCGGAGCCGCTCTCGCTGCCTCGCTATGGCAAAGGATGGCGGGCGCTGGAAGCCATGACCGCTGGGCGCCCCTGGTCGGATACGCCGCCACCGCCCGCCCGCTTGCCCCTGGAGGGAATCCGGGTGGTGGAGATCGGCCAGTACACGACGGCGCCCCTGGCCGGACGCCATCTCGCAATGCTTGGTGCGGAGGTGCTAAAGATCGAACCGCCCGACGGCGACCCGGCCCGGCAGTGGGCGCCGCACCGCGACGGGCTGAGCTATTTCTTCGTCCTGAGCAACAGCGGCAAGCGGAGCATCGCGGTCGATCTGCGCACCGCGGACGGCGCCGCCTACCTGCGCGACCTGATAGCCCGGTCCGATATCCTGGTGGAGAACATGAAACCGGGGTCACTGGCGCGGCTGGGCTTCGATCCGCCGTGCCTGGCGGCGATCAATCCGCGCCTGATTTATTGCGCCGTCTCCGGTTTCGGTGCCGACGCCGCCTATCCCGGCCGGCCGGCCTTCGATACGGTGATCCAGGCGATGTCCGGCGTGATGGACCTGACCCGTGACGGCGATCTGCCGCTCAAGGCTGGCATTTCCATCGCCGACATATGCGGTGGAGAATTGGCGCTGCTCGCGATCCTGGCGGCGCTGGAAATGCGCAAGACCAGCGGGAAGGGTCTTCACGCCGACCTCGCCATGCAGGATGCCGCCGCCTGGCTCACGCAGCTCGCCTGGAACGGGCCGCCGCCTCCGGTGCCCCGCGCACTTGCGTGCGCCGATGGCTATGTGGCCATCGAGGCATCTACGGTCCTGCCCGATGGGATCGAAACGATTGCAAAAGGGCTGAACCGGGCGGCGATGGCGGCGCGGCTTGCCGCGCTGGGTATCGATGCCGCCCCGGTGCGGACAGTCGGCGAGGCGGCAGAGGATCCGCAGACCCGAGTTCGGGAACTGATCGTCCGGGTTGCCGGTGCCAACGGCGCACCTTGGCCGCTGCTGCGCTCACCTCTGCGCTTCGCCGCGACGCCGACCCGGATCGGCCAGCCGATCGGCAGCGCCGAACCGCCGACAGACATATCGGACAGGTCAGGCTGTTGAGTTCAACCGTCGGCGTCTGGCAGGCCGCGCACCCTCCCCGAGGTCGTATTGTATCTCAAGGGCAGATGGCGCTGTCGGTCTTTCAGTTTAGGAGATTGACATGCGGGAGATGCTCATTATTCTAACGGACGTTAGATAGCGGTCCGACGCCGATCCGCTCGAAAACCAGCTGCGGACGTCGCGTCGCTAGCGGAGCTGCTGAATGACCTTGGGCAGAAGCCGTTCCGGCGCTGCCATGTGTAACACGACCAGGGGGAAGGTTTTCAATGACTAGTCGTTACGCGGCGTACACAAAGCTCAAGATCGATTATCCGGCAGCGCGCGTACTCCGCATTACTTTCGACAGGCCGGAGACGTTCAACTCGGTCGATGCGGAGACGCACACCCAGATGACTGATATCTGGCGCGATATCGACCGCGATGCGGATATCAATGCCGTCATCGTGACCGGCGCCGGCAAGGCGTTCTCGGCCGGTGGCGACTTTGGTATGATCGAGCAGATGGCGGGCGACCACCACACCTTGATGCGGGTATGGAAGGAGGCCAAGGATCTCGTTTACAACGTCATCAATTGCAACAAGCCGATCGTTTCGGCGATCAACGGGCCGGCGGCGGGCGCGGGCCTTGTCGTCGGCATCCTCGCCGATGTTTCGATCGCGGGCAAAGCGGCCAGGCTGGTTGACGGGCATCCTCGCCTGGGGGTCGCCGCCGGTGACGTCGCGGCGATCATCTGGCCGTTGCTGTGCGGCATGGCCAAGGCGAAATACTATTTGCTGACCGGCCGCGCGGTCACCGGAGAGGAGGCCGAACGGATAGGTCTCGTCTCGATGTGCGTCGCGGATGAGGCGGTGCAGGAGACGGCGCTACAGGTTGCCACCGAATTGGCGAACGGGTCACAAAGCGCGATCCGGTGGACGAAATATGCCCTCAACAACTGGCTGCGTTCGGCCGGACCGATCTTCGACACGTCCACGGCCCTGGAGATACTAGGGTTCATGGGCGAGGACGTGCGCGAAGGCGTGGCGTCGCATCGCGAAAAGCGCAAGCCGGTCTTCCGGCCGGATTGCCCGATCTAACATCATCTGGCCACCGGCCATGTGGGATTGATTTCGTAAACCGCGGGTTCCGCCATGGACTCGCCCGGCGCGCCGACAGGAGTACAAATGACCCAGTCACTCATGGATCGGCTTGGTTTCGAAGCACCGATCTTCGCTTTCTCCCATTGCCGCGACGTGGTGGTGGAAGCCACGCGAGCAGGCGGTTTCGGCGTCCTCGGCAGCAGCCTTTATGCGCCCGAGGAACTGGAACAGGAACTCACCTGGATCGATAACCATGTGGGCGACCGAGCCTATGGCGTGGATATCCTGATGACGTCCAATTACGATGAAACCGTCGGCGGTCTCTCGGGTCCGCTCGCGGATTCGCTGCCGGCGTCGCAGCTGGGCTTCGTCGAGGCATGGCTTGATCGCGAGGGTGTGCCGCCGATGCCCGAGGGATTGGAGCGGGAGCGGCGTTCAGCACAGGCAAAGCGCGAACGCTACATCACCCGCGAAGGTGTTCAGGCGCTGGTCGAGGTGGTCTGGCGGCATCCCAAGGTGAAGCTTCTGGTCAGTGCGTTGGGTGTCGCGCCGCCCGATGTGATCGAAAAGGCCCATGCGCGCGGCATTCTGGTCGGAGGCGTCTGCGGCGCACCCGAACACGCACGGCGGCAATGTGCCGCGGGTGCGGACGTACTGGTCGCACAGGGCAGCGAAGCGGGCGGCCATACCGGCACGATTTCCACGATGGTGCTGGTTCCTCAGGTCGTGGAGGCAGCGGCCGGCCGCGCCGCGGTACTAGCGGCGGGCGGCATTGGCAGCGGCCAGCAGATCGCCGCCGGCCTGGCACTTGGCGCCGAGGGCGTCTGGTGCGGCTCGATCTGGCTGGTCACCCGGGAAAGCGACCTTCTGCCGTTCCAGAAGGACGTATTGTTGCGTGCCCGCAGCCAGGACACCGTGCAAAGCCGCTGCATGACCGGAAAACCGGTGCGAATGAACCGCAGCCGCTACACCGACGCCTGGGGTTCCCCCGACGCACCGCCGACGCTTGGTCCGCCGATGCAGAAGGTGCTTTATGAAGCGGCGCGCAGCCGCATCGACCGGGCCAGCCGGGACGACCTTTATTCCTGGCCTGTTGGTCAGGTCGTCGGCTTGATGCGCGACGAAACCAGCGTGCGGGAAGTGATGCTGCGCCTGCAGACCGAATATCTCGAAACCATCGATCGCATGGCGCGGACATTGGCTTCGGCTGAGCAACGGCTCACCGCAAGGGCGACATGATCGGCCGGCGCGGGCGGATAGCCCGGGCGAGCGCACGCCCGCGACCCCCACCCCCGCGCCCTCGGAACTACGCCCCGTGCAGGAGGATTGAGTGAGTATCACCCCGAAAGCATCCCCAGCCCCCGCCCGTCCGGCGGCGACCATCCTCCTGCTCCGGAATCGCCTGGCGGGCATTGAGGTCTTCATGGTGGTACGCCACCACGAGATCGATTTTGCCTCCGGGGCATTGGTCTTTCCGGGTGGTCGCGTTGAACCCGAGGATTACACGATCGGCGCGGCGCAAGCTGGTGGCGCAACGCCGGAGGACGCTGGGCTGCGGGTGGCGGCGGTGCGGGAGACGTACGAGGAATGCGGCGTACTGCTGGCCCGCCGGCGCGGCGCTGCAAACCTTATCGACGCGGCGCAACTCCTCGCGCTGGAGCCGCGCCGTGCCGCGCTATGCCGCGGTGAGACGAGTTTCGCTGAATTGCTGGCGGCCGAGGATTTGTATCCCGCTCTCGATCAACTGGTGTATTTCGCGCACTGGATCACCCCAGCCACGCAGCCAAAGCGTTTCGACACGCATTTCTTTCTGGCGGCGGCACCCGAGGACCATCTCGCTGTCCACGATGGGGCCGAGGCCGTCGATTCCGCCTGGATACGGCCGAACGATGCAATCGCCGATGCGGAGGCCAGCCGGCGAAAAGTGATTTTCCCCACGCGGATGAATCTCGCTAAGCTCGCGCGCTCGGCGACGGTGGAAGAGTCTCTGGCCGCCGCCCGTAGCCAAGCGGTCGTCACCGTTCAGCCGGAATTCGTGCGCGCGGTCGAAGGGGGGCGGGAACTGCGGTTGCCGCTGTCCGCCGGATACGGCGGCGAACTGTTTATTGCGCGGGAACCTAAAGCCTAGCGGACAAGCGGCCAAGAAGCTTGACATCAGCCGGTATTCTGGTAACGATATCTACCAAACATTAGTTATGAGGCCTAGTCATTTCCGGGAAAATCGATCCTGTAAAAGGCGGTCGCCGCGTCAAACGGAGCAAAACGTCCGACGTCGCGAGGCCGGCGGGCGGGCGCCAGCAACCCAGCCGTTCGGACGAGTCACGCGCCTATATTTTGACCGCCGCCGCTCGTCTCTTCCGTAGCCAAGGCTACGCAGCGACGACGCTGCGCCAAATCGCCGCCGCAGCGGGCATCCAGGCGGGGAGCATATATTATCACTTCGCGTCGAAGGATGAAATCCTTCTCCATGTGCTCGACGCCGGCATCAACCGGGTCTTTGAGGCAGTGCGCTCCCGCGTCGGGAGCCTGCCTCCAGGCGCCTCCCATCGCGACCGTATCCAGGCGGCCATCGCCGGACATCTGTTCGGACTTCTTCGGCATGGCGATTTCACTTCGGCGAGTATTCGTGTTTATGGTCAGATACCGGACGCGTTGAAACGCCGGCATCGCGCGGTGCGAAAAGAATACTCTCAGTATTGGGACGAAATGATCGCGGCGGCGCATGCCGCGGGCGAAATCCGGCATGACGTCTCGCCCAAGATCATGCGACTTTATCTGGTGGGATCACTCAACTGGACCGTCGAATGGTTTAATCCGCGCCGGGGACGCGCAGACGATTTGGTCGAGAACATTTGCCGTGTTGTCTTCGGGGGAATTGAGGCGCCGCACATCCTAGCCTGCGGTAAGCCGCCAGGGCTGACTGATATCCACGCGGTAACAAGTGTGATCGGAGGCTAGCTGATGCTTACTTTCGCTCAGGAAGGTATGACCGCTGTCCCAGCACCTTCCGAAAATCCGGGGTCCGTTTCTCCTTCAGCGCGGTAACTCCCTCCTTCGATTCGTCCGACGCGTAATATAAACTGAGGGCCTGCATGCCCAGGCTGCCGATGCCACGGATATTTTCGCTGTCGGCGTTGAAGGAACGCTTGGCGATCGCGATGGCTGTCGGGCTGCGCAGCACCAATTCGTCGCACCAGGCCCGCACCTCCGCATCGAGCTGGTCATTAGGCACGACCTTGTTGCACAGGCCCATCTCCATCGCCTCCCGGGCAGGATAACGGCGGCACATATACCAAATTTCACGCGCTTTCTTTTCGCCGACCACGCGGGCGAGATAGGCCGTGCCGAACCCGGGATCGACGGAGCCCATTTTCGGGCCGACCTGCCCGAAAATGGCGTTCTCCGCCGCGATGGTAAGGTCGCAGATCGTCGCCAGCACATTCCCGCCGCCGATCGCATAGCCGCGCACCTTGGCGATCACCGGCTTGGGTACGTCGCGGATGGCGCTGTGCAGTTCCTCGACCGGCATGCCGACGGTGCCGCGGTTCTGGCCATCGCCGTACTGCCCGTCGTGATCCGACTGGTCGCCGCCGGTGCAGAAGGCGCGGTCGCCGGCGCCGGTCAGGACGATGACGCCGACATCCTTGTCCCATCCCGCCTTGAGGAAAGCATCGACCAGTTCCGAAGCCGTGCGCGGCCGAAACGCATTCAACTTCTCCGGCCGGTTGATAGTGATCGTCGCGGCACCGCGTTCGATCGAATAAAGGATGTCGGTGTATTCCATCGTGCTCATTTCCTCGCGCCGCGCGGTTGCCTTACCTGTCGAATGATAGTTAGATTGCGCGCCTTGCGCAATCCCGCTTACTGTCGCCCAGCCATGCGCGTCCCGATCCGGTTTCGCGTTGAAAAGCGATTTTCGATCACCTAGGGTCCGAAGAATGTTGCAACGACCTTCCAACGATTTGCTCACCTATCCCCATCCGGTCCCGCCCGAGGCAGGCATGCCGATAGAGGTCGTTCCTGGCATACAATGGCTTCGCATTCCGCTGCCGTTCCAACTCGATCATGTCAATCTATACCTTCTGGAAGACCACGGCGGCTGGACCCTTGTCGATACCGGCTTTGGAAATTCAAGCACGCAAGCGTTATGGGAAGAACTGCTGGCGGGGCCGCTGCGGGGACGGGTACTGACCCGGATGATCGCCACCCACCACCATCCCGATCACGTCGGCATGGCCGGCTGGCTGTCGCAAAGGTTCAACATTCCGGTGACCATGACCGCGGTCGAATTCAATGCGGCTGGCGCGCTGCAAGCTGACCCCACCGCGTTCGACACGCCCGAGCACCGGCATTTCTACCTGTCGCACGGACTCGACGAACCCATGGCCGCGCTCATCTCCGGGCGCGGCCACATGTACCTAAGCGCCACGACCGGACTGTCGGAACAGGGCGACCTGGTTGCCGACGGCGACTGGCTTCGTATCGGCGGCCGGTCCTTTCAGGTGGTGACCGGCGGCGGCCACTCGCCAGACCAGATCATGCTGGCCGCCCCAGCCGAGGGCATCTTCCTGGCCGCGGATCAGGTGCTGGCCCGCATTTCCCCAAACGTCAGCGTCAGCGCCGACAAGCCGGATATCGACGTGCTGGGCGACTATGTCGCTTCGCTCGGTCGGCTGCGATCGATCGTTCCCGACGATCTTCTCGTGCTGCCGGGACATGAACGCCCGTTTTTCGGGCTGCACGTCAGAATTGATCAGCTGCGCCGTCATCACGCGGTTCGCTGCGACAGGATCGCGGCAGTCTGTACTACCGCACCGCGCAGCGCGGCCGAACTGGTCCCCCTGCTGTTCAACCGGCCGCTCGATCCACACCAAACCGGCTTTGCCTTTGGCGAAGTTCTCGCTCACATCAACTACATGGTCAATCGCGGCGAATTGCGCCGCGAGATCGAGGCGGACGCGATTCATAGAGTGCGAGCGGTCTGACGCCCCCGGGCGCGTCAGACCCGGGTGTGCATCACCCGCCCGTTTAACGGCCGCCCGATGATCGCCTCCGCGTAGCGCGCGGCCTCCACCAGCGCCGCTAGGTCGATGCCTGTCTCTACGCCCAGTTCCCGGCAGAGATAGGCCATGTCCTCGGTGCAGATATTGCCGGCGGCGGCGGCGTTGGCATGGCCGGCGAAGGGGCATCCGCCGAGGCCGGCAACCGAGCTGTCGAACAAATCGATCCCCATTTGCAGCGCCGCATACACGTTCGCGGACCCAAGCCCCCGCGTATCGTGCAGATGCAGTCCGATCCGCGCTTCGGGCGCCAGGTTCCGGACCGCGCCGATTCTGCGCTTGACCTCCTCGGGATTGCCACGCCCCACCGTGTCGGCCAGCACCAGGGCAGGCAGCGGCAAGCCGCGGTCGCGGAACAGCGCGATCACCCAGCGAAACAGGTCGGTGACCGCAGACAGCGGCACGTCGCCCTGCAGGTTGCAACCGAACGCCGTCATGACATAGACCTTGGCAACGGTCAGTCCATACCGGCTGTAGCGATCCAGCCAAGCCGCCTGCTGGTCGCGCATTTCGATCATCGAACGGTTGTTGTTCGCCCGGCTGAACGCGTCGCTGGCATACAGCATCAGGTTTGGCTCAAGATCCAGTCCGGGCACGCCGCGCGCCTTCTCGAACCCTTTCTCGTTCAGCCACAGCGCGGTGTAGCGGACGCCCGCGCGGCGCGGAACGATCTCGAACAGCGATTCGGTATCGGCCATGGGAGGCACCGTTTTGGGGCTGACGAAAGAGCCGACCTGGATGCGCCGCAAGCCGGACGCCGCGAGCATGTCGATCAGTCTCGCGCGCTGCTCAATCGGGTAGGATCGAGGCTCGATCTGGAAGCCCTCCCGAGGGCCTTCCTCATGGAACTCGACATGCTTTGGAAAGTCAGTCATCGCTCTGCTCCTCTCCGACCTGTCCAGCGGCCACCCGGCCGTATCGGTTGACGGTCACATCCACCGACACGGCCGGGAAGGTTCGCCGGCACGCTGCCGCCACGCGGGTCGCTTGGCGTGCCCACGACCCCCGCCCCGCGCGCCGTCTTCCCTGGGCCGTCGGACCGTCGGCGTTTCACGACGCCTTGCGCGCGATCAGCCGGCCCTCGGCAACATCCTCGGGATATATCACCACGTTTTTGTTCCCCTGGCGCTGCACCACCAGCAAATCCTGAAACGCCTGATGCATCGTTCCGCTCGGTGTCGCGGTGAAATGGGCCCGTCCCAGCGGCGTTTCGATATCGATGCGGCCGAGTGCGTCCACCACCTTTTCCGGGTCGTCCCCGACCTCGTCGAGCGCCAGCAGGAGGAGCGCCATCGCGCAATACGCGCCCGCATCCAGATAATCCGCATCCATCTTGTAACGGTCTTGATATTTCCTTGCCCACTCGGTCGCGCTTGGGAATATATCCGGGCGGCGTTTACTGGCCGGTCGCTTGATGCCCGCGGCGTAGCCGGTGACGCCGATCCAACCCTGCTGCGCGGTGCCGACGGCTTTTTGCCATGCATCGAACAGGGCGTCGATGCCGTCGGTCAGATACGGCGCGGGCACGCCGGAAATACTGATCTGCTTCGCGAGATTGGCGAGATCGGTGGTCTGCACAAGGTTCACGACGACCTCGGGCTTACCGGCTCGAATACGCGCCAGCAGCGGGGAAAAATCATTCGCGCCTGATCGCAGCAGCAGTTCGTCGATGATCTTGAACCCGGCGTCGGAGAAATACTTGCGTGCGAACGCGAGACTGCCACGACCGTACGCATCGTCGGCGTATATGATCGTCGCCTTCTGGTCGGCACCCAGATAATGCCGCAACGCCGCCGACATCGACGACTGGTAGTGGTACGCATAGGGAAACGTATGAAAGAAATGCGGTTCGGCGCCGACTTGCTCCTCGGTGAGCGTGCCGGTCGATCCATGTACGATCCAGACCGGCTTCCCTTCGCGCCAGGGCGGGATCGAGGCCGCGACCATGGCGCTGGATATCGGCCCGAACATATAATGAACTTTGTCCTGACCAACGAATTCGTTGACTGCCGAAACGGTCGTCTCCGCGTCGGATTGCACATCCTTGATCAGCAATTCGACCTTGCGTCCATGAACCTCGCCATGGAATGCATCCAGGGCCATTTCCGCGCCGCGCTTGCCGGCACTGCCGAAAGCGACGAACCGGCCGCTAAGTTCCAGTGGCACGCCGATGCGAATGGGCTCTTCCGCCTTTGCCGAACGAAAGCTTCCGGCGGATAACGCCGCCATCCCGCCAACGACCACTCTTCGCGAAACCATTATTCCTCTCCTCCGCCATGCGAATTATTTGTTATTCTATCGTTTTAACCGTCCGCGCGTTCAGGGCCGGCCGCGCCGTCCGGCAATGCCGGCGCCGCGCAGCCTGGCGATATCGTCCGCCGCGTAACCCGCCTCGGCCAGGATCTCGTCGGTATGCTCGCCATGAAGTGGCGGCGGCCGCCGCACCGCGCGCGGCAAGCCGTCGATCGCCACCGGATAGGCGATCGCCCGCATCGCCCCCCCCACCGGGTGCTGGTAATGCATGATCATGCCGCTCTGCTCCAACTGCGGTTCGCTCAGCAGCCGGTCGATCGTGTTAACCGGCGCCGCCGGTATCCCGGCCGCTTCGAATAACGCCAGCCAATGCGCCAGCGGATGACGGACAACGGCCTGTTGCACCAGCGCGACGGTTTCGGCGAAATGCCGCACCCGGTCGGCGTTGGTGCGAAACCGCGGATCGTCGCGCATGCCCGGCATGCCCAGCGCATCGCACAGCGCGCCCCAAAGCCGGTCGCTGCCAACCGCGATCAGGATATAGCCGTCAGCCACCCGAAATGCCTGATACGGACACAGCGAGCCGTGTGCAGATCCCATCCGGCGCGGCAGTTCGCCCGTCTCCCACCAGCTTTGCGCGTGCCAGGCCAGGAACGCGGTCGCGGTATCGAGAAGCGAGGCTTCGACATACGCCCCTTCGCCGGTCCGGTCGCGCCGGCGAATGGCCGCCAGGATGCCGGTCGCGGCGTGGATGCCGGTGGTTTGATCAAGCGGCGAGAAGGCGATCCGCAGCGGCGGCCCGTCCGCCTCCCCCGTCACCGACATGATGCCGGTGAATGCCTGCAGGATCAGTTCGTACGCCGGCCGTTTCGCCAACGGCCCGGTCCGCCCGAACCCCGAGATGCTGCAATAGATCAGCCGCGGGTCCTCCGCCCGCAGCAGGCCGGGCGGGATTCCCAGGCGATCGGTCACGCCGGTGGCGTAGCTTTCCACCAGCACATCGGCGCGACGCGCCAGCGCCCGGACGGCGGCCTGACCCTCGGGCGTCTTGAGATCCAGGGCGATGCTGCGCTTGTTGCGGTTGACTGCCACGAACATCGCCCCATCGTCGCCGACGAAGGGCGGCATGTTGCGCATGTCGTCGCCGATGCCGGTGTCTTCGACCTTGATGACCTCGGCTCCAAGATCGGCTAGGTACTGCGTGCAAATCGGCCCCGCCATCATTTTGGTAAGGTCGAGCACCACGATGTCGTCGAGCGGCATCATAGACGCGGAAACACCAGGGTTCGCGGCCATCTCGCTACTTTCCCTTGGGATGGAGATCGGGCCGCCGTCGCTTTCGCGGGACAGGTACCGCCGCCTGCGGCATACCAAGCGCGCGGGAAATCAATGTCGCCGCGTTACGTATCTGAGTCTTGAGCCGACAGGTCGCAACGGTCGAGCGGCTGACAGGCGCGGCCATCGCCACCGCCGCGACGACGCGCCCCGCTTCGTCGATCAACGGCGCGGCGAAGCCGGAGACTTCGGTGGATACCTCGCCCTGCGTGACCGCCACGCCCTCTTCGCGGATCCGTGCGAGCAGCGGGCGCAGCGCCGCGGCTTGCGTGACCGTCAACGGCGTCAGCGGCACGAGGTCGGTGTCCCACAGATAGGCTTCGATCTCCTCCTCGGGCAAACTCGCCAACAGGACCCTTCCGGCGGCGGAGCAATACAGCGGCCGCGAGGTGCCCAGCGGCACGGTGTAGCGGATCGAATTGGCGCTCTCGACTTTCTCCACATAGATCGCGCGGTGTGTTTCCCGGTCCAGCAGCGCGATCAGCACCGTTTCTCCCGCCTGCCGGGCCAGGTCCCCCATGAAGGGGCGCGCTATCCGCGTCAGGGAAATCGCGGGCGTCAGTGCCAGCCCCAGCCGGTGGGCTTCCGGGCCCAGCAGGTATTTTCCGCCTCCTTGCAAGACGTACCCGCCGCCGGCCAGTGCCCGGAGCAACGCCAGCAGGCTGCTTTTGGGTGCGTCGGCGTGCTCGCTCAACCGAGCCAGGCTGATTCCTTCGGGGAAGGAGGCGATGTGGCTCAGCAGCCGCAATGTTCGCAGTGCCGCCCGAGGCCCGCTGTCCAGCGCCGTCGCGTCTTTCAGAGTGGAGGAGGCCATCGGCGCTAGCCCTGTTCGACGCTGCCGGGCGGCCCCGAACCGGCGGGCACCTGCTTGCCCACGGCCACGACGCGCCTTTCAACCCAGTCATCGATCTGCTCCGAAGTGAAGCCGGCTTCCAGCAACACGTCCTGGGTATGCTCGCCCAGCATCGGCGGCGGCATCCGCACGCGCCGGTCCTGGCCGTCCGTACGCAGCGGGATGCTGATGCTGTTCAGCGCCCCATAGCGCGGGTGCTGGTAGGACTGAACGATGCCGCGGTCAGCGACGTGCGGAAAAGCCAGTACTGTCTCTACTGGATTGATCGGCGCGTTGGGCACTCCAGCCGCGGTCAAGATGGCGACCCATTCCGCCACCGTCTTCCGCCGCAGCCGATCGCCGACCAGTGCCACCGTCGCTTCGAAATTGCGAACCCGGTCAGCGTTGGTGCGATAGCGCGGATCGTCGGCGTAGGCGTCGAGGCCCGCCGCCGCGCACAGCCGTTGCCAAAGCCTGTCGCTGCCCACACCCAGCATGATGTAATCGTCGGCCGCCTGGAACGCCTGATACGGACACAGCGATTCGTGACCCGATCCGGCCTTGCGCGGTGGCTCGCCGGTCAACCACCAAGTCTGTGCGCTATAGGCGAGAAACGCCATGGCGGTGTCGAACAACGAGACTTCCAGGAAGCGCCCCTCGCCGGTGCGATCGCGCTCGCGAAGCGCGGCGAGAATGCCGATCACGGCCCACAGGCCGGTGGTCTGATCCAGCGGCGAGAACGGGCTGCGCACCGGCATGCCGCCCTTTTCTCCGGTGATGCCCATGATCCCGCTCGCCGCCTGCAGCATCATGTCATAACCCGGCAGGTCCGAAAGCGGCCCGGTGCGGCCGTAGCCCGATATGCTGACATAGATGATGCCCGGACGCCGAGCCCGAACCTGCTCGTAGCCGAAGCCCAGCCGGTCAATGGTTCCTTCTCGATAGCTTTCAAGGAAGATATCGGCGGTATCGAGCAGCCGGCCAACGATCTCGCGGCCCTCGGGGGTTTTCAGATCGACCGCCACGCTGCGCTTGTTGCGGTTGACGCTGAGAAAAATAGCCCCATCCCGCCCGTCGCCGGCGAACGGCGGCCACCCCCTCGTATCGTCGCCAGTCCCGGTTGGCTCCACCTTGATCACGTCCGCGCCGAGGTCGGCCAGGCACTGGCTACAGGTCGGTCCCGCCAGCACTTTGCCCAGGTCCAGCACGCGCACGCCTCGCAGCGGCAGGAAGCCCTCCGCCTTGGCACTCATGGCCCGGCTCCCTCGGCGGCACGGCTGGCCCGGATCGCCTCGACCGTCTCGGGATTGACCAAGGAGGAGAGGTCTCCCGGATCGCGATCCAGACAGGCAGCCCGAACAACCCGCCGCATGATCTTCATGTTCCTGGTTTTCGGCAGGTCGTCCACCGCCATGACAAGCTTCGGGCGGTACGGCACGCCAAGGCCAGCGACCACGGCGGCGGCCAGTTCCTCACGCAGCGCCAAGGTCCAGGTAAGGCCGGGCATCGGCACGACGATGCAGCCGACCGCCTCGCCCTTGGTCTCGTCGGGCAGGCCGATCACCGCGCATTCGGCCACCTTGCCGGTCGCCATCAGCAGGGTCTCGATCTCCGACGGGCCGGTGCGCTTACCGGCAATCTTCAGCGTGTCGTCGCTGCGTCCCAGGATGAACCAGTAGCCGTCTGCTTCCCGCCTCGCCCAGTCGCCATGCCGCCACAGGCCGGGAATGTCGCGCCAGTAACTGTCCAGGTAGCGCTCTCGGTCATGCCAAAGGCCGCGCGTCAGGCCCGGCGACGGACCGCGGATCACCAGTTCGCCGACCGTGCCGTCCGGTATCGGATGGCCCGCCCCATCCGTGACATCGGCCTGCATACCGGGAATGGCTCGGCTGAAGGCGCAAGGGCGAAGGGGCAGCACCACCGGGCAGCCCAGGATCCCGCCGCCCACTTCGGTGCCGCCGGAATAGTTCAGTATCGGCACCCGGCGCGCGCACACCTTATCGAAGGTCCAGTGCCAAGCGTCCGGCGTCCACACCTCTCCGGTCGAGGCGACCACGCGCAGTGACCCGAGATCGTGGCGTTCGATCCCGCCGCCGCCGTCTTTCATGAAGCCACGAACGGTCGTGGGCGCCAGCCCCAGGAACGAGACACGGTGGTCGGCAACCAGCCGCCACATGCGGCCCGCGTCGGGATAGTCGGGCGCGCCTTCCGCCAGCAGCAGCGATGCGCCCATCAGCGGCACACCGACCGCGCAAAGCGGGCCGACCAGCCAGCCCATGTCGCTCAGCCATAGCAGCCGGTCGGTCGGCCGCAGATCCATGACCAGACCGAGATCGGCCACCAGCTTCGCCGCGAAGCCGCAATGCGTATGGACCGTGCCTTTCGGGAGGCCGGTGGTGCCGGAGGTGTACATCAGCATCATCGGCGCGTCCGCCGGCATCTGTTCGGTCGGCGCATCCTCCCGCCGGCCGGCGGTGAGTTCGTGGTACCAGTGATCGCGCGGGGTGGACCACGGCACCTGGGAGCCCAGGCGGCGGACCACGACCACATTGCGAATCGCCGGCAGTTCGGCGACAGCCTCGTCCAGCACCGACTTCATCTCGACGGTCCGGCCGCGCCGCAACGTCGCATCGGCGGTGATCACCGCCACTGCGCCGGCATCGCGCAGCCGACCGGCCAGGGCCGCAGCGCCGAAGCCCGAGAACAGTGGCAGGATGACGCCGCCGATCTTGGCCACCGCCAGCACCGCCGACACCGCCTCGGGCAGCGCGGGCATGTAAAGGCCGACGACGTCGCCCGGCCTATGGCCAAGGGCTCGCAAACCATCCGCCAGACGGCTTACGTCCGCGGCGAGTTCGGCGTAGCTCCATTGCCGGATCGCGCCGTCCTCGCCTTCCCAGACGACTGCGTTGCGTTCCCATCGCTCGGTGTCCCGATACCGGTCGAGGCAGTTCAGCGCGACGTTCGTCAGCCCGCCGTCGCACCAGCGCGCGAAGGGCGCCCCTGCGGACTCGTCCAACAGCGTGTCGTATGGACGATGGAACGCCAGCCGGCCGAGAACGGCGCCCCAAAACCATTCGGGGTCGGAATCGGCCCGCCGAAGCAGGGCATCATAGTCCGTCACCCCTTGTTCGCGCATGAACAACGCGACGTTGCTTCCGGTCAGCAGTTCGCGCGAGGGATGCCAGACCGGCCGCGCACCTTTCTCCTGGGCTGCCGGCAGAGGCTCTGTCATTCGACGGCTTCCTTGGGCGTGCAAAGCATCAAGGCCAGCCGCCGTACCCTCGCAACAAGTTCTTCCTTTTGGTTGTAGCCACGGGTCTCGAACTCCACGATCCCGGTGCCGGGACGGGATTTCGATTCACGGCAGCTGATCACTTCCGTTTCGGCGCGCAGCGTGTCGCCGATGCGGACCGGCGCGGGAAACGTCACTTCACCGAAACCGAGATTACCGAGCGTCGTGCCCAGCGTCAGTTCGCCGACGCCGACGCCGACGATGAGGCCCAGTGTGTAGATGCTGTTGACGATACGCGAACCAAACATCGTGTCCCGGGAGAATTCGTCATCGAGGTGCAATGGCTGCGGATTATGCGTCAGGGCGCAAAACAGCGTATTGTCGGCATCGGTCACCGTGCGAGTGATCGCGTGGCGGAAAATATCGCCGGGATGTAACTCTTCCAAATACTTTCCGCGCGGCGGCTGGTGGATCATCGGTTTTCTCCTGTCGATCGAAATTACTTGGCGCCGCCATGCGCCAGCGCGATGATTTCCCGGGCGGTCCGCACATGCGCCAGGTCGATGTGCTCGCCTTCGTAGATGATCGCGCCGCGGCTGGCCTTGGTCGCCTCCTCATAGGCATGCACCATGCCCTCATAATAGGCGATCTCCTGCGATGAGGGGCTATAGGTTTCGTTGACGACCGGGACGTTGCTGGGGTGCAGCACGAACTCGCCGACGAAACCCAGTTCGCGATGCTTCAGCGCCGACTGGCGGAGCCCGTCCAGGTCGCGGATATCCTGCCATAATCCGCCCAGCGGCAGCTTGCCTGCAGCGCGCGCGGCAATCACCGCGGCCGATTTCAGGTGCAGCGTTTCCATCCCCTCGGGCGTCCACTGGTAGCCGACCGAGCGCTGCACATCGCCATTGCGGGCGCTGACCCCGGCGATCATGCCGACCCGGGCGTGCCGGGCGATTTCGTAGGCGAATTGGATGGACCGCGCGGTTTCCAGCGTCGCCACCAACATCGTGCCGCCCTGGGGACGGCCGTTTCGCAATTCGGCTTCCGACAGCATGGCCGAGATGGTCTCGATATCCTCCGGCCCCTCTGGCTTGGGCAGTACGATGCCCTCAAGCCCCTCGGTCACCACCGCCAGGATATCTTCAAAACTATATAGGAATGGACTGCGATTGATGCGCACATGCACCCGCTGGCCGGCACGGGCTAGGCCGGCGATTCGACGGTGAGCGATGTCGCGGGCCTGCGCCTTGCCGTCCTCGGGCACGCTGTCTTCCAGATCCAGGATGATCGCATCGGCGCCATAGCCGGGCACCTTATCGATCCAGGATTCCCGGATCGAGGGGACGAAAAGAAACGAGCGGATCGGCTTCATGGGTAGGATCCTGTTCGCGCGGCGATGGGCCTCAATAAGATTTGGGCAGGCCCAGCACTTTTTCCGCGATGTTGGAGAGGATAAGTTGCGGGGTGACCGGGGCGATGCGAACCAGCAGCGCCTCGCGCAGCAGCCGTTCCACATGAAATTCCTTGGCGTAGCCGTAGCCGCCATGGGTAAGCTGCGCGGTCTGGCAGGTATCGACGGCGGCCTGCGCAGCCAGCAGCTTGGCCGCGTTCGCCTCCGGCCCGCAGGGCTGCCCGCTGTCGTAGAGGGCGCCGGCGCGGTACACCATCAGGCGCGCCGCCTCGAGTTGCGCCCAACATAGCGCCAGAGGGTGCTGGACGCCCTGATTTTGGCCGATGGGCCGGCCGAATACCACGCGATCGCGCGCATAGCGCGCGGCGCGGAATAGCGCCGACCGGCCGATGCCCACCGCCTCGGCACCCACCAGCACGCGCTCGGGGTTCATGCCGTGCAGGATGTAGTGGAAGCCGTTGCCTTCCTCGCCGATCCGGTCCTCCTCCGGGACTTCCAGACCATCTATGAACAGCTCGTTCGAGTCGACCGCCTTGCGGCCCATCTTTTCAATCTCTCGGACTTCGATCCGGCTGCGGTCGAGCTTCGTATAGAACAGGCTGAGACCGCCAGTCGCCTTGCGCACCTGATCGATCGGGGTGGTGCGCGCCAGGATTAGCATGTTGTCGGCCACCTGGGCGGTGGATATCCATATCTTCCGTCCGGAGATGATATAGCGCTTGCCGTCCCGCACCGCCTTGGTGGTCAGTTTGGTGGTATTAAGACCAGCGTCGGGTTCCGTAACGGCGAAGCAGGCCTTGACCTCGCCCCTGATCAGCGGCGGCAGCATGCGCTGCTTCTGCTCCGGCGTGCCAAACACCACGACCGGGTGCAAACCAAAGATATTCATGTGAACCGACGACGCGGCCGACATGCCGCCGCCTGTTTCGGCGATGGTCTGCATCAGCAGCGCGGCCTCGGTGATGCCAAGGCCAGCGCCGCCGTATTCCTCGGGCATCGCGATGCCAAGCCAGCCGCCATCGGCCACGGCGCGGTAGAAATCCTCGGGAAAGCCACCCTCCCGGTCGCGGGTCAGCCAGTAACGATCGTCGAACCGGGCGCAGAGCGCGTTCACCGCGTCCACGATTTCCCGGCGAGCCGGCGTCATATCGAAATCCATGGCTTTCCTCCCGCACTATATCTTCCAGGCCGTTCGGCGACAGTTACCCGGAGCGTTCGAAAATCAGAACACCATGCCTAAATTCGAACGTCAAGCCGGCGGATCAGCCACTCCGCCTGATGCGGCGCGCATGGCGATGACGCCGCGCGCCGCCAGATCGTTCAGCGTGGGGTCGTCGAGGCCGAGCACCCCACCCAGCACCGATCGCGTGTGCTCGCCCAACAGAGGTGGATTGGTCGGCGTCACCGGAGGCGTGCCGCGCAGCCGCAGCGGCGAGGCCACCACTGCCACTTCGCCGGCCGTGGGATGCGGAATATGCTGAACCATACCGCGCGCCAGCACTTCAGGCGCGCCCAGCGCCTCGGGTAGTCCGCGCACCGTGCCGGCCGGAACGTCGGCCTTCACCAAGGCCGCCACCCAGGCTTCGGCAGGCCGCGTGGCGAAGATCTCCGACAGGATCGGCACCAGCGTGGCGCGGTTGCGCTGGCGGTCCTGATTGCGGCGGAAGCGCTCGTCATCGGCCAGTTCCGGCCGGCCGATCACGTCGCGGCACAGGAGGGCGAACTGGCGGTCGTTGCCACAGCCCAGCACGAACCCAGTATCGCTGCCGTGGAATATACCGTACGGCACCACGGTGGGATGCTGGTTGCCCAACCGGCGCGGCACATGGCCGCCGTTCAACCAACCGCTTCCCAGATTCACCAGCATGGCCAAGCCGCTGTCCAGCAACGCGATATCGATGAACTGGCCCTTGCCGTCGCGCTCCCGCGCGAACAGCGCCGCCAGGATGGCCTGTGTCGCGTTCATGCCGGTGGCGATGTCGGTGATCGCCACGCCATGCTTCAGCGGATCCCCCTCCGGCGTGCCGGTAATCGACATCAGCCCGCTTTCGGCCTGAATGACCGCATCGTATCCCGGATCGGCCGCGCGCGGGCTGTCTCGCCCATAGCCGGACACCGAGCAGTAGATCAGGCGGGGATTGAGGGCGTGCAACGCTTCCCAGCCCAGGCCGATCCGCTCCAGCGTGCCCAGGCGCATGTTCTCAATCAGGACATCCGCCCGCTGTGCCAGGCCGCGCAGTATCGCAATGCCATCGGGGGCCTTCATGTCCAGCGCGATGCTGCGTTTGTTGCGGTTCGTGCAAAGGTAATAGGTCGATTCGCCGCCGATTTCCGGCGGACGCCAGGTGCGGGTGTCGTCGCCGGTAACGGGGTGTTCGATCTTCCATATCTCGGCGCCGAGATCGCCGAGCGTCATCGCCGCCCACGGGCCCGCCAGAACGCGGGTGAGGTCGAGAACCTTGATGCCGGCCAACGGTGGCATGTCTTGAAATCCTGTGGTGGCAGAGACAGAGGGCCGCGCCCGCCCGGTCGCGCGGGTCGCGGCGGGGAACCGGAAGCCGCTTAGCCGGCCATCATCGCCCGGGCGATGATGGTACGCTGGATCTGCGACGTGCCGCCGCCGATGGTGGATTGGATGCCCTCGCGCAGGTAGCGTTCCATGTCGGCCTCGGGCAACATCGAATGGCCGCCCAGGATCTGCATCCCGTGGCGTGAGACGAATTGCAACGTCTCTGATCCGAACAGCT
>JAFKFI010000057.1 GCA_017307285.1 Alphaproteobacteria bacterium | reverse complement strand
TATCACTAAACAAAATATAAACGCCGATGGCGCACAGCGTCGCGGCGATCCGATTGGTGCAGGCCTCCGCACAGCGCCTCGCCCTCGCCGAGGTGATGAACCGGCCGGTGCTCAACAACTGGGATCGGCTGCTGGAATATCTCCACACCGTCCTCGCCCGCGAGCGGATCGAGCAGTTCCGCGTGCTGTTCCTCGACAACAAGAACCGCCTGCTGGCCGACGAGGCGCAGGCGCGCGGCACCGTGAACCACACGCCGGTTTATCCGCGCGAGGTGGTCAAGCGCGCCCTCGAACTGCACGCCACCGCCCTGATCCTGGTCCACAACCACCCCACTCAGCCCTTTTCAATCATGCTGGATCACGCTCAAACACGCTGAAACACTAGCAAAATTGCGCTTTTTTGGCGTTGCGTAGTGCGGGCGGTTTTGGCAAATTGGGGGCTGTAAATGGGGTAGAAAACGGCTCTCCGCTCCCAGCTAGCGATCCCTGTTTCTCCTCGACCGATCCCAGTTCCGGAAAGGAGGAAAGGTCATGCCCGTCCTAACCGACACCGCGATCCGACATGCACTGAAGCGCGTTGAGCTCGTCCGCAAACAAGAGAACCTCGCCGATGGCGAAGGACGCGGCACCGGCCGTCTCGTCCTCGTTCTCAAGCCCATGCCAAAGCGTGTCACCGCCGACTGGATGGCGCAGCAGTGGCGCGACGGCAAACGCACTAAGAAGAAGATCGGTGCCTATCCGTCGATGTCGCTTGCGCAGGCCCGCGAGATCTACAAGCGCGACTTCGCCGACGTCATCCAGAAGGGCCGAAGCATCAAGATAGCCACCGATACCCGCCCCGGCACGGTCGCCGATTTGTTCGAGGGTTATGTCGCCGCGCTCAAGGAAGCCGGTAAGCCGTCCTGGAAGGAAACGGAAAAGGGCCTCAACAAGATTGCGGACACACTCGGGCGCAACCGCCTCGCCCGCGAGATCGAGGCCGAGGAAATCATCGAGCTGATCCGCCCGATCTACGAGCGCGGCGCAAAGTCGATGGCCGACCATGTGCGCTCCTACCTTCATGCTGCCTTTAGCTGGGGCATGAAGTCCGACAACGACTATCGGCAGCAATCCTCTCGCCGGTTCCGTCTCCCCTTCAATCCCGCAACGGGCATCCCGACCGAACCCAAGGTCAAGGGCACTCGCTGGCTCGACGAAGACGAGTTCGTGCTGCTCTATCGCTGGCTGGAATGCCCTGACACGCCAGTCCATCCCTCCTATCCACGCGCCGTGCAACTCATCATGTTGACCGGCCAGCGCGTCGAGGAGATAGCGCGGCTCCATGTCGATCAATGGGACGCGAAGGAGCGGATCATCGACTGGTCCAAGACCAAGAACGAACAGCCCCACGCCGTTCCGGTGCCCTCGCTCGCTGCCGAACTGATCGAGTCCATCAAGCCAAACGAATACGGCTGGTTCTTCCCTTCGGCCAAAGATCCCAAGAAGCCCGTCAGCCACGGCACGCTATATAGCTTCGTCTGGCGCCAGCGGGACCGCGGCGTGATCCCCTATGCGACGAATCGCGATCTCCGCCGGACTTTCAAAACGCTTGCCGGCAAGGCGGGTGTATCGAAGGAAATCCGCGATCGCCTCCAAAACCACGCCCTCCAGGACGTCAGCTCCAAGCACTACGACCGCTGGCACTATATGGTCGAAAAGCGCGCCGGCATGGCCAAGTGGGACAGGTTCGTTCGGGCGCTGCTCAAGAAGAAGGCCAACAACACGTTGAGGCACGCCGCGTGAACTGTCGCGTCCTTATCGTCGCCGGCACACTCGGCCTGCTCTGCCAAATCGCTCCCGTGCATGCCGACCCATGCGAAGCCCCATTGCCAAGCCAGGCCGGCGTCAACTTTTCCGGAGTCGTCCGATACGTCGGTGACGGAGACGGCCTTTGCGTTGGTAAGACGGCCGACCCCAAGGAATGGATCGAAGTTCGGCTTGCGGATTTCAATGCAACTGAACTGCACCAGCCTGGCGGCACCGCGGCCAAGACGGCCCTCGAACGCATCGCACTCCATCACGAAGTCATATGTACGACCGAGCGAGGGCGCAGCGGCCGGGTCATTTCCTATGACCGTGCAATCGCCCGCTGTCAGATCGGAACCGACAGCATCGGCGACCTGCTCCGCCATGCCGGCGTCACCGAGGCCGGGAACTGATCCGACCTTAGCGTGTCGACAGGCCTTAACCCTTCAGCTTCCGCTTTCCCTCTTCAAGGAAGCCCGACAGCAATATCTCCATTGCCCCCATCATGTCGTCCGGCTTCTCTTCGCGGAGCTTTTCTGCCTGTTCGACGAAACCCGAGAGCAGGACCTTCATCTCATCCGGCGCGCTTTCCAGCCGCGTGAGCATCTTCAGCCCGTTTTGGGCATAGCCGAGAAACTCGGCATTTCGCTCCGTAATCTCGACCAGCATCTCATTGGTGATGCGCTCGCTCGGTGCGGCGAATTCCCCGTCGACCCAGTCAACATAGAGCGAGGCGTTCTTGGCTCGGTTCGACGTCTCGTGAAACTCGTCCTGGGTCTGCCTGAACGCCGCCATGGCCGCCTCCCAGTCGCCACGGGCTTTCGCATTTGTTTCCGCCTCAGAGCCCTTCAGCATGAAGGCATTCGATTTGTTCTTAGCTGCGTGACGCCCGAAGGCGGCCAGTACCTTCTTCTGATTGACTTCGAACCCAAGAACCAGGCTGACCGCCCAAGCGCCGAGGTTGTTGACCTTCGAACACTCCTCGAGGGAGATCTGGTGGAGGCAAAGGGCACGCGCCACCGCGCCGGCTTTCGCCAGAAGCTCCGCCTCGAAAAAAAGGCGCTCGGCATTATCAAATGTCTTCTCGGCGCCGCGGACGAGCACCTCCAAAGGCGCCTGGTCGGGCTTTGCAGCCTTCTCTCCCCTGTCTTCTCGCTTGATATCGTTCATTGTTGTTCCGACGTGTTGTAAGCAGAAATACTTCAGAAACTGCAGGCGTTTGCCGTCGAGACAGGAATAGCACATGACTGCTCCAGATTGGACGCCGGTATTCGTCCTGCCGAATATTCCGCTGGAAACCGCGATCGGCTGTGAGATCGCGGCGCTCGCGCCCGCGCATGATCGCCGTGTTGCGGCCCTGAAGCGGGCGCATCCGACGCTCAGGCGCTTCCTGAACCGTTTTGCCGACAACTTCGGACAGAAGTTCGAGCCCGCGCTTCTGATCCTGAACGCCGCCGCACCGCCAATCTTTCGCGACGTGACGGCGCTGGCGAGCTTCCGCGACCTCATCGCAGTCACAGCAGTGACTCACGGCCGGGCGCTGGAGCTCCGACATCCGCGCGGGCATCGCGTGCTCTTCGGCGAGGCCTTCGCGATCTACCCTTGGATGCTCGACCGACACTATGAGGATGTGATCGGCAGCACGCCGGCCCTCCTTGGCACGCACGAGCTCTCGTGCTTCAAGGGACAATCGTCGCCGGCCCTGTTCCGCACGTCACTCGGCGAAAGCGACATCGACCAGCCGCTCCTGGCCGCGCTCATGGCGCGCTGGCGTCGACGCTACGAAGCAGCAGAGGCCGCCTGGGCGGACGTCGCGCTGATGCGCTCGCTCAACATGGCGTATCACGCCTCGCTCTTGCCGGCCGGGACAGACACGACGTTCTACGACGTCGGGCGGGTCGTTTCCCTCTGGGTCAGCGCTTTCGAGATTCTCGTGCACCCAGGCGGAAACGGCCAGGCCAACCGGGACAAGGTGTTCGAGATGATTGAGCGCGCGCCCTGGGCGATTCAGGAAAGCGGCCAGCTCGCGCACGACACGGGCGGCAAGACCAAGGTGAAACGCACACTGGCGTCCTGCCTCTATCAAGTGCTCTACGAATGCCGGAACGACTTCCTTCACGGCAATCCCGTCGAGCGCAGCAATCTCTTCCTCCCCACGCCGCAGCGGACGATCTTCGAATATGCCGCACCACTCTACCGTATCGCGTTGACCGCGTTTCTCCCGCTCACATACGGGGTTCCGATGCCATCGGCCAAAGACGCGCGCGCGTTCGGCGCCTATATCGCCGATCGCATGGACTTCATGGGACCGCAGAAATCCACGGAGGAAGCGCTCCTGACCGCGACGCGCCCGCCCGCAGGCCGCGCCGCGCGCCGCGCCCGCGTCACTCGCCCTGCTCCCTAGTCGTCGGCGCCAGCGTCCGGCTCCGCGATCAACTCTTCTGCCAGCTCCGAAAGCCACGGCGAGACATCCTCGATTTGCACCGCACCGGCATGGGCCGCGTAATAATGCCCGACCGTCCGGAACGTCTCGCCAAAGCGGTCGACGAACATCTTCTGCAGCTTGTCATTGCGGCTCAGAACACTCGACAGGGCGCGACCGCCCCGCAGGAATCTGAGCGCGTGCTCGGTCCCCAGCAGATAGAGATATTTTCGCTTCGCGGTCGGATGCTCCGCGAGCAACAGATAATCCTTGAACACAGAATTCTGGCGGATCGACTCCGCGCCGCCGCGCCAACGAATGAATTTGAACTCGGCGACCCGCAGGTTGGTCTCCAGGTCGAAATCGCGCCCGGTATTCCCGGCTCCGAGCGATACATATTCGACCCGCTCATCCGGTTCGAGGATGTGCGGAAGGCAGAGCAGGATGCCGAGCGCATGGATGGTCACATTGATCTGCCCGGCGAGGCGCTTCATTTCGGCCGCCGCGGCCAACGCCTCTCGACCCACGCCCGCGCCCTCAAGAAAGCCTACGCAATCCTTCGCCGCCACGCCGCGCACGTTGCTCTCGATCCGCGCAAGCGTCTGCGTCAGGTCGGGCCCCGTGAACCGCACGAGCAGATCGCGAATATCCACGGGATTCGTCATGCGCCCGCCTGGCCCACGAAACGAAGCTGATCGATCTGATTGTAGTTGATCACCGCCGGGTCCGCGCCGATCACCGGAAAGCGGCTGACCACGTAATGCATGACCTTGTCCAAGCCCAGTTGCTGTTTCAGCAGATGCTCACGGCCGCGCTCCTTCTTCAGTGCGCGAGCATAGTAGTTCGTCAGGGACCGGTTATATCTGACGAACAGCGTGCGCTCAGCCTCAATCTTCGAGAGGTCGATCCAGTTATTCTTGCACTGAATGTTGAAGATGACGCCGCCGCGCGTGGCGACGACGTCGAATTCCTTTCGGTTGATCCGCTTGATGTCCGTCACGGAGAAGCCCATGCGTTCGAGGTCGCGTTTCACCATGTCCTCGAAGATGAACCCCGCATGGATCTGGAAGCGCCGGCGGCTGCCCAGATGAACATTCTTAAACGCGTAGAGGAAGCGCGACAGCAGATTGACGTTCGAGACGATCCGATTCCCCAGGTCCAGGAAGGGCTGATAGGCATTGGTGTTCGTCGCATAGTCCGAAGGCTTGTTGACGAGCAGTATCTCAAGCTCGACGGGGTCTAGCTCGGGTTGCGCGCGCAGCATCGAGCGAAACTTCTGCTTTCCGATCTCGACGTAATAGTCGTCGCGGCAATGGCGCGCGAAGGCGATCACCAACAGGCTCATGGCGGAAAAATCAGAGTCCTTCAGGCCGAATGCCTCGTAGGTCGCGCCGATCAGCTTCACGCTATTCCGCAGTTCTGAGGCCGAAAAAATCTTCCTTCGATCCAGCGCCTCCATGACTGGCATCGTGAACTGATCGCCACGCAGCTCAGCCATCACGTGGATCGATGCGCGCTCCGGCTCGAGAAAATAGTCGTCCAAGGTCTCGAAGCTGTGGCTCGCCATCGCGCCGACGCTGTCGACCTCCAGACTGAAATCCGGGATGGCCTCGAGAAGCGCAAGCTTTTGATGGAAGCCGGTGATGGCGATGCAGCTATGCTCGACCTGCGGCATGAGAACGGTCAGCGCGTCGTAGGGCTGAAGGACGAGCGAGCCGGAGCAAGCGTAGGGCATGGTGTACAGCAGCGAGACGAAGTGGCGTCGCCGCGACTGAAAATAGTCGACCGCCCCCCCGATCGTGTCGAGCGCGATGGCTGCACCGCGGGTGTCTAGGCCATGCGCGGCAAAGGCCGCACCCATGGCGCCGGCGTAGAGCATGACCCGCGTAAACCGAGAGATGACCGACGGCTCAAAATGTGGCGCGAGCGCCTGACGCACGGCCAGCCATGTCGGACCCGGGTTTGAAACGAACGCATCGTCCAGTCTAACCGCGCACAACCAGGCTCGGAGCTGATCGTCGGCGATCCCGAATTTCGGCAGATTGATGAACTCCTCCACGGCTCGGATCGTTTCATGCCATGCCGCTACCGCCTGATCGCACCGATATCGCATCAGAACAGAGAGCAATCCGCTGCTGTGCGCAGCCAACTGACTTTCGATCAGCGCCCCCGCTTCAACTCCCGATATCGTCCGCATGGCGCGTATAACTCTCCCGAGCGTTGCTGCACCTCGCGATCCACGATCGAATGCGCCGCGCGTCAGCCGAACGCATGGTGCAGTAACGATGGCATCAGTCCGCTTAGTGCTCGGTCAACCTCGGCTCGACCAAGTTCGACTGCGTTGGCTTTCGCATGAAGAGCTGCAAACCACTCTTGTGCATCGAGCGACGGAACTGGAACGGCAATTGTCGGCAGCAGCTCTGCTGACAAGGTCTTATTCCGTGCGATTGATCCCGGTGAGGCTGCTACGACCTGCGCGAGACCTTCAGGCGTGCGGAAATAATACCAGAGGAACACCGGCAGGCATCTCGTTCGATCGGCCTCACATGTGAGCATCCGATGATTGCCAACACATCCTTCGTCCGCCGCCGTCGCAAGAGCGATTGCCTGCTCCCAAGCCATCAAATTGCTAAAGACGAGATCTTCCTCTGCAATGTGAAACAGCTTCTGCCACGTGAATTGCGACCCCTGGACCGTTCGTCGATGAAAGATTCCTTTGTAGAAGCTGCGAACGCCGATCTCCGTGTATGTTTTATCCGGGTCAATTTCGACCGGCCGTCGAACAATTGGCGCGATCTCTCCCATTGCGACACGGGGAGCTCCAGCTATCAACTTGTGAAATGCAGAGTCCAAGGTTGCCCTGAACTCCTGCCGGGTCCTCTCTGCGCTCTGGCGCAGAGCAGTAATTTTTCTGACCGTAGCGCCGAGTTTCTTAGCCACACGGCGTTGTTCCTCGATGGTCGGGAGGTCCAGCATGATCGCCGCAAGTTTATCGACGCCAAGCGTCCTGTTGCGTCCGGCTCCCCCCGGTGAAGCGATTTGAAGTTGCTTCAAGCCGCGGCCGTCAACGAAGTACCAATAGAGATACTGCGCATCTGCCAACCGTGGATCCGCAACACAGGTCAAAAATCTATGTGAGCCGATCATTCCGCGCTCGTCTTCGCTTGCGACAGCAACTGCCCCCTCCCATGCGAACACAATGTTGAACAGGAGATCGCCTGGTTCGATCGCGAAGACCTTCTTCTCACCTATCTGGAGACTTGTGGCCGGGGGTTTGTGAAAAATGCCCTTGCCGAACGATCTGATACCGATCTCGCGATAGGAACAGTCGGGTTCCAAGTGGACAGGACGGCGGATGAGCGGGGCCACTTCGGCCATTGAATACGTAGCTGTCCGCATCCTCAAACCCGTTCCGCTAGAAGGGTTTTCAACTCTTCAAGCGTCCGCAAGATTTCCATTTCTTTGGCAATCGCGCTTTCCAGAATCTGTTCAGGAGGGCGATGGTCCACGATGTCCTTGGCATGTGGGTTCTTGATATCGAGGTCCGCGGCGATCACACGCCCCTGATTGTCGCGCTTTATGAGGTCGGGTCCCCATACCTTCCAAGCATTAGGGCCCTCTTCTCGCGAACACCACCATTCTAAGCAGGCGCGTAGTTCGTCATACTGCAATGGCTGCGTCTTCGAATATTTGCGCCGGCCCTCCGGAAGAGGTTGTTCCCAATACCAAATGTCACGCGTCGGACCGGACGTATCGAAGAAGATGATATTGGTCGGAATGTCCGTATACGGTGCGAATGTGCCATCCGGCAGTCGAATGATTGTGTGGAGGTTGAACTGTTCGAGCAAGTCAGCCTTGATGCGTGCCGCGATACCATCACCGAATAGAATCCCGTGCGGAACGACGACGCCTGCGCGCCCGTTTCCGCCGCGCTTCAGGCGCCGCATGATCAGCTGCAAGAACAGCAGAGCAGTCTCAGCGGTACGACGATCATCGGGGAAGTTTGTGAGAATCCCTGCTTCCTCCTCTCCGCCAAATGGGGGATTGGTCAGAATCACCTCGACGCGATCACGCTCACCGATCTCTGTCAGCTTGAACCGCAGCGCGTTTCCGAACTCGATCTCGGGCGCTTCCAACCCGTGCAGGAGCAGATTCATTTGCGCCAACAGGAATGGGAGCGAGGAATCCTCGCCGCCACGCAACGTCGAGCGCTGAAGGATCTCGCGCTTCTCCACGGTATCGGCGTTGGGTCTCATGTGATCGAAGGCCGCCGCGAGGAATCCTCCGGTGCCGCAAGCCGGGTCGAGAACCGTTTCGCCGAGCTTCGGGTCGATAACCTCGACCATGAAACGCACGACGGGCCGTGGTGTATAGAACTCTCCGTTCTGACCCGCCGCGTCCCGCATTTCCCGCAGCAGCGTTTCATACATCCGCCCGAGCGTCTGGATGTCTTCGGTGCTGTCGAAGTGGATGTCGTTTACGAGGTTGATCACATCCCGGAGGACATACCCACTGGTCGCGTAGTTGCGCAGATCGCGGAAGACGGCTGAAACGACGTCACGGTGCTGTCGCCCTTGGCCATTGCCTCGCAGACTTCGCAAGTAGGCGAAGAGCCCCGCGCCTTGCGTGCCATCGCTTCGAACAGCCTGCTCGCCGTTTATGAAAGAGAGCAGATCTGGTCCCGTGATGCCCCCGGGATCGGACGCCCAGTCCCGCCAACGGTACGGAGGGTCGATCAGGTTGCGATAGGTCTCGCCGGCGAGCACGGCCTCGTCTTCGTGGACCCGTTCCATGTCGTCCACAAACTTCAAGAACATCAGCCACGTCAGGGTCGGAAGCCGCGTGAGGTCCGTCTTCAGCTCGCGGTCCTTGCGCATCTTGTTGCGCGCGGACTTGATGACGCTATCGAGGCGCTGGGCCGTAGTCTTCGGCGCCTTGTTTCTTTTCATTTCACGTGGCGGCATTCAGAGTTTCTTCCCTAAGCGGCGTACAAGAGACCGGACATTTCGTTGACGGCCGCGCGCAGCTTGTCCGGACCTCCGAAGCGTCGCGCGATTTCACTGGGATTGCCGAAGCCCGCGAGCGGCGGCACTTTCAAGATGCCGGGCAGCACGAATTGAGCCGCGCCGTGATCGGCATACTTTTCGAGCAGGGCTTCAAGCACGGCCCGTGCCTCGGCGCAGTACTGGTCGAAGAAGTCTCGGCGGTCACGCTGGAGGCGCTCCGCCCGCTCCCTACGCGTCCTTAGGGGAGCGTTCCAAGCGAGATGGCAAAGCAGATCGAAGGGATCGTCGTCTGGTCGGCCCGCCTCCGTCGCCAAGGTCTCAAGGTCGATGCCGCGCTCGGCGAGCGCTTCGACCACGACTTGGCGCTTATCGGCATTGAGCCAGTCTGCGCGAAAGCTCGCTGCGGTCGGATAGAGGGTTCGGACCTTCTCGCCGGTCCAATCCGTCAGCTTCCTGCAGGTGAGACGCTTGCCGTCGGTGTCCAGCTCGTACACGAGATGGGCAACCACCTCCACCGCCCCGCCATCGACGTAGTACTTGCGCGGCTCGCCTGGCTCTTCGTCCGGCGGCAGCCCGGCCGGGGGCGCGTCGCCCTCTGGCTCATCGGCTGCCTCTGGCGGAGGCTTCTCCTCGCCTTCGCTCGTGATCACTTCACCATCGGCGTCGATCTCGGTGACCGTCTCGACCGTTGGTTCGCCGTCGAATTCTGGATCAGCGAACTTCTCTGTGGCGGTGCCCGTGTAGTCGAGGATGTTGAAGAAGAGCTTGCCGTAGTCCTCGCGCAGGCGAGTGCCGCGTCCGATGATCTGTTTGAACTCAGTCATCGAGCCCACGACGCGCGCGAGGACGACATTCTTGCAAGTCGGCGCGTCGACACCCGTCGTCAGAAGCTGCGACGTCGTGAGAATGACAGGAACCTTTGTCTCGACATCCTGAAACGCATTCAGCTTGCCTTTCCCGATGTCGCCCTCGTCGGCGGTGACGCGACAGGCGTAGTCCGGATAGGCGACGACGAGATCCGAATTGAGGTTGGCAAGCGCGCGCCGCATCTCGCTCGCATGCTCCTGGTCGACACAGAAGACGATCGTCTTGGCGAAGCGGTCCGTCTGGGCGAGGAAGTGCGTCAGATGTCGGGCAATTGCTTCGGTGCGGGCCCGCAGTGCGACGACGCGCTCGAAATCCTTCGTGTGATACTCATCGTCGGGAATCTCGCGTCCGAAACGGTCGAGCTCGCCCTTGCTCGGCCGCCAGCCGGCAGCGTCATAGTCGGTGACCATGCGATGCACACGGTACGGTGCAAGGAAACCATCGGCTATGCCTTGCGCCAGCGAATAGGTGTAGAGCGGCGCGCCGAAATAGGCGTAGGTGTCGCGATTGTCATCCCTGAGCGGGGTGGCGGTCATGCCGAGCTGATATGCCGGCTCGAAATACTCCAGTATCTCCCGCCAACTGCTGTCGTCGCGCGCGCTGCCGCGATGACATTCGTCAACGATGATCAGATCGAAGAAGTCGCGCGCGTATTCGCGATAGAGGCCCGGCCTTCGTTCGTCGCGGGCGATGGCTTGATAGATCGCGAAATAGATGTCGCGGCCCTGGCTGACCACGCCATTCTCGATCTTGAAGCGGGCGTCGCCGAACGGCGCAAACGTCTTACCCATCGGATCGTCGACGAGGATGTTGCGGTCCGCGAGAAACAGGATCTTCGGTTTGCGGAAATCGCCGCGCTTGTTCCACCCAGCGCTCCAGAGCCGCCAAGCGACCTGGAAAGCCACCGCCGTCTTCCCGGCGCCGGTGCACAGCGTCAAGAGCGCGCGCCGCCTGCCGGTGAGAATGGCTTGGAGCGCCTGATTGACCGCGCCTTCTTGATAGTAGCGCAGCGGCTTACCCGGATCGGGAAACCCGGGTGTGAGGAGCCGATTAGCCGCAGCATCGTCGGCCAAGCCGAGGCCCGCGCGCTGGCGCGCCCACAATTCCGCGGGTGCTGGAAAGTCGGCGCGCAGCGTTTCAACACCGGTGAAGAAGTCGAACTCCACGATCTCATCACCGTTCGTGGCGATCGCGAACTTCAGCCCCAGAATCTCGGCGTAGTCCTTGGCCTGCTGCAGACCATCGGCAGCGGACTTGTAGCTCGCCTTCGCTTCCACGACGGCGATCGGGTAGTCGGCGCTGAACCGCAGAATGTAGTCGGCCCGCTTCTGCCGGCCGCGGCGAGCACGACCCCCGACGAAGATCACTCGGCCATCGGTGAAGGTGCGCTGCTCGTTGATCGCGTGGGGCGCGTTGTCCCATCCTGCGGCCTGCAAGCGCGGCACAACAAATTTCCGGCAGGTGTCGGCCTCTGTGTTCATGCTCCTGTGCCCCCCGTCCGGCCTGCGCTTGCCTCGGCTCCCTTGGCTTGGTTGATCCGGGCCTCGAGCTCGGCGACCCGGCCGAGGACCTCTTCGAGCGCGGGCGCCTTTCCGAAGATCATCCCCGCCATGGCGGTGTAGTCGCGCGCGAGTTCAGTGGCCATTTCGCGGCTTGGCGAGAGCGTGAAAGAGCCGGGCACCGCTGTCGCGAGGTTCAGATCCGGACTGTTGAAGAACATGCGGGCGTGCCGCACGCAGTCGATCCCCAGCGCAAGATCGCTCGAAGCGGCGCGTCCGACATCGGAGTCCAGCAGCCGATAGACGTCGTAGTAGTGCCGTGAAATGCGCTGCCCGCCGCCGCGGAGCGCGCCGCGCGCGTCGAACCATTGGCGCAAGCCATGCAGGATCACGACCTTGTCCCAGAAGGTGCGTTCCGCAACGACGGTTCTGACGTCCGGCACGCTCAGCTCCAAGTCGGCGAGCACGTCGGCGACATAGGGTTTGACGATTGCGGGTTGATTCGGATCGAGCGCCGATTTGGCGCCTGACTCGATCTTGACCGCCGGCCTGACGTATCCCTCGTCAGCCGCCGTCACCTTCGGATACCAAATCAACAGGCTTTGCCGGTCGGAGTCGTCGGGATCGAGCTCCACCCGCCCGGCTTCAGCTTCCAGGCCCGCAGTCTCCAGGGTCTCGCGCAAGTGCCCCTCGACCTGCTGGCGCATCGTCTCGTTCACGTAGCCCTGACTCACCCCCTTGATGGCGTCGAGCCGCCGTCGTCGTTTCTTACCGCTCAGCGCCTCCAGTTCATCGACGGTCGCGCCCTCGCCCAGGTCGTCCCGAAAGATCGTGATGTCGATGTTTTCCGAGAAGCGGGAGATCAATCCGAAAGCCTTCGACAGCGAGGTCCCGCCCTTGAACAGCAATCGAGGGCCGCCCGCCTCGGCGCCATTGAACAGCGCATCGAGCGTCCAACAGACCCAGAAGTCCTTCTCGATGTTCTGCTCTGGGGCGCCCAAGCTCTGCGCCGCGCCGAGGAAGGCGTCGCGGCGGTCCTCCGCAGCAGCCGAAAGGAAGGTGACGAAACCCGGATTCATCGGCGGCTCCCGGGCTGTCGCTTGGTCGGTTTATCCCGGGAAGAGGAGGACGGCGGTTTGTCGAGCAAGGGGCGCAGGAAGTTCTGCATCCAGTCCGGCAGGCTGGTGAACCCCTCGCGCAAGTCCGCAACGATGGCTGCGCCGTGATCGGGATCGGCGAGGATCGCGGCGAGACGGCGGTGAATGCGATCGCGATCGCTGTCGATCGTACCGCGCAGCCATTGCAGCGCCTGGACGACGCGCATCGCCGGACGGCCCGCCCAGTGCAGGCGGCTGGGCGCGGTCGGTTTGAAAGTGATGGTCTGGGCACCCAACTTGATCGGACGCAGGCGCGCGTCGGTGTGGACCGAGATCTTGGCCGGGACTGCATCCGTCAGCCCAAGGTCGTTGGCCGCTGTCAGCCCGTCGACCAGCATGCGCGCCTGGTCTCGTCGCACAAGCGCGTCGATGACCCGGCGTGGATCGGGATTGGTCGGCTTCCCTGTCAGGCTGTTGGGCCGAGGCAGATCGTAAAGGCCGCGCGTGATGCGACGAATCTCTCCGGCGCTGGTCATGCGTGACAGCGCCTGATCGATGGCGTCGCGCGAGCCGATGTCCAGAAAGTCGGTCGGCGTCCAGACGCCGAACGGCGCCTGGGCAGCCATCCGCTTTTGAATCTGGGATTTGAGATCCATCCTCGCCCGCCCTTGTCAGAAAAATGTATACCTACTTCTGACCGCGGAGTCGACGCTGTCAGGAAAATGCCTACAAATTTCTGACATCTCTCCTTCCCGGCGATGGCCTGTTCGGCCCCGATGCGGACCCCCCTCCGGCTCCAGACCTCGAGGTTCCCGTTCATCCCGTCCGGCCCACCCAGCGCACGAGTCCTGGCGTCATGTAGACCAGCGTGCCGCGTGGGGCGCCCGTTGCCCGCAGATAGTCTTCGAGCTGACCAGCATGCAGGCGAATGTCCGCATCCGACGGATCGACGTCGCTCTTCCAGTCGATGACCACCTCGGCGCGATCTCCGGCGTAGGCAATGGCGTCGATGCGTCCAGCGAGCGCCCTTGGCTTCGAGCCACCCTCGAGCAGCCCATAGACCGGCCACTCGGGCGTCATGCGCCCGCGAAGTGCCGCGACGTCGGGGAGCTGCAACGTGCGCCAGGCCGTCGCCGCGATCTCATCGGCGTCCGGAAGCCCCTCGCTGTCGTCGGGATCGAGGACCAGCTCAGCCAGCAGCTCGCCGGCCCGGCTGGCAAAGCGGCCCACCTCTTCGACGAGCTCGCCAGTCAGCACCTCTTCCATCAGCTTGTGCAGGAGAAGGCCGCGCACGCGTCCCGCGCCGACAGGCAGATCGACCTCGGGCGCATCGCCGGCATCGAGCGTGATGGCCTCGACCGCCTCTCGGCGATCCGGATCATGATCGCTCGGCCGGACCCAGGTCAGCGGAACGGTCGCTTCGTCGATGATCGCGCGCTCGGCGGCGAACAGCTCCGCGGTCTGCATATTCGGCGAATCGACGATCGTCGGCATCGGCGCCGGCGTCATGCGGGAGAGGTCCAGCTCCGGCAACGCGTCGTGGCCCAGATCGACGATGCGCGCCCAGGACTTCTGCTCGGCCTGCGCCAATTCCGGCACGATCAGCAGTTCACGGGCCCGCGTACAGGCCACATACCAGAGCCGTTCGCGTTCGCGCATCAGGCTTTCATCATCGGTCTCGAGCGCCGCGCGCAGTTCGGGCGGCACGACGTCGCCAATCACCCAATGCAGCGTGTCGTCATCAGCCCGGTGGACAAACGGCTCGCGGGAGCGGAGCAAGGTTGCGGTGTTGATTGGGATCACCACCGGCCATTCGAGGCCCTTGGCGCTGTGGATAGTGATGATCTCGATGGCGTCTCCGTCGGCATCGACGCGCCCTTCGCTGTAGGCGGCGCCATCGCGCCAATCGCGGCTCAAGTCGCTGGCGAAGCGCTTCATGCCTTTGACGCTGTAGGGCCGCGCCCGTTCGAGCAGCGCCTCGACGTTGGCGGCTGCTCGCGCGCTACGATCGCCTTCGCGCGTGCTCAGGATCGGCCGCACAGCCAGCCGCTCGATGGCTTCGGCGAGCAGCAGCGCGGGGGTCGTGGCCCGCGCCCGGCGGCGCAGGTCCCGGAGAACCGTGAGGACCCGCCGCGCGACGGGATGAGCGACGTGATCGGGATCCGTCGCGAGCGAGAACCGGGGGATGGCGTCGGGCCGATCTGCAAGCGGCGGCAATGCCGCGGTGATGTCGAGCAACTCCTCTTCGCTGAGCCCGATGAGCGGACCGCGCATCAAGGCGCCGAACGCCAAGGTGTCGCCGCCGTCCGCCAGCACGCGTACGAGCGCGACCAGGTCCTGCACCTCCTGGCGGCGGAACAGGCCTTTCCCGGCCTGGGAGGCGATCGGGAGCCCGCGGTCTTCGAACGCGCGCTCGTAACGCCACAGCTCCGAGCCTGTCGGGGCGAGCAGCGCGATGCCGCCCGGTGTGAGCGGCGCAAGCGCACCGTCTTCGTCGCGGATCGTCACGTTGCCGATCAGCCGCGCACAGAGATCGGCGACGGCTTCGGCTTCGGCGTCGCGGATCTGCGCCGCCCGCGAATCCGGCGGCAGATCGATCGTGATCTTGGCGGCGCACGGCAGATCGTGATCGGGCGGATCGAGCGTTGGCGCGAGCTCCACGTAGCCCGGCTGATTTTGGGCCGAAAGCGGCGTTGCGAAACAGCGGTTGATGTGGCTGAGGATTCCCGGCCGTGAGCGGAAGTTCGCCATGATCTGGACGATGTTGTTCGGCCAGCGCCGGGCGATCGCGCTCCGCGCCTCCGCGTACGAGCCGACGTCGGCGCCCCGGAAGCGGTAGATCGCCTGTTTGGGATCGCCGACCATGAAGAGAGCGCCAGCGCGCAGGCGGCTGTCCTGCCACCGCGGCGGGCTGTCGTCAGCGGCGATGCGAAACAGGATCTCCGCCTGGATCGGGTCGGTATCCTGGAATTCGTCGACGAAGATGTGGCGATAACGCTGCCCCAGCGTGCGACGGACCGCATCGTGCCCGCGCACGAGCGCGTGCGCCCTCTCCAAAAGATCGTCGAAGTCGAGAACGGCGGCGGCGCGTTTGAAAGCGGCGTAGTCGGCGAGCACCTCATCGAGCTCATCGGACAATTTGGAGACCAGCGCGGTCGCGACACGGCCGAGGATGACGCGGTAGCAGTGATCCACCCGCGCAAAGTAGCGGCCGGCCTCGGCGTTGAGCTCGGCGCCGCGATCCTTGCCGGCGGCATTATCCCATGCCGTCTTTGTCCTTGGGGTCAGCAGATCGAACGTGTAGCGCCGCATGCAAGACAGGCGCGCTGGATGAGCGAGCCGCCAGAGCATGTCGAAAACAGGCGCCGTCGCGAAGCTGCCGGCGAAGTGACCGGCCAGCGTCTCGAGCTGTCCGACCAGGTCGAGCGTCTTGGGCTCGACAGGCTGCGCCGAAATCCAGCGGCGGAAATCAGCGACGGCCTCGACGAGATCGATGTCCGACCGGCCAGTGAGATCTGCCGCGGGCACCCGCGCGCCGCGATGCTTCAAGCGAAACCGCGCAAGGTTTCGCAAGGTGGCGGCCACGTGATGCGGATCGTACTGCGACAGGGAGGCGATCGGATCGTCGGCCCGCGCCGGTCCGTTCAGCCGTCTTCTGAACCATTGCTCGAACACGGCCTCGAACGCGGCTTCGGCCTGCGTCGCATCGAGGATGCGCGCGCCAGGATCGATATCGGCTTCCACCGCGTAGCTGCAGATGATGGTCTGGCAAAACGCGTGGATGGTCGTGGCGGTGAGCTCATCGAGCTTGCCCGCCGCCTTGGAAAGGGCGCCCCGCTGCGCTTCGGTCGGCCCGTCGGGCAGAGCCTCCCGCAGCGGTTTCGGAATACGGCCCGCGAGCAGATCGTCGACATAGCGGTGGACGCGCGCACCGAGCGCGCTCGCTGCCAGCTCCGTGAAGGTGATGGCGGCGATCGAGCGCGGTTCGGCACCGCTCATCAACAACATCGTCAAGCGCCCGGCCATGAGTGCGGTCTTGCCGGTGCCCGCCGCCGCCTCCACCAGCAGCGTCAGATCGAGTTCTGTGAGCGCCCTCAGACGCGCGGATTCGTCGGCGAGCCTCGTCATCGCACGCTCCAGATCCTGGCGAAGTCGCCGAAGGCGCGGCCCAACGCTGCTTGTTTGCTCTGGAAATAAACCGCCGGCGCCGCCGGCAGCGCCAAGGCGAAATCGTTCCAGTCCTCGCGCGCGTCGGGACCGGGCAAGGCCACGCCGCGACGCAAGAGATCGACGGCCGCGCTGAGATGCGCGCCGATATCGGAGATCGCCTGATCGACATCAGGAAGATTGTAGGGTCGGGGTCGATCGGTCCCGAGGAAGACCAGGCGCGCAATGACCCGGGGATTGTCCTGCACGAGCTGGCGGGCGGCCAGGGCGTAGAGCACGCGCTGCAGCTCGGCGCCGCGCCCGAGCACGATCTCGCTGGCCTTCGCGGGTTCAGCGCCGGTCTTGTAGTCGGAGACGCGAACGCCGTTGTGCGCGCTGTTGAAATCCACCCGATCGATGCTTCCGCGAATGCGCAACCCGGCGCCGGGAATGATCACCTGGCCTGTCGGCGGCCACAGCAGATCCCCGGCTGGGGTCGCTCCATCGTCCTCGCGGCCGAACGCCAGTTCGGTCCAGCTGCGTGTGACCGGCTGAAACGCCTCGTCGAGCGTCAGTGCCTTCAGCGCCAGATCGCGCGCGGCCGCGAGCGTGTGGCGCCACAAGAGGAGGGGCGGCGTCGAACGCTCGACCGGCCACTGCGCTGCGATGGCGGCGGATGCCGCATCGAGGGCGTTCTCGATCTCCTGGCGGGCCGCGCGCACATAGCCCGGATCGGGTTCGAGCGCGTCGACCGTGCGCTTCAGCATCTCATGAACGAGCTCGCCGAAGGCGCGAGGGTCGAGCGACAAGGGCTGTTCGTCTTCGACCAGCGACCGCCAGCCCAAGGCGTAGCGCCAGACGAAGGCAAGCGGGTCGCGCAGCATGAGACGAAGCGAGGTCGCGGACTGCACCTGCGCGATGGCGCGCGCGATGACGGGATGATCCTCGCGCACGCGGCCGTCATGAGTGGTGACCCCAGGGCTTCGGCGGTTGCGCCAGCAGGCGTCAGCCGCGAGCAGCAAGGGCGATCTCGCCGCTTCTTCGGGCCGCGCGAGCAGGCGATCAGCTTCGCTGAAGGCATGGCTCGGGATGCGCGCGCGTTTCAACGCCGTGGTGCGCGGGCCATGCGGCACAAGCGGACTGGGCGCCTGCAGCCCGCCTTGAGCGTTGCGGCGACTCCGCGAGAGCACGAGAGCGCCGTCGGCCTGCGCGGTGATGATTGCATAAGCCCGGCGGTCCTGTTCGGTGATGGAGTCGGAATCGAGGGCCTCGCGCGACAGGATGTGGCTCGGCACCAACGGATCTTCGCCGGACCGCCGTGGCCATGATCGCGTCGTCAGGCCGAGCAGACGGACGAAGCGACGCGGGGCCGCTGCGAGATGACTCGCCGGACACCAGACCGCGCAGGCGCCCGCGTCACGCCCATCGGGAAAACGAAGCTCCTGCAGCGAGAATTCGAGCGCTTCCGGCGGCGCGCGGCGCAGCGCCTCGCCCCAGAGCGCCCGTGCGGCGCCCCCAAGTAGCAACCCACCGGCCGCATCTGCGGCGCCGGCTCCTCTGGCAAGCACCTCGAGGACTGGGATGAGCAGCGGCCGCACGTCGACACCATCGGTGCGCTGAGCGTGGGCTTCGTCGAGGGCGCGCCGCCACTGTTCGAGCTCGAAGAGCGCAGCGCCAGGCCGCAGGCCCTGTGCCCAGCTCGCAGGCAGGGCATCGAGGCCGCGGCTGCGTCCGGCGGCATGGCCGAAGAGCCGGCGGACACGATCCTGGCTCAAGCCGTTGAGCAGGACGTCGGCCAATGCGCCGCAGACCTGGCCTTCCCACGACGCCAGCGCCGGTACGCCGTGCGAAAAATGCAGCGGCAGACCGGCGTCGGCCGCCAGCACCAGCATGTGGTCATCCCAATCCTCGGTCGCCGTGGCGCAGACCGCGATCTCGTCTGGCCGGGCGCGGCCCGACGCCATGAGCTCGCGGATCCACCGCAGGGCCTCGACGGCCTCGGCCCGCGGTGAGGCGCAGGAGACGATCTCGGGCGACGCCGGTGTAGGCCGCGCATCGGAGGCAAGCTCGCCGGTGAACCATGCGGCGTTGGGATCGCCATGATTGCGCCAGCCGAGTGGCACTTGCGGCGCGAGGGCAAGGAGCAGCGGTCGCCAAACCGAGGCGACGCGCACGACCCGATCAAGCTCGACCGCGCCCAGGACCGCTGGCGCGTGCGTCACGCGCTGCAAGGCGGCATCACGCAGATCGCGTGGCGACAGGACGCCCGCCGGCAGGCTCGCGCGCACGCGCGCCTCGATCGTCATGAGATCTTGGAGCCGCGCGCTCTGATGGGCGCGGTCGGCCAACGCGAAGTCGGCGTTCCATAGCCGGGTCAATGTCCAGGCAACAGATCGCGTCATGCCGGGCAGGTTTCGGATGCTTTCGAGTTCGGCGAAACCGCCGGCCTCGAGCGCCGACCGGATCGCCGGCTCAAGGTCCTCGGATCGGGCCGGGCGCGTGAAGCCGCCGGCGAGCCGCGCCGCAAGCTGCGGCAAGGTCATGATCTGCACGCCGGCTTCCGCCCGGCGCGCGGCGGCGATCCGCCTCATGCGAAAGGCGAGCGGCCCCTCTACGATGACGGTCCGACGATTCATCGTCCCCCGGTCTCCCCTCTCCATTCCCACTTTGTCGTGCGCAACCGCCAGATCGAAGCCTGGCGATCACCGCCGCCCATGAAACATAATCGCCAGGCGCCGAATAAAGCGGAATGCCGTATTTCCAAGAACTTCAGCTTTTTGGCCGCCTCCTGCATGTCGGCTCTTCGCCTGCGGCCTCGATTGCTTGGCGACATCTCGGCTGGGGCGGGCACCAACTGATCTCTCACAAGAAGTACGGACATCACCAAAGCCACGCGACCGGACGCGATCACCCGGCCATTGAGAACCCGGGATTGAAGCGGCTGAAGTCGCCGGGATGGCGCGACACCGTGCGCTGCTCTGGGCTCAGAAGGTCGAGATCGATCAGCCCATGGAGCTGGCCGCCATGCAGTAGGCGAAGCACCTCCGACAGCGCCAGGCAGGCCGCTACCGATCCGACGAACGGCGCCCCCACCGCCTTGCCCGCCAGCAGCGTCATCCCGCACCGGTCGAGGACTCCTTCGGCGACCAGCTTGGCATAGGCCGGCCGCGCCTCGACCTTTTCGCCGCCTGCGGCTGCCTTCCAGATATCCGCCGCCGGCCGCCGCCCGGGCAGCAGGTGAAGGCGCATGGTGCGGAAGTCGCGATGGCCGCGGCCCAAGCCCGCCTCGACGACGAGATCAAACCCCACCTGGTCGAGGGCGCGGCGCCCCGCCGCGTTGTCGAGGCCGCATAGGGCGATCGCCGGCTCGTCGGGCTGGCGCTTGAAGTCGGCCGCGAACAGCCGCTCCTGAATGGACGTCGTGAAGCCGCGGCGCTCCGCCCACGCCGCCATCGCACGCGTCTTCCGCTGCCCGATCATGTCGCTTTCGCTGAGGATCGAGGTGCTCTCCGTCGAGGCGGTGATGAGGTCGACGTCCTGCAGCACCAGCAAAAGCTCGGCAGGGTCCCGGTATGGGAGAAGCCCGAGTCCCCAGAGATAGGCTTGGCCAAGATGCCCCAACCCAATCAGCCAGAGCCGGGAGGGCAAGTAGGTCAGCGCCGGCTCGCTCGCATCCGCCTCGAGCCAGTCCGCGTCGGGGCTGGGGCGCCAGAGCGAGAACCCGACAACCCGGCGGCCCGCCGCCGGCATGCCGCCGCTCACATGGAGATAGGCTTCGTTGACGGCCAAGGCGGCCGCCAGCATGCCGCTCAGCGGCATGGCTGCGCCGGCGACGGGCTGAAGATCGGAGTGGATCGGCAGAATCCCACCCCGCCAGCCGCTGGCCGCGGTGCGCACGCAGAAGCCGTCTCGGCGAGGCGCAGGCCCGCCCCCGATGATGATCATAGGGCTCTGGTCTCCGCGGAGCTCCAAGGCGCCGCCGAGCGCGACAACCGCCTCGGCGAGCGTTCGCCCGAGCGGCATCGACAGGGCCAGCGGCGCATCGAGCGCGCCAGTAACCATCACGCCGCCCAGAAAGACGCGGCGGCCCAGGGCGACGGTCGTCAGGAGCGCGGCCTGGTGGACCGGGTCCTGAGCGGCGGATGCATCGATCTCTACGGCGAGTCGGTAGCCGCGGAACAAGGCCTCGGCCTCCGCAACGCTCGCGGCCGTGCCGCTATCGATCGCGTGTTTGACGAGCCGGTGGAACGAATCTGGTGAGATCAGCGCGGTCATGAAGGCCGTCTCCTTAGAGTCCGATGTGGAAGAAGCGGCTGCGCTCTTCGGCCGGGACCGTCGCCCAGCGCTTGCCGCCGAGGTACTGGTACATGCCGATCTCGCGGCGCGGCTGACGCCCAGTCGCGAAGCGCGGCAGGATCAAGGCGATGTGCCCGGCGCGCGAGATCATGGGATGGTCGCGGTCGGAGTCGCTTTGTCCGGCGCCGCCCGGGTGAACGTGGACGTCGGCAACGACCGATAGGCCGCGCGCCTTGCAGATCGCCCACAGCTCGCTGAAGTAGCGTCCGTCGAAGCGCACGATGCCGCTGTCCAGGCAGTGCGGATCGAGGTCGTCGTAGAGGACGAAGTCGACGACGCGCGCGCGGCCATCTTCCCGGCGCCCGAGCAGGAACGCTCCGCTCTCCCGGCTGCACCGGCGCCCGCGCTCACGCAGCTTCCGGCAAAGCCGCAACCACAGCAGCCACGAGCAGGACAGCTCATGCCGCGGCGCGAACAGGCGCCGTATAGTCGCGAGATTGAAGAAGTTCATGAACGAGCTCCAGGTACTGGACGATCCCATCGGCTGGGCGCCAGATCTTCGACGGCATCTCGTGCCGCCAGTTGTCATGGCCTGCGAAGCTTTCGCGATCGCAGGGCAGGTAAAGGGCGGTGCCGTTCTTCCAGTCGGTGCGAAAGACCGCCGACACCCGCCCGCCGCGCCCGCGCGGCCACAGGTCGAAGGCGAGTACCTGATTGGTGTTCAGATCCCAAGGCCCTCCCGTCGGGGCGGCCTGCGGGTAGCCGGCGCAGTTCAAGCGCAGGATGTATTCGCGACCGTCCCTGGCGCTCACGCCGATGAAGACGAAGGGCCAGGAGACACGAGCCAGTCGCCAGCGACCCTCGGCCGCGCCGAGGCGGAACGCGGCCTTCGCCACGTCCGCCTCGAAGGCCCGCTGGTCCGGCCCGCTCACGCGCCGGCCCCGGAGGCGCCGTTCACCCGCTCGTCGGCGACGAGGTCAAAGGCGAGAGCGCAGACCTTGCCGTCGGTGAGCGCGCCGATATGCGTGCCCGGCGCCGGCCGGTCATGAGTGCCGGCGATCTGCAGCACGTGTTCGCCGGCGTCCTCGCCGGACATTCCGAACTTGTGCTCGGCGGCCCAGCGCTTGACCCGCGCGACCGTGGCGCCCGGCGCGAACCGGTGCTCGACCGTCTCGTTGTTGAACGTCACCGTCACCTCGATGTGCCGGCAGCGGTGAATGTGGACCTTGAGGCCCTTGGCCGTGGCGCGATCCTTCAGCAGCGCCGCCTCGTCGATGGGCTCGTCCTCGTCCTCGAGGAAGAGCATCGCGTCGGCGGCGACGCCGTGCTTTTCGCCCAGGAGGTCCTTGAGGACGGCGAAGGTGGCGTCGGGATCGAGCTCGATGTGCGCGATCTCGCCGACACCCTCGCCCTGGTAGAACAGGTCGATGGACTTCATGTGTCTGCACTCCGGGGATCGAAGTGCGAGGCCCTAGCGCCTGTCTCCGTCCCTTTGCCCAGTTGATCGACGGCGGAGCAGGAACCCGGAAAGGCACCGGCGCAGATTCTAATCGAGCGTGAGGGGCCCTGGCGGCGTCGCGGCGCAGACGAAGAAGTGCGGGCAGCGCGGGCACGTCACGGCGTCCTCCTCGGTCGGGAAGACGCCGCCGGCGATGCCGGCCAGCATCCCGTCGCTCTTCTTCTTGCGGTTGCCGAGCTTGGTGGCGCTGATGGCAACGGCCTCCGCCATTTCATCGGTCAGATGCAGCGCCTGGACGACGGCGCGACCGCCGAACTGGCTCTCCGCCGCAAGAAGATAAAGCGTGTATTCGAGGCGGTCGTATTCGTCGCTGCGCTTGTGACCGGTCCGCACCCGGCGGATGACGACCGTGCCGTCGGGCAGCTCCGCAAGCTCGTTCGGCTCGACCAGCACGCGCCCGTTGGGAAAATCGATCGCTAGAGGCTGCGCCTCGCGGAACCGCCGTCCGGCTCCGGATCTGACCAGCGCGCCGATCAAGCGGGATGCGAGCCGGCGATAGTCCCCCGCAAAGGCGTGATCCGCGGGGCCGCGCGCGCCCCAGATTGTCTCGAATGCGGATTCCGCGTCCGCGACGGTAGGCTCGGCCGTGCGCCTCGCATCGGCGAGCCACCGCAGCAGGTCGTAGAGACAGTCATGGGTCCGCGAAAAGGCCGTGGGCTTGCGCGCCCCGCCGAGGCCCAGAACGTGGGTATAGAAGAAGCGGCGCGGACATTTCTCATACGACCCCAGACGGCTGTCCGTCACGGGCCAGTCGGCCGGCCAGGCGATCGCGATCGGCTGCGACGCGGACGCACCCGCCGGCAGCGGAAGAGCGGGTGGACTCGGAACCTCGTCCAGGAGAGTCGCCGGAATCCAACCTAAGAAGGGCGACGCCGATCGACCGCTCCCATTGCGCTGCTTGCGCGCATGGTAGAGACGCAGGCGCGTGCGGGCGCGCGACAGCGCGACGAAGAAGAGGCACTCCTCTTCGTCATCATGCGCGCGCTTCGCCTCGTCGGCGGGCGAAAGATCGCCGGCGCCGTCGACCATGCCGCGCGGCGGCGGACAGCGTTGGCCACGATTCGAACTCGGAAAGCTTGCGACCGTCAGGCCCGGAATATGGACAGCCTCGAACTCGAGGCCCTTGCTGCCATGCACCGTCATCAGCCGCACGGCGTCCAGATGCAATGCGGCGGCCGGGACCTGGCGCAGATCGCGCTCCTCGGCCAGCAAAACGAGCTGACGCACACGGTCCAGCGTCCGCTGGATCGGCAAGCCGCCGCCGACCGGCACTTGTTCGCGGACGAAGTTGAGGAATTGCCAGATGGCGACCGCACGCATCTGTGCGGTGAGGCTGTCGGCCTGGCCAAGCTGTTTTGCAAGGTCCGTCCGGTCGAGCAGGTAGGTGGCCAGGAAATCCCAGGCGCTCGCGTTCACGCGCAGACCCGCCAAATCTCCGGCCAGCCGCTCCACGCCTGCGCGCCCGGCTGTTGACAGGCCCGCCGCGGCCGCCGCTTCGGCGAGGCCGGCAAGCGCTGGCTTGCCGAGCGCGCGAAGATGCCTGGAAACGCAATACGCATCCTGCAGCGAGAGGCCGTAGCGCGGCATCGCGCCGACGCGCACGATGGCGTCGCCAAACGGATCGACGGCCAGGCTCAGCAGGCAGAGCAGATCGCGGACCTCTTCGCGCTCGAAGAGGCTCCCGAGATGGAGGATGGGAATGCCGCGGGCTTCCAGCGCCGCCGCGATCTCATTGAGGCGTCCGTTGGTGCGGCAGAGCACGGCCTGATCGCGCAGTCGCACGCCTGCGCGTTCGAGCTCACGAATGCTCGCCGCCAGGCCCGCGGCCTCATCGTCAAGCGTTTCAAATCGGCGAATTTCAGGGCGGCTCGGCCCGGCGCCGCGGTCCGCCTCGAGCGCCAGCGCCAGCATGCCGTAGGAGGCGCCCATCCGCGGTGCGACGGCGACGAAGCTGCAGACAATCTGGTCCGTCGAACGATAGTTGACGCCGAGCTGGTCAACCGCTGCGCCCGGATAGTCCCGGCCGAAGCGCACCATGTTCTCCGACGAGGCGCCGCGAAACCGGTAGATCGACTGCCGCGCGTCGCCGACCACCCACAGCCGCTCGCCGTCGCCGGCGACCAGCTTCAGGAGACGGGCGCTGGCGCGATTGACGTCCTGGTATTCATCGACGAGCACGTGACGGTGCCGCAACTGCACGGCGATGCACGCGGCTTCATCCGTTTCAAGGAGACGTGCCGGGCGCATGATCAGATCGCCGAAATCCACGCCGCCGTGCTTTCGCAGAGCCTGCTCGTAGAGATCATAGATGTCCGCGATCTCGAGACACTTCGCGGCTGCGACGCGCGCCTCCTCGTCGACGGCCTCGGCCGCCATGGCTTGCGCCAGCGCGCGATAGCGCGCCGGATCGGCGAGCTCGTCCTTGGCGCGCGAGATGGCCGCGACGATGTCGCGCAGGACCATCGCCGGATCCCAGAGATTGCGATAGTGCACCAGTGGCAGGGTCGGCAGAATTTCTTCGAGAACCGCGATCGCGTCACTTCGGTCGAAGAGCGCCGGGTTGGGCGTGAGCCCGAGCTTGTCATGGTAGCGGCGGACCAGATCCAGGCCGAAGGCGTGGAAGGTGCCGATCCAGAGCTTGGGCGCCGCGTCCGGCGCGGCTGCGATCAGGCGTTCGGAGAGTTCGCCGGCCGCCCGGTTGGAGAACGTCAGGACGAGAATGGCCGCTGGGTCGATGCCGTCGGCCAGCAAGGATAGCACCCGCTTGACCAAAGTTCGCGTCTTGCCCGTGCCCGGACCGGCTTGCAGTTGAAAGGGTGTGTCGCGGTGTGCGGCAGCGCGATCTTGTGACGGGTCCGGCCTCGGCGTCGCGACGACACCGGCGGGCGGCTCGCTTTCGATGTCGCCCAAGAGCGGCAAGAGGAGCGCGTCGAACAACTGCTGGCGAACCAGAGGCGTGGGCAGTTTCGTTCGATCGACGATGCCGCTCGCCGTCATCCCGCGTGATACATGCAGGTCCCTCGCGACTGCGCGCGGGAGGATGAGTTCGCGCGCATAGACATTGGCTTGCAGTTCGCGCCGCTCGCGAGCGCCGTAGTCTTCCACCCGCTGCAATCCGACGGGCGCCGCCTCCGTGCTTCGCGACGGATCGATGTCGCCGCCGGCGCACACCGCCGATCCGGCATGCAGATCGGCGTGTCCGATTTCGTGCGCTACCAACAGTGCACGTGTCGCCGGATCGGGCTCCTGCTCGCAACAGACGGTGCCGCCTTGGTCGTCGTACAGAGCCCGCGCGCCCTTCAGTGCAGGATCGCCGGCAGGAAGCCAGACGACCTGGAGATCGAGCTTGGCGGCGGCGGCCAAAACGAGCGCGAGCGGGTCGAACGGGTCGCATCCCTCCGAGACCAGTTGGCCATGGAGCACTGCGGCCTTGGACCGGATGGGCTCGAAGGCGTCCACGCGTCAAAGCTCCAGGAGCGCCTGTTGTTGGGCCTCGGTGAGGCCACAACTTCTAACCGCCTCTTCGAACGTCTGCTGGTCACCGGCCGAGGGTTTGGTTTCGGCTTTGAAGAACTGTCGCACCGGAGCCGCCTGGCTGGCGGCGAAATGCGCCACTACGACCTCGAGAGGTGCCTTCAGCTCCTCGGCCACCCGCCGCTGAAACCCCGGTGTCATTGTCCTCGGGTCGATCTGACGATCGCGCAACTTGCCGACAAACACCGCATTCGCGTTCAGCCGTTCGGCGAGCGCGCGGAATTCCGGGCGAGGCAGAGCCGCGAAAGGATTCGGTGCATCCGGCGAGGCCGGCGTCGCCGGTTTCGTCTCGGTTGCGCGTTCGCCCGCCGTCACCGCGTGAAGCCGGTTCTGGAAATGGCTGATCGCGCGGCTGACCGCGGGACTGACCACATTTGGATCGAGCGCCGCCTCGGCCGCCTCGATCACGCGCTCGCCCCGGAGCGAATCGACCGCAAGCGCGATCGCGAATTCGGTCAGCTCCTCGCCGAACTCGGGATAGCGTCGCACCATGTCGTCCAGCAGCTTGGCATCGGGAACATCCTGAGCGACGGAAAGCGCATAGAACGCCTCCCTTAAACTGTGCGGATTGGCGTTGAGGGTCTGGGTCATACATCCTCCTTGAAACGCGCGAGCTTCCCCGCAGCGCGCGTCAGCCGATTGCGAATGGTGCGTCCGGTGCAGTTGCAGCGCGTCGCCGCCGTCTCCTCATTCGGGTCTTCGGATTCTTCCTTGTAGCCGAGGACATGGACCAGGATGACCGCTTCGCGCTCTTCGGGCGGCAAGGCTTCGATCGCGTTCAGGAACGGTTCCCGGAAAGCATCCCACTCCTGAGTCGGAAAGACCTTGAAGGCGTCCGAGACGCGCGCGAACGCATCCTCGTAGGCATCGGGCTCACCTTCGGCCTCGGACGGCGGGAGGGCGGCCACATCGATGATCTCCTTGCTGCGGCGGGCGGCCCGGCGAACGGCGTCGATCCGAAGAGTCCGAAACGCCTTGTTGAAGCGGCATTCATAGAAATCGAGCTCGGCGGGATTCTCTCCCAGGCCGTCGAGCACAAAGAGTTCGGTGAGCCCATCCAGGATGTCCTGGCGCAGGCTCGTTGCATCCGGCATGCGGCCGTCAGGAACGGTGACCAAAAGATTGGCCTCGCATCGACTAAGCAGGACCGGCAGCACCGCGCTCATAAGCGCTTGATCCCCAGCCCGACGGCCGTGGCGCAGAAGGTGCACCAGGCATTCTGAGCGCAAGTAAGCGGCGTTATTCCTGTCCGTGACCAAGAGTCGGCGCCGCAGATCCGGTAACTTCAGCTGCACCGCCTCATCGACCTGCGCCTCGACAGGCGCAGGTCGGCGGTAGAGCGTCCCGTCCGGTTCGGTTTTCGTTAACGGTCGCGCCATCGTCCCCCCATGCTCTCGCAACAGCGGTCAGACCGGGTGACCCGATGGCCGGCCCGTCACTACCTTGATCGCGTCGTCGTGGAGAAGCCGGAAAGGTAATCTGGGCTTCGGGCGATTTTTTCTGCGCTAAGACCAAAGGCGTGCCGCGAATCGCGGCCTGATTCTACCGGAAGTCGCGTCGCGCGACCATGATCCTCAGATGTTGTTGGCCAGCAACTCCCTGGTCCTCCTCCAGATTTTTTACGGCGCCCTCAATGCCGTGGTCGAGAGGGTGCCGTTCGCCGAGCCTCATTGACTCTTTTGGCAATGAGAACAAACATAGAACATATCTCACCCTCGGACCATTTCAAGCGGATATGAGCGCGCCAGCCGGCCATTTTACTATTTCAGAGCTTCGAGAACGGATCGCCCGCCTCGAGGGCCACGGCCGGCGCGCCAAGTCGGTGCTTCCCTTCGAAATCCCTGAACTCGACGCCCGCCTTCCGGCAGGTGGGTTGGCGCTCGGCGCTCTCCACGAGGTCGCTGGGGGCGGCAACGGCGCGGTCGACGGCGCGGCCGCGGCGCTGTTCGCAGCCGGCGTGGCGGCGCGGACCAAGGGCAAGGTGCTGTGGTGCATTACCCGGCCAGACTTGTTCGCGCCGGCGCTGGCGCAGGCCGGGCTGGCGTCGGGCCGCGTGATCTATGTCGAGGCGGGCGACGACAAGACCGTCCTGGCCTGCATGGAGGAAGGGCTAAGGCATGGCGGCCTCGGTGCCGTGGTCGCCGAGGTGGGCCGTCTTTCAATGACCGCCTCGCGTCGGCTTCAGCTCACCGCCGAGGGCAAGAGCACCATCGGCATCGCGCTCCGGCGCTGGCGACGACAGACCGAGGCGACGGATTTCGGGCAGCCGACAGCCGCGATGACGCGGTGGCGCGTCTCGGTGCTGCCATCAACGCCGCTGCCTGTTCCCGGCGTTGGCCGGCATCGCTGGCTTGTCGAACTCATCCGCGCTCGCGCGGGTGAAAGTGCAGATTTCGAGTTGGAGGCATGCGATGACACGGGTCGTCTCGCTCTTCCTGCCGACCTGGTCCACCGACCGGCTGCGGCGGAAGGCTGGCGACGCGGCGCCTCCGGCTGAGGCGCCGCTCGTCCTGATCGGCCGCGAAGGAAGCAGGCGGGTCGTGCTGGCGGCCGACGCCGCGGCCCATGCCGCCGGACTTCGCGTCGGCATGCCGGCCGCCAAGGCCCAGGTGCTCGTGCCGGGCCTCATCATTCAGGACGCCAATCCGGCAGCGGACGCCGAAGCATTGGACCGCCTTGCTGTTTGGGTTCTGCAGCGCTTCGCGCCGGTCGTCGCAGCCGACCCGCCGGACGGCATCGTCATCGACTCGACCGGCGCCGATCATCTTCATGGCGGTGAGCCGGCGATGCTGGACGCCCTCATCGGCAGGCTGGCGATGTCCCGCGTCGCCGCGCGAGCGGCCATCGCCGATAACTGGGGCGCCGCTCATGCGATTGCGCGCTATGCTGCGCGGCCGACCTTCATCGCACCGCCCGGACACGATGCGTCCGCCATCGCCCTGTTGCCGCTGGAGGCGCTGCGGCTTCCGGTCTCGATCTCCGCGGACCTACGCGTGCTCGGTTTCGAGCGCGTTGGTGACTTGCTTGCACAGCCGCGCGCCCCGCTGACCTTGCGGTTCGGGCCAGAGCTCGGACGTCGCCTCGACCAGGCTCTTGGCCAGGCCGCCGAACCGATCGAGCCCATCCGACCGCCCGATCTCATCGAGGTACGTCGCGCCTTCGCTGAGCCGATCGGCGCGGCGGAGACGATTGCTCGCTATATCGGCAAGCTCGTTATCGACCTCTGTGGCGCGCTCGAGGATAAAGGTCTTGGCGCGCGACGACTGGATCTGCTGTGCCACCGCGTTGACAACCGCGTCCAGGCCGTTCGGGTTGGCACTGCGCAGCCGGTGCGGGACAGCAAGCGCCTGACTCGGCTGCTCTGCGATCGCATCGAGACGATCGATCCGGGCTTCGGCATCGAGGTGATGACGCTGACGGCGACCATCGCCGAGCCGCTTGCGCGCAAGCAGGTCATCAGCTCGCTGGTCGACGAAACGGCGCCCGACATTTCGGACCTGGTGGACACGCTTGCCAATCGCGTCGGCGAGCGCGCGATCTACCGGATCGCACCGGTCGCGAGCGATGTGCCCGAGCGCTCAGTGTGCCGCATTCCCGCGATGGCGCCCGACAGCGACGCCACTTGGCCGAACCACTGGCCAAGGCCCGCGCGCCTGCTTGCTCGGCCGGAGCCGATAGAGACGGTTGCTCTCCTGCCGGATCATCCACCCGTTTCCTTCACCTGGCGCGGCATCCGTCGCCGGGTGAAGCGCGCCGACGGTCCCGAACGCGTCTTCGGCGAGTGGTGGAAGCGGGACGCCGAGCTCGCAGCCGTCCGCGACTACTTCCGCATCGAGGACGACGCCGGCGAGCGCTACTGGGTCTATCGTTCCGGCGACGGCGAGGATTCCTCGACCGGCTCGCATCGCTGGTATCTCCACGGGGTGTTCGGATGAGCACCCAGCGCTACGCCGAGCTTCAGGTCACCTCGCACTTCAGCTTCCTGCGCGGCGCGTCGTCGGCCGAGGAATTGTTCTCCCAAGCCGGCTTGCTCGGAATCGAAGCGCTCGCCGTGGTCGATCGCAATTCGTTCGCCGGCATCATGCGGGCCTATGAGGCGGCGAAGGCGACAGGCGTGCGCCTCGTCGTCGGATGTCGCCTTGATCTTGCGGGTGGCATGTCTGTCCTGGTCTATCCGACCGACCGGCCGTCCTATTCACGGCTCTGCCGTCTGCTTTCGATCGGCAAGAAGCGCGCGGGCAAGGCCAAGTGCCATCTCGAATGGAGCGATCTCGTCGTCTATGGCGAGGGGCTCATCGCGGTCCTGGTGCCAGACCTCGCCGACGACGAATGCGGGCTTCGCCTGCGCCGCCTGCGCGAGGCCTTTGGCGATCGCGCCTATCTGGCGCTCACGCTGCGGCGTAGGCCGAACGATCAGCTCCGTCTTCACGAGCTCTCGAACCTCGCCGCGCAGTTGCGCGTGCCGACCGTCGTCACCAATGACGTCCTGTTCCACGAACCCAGCCGGCGCATGCTGCAGGACGTCGTGACCTGTATTCGCCACAACGTCACGATCGACGACCTCGGCGATCATCGCGAGCGTCACGCCGATCGTTATCTGAAGCCGCCTGAAGAAATGCACCGGTTGTTCAGCCGCTATCCAGAGGCCCTGGTCCACACGCTGGAAATCGTCGAGCGCTGCCGCTTCTCGCTCGATGAGCTCGCCTACCAGTATCCGGAAGAGCGCGACGACCCTACTCTTACGCCGCAACAGACGCTGGAGAAGCTCACCTGGGCCGGCGCCGTCGAGCGATATCCCGAAGGGCTTCCCGACAGCGTGCGCGCGACCCTTCAGCATGAGCTGAGGCTGATCGAGAAGCTCGCCTACGCGCCGTACTTTCTCACGGTCAACAGCATCGTCAGGTTCGCGCGCTCGCGCGACATCCTGTGCCAGGGCCGCGGGTCGGCCGCCAACAGCGCCGTGTGCTTCGTACTCGGCATCACCAGCATCGATCCGGGCCGCAATGACCTGCTTTTCGAGCGCTTCGTCTCGGAGGAGCGGCGCGAGCCGCCCGACATCGATGTCGACTTCGAGCACGAGCGGCGTGAGATCGTCATGCAGTGGGTGTTCGACACCTACGGTCGCGATCATGCCGCGCTGTGCTCGACCGTGATCCGCTATCGGACCAAGGGCGCCATCAGAGATGTGGGGAAGGCGCTCGGGTTGCCGGAGGACCTCATCCGCACGCTTTCCGGCCAGGTCTGGGGCTGGTCGGAGGAAGGCGTCGCCGACCGGCACGTCGCGGAGCTGAATCTCAATCTCGCAGACCGGCGCCTGCGCCTCGCGCTCGACCTCGCCCGCCAGCTCATGGGCGCACCACGACACCTCAGCCAGCATCCCGGCGGCTTCGTGCTGACGCACGACCGCCTCGATGACCTGGTGCCGATCGAGCCGGCTGCGATGATCGATCGCCAGGTGATCGAATGGGATAAGGATGACATTGGCGCCCTGCGCTTCATGAAGGTCGACGTCCTGGCGCTCGGCATGCTGACCTGCATGAAACGCGGCCTCGACCTTCTTGCCGAGCACAAGGGCGTCAACCTCGATCTTGCAACCATCCCCGCAGAGGATCCACGCACCTATGCAATGATCCGCAAGGCCGACACGCTCGGCACATTCCAGATCGAATCCCGGGCACAGATGTCGATGCTGCCGCGTCTGAAGCCGCGGACCTATTACGACCTCGTCGTCCAGGTCGCGATCGTCCGGCCCGGCCCAATCCAGGGTGACATGGTGCATCCCTATCTGAGGCGACGCGAGGGACTGGAGCCGGTCCACTACCCGAAGCCGCAGCTCGAGAAAGTCCTGGGCAAGACGCTCGGCGTTCCGCTCTTTCAAGAACAAGCGATGCGCGTCGCCATCGAATGCGCCGGCTTCATGCCGGGCGAGGCCGACTTGCTGCGCAAGTCGATGGCGACTTTCAAGCACACAGGCGGCGTCAGTTCGTTCAGGACCAAGCTCATCGAGGGCATGGTCGCCAACGGCTACGATCGCGATTTCGCCGAGGCGACGTTCCGCCAGCTCGAAGGCTTCGGCTCCTACGGATTCCCGGAAAGCCACGCAGCCTCTTTTGCGCTTATCGCCTATGCCAGCGCCTGGCTCAAATGTTGGCACCCCGATGTCTTCTGCGCGGCGCTACTCAACAGCCAGCCCATGGGATTCTACGCGCCGGCGCAGATCGTCCGCGACGCCATCGCGCACGGCGTCGAGGTGCGCCCCGTTTGCGTCAACGCTTCGCGCTGGGACTGCACGCTGGAGCCGACTGAAAACGAGGATCGCTTCGCCGTCCGTCTCGGCCTGCGCATGATCAAGGGCCTCGCCAATGCCCATGCCGCCGCGATCGTCGCGTGCCGGGCGGACCGGCCGTTCGCGTCTGTGGACGACCTGTGGCGCCGGGCCGGCGTCCCTGTCGCCGCGTTGACGCAGATCGCCGAGGCGGACGGCTTTCGTGCGGCCTTCGGCCTGGCGCGCCGCGAGGCGCTCTGGGCGATCAAAGCCTTGCGCGACGAACCGCTGCCGCTCTTCGCCGCCGCATCGGCACGCGAGAACGATAGCGTCCCCGAGATCATTGAACCGCCTGTGTCGCTACGGCCGATGGCGGCCGGCCGCGAGGTGGTTGAAGACTATGGCCACGTCGGACTCTCGCTGCGCGCTCATCCCGCGACCTTCCTTCGCGATGATCTCCGTCGGCGTCGGATCATCTCGTGTTCCGAGGCGATGCAGGCGCGCGACGGCCGCTGGCTCGAAGCCGCGGGAATCGTGCTGGTGCGGCAAAGGCCCGGCTCGGCCAAAGGAGTCATGTTCATCACGCTCGAGGACGAGACCGGGATCGCCAACCTCGTCGTCTGGCCCCAAGTGTTCGAGGCCAACCGCCGCACCGTCCTCTCTGCCGGCATGATCGCCGTGCGCGGCAGAATCCAACGCGAAGGCGAGGTCGTTCATCTCGTCGCGCAGCGCTTCACGGATCTCTCGGCCGAGCTGGCAAGCGTCGGCGACCGCGACGCGCCGTTTCCGGTGCCGCATGGACGCGGCGACCAGGTCACGCACGCCGGCGGTCCCGATCCGCGCGCGCTGCCGCCCAAGGGCCTGCGCACCCGGGACATCTATATTCGGGACCTGCACATCGATACGATCAGAGTGAAGACCCGCGATTTCCACTGATGTGAACCTGGCAGCCGCGCAATAGTTGGCGAACGCATGCTCCACACAGAGACGGCCGAATGGCGCGAAAGGCAAAGAGGAGTAACAGAGCGGCCGCAAAGCAGCCGCCACCCTGGATCGCGCCGCAGCTCACGCGTCTCGTTGACGAAGCCCCAAGCGGCCCCGATTGGGTTCACGAGATCAAGTATGACGGATATCGAATTCACGCGCGCATCGTTGGCGAGGATATCCGCCTGCTGACGCGGACGGGCCTTGATTGGAGCCACCGCTACCTAGCCACGGTTTCGGCGCTCCGCGCCCTTCGCATCGAAAGCGCATATCTGGACGGAGAGCTGTGCGTGGTGCGGCCTGACGGCGTAACCTCCTTCAGCCGCCTGCAAGCTGCGATGGACGAGGGTCGCACAGGCGACCTCGTGTTCTTTGCGTTTGACCTTCTGTTCCTGAATGGAGACGACACGGCGAAGCTGCCGCTCATCGAGCGCAAAGCCCTGCTGGAGGCGCTGCTCTCGAAGCCGATACCTGGGCTCCGCTTCAGCGAACACGTGGTCGGTAGCGGCCCCAGCTTTCGCGAGCACGCCTGCCAACTAGGGCTCGAGGGCGCCATTTCCAAACGGAGCGATCGGCCATACGCGCCCGGCGACCGCGGCCTCTGGGTGAAGTCGAAATGCCTCAACCGTGAGGAATTTGTCGTCGTCGGATGGACCGATCCCACAGGCAGCCGCCTGCACATCGGCTCGCTGCTGCTCGCTTACTACACCGATGACGGCACGTTGCGGTACGCAGGGCGGGTCGGCACCGGGATCACGGTCGCCGAGCTCACACGACTGACCCGCAGGCTCGGACCGCTGAAGACGTCACGAATGCCGCTGGACGTCCCGCCGCCCCGCGAGAGCCGGTTCGGCTCACCGCTTGAGGTGTCGCGCGTGCATTGGGTCAAACCCGAACTCGTTGTCGAGGTGACCTATCTGACCTGGACGGAAGACAACCTCTTGCGCCAGGTTTCCTATCAGGGCGAGCGGCAAGACAAGCCCGCCCGCCAGGTCGTGCGCGCCGTGCCGCATCCATGATCCAGATTTTGCGGCCCTTTAGCTCGGCTTACCCGACCTGCTCGACGAGCAGCGTTCCTGGCGCGAGCGGCCTGATCAGCGATTTCGCCGGCACGGATGGATCGAGCCAATCCGCCCAGGCATCGCGTTCGAGGATCACGATTTGCCGATCGTGGTAAGGTGCGATGTCGGGGCCCGGCTCCATCGTGAGCATGGTGAACGCCTCGCCGACCTCGGGCGTCTTCCGCCATATGCCGGCGATGCAAAAGAGCGGCTCGTCTTTCATCGTGAAGAGCCATTTGTCCTTCCGCTTCTTCTTCGCGTCCTTGGGATCGGTGAACTCATAGAATCCGTCGGCAACGATCAGGCAGCGGTTCGATGAGAACTCCCGACCTTCGGAGCGGAAGTTGTAGACCGGCCGCTTGTTCGGTCCTGGCCAGCTCCATCGCCGTTGCACCATGTCGCCCTCGCCGCGCACGCCCTCGACTGTCCGGATGATCGGACCCACATCGGTGATCTTGACATCGTCGCGGGCCTCGATGTTCGGGCGGCCCTCAGCGAAGCGGATCTTGATCTTGAGATCGGCGAAGTCCTCGACGATGGAGGCGACGTCCACGTGCAGGCGATAGTCGTTGCACATCGTCCAAGGTCTCCTTTCCCGTTTGCGCAGTACGATTGTTCTTGTTATGTTCGCTCCGCTATGAGCGCAAGCGTTTTCGACTCCGAGGCATCGATCGGTCAGCGACGCGTCGTCATCCGGCGCAACGGCGGCGACCTCGAAATGGTCGAGCTGCCGTGGGGCCTTCAACCGCGCGAGCCGGGAGGCCGCGCCTTCACCGTTGTCCGGGCAGAAGAGCGTACGTTTCCCGATCACCGCTGCGTCGTGCCGGCTTCCGAGTTCCGCCATCGGAGCCGCGGCAAGCACTACGCCTTCTCGCTCGCGGATGGCGACTGGTTCTATTTTGCAGGCATCTGGCGACCGGCGACGCGCGAGTGGCCGGAAGCCTACGCGATCCTGACGATCGAGGCGAACGCGGATGTTGCCCCGTTCCATGATCGCCAGATGGCGGTCATTCGCCGCGAGCAACGCATGGCCTGGCTCGATCGGACAAAGCGGGAACACGAGCTTCTTCGACCGCTGCCTGTCGGGACCTTCAAGGCCAGGCGAACATCGGCTGAGCGGCGACAAGCGGAGCTTGCATTTTGAAATCCTGACTGACGCTCTGCGCGTTTCAGGATTGAGGCTTTGAGGGGAAGGCCTTCCCCTGCGGCCGAGCCAAGGTCTCGGCCGACCCCTTCTGCGGGAAGACCCCGCAACGCCCCATATAGAGAGTGAGAGTGCGGACCGGGGTTGCCGTGACGGGTTGAGGGCTGGAGGAGAGGCCTCCGGCGCCCGTCGCGGAGAACCGTGATGTCCAGACATGACCGCAATGCTCGCGCCGGCGCCGACCGGACGAGCCTTTACGACGACATCACCAACAAGGTCATCGCCGAGCTGGAGGCCGGGCGCGTGCCCTGGGTCCAGCCTTGGGGAACGGCGGCCGCGAAGGCGCCGCTCGCCATGCCGGCGAATGCTACGACCGGGCGCCAGTATTCCGGCATCAACGTCCTGATCCTCTGGGGCGCGGTCATCGAACATGGCTTCCCGGTCCAGAGCTGGTTGACCTTTCGCCAGGCGCTCTCGCTCGGCGGCCATGTCCGCAAGGGTGAGCGCGGCACCACCGTCGTCTATGCCGATCGCTTCATCCCCGATGACGAAAAGCGACGCGCCCAGGAGACCGGCGAGGAAGCGCAGGCAATTCCATTTCTCAAACGCTTCACCGTGTTCAACGTCGCGCAGTGCGAGGATCTGCCAGACGACCTTGCCGTCGCGCCGGCTGCACCTGAGCCAGGTCTGATCGAGCCGCGCGTCGAGGCGCTGATCAAGGCGACGGGCATCGACTTCCGCATCGGAGGGAATCGAGCCTTCTACATGCCGGCGGCCGACTATGTGCAAGGGCCGCCACCGCAGGCGTATTTCGAAACAATCAAGTGGCACCGCACCGCGCTGCATGAGCTCGGCCACGCCACAGGCCATGCGTCCCGTCTCGGCCGCGACCTCTCCGGCTCCTTCGGCTCGAAGAAGTATGCCTTCGAGGAGCTGGTCGCCGAAATGAACGCGGCGTTCTGCTGCGCCTCCATCGGCATCGTCCCGACCGTGCGCCATGCAGACTACATCGGCTCGTGGTTGGAGGTGCTGCACGAAGATAATCGCGCGATCGTGCGTGCTGCATCGCAGGCCAGCAAGGCGGCCGACTGGCTGCTTGCGTTTCTCCCCGAGGCCGAGATGGCCGGAGAAGACGTGAACGACAGGAGGGCAGCATGATCCTCCTGACCGACGAGCTGCGCGAGCGTCTGTTTGCCAACGGGCGTGATCGCGGCGCCGACCATGTGCCCGTCGTCAAGTTCTTCAACCCGCTGGGCGAAGGCGTCTGGCTCGCGACCGAGTTGGACGCGGACGGCGATACGCTCTTCGGCCTTGCCGATCTCGGCTATCCCGAGCTGGGCAGTTTCTCGCTTGAGGAACTGACCTCGATCGTCCTGCCGTTCGGCATGGGGATCGAACGCGACATCCTGTTCACCGGCGATTTCCCGATCTCGGTCTGGGCGGAAGCCGGCCGCGAGGCGGGGAGCATCCGCGCCGCCGAATGCATTCTTTAGCGAGCGACGCGGCCTCGTGATGGCTTGTGACACCCAACCTGAAATCCGCAGAGCCGGATAAGCACGCTTGTGTGTTTCCGGTTCTGCGCCTCTCAGGTCGCCGGAAGGTGGCGCCGTCCTCAGAGGAAGAGGGCGGCGCTTCGCTTCGTGACGGGTTTGAAGGCCGAGAGAGAGGCTCTCGGCGCCCGTCGCGGAGTATCCCGACATGGCAAAGGCTGCCAAGAAGATCGTCTTCTCGCGCTCGCGCGACATTCCCTTCAACAAGCTCGTGCTCTCGGAGTCCAATGTCCGGCGCACCCGGCCGGAAGCCGAGCTCGACGAACTGGTCCACGACATCGGCCGACGCGAGGACCTCGTGCAGGGCCTCAACGTACGCGCCATCCTCGACGCGGACGGCAACGAGACCGGCATGTTCGAGGTGCCAGCCGGCGGGCGCCGCTATCGCGCCATCGAGCGCCTGGTGAAGGCCAAGCGCTTCCCGAAGGACGGACTCGTCCCCTGCATCGTCCGCAAGTCCGACACGAAGATCCTCGCCGAGGACGACTCCCTCGCCGAGAACCTTCTGCGCGCGGGCCTTCATCCACTCGACCAATTCCGCGCATTCCAGGACATGCTCGACAAGGGCATGACCGAGGAGGAGATCGCTGCGGCCTACCTCACGACCGTACAGGTCGTGAAGCAGCGGCTGCGTCTGAACGCGGTCTCGCCCGTCCTGCGCGACGCTTATGCCCAGGAGAGCATGACGCTCGACATGCTGATGGCCTTCACCGTCAACCCCGATCATGAGCGTCAGGAGCAGGTGTGGGAAGCCGTGCAGCATTCGTACAATCGGCAACCCTTCCATATCCGCCAGTTGCTGACCGAGACCACGGTACCGGCCTCCGACAAGCGCGCGCGCTTTGTCGGCGTCGACACATATGTCGCGGCCGGCGGCGCGGTGCTGCGTGACCTGTTCGAGGACGACAACGGCGGCTGGCTCCAGGACCCAGCGCTGCTTCACCGCCTGGTCGGCGAGCGGCTCAAGACCGTCGCCGAGGAGATCGCCAGCGATGGCTGGAAGTGGGTGAAGATCGACCTCGACCTGCCGTACGGCTACGACCACGGCCTGCGCCCGATCACCGGCACTTTCGTCGATCTCACCGACGAGGAACGAACCGAACGCGAGACGCTGCGCGCGGAGTACGATCGGCTCGAGGCGGAGTATGACGGCGCCGACGAATTGCCGGACGAGATCGATCAGCGCCTGGGCGAGATCGAGGAAGCTCTCGACGCCTTCGAGAAGCGCCCGGTCGTCTACGATCCTGCCGAGATCGCTCGCGCCGGGGTCTTCGTCAGCGTGGGCCGCGACGGCGACATCGTGGTCGACCGTGGCTATGTCCGGCCTGAGGACGCGGCGCCTGTTGCCGTCGACGGCGGCGACGCCGAGATCGATGGAGAGGACGGCGGGATTGATGCTTCCGCAACACCGTCCGTTCAGCGCGCTGTCATCACCATTGGCGGACAAGAACCGGAGGGCGACGATGAGGACGATGATGGCGTCAAACCGCTGCCCGAGCGCCTGGTCATCGAGCTCACCGCGCATCGCACGCTGGCGCTGCGTGAATCAGTCGCCAACCACCCCCACGTCGCTCTCACGGCGCTCCTGCACAAGCTGGTCCTCGACGCCTTCAGGCGCAACGCGCATGGCTCCGCCGTCGAGGCGGCCGTTCGGGAGGTCCACTTCCCCGTTCAGGCCACCGACCTGAAGGACAGCGGTTCCGCCAAGGCCATCCAGGCCCGTGTGGAAGCGTGGAAGGCGGACATGCCGGTCGAGGACGACGATCTGCTGTGGGACTGGCTCGCGGGGCTCGACGATGCGAGCCGCCTCGCGCTGCTCGCGCATTGCGTCAGCTACGGGATCAACGCTCTTTACGAGCGCCCGAATCCCTATAGCGGCAACGGCGTCTCCCAGCACGGGCTCGACCGGCGGATGCGCGACGCCGATCGCCTCGCGCGCGCCACGGGCCTCGACATGGTGGAGGCTGGATGGCGGCCGAGCGTGGCGAACTATTTCGGCCGCGTCACGAAGAGCCGGATCGTCGAAGCTGTGCGGGAAGCGCTCGGCGAGGAGAAGGCGCAGCTCATCGACCACCTCAAGAAGCCCGACATGGCCAAGGAAGCCGAACGGCTGCTCGCCGACACCGGCTGGCTGCCGGAGCCGCTGCGTCCCGCCGATCCCGACGCAACGAGCACGGCAGAGGCCAGCGAAGCCGACGGCGACGATGCGCTGCCGGCCTTCCTCTCCGACGATGAGGACGAGCAGCCGGGTGACGGCGACGTCGACGCCTCTCCGACGATGATCGCCGCCGAGTGAAACGACCATGGCGGGAGCGGCTTCGATCGCTCCCGCCATTTCTCAGCAAGGAGCGTTCCGATGACCAAGCTCAGCTCGGCCACGCCGCGCCGGGTCGTCTTCCAGTATTTCGCGCCCGTCCATGTCGAGATCGAAGACAGTCTCGTCTGCGCCGTGACGGTGATCGACGAAAGGCACCGATCGGGACTTCGTGAGCCTTTCGCCGAAGGCAGTGTCGGATGACGACGTTCATGCGGCTTGCCTGTCCCTCGCCGCCAACATCGACCTCGCCGAGGAAATCGGCGCGGCAGAATTCCGCGCGGCGCTCGCTCCTCGCGAGCGGCCAAGAAGGCGACCGGGGACTGAGGTGCCGGCGCGTATCGCGAACGCGACACGAGCAGTGCGCATCGCGTGGTGGCGCGCTGTGAAGGCAGCGGCGTGACGAGAGGGAGAGCTTGGCCGGGACGGGTTTGAGCCGGTGCTGTCCAGAGAGAGCGCCGGCCGGCTCGCCCGTTCCCGCTCTCCCGAGGTTCACCGACATGATCCCATCCACCGCTCTCGCGGCCGCGCCTGCGGTCGCGGCGTCGCCGCTTGCGTCTCCCTCCGACATCGCTCGCTGCATCGGCGCAGCCGCGCACCATCTCCTTCCGCATCTCGAACAGGGCCGTCAGGTCGACGCGGCAACCCTTCGCGCCGTGATGGAGCCAGCGTTCGGCGGCTCCGACGCGTCCGGCGCCTGGGACTGGAAAACGGCCTACGACGCGTGCGAGGCCGCGACCGTGTTGTTTCTCCGCAAATACGGAAAGGCGCTTCTGCGCAAGGCCGGTTCTCCGGCCCTGGCCCTCCCCATGCTGGAGAAGATCGTCGGCCTCCTGCCGACCCACACGCGCCGTTCGACCGAGAGCGAGGCCCTCCAGCAGTTCTCGACGCCTATCCCGCTCGGCCTCGCGGTCGCGGCGGCCGCGGCGATCACGCCGGCCGACCGCGTGCTCGAGCCCTCGGCGGGCACCGGCCTGCTCGCCATCCTCGCGGAGATCGCAGGCGGACCGCTCGTCCTCAACGAGCTGGCGGAGACCCGCGCCGGCGTTCTCTCCCTGCTGTTTCCGACGATCACCACGACCCGGCACGACGCCGCGCAGATTCACGATCACCTCGACGCCGCCGTCGTGCCGAGCGTCGTCATCATGAACCCGCCGTTCTCGGCGATGGCCAACGTGCAGGGCCGCATGGCCGACGCCGCGCTCCGCCATATCGGCTCGGCGCTGGCGCGGCTCGCCGACGGCGGTCGCCTGGTCGCGATCACCGGCGCCAACTTCGCGCCGGACGCTCCGGCCTGGCGCGACGCCTATGTCCGGCTACAGGAGCGCGGGCGTGTCGTCTTCTCCGCCGCCATCGACGGCCACGTCTATGCCAAGCACGGCACGACGTTCCCGACGCGGCTGACCGTCGTCGACAAGCGCCCGGCCGACGATCCCACCGTATTCCCGGCTGCGCCCGGGGTTGCGTCGAACGTCGCCACGCTGCTGGCCTGGATCGCGGAGCACGTTCCGACACGGCTGCCGCTCGAGGCCGCCGTCACGGTTCCGGCTGTCAGCACGCCGCGCACCGTTCGCGGCTACCCCGCCCGCGCCGCACAAGCGGCAACCCGACCGTCGACCATCGCCGAGCCTGACGGCATCGAACTCAGTTACGAGATAATCGACTGCACGCCGCCGCAGGGCGCGCGCCTCTCGGATTCCATCTACGAGGACTATGCGCTCCAGAGCATCCGGATTCCCGGCGCTCACGATCACCCGACGCAGCTCGTCCAATCGGCGGCGATGGCCTCGGTCGCGCCGCCGAAGCCGAGCTACCGTCCGAAGCTCCCCGGGAATATCCTCAGCCTTCTCTCGGCCGCGCAGCTCGAAACGCTGATCTACGCAGGCGAGGCGCATGGCGACCATCTCGCCGGCGCCTGGTCCGTCGACGACACCCTCGATGTCGTGACCGCCGCGGCCGAGGACGCCAAGGGTGCGGTCCGCTTCCGCCGCGGTTTCATGATCGGCGACGGCACGGGCGTCGGCAAAGGGCGCGAGTCTGCCGGCATCATCCTCGACAACTGGATGCAGGGCCGCCGCAGGGCGGTGTGGATCTCCAAGTCCGACAAGCTCATCGAAGACGCGCAGCGCGACTGGTCCGCGCTCGGCATGGAGCGCCTGCTCATCACGCCGCTCTCGCGACTCGCGCAGGGCAAGCCGATCACCCTGCGGGAAGGCGTCCTATTCACCACCTATGCCACGCTACGCTCCGACCACCGCGGCGAACGCCTTTCCCGCGTGCGGCAGATCGTTGAATGGTTGGGCTCCGACTTCGACGGAGTGATCATTTTCGACGAAGCGCACGCCATGCAGAACGCGGTCGGCACCAAAGGTGAACGCGGCGATCAGGAGGCCTCGCAGCAGGGCCGCGCAGGCTTGCGCCTCCAGCACGCGCTGCCGGACGCCCGCATTGTCTATGTCTCCGCCACCGGCGCGACGACAGTGCACAATCTCGCCTATGCGCAGCGCCTCGGCCTCTGGGGTGGCGAAGACTTCCCGTTCTCGACCCGGGCCGAATTCGTGGAGGCGATCGAAGCCGGCGGTGTCGCCGCCATGGAGGTGCTCGCCCGCGACCTGCGGGCGCTCGGCCTCTACACCTCGCGCTCACTGAGCTTCGCCGGCGTCGAATACGAGTTGGTCGAGCATGAGCTGACGCCCGAGCAGACCCGCATCTACGACGCCTACGCGGACGCCTTCGCGATCATTCACAACAACCTCGATGCCGCCATGCAGGCCGCCAACATCACCGGCGGAAGCGAAGGCGGATCGGGAACGCTCAACCGCCAGGCCAAGTCAGCCGCGCGCAGTGCATTCGAGTCTGCGAAGCAGCGCTTCTTCGGGCACCTGCTCACCAGCATGAAGACGCCGACCCTGATCCGCTCAATCGAGCGCGATCTCGAAGACGGCCTTGCCGCCGTCATCCAGATCGTCTCGACGGGCGAAGCGCTGATGGAGCGCCGCCTCGCCGAGCTGCCGACCGAGGAATGGAACGACGTTCGCGTCGACATTACGCCGCGTGAATACGTTCTCGACTATCTCGCCCACTCCTTTCCGGTCCAGCTCTACGAGCCGTTCACGGATTCGGAAGGCAAACTGTCGTCGCGTCCTGTCTACCGCGACGGGCAGCCGGTCGAGAGCCGCGAGGCTGTTGCACGTCGCGATGCGCTGATCGCGAAGCTCGCGAGCCTGCCCCCCGTTCCGGGCGCGCTCGACCAGCTCGTGCAGCACTTCGGCACAGACATCGTCGCCGAAGTGACCGGCCGGTCGCGCCGCATCGTCCGCAAGTCCATCGGCGCCGCAAAGAGTGACCGCCTTGTTGTCGAGACCCGAGCGGCCTCCGCCAACCTCGCCGAGGCGCAGGCGTTCATGGACGACCATCGGCGCATCCTCGTGTTCAGTGACGCGGGTGGCACCGGCCGCAGTTATCATGCGGAGCTCACGGCGAAGAACACGCGCCTTCGCGTGCACTATCTCCTCGAGCCCGGCTGGAAAGCGGATACGGCCATCCAAGGACTCGGCCGCACGCATCGCACCAACCAGCAGCAGCCCCCGCTGTTCAGGCCGGTCGCGACCAACGTCAAGGCCGAAAAGCGTTTCCTCAGCACGATAGCACGCCGGCTCGATACGCTTGGCGCGATCACGCGCGGACAACGCCAGACCGGCGGCCAGGGTTTGTTCCGGCCGGAGGACAATCTGGAGTCCCACTATGCGCGGGACGCGCTGCGCCAGCTCTACATGCTGCTCGTTCGCGGCAAGATCGAGGGTTTCTCGCTTCAACGCTTCGAAGCGGCCACCGGCCTGAAGCTCATGGATGCCAACGGCATCAAGGATGACCTGCCGCCGATTACCACCTTCCTCAACCGCATGCTCGCGCTGACCATCGAGCTGCAAGCCATCCTTTTCACAGCCTTTGAGCAACTGTTGAACGCCCGCATCGAGGGCGCCATCGCCGCCGGCACTTACGACATGGGCCTGGAGACGCTGCGCGCCGAAAGCTTCGTCGTCACCAACCGTGAGACAATTTACACGCACCCGGGCACCGGCGCGGAGACGCGGCTGCTGACCATCGTGCAGCGCCAGCGCAACCGTCCCGTCACGCTGCACGAAGCGTTGAGCCGGCTGCGCGAGCGCGGATCGCGGCTTCTTGTCAATGAGCGCTCCGGGCGAGCTGCCGTGCAGGTCCACGCACCGTCCGTCATGCTCGACGACGGCGAAGTCGAATCCCGCGTGCGTCTGATCCGTCCAATGGAGGCGCCGAACGTCCCCGTCCGCACGATGGCAGAAAGCCATTGGCAGGAGGCGGACGAGGCGACCTTCGCCGCAGCTTGGACCGCGGAACTGAAAGAGGTGCCGGCGTTCGCCGACTCGACCATCCACATGGTCGCCGGTTTGCTGCTTCCGATCTGGAAACGGCTGCCGAACGAGTCGACGCGTGTCTATCGGCTGCAGACCGACGACGGCGAACGCATCATCGGCCGCAGGGTCTCGCCGGCGTGGGCAGCGACCGCCACGGCGACCGGCCTGCCTTCGCTAACGCCGGATGACGCCTTCGCCGCCTTGATCGAGGGCAAGACCGTCATCGATCTCGCCGAAGGGCTTCAGCTTCGTCGCGTCCGGGTGATGGGTGGTCATCGCATCGAATTGTCGGGCTTCACCGACACCATGCGCGAACGGCTCACGGCCTACGGGCTCTTCCACGAGATCATTTCGTGGAAGCTGCGCCTGTTCCTTCCTACCGACGCCAGCGGTCTCGCAATCCTCGCCAAGGTGATGGAGCGATATCCGGTCGCACGCGTCGGCGAGCGGGAGGCGGCGTGATGTCTCGGCTCGATGCTTCTGAACTGGCGCACCGTCTCGCGCGCAATGCCGAGGCGGTGTGCCGCCACTATCTGTCCAACGGACGTCGCGAAGGTCGCTACTGGATGGTAGGCGACGTGCACAATACGCCTGGGCGCTCGATGTTCGTGCGCTTGGCCGGCCCCGAGAGCGGCAAGGGCGCGTCGGGCAAATGGACCGACGCCGCCACCGGCGAGCATGGCGACCTTCTCGACGTCATCCGCGAGAGCTGTGGCCTCGTGGATTTCGCCGATGTCGCGAAGGAGGCACGTGCCTTCCTCAGCTTGCCGCAACCGGAGCCGCCGCGCGACGAGCGCCGCGCGACACATCCTGCTCCGACCGGGTGTCCGGAGGCCGCCCGGCGCTTGTTCGCCATGTCGCGACCAATTCATGGCACGCTGGTCGAGGCGTATCTCCGCAGACGCGGCATTACATCTTTGCACGGAACTGGATCGCTCCGCTTCCATCCACACTGCTACTACCGGCCCGACGAGCATTCTCCGACGGAGATTTGGCCCGCCATGATCGCAGCCGTCACTGATCTCGACGGCCGACCCACCGGAGCGCATCGGACCTGGCTCGATCCCGAGGGCTTCGATCCCATTCGCCTCGGCAAGGCGCCGATCGACACGCCCCGTCGCGCGATGGGCGATCTCCTCGGCCACGCCGTCCGCTTCGGCGTGACGGGCGAGGTCATGGCTGGTGGCGAGGGCATCGAGACCGTGCTGTCACTCAGAATGGCGCTGCCCAACATGCCGATGGTCGCCGCACTCTCGGCAGCCCACCTCTCAGCCATCCTTTTCCCCGACATGCTGCGCCGGCTCTACATCGCGCGCGACGACGATCCGGCGGGCGACGGTGCGATGACGACGTTGATCGAACGTGCGTCCGACAGTGGCATCGAGGCGATCGTGCTGTCGCCAACTCTTCGCGATTTCAACGAGGATCTCCGTATGCTCGGGCCCGACGCGCTGCGGGCGAACCTTCGGGCGCAGCTCGCGTCGCGGGACGTCACCCGTTTCATGGCCGAGGCCGCATAGAGCTTGCGAGCATGAACGACAGCCGGAACGGCGGTGAGGGCAACCTCGTCGCCAGTGGCCGATGCTCCACGGTGCTGAAGAGAGCCGCGCCCACGGCCTTTAAGAGGGCGATCGGGACGGCAAACGGCCTGGCCCGGCAACCTTGTGGGCCGACTATTTTCCGTCGGCGGCGGAGCCGCCTTTACATCGCGAAGCAAAATAGTCGGCCCCCTGTGATCCTCCGCTGACGCTTCGGCCCTGCGCTTCGCTCCGGGTGCAGGGCCAGCCCGCCCGCCGTCTTTCGTCGCCATGAAGGCCGCGAGGGTCGCGGCCAATCTAGCGACGGAGCATCCCATGACCACCGACGACGACTTCGAACCCCACCACACCTCATCTCCGACCGACCACGTTCTCGCCGAGCTGCAGCTCTACGGCTTCCGTCCCTTCCAGGACGAACCGGACCCCCGACCGCTTCCCGAAGGCAACCTCGTTGCCGGGGCCATCGCCGACATCTTCGATGCTCTCGTTGCCACGCTCAGCGACACACGCCTCGAACCCGATCTCGAAGACCTGCTGTGGTCGGCCACCAACGTATTTCAGCGCGCCGCCGACCGCATCGCCCGCGAGCTCGACGATAACGAGCAGGCGCAGCGGCGCAGCCAGCGCGAACAGGACGGCACCGAGGTCAAGTCCGTCGAGCTGGAACGGCTGATTGCTGAAGGGCAGACACTCATCGAGCGCCGCGATGCTTTCGAGCTGATGCGCGACCAGGCCTGCGAGCACTTCGAGCGGCAAACCGGCTCGGCCTGGCGGCCGCGAAACGGCTCACTCGTCAACCATCGCGCGATGACCGCGGCGATGATCGACAGCCGCGACTTCCTGGCCGCGAAGAAGCGGGCTGAGACGCAAGTAATGCTACCGCCCGGGCCCAAGATCGCGCTCAGCGGCGGGCTCGACTTCAACGATCATCGCCTGATCTGGGCCAAGCTCGACCAGGTGCACGCGAAGCACCCGGACATGGTGCTCATGCACGGCGGGTCGCCCAAGGGCGCCGAGCGCATTGCCGCGCGCTGGGCTGATCACCGCAACGTGCCGCAAATCGCCTTCAAGCCGGACTGGACGAAACACGTCAAGGCCGCCCCCTTCAAACGGAACGACGCCATGCTGGCCGTCCTGCCCATCGGCGTCATTGTCTTCCCGGGCACGGGCATCCAGGACAACCTGGCCGACAAGGCCCGCAAGCTCGGGGTTCCCGTCTGGCGCTATGGCGATAAACCGAAGTGACCGCCGTCAACACCTTCCGGAATCCGAGCGCCGCGGCGAATTCAACTCGCCGCGGCCTTCCAATTTTTGCTATTCTCCATCCGCGCCGTGGTGGTGGTGGAAGGCGCGACCGTTAGACGCTTCTCACGGAGGCCACCACCATGATTGTCCTCAGCATTCTCGCCAGCATCGCCGCCATTGGCGTCATCTGCTGTTTTTTGTTCTACCTCGCCGTCTATGCGCTACCGCTGTTCGCCGGCGTCACGGCGGGCGTATGGGCTTATGGCGGCGGCGCTGGCTGGCTCGGAGGCCTCGCCGTCGGCTTCGTTACTGGTCTCGCGACCCTTCTCATCGGCCACCTGTTGCTCGCATTCGTCAAGCCGCTCTGGCTTCGGCTGCCGATCGCCTTGGCTTTTGTCGCACCAGCCGCGCTCGCCGGCTATCACGCAACGCATGGGATCGTGAAGCACACTATGCCTTCGGAAACATGGCAGGTCGTCTTCTCGGTAGTTGGCGCGATTGTGGTCGCCATCACCGCCTTAGCTCGCCTCGCAACACTGGCCCCGCTCGGCCAGGACAGCCAGGGCGTGGCCCGTGCCTGACGCCATTCCAGCCACGCGGCGTCACCAGATCAGCCTGCAGCCTTCGACTCCATCGCGTCAGTTGGCACTTCGCTGTTCGCTGCGTGACTTCCGGGATCGGAGCGAGCCGCTGGTAGCGGGTCACGTTGGAACGCGGGGCAAGGCCACTCAACGAACGACGACGCCTGCGAAGGCGGGCTGGATCGCTCGCCCCCTCGTTTCTTATCGGGAGCATTGATGCGCAGGTTCGTTTGCCTCGACATGATGAAGCACTGGCCGCCGCCGCTGTCGAGTCTCTCCGGTCGCACGACGGTCTCGCCAGGTTCTCCTTGATCCATCTCTGTCTGATCGAGCGCTCCAAGCGGCCTCTTTGATGGGCTGATCTGGCCGAAGGCCGGCTTTGCCTCGATCGCCTATGCCGCAATGGCGCCGATCGACTTTCTTCCCCTGGGCTACGCCCATTCCTCGCGAAACAAGAAAGTCTCGCGGCTGCCATCCTCCGCTGCGCTCCGGCCTGCGCGCAGGTGCGGCGTCGATCGCCTCCAGCCAACCGATCGCCATCGAGGCCGCAATGGTGCGGGCTCGAAACAGAGATCAAGGAGAACTACCATGGCGACCATCGGCACCTTCAAGAAGTCCGGCAACGAGTTCGTTGGCCAGATCGTCACCCTCAGCGTCCAGGCCAAGAACGTCCGCATCGTCCCCGAAGCCACCCGCTCGGGTGAGAACGCCCCCAGCCACCGCGTCTTCGCGGGCCGCGTCGAGATCGGCGCCGCCTGGGCCAAGCGCTCCAACGAGGGCCGCGACTATCTGGGCCTCAAGCTCGACGACCCGTCGTTCACGGCTCCCATCTATGCAAACCTCTTCGACGACGAGGAAGGCGAAGGCTACAGCCTGATCTGGTCCCGCCCCAACCGCCGCAACGGCGAGTGAGGCGAGAGCCCCAGGCCCCGCCCGGCTTGACCGGGCGGGGCCTGGCCCGCTCCCGGAGACGAGGGGCAGACGACCGAATCAGTTCACGGCGAGTCGGCTAATGGCCTGTGTTTGCCGGCCATTTTTGCTCGCCTCCTTGACCAAGAACGACTATTTTAGTCGTAGTTCTGGCTGCTCGATCGGCCCGGTGGGAGGTGATCATGCATGATCACCTCCCGACAATCGCGGGCCGCTCGCGCGTTGCTGGGATGGACACAGGAGACGCTCGCGGACAAGGCCCTGGTATCGCTGACGGCGCTCAAACGACTCGAATCCGCTCACAGCGCCGTCTACGAGTCGACGGAAGATCAGGTCCGTCGCACGCTAGAGGCCAACGGCATCGTCTTCCTGTCGTCCGACCAGGGCGAAGGAGTGATGCTTGTACGCGCGAAATTGGGCGCCCACGGCAGAACTTGACGCGGCACTCCCGTGCAGCGGGCGGAAGAGCGTGCACGGCGCTCCTCTTGCACCGGCCGCCAGTGTGCCTAGGGTTAACAATCCGTTGCACCGAACCCGTGTCGACCGTCGGGGCTCGAATTGACACACCAAGCATTCCTAGACGAGCCGCCGCAAAGCACGCTGCTGACGAGCTACGACCGCGCTCACATGAAGCTCTACATGCGGCTGCTCGACGCGGAAACCGACGCCGCCGATTGGCGCGAAGCCGTGGCGCTCCTGTTCGGCATCGACGCCGGCAGGGAACCTGAGCGCGCCTATCGCGTGCACCGCAGCCACCTCGCCCGTGCCCGTTGGATGCGTGAGTACGGCTACCGGCAGCTCGCGCGCGAGGCCTGATATCGAGACGTGATGCTGTCCTAGCATCACCCCTTGCATGTTCGGCGGCTACCCGCCGTCGTCTCAACCCGCGATCGTATTCCTCCTTCGCACGCGCCCGACCAAAGGGTCGGGGGAGGAAACACATGGGTCCCGACACATCGCGCTGGCGCACCTCCGAGACGTACGACTATCTCGATTATCTCTTCGCGCCGGACCTCGCCTGGGAATGGCTGAGGCGCAACCCGAAATACCAACGAGACTTTGCCGAAAGCGAGCGATCCTCCGCTGCCGCCCAGCGCTTCGCCGTGCTGGTGCGGCCGCGCTGGGGGTTGCGCTTTCGCGATCGACCCGTCGCTCGCCGCCACGAACGCCACCGTCTTCTGGACCCCCGATGTCGATCCCGGCACTGTCATCCTCACCGCAGTGCCTCCATCGCCTTCAGTGGAGAGCGCTGTCCCGCCTGACCTCGATGCGAATACCGCCCGCGACGGCGCAGACGGGTTAAGCATTGTCCAGGGTCGCGGCGCGAACGCCGTTCGACTCTTCCTCACAACTGATGCTTCGCCCGCGAACCCAGTTGTCGCATTGGTCCCGCTGGGGGCCGATGGCCTCGACCGCATCGACGCGGTCACCCGTCTTTGGCGTGCCGTGAACGGACGAAAGGTGCCGATCGACGGGCGACTGACCAAGCAGCAGCGTCGGCGACTTCGGCGCATGCTTCAGGCGGTGGATGGACACACGGAAGGGGCGAGCTACCGCGAAATCGCCGAAGCTATCTTCGGGGCCGCCCGCATCGCCGATGCGTCTTGGAAGACCTCCGCCCTTCGCGACGTGACGATTGATCTCGTGAAGGACGGCCTCGCGCTGATAGCTGGTGGCTATCGCGCGCTCCTGCGTCGGCGACGCCGTCAGTAATCCCGCCGCGCTATTCCGCAGGGGTGCGATTTTAGCACTCGCATCTTCGCCATCCCCCCACGCAGCTTTCCTCCGCCACCGTGGCCTTCGCTCGCCGGTACTCGCCGGCAACCTGAACGAACGCCCGGAGGTGCGACATGACGAATCTCGCCGGCTTGCCGCCGCGCTACTTGCGGACGCCGGAGGCCGCCGACTTCCTCGGCCTCTCCAGCCGGACACTGGAGAAGCATCGCACCTACGGCACCGGGCCGGCCTATCGGAAGCTCGGCGGGCGCGTCGTCTATGCGCTCGACGATCTCAAGGCCTGGGCCGATCGCGGCGCGGTCACCTCGACGTCCGACCCGCGCGGCTCCGTGCTGCCGGCCAAGCGCCACGACTCGGCCTCGGCGCAGGCCGGTCGCAGCCGCCGTTGAGAGGCGCGGCATGTCCTGGGCGCGACGCCATAGCGAGCGTGATCAGCTCGATCTCTTCCGGGCGCTGCCCGGCGATCTCGCGCCGCGCGACGCGCAGGACCTCATGGCCTATCCGTTCTTCTCGCTCGCCAAGTCGAAGCGGCTGGCGCCGATCGACTTCAAGGCCGGCACCATCGTCATCCGGGTCGAGGCGGTCCCGGAGCACGGCATGGCGACAATCTGGGACGCCGACGTGCTGATCTGGGCAGCCTCACAGATCGTCGAGGCGCGCGACCTCGGCCTGCGGCCGTCGCGCCTGATGGCGGCGACGCCATACGAAATTCTCTCCTTCATCGGCCGCGGGGTGAGTGCGCGCGACTATGACCGTCTGAAGGCCGCGCTCGACCGCCTGCAATCCACCACCGTAGCGACCTCGATCCGCCAGCCGTCCGAGCGGCGGATGCACCGCTTCTCCTGGATCAACGAGTGGAAGGAGCGTGCGGACGCGCACGGCCGTCCGCTCGGTCTCGAGCTGATCGTACCGGACTGGTTCTTTGCCGCTGTCCTTGATGACGCGTTGGTGCTGACGATCGACCCCGCCTACTTCCGTCTGACCGGCGGGCTGGAGCGCTGGCTGTATCGCCTGGTGCGCAAGCACGGCGGTCGCCAGCACTACGGCTGGAGCTTCGACGTCGCCTATCTCCATGCGAAATCCGGCAGCCTCTCACCACTCAAGCATTTCGCCTACGACCTGCGCGACATCGTTCGCCGGCAGACGCTGCCCGGCTACCGGCTGACCCTCGAGCAGCCGTCGGACGCGCCCGAACGCCTGGCCTTCGCACCCATCGATCCCGCTGCCCTCGCTCCACTAGGCCGGCGCGGAATCTCTCGCGCTGGGGATAAGCTGTGAATCGCCTCGTGCTATCAGGGACCGGGCCTATCGTGCCATCGGGGACCCGAACCTCGTGCTATCGGGGACCGGAATCATGGAATCCAGGCGCGGATTCAAGACATTGCGCGCGCCGTAACTCTTCTAACCAAGATTCCTTCGGAATCTTTCTAACGTCCGTCCCGCACTCCACACCTGTGCATGAGTGCCGCCGCCAGCGAGCCGCGCCATGATCGTCGCGCTGCTCAACCAAAAAGGCGGCGTCGGCAAGACCACGCTCGCGCTCCATCTCGCGGGTGAGTGGGCGAGACGCGGCCAGCGTGTGACGCTCATCGACGCCGACCCGCAAGGCTCAGCGCTGACTGGTCGCAGCAGCGCGCACGCGAAAGCCTTCCACGCCTGTTCGGCGTCCTCGGCCTGGCGCGCGACACGCTCCACCGTGAGGCGCCCGACCTCGCGCGCAATGTCCATCACATCGTCATCGATGGTCCACCACGCGTCGCCGGACTGATGCGTTCGGCGCTGCTGGCGGCTGACGTCATCCTGATTCCGGTGCAGCCATCGCCGTTCGACGGCTGGGGCTCGGCCGAGATGCTCGCCTTGCTGAGCGAGGCGCGCGTCTATCGCCCGCAGCTCGTCGCCCGCTTCCTTCTCAATCGGTGCGGCGGGCGCACCATCATCGCGCGCGAGACGGCGCTGACGCTCGCCGATCACGATCCGCCGCTGCTCGCCTCCAAGATCGGTCAGCGCGTCGCCTTTGCCGACGCCGCCCGATCCGGGCGTCTCGTCTGGGAAGCACACACGGCAAGTCCGGCGGCGCGCGAGATCACCGCCCTAGCCGCCGAGGTCGGGAGGTTGGCGCGATGACCCAGCGCCCTTCGAAACGCGCCTTCATCGCGCGGCCGGCCGATCCCGAACGCTGGATCAAGGCGCCGGAGCCGCGCTCCAGCGGCAACAGCGACGCCGCAGCGTTCACCGCACGGCTGACGATCGACATCACGCCGGAGCTGCGCGGCCGCATCAAGGTCGTCGCCTTTCGGCGCGGCCTGACCGTCGCGGACATGCTGCGCGACCTGCTCGCCCGCGAATTTCCTCCAGCCGAAGGAGACCTGCCATGAACAGCGCGTCCCACCTGCGTGTCGTGCCATCGCCGCTTCCGGTCGACGGCCTGACGCGCGTCGAACTGACGTGGATCGAGAAGAAGGTCGAATACTGGATCCGCTTCGGCAAGGAGAAGGAGGAGCAGATCCTTGACCGGCGTCGCAGGACGCTCAGCTTCGCGTCGAACAGCATCTTCGCCCTCGTGCGCTGGGCGTCGAACGGCCACGGCACGGTCATTTCGCGCATCGATATCGTGCGCGCGATCATCCCCGGCGAGCATTTTCAGACGCTCCCGTTCGTGCGGCCCGGCGGCGACATACTGCTCAAGATGGAGGGCTGGCCGAAGGTCGAGCGCGTCCTCCAGATCATCGATGCGATCGAGGCGATCGGCATCGATCCGGCCGAGGTGTCACCGCATCACTGGCGGCACGTCCACAATCGCTTGACGGCCGGACAGGAACCGCGCGCTTACAGCGTCGAACAGCATCGGGCGATCCTTCTGCGGCGGAGCGTCGAGCCGTGACGCGCTTCGGCTACGTCATGACGACGTACTTCGCCGTTATGGCGGTTGGCGTCCTTTCCTTCCTTCCGGTGGCGCCGAAGCTCATCTGGAATGCATCGGCCAGCGTGCCGCTGGGCCTCTATTCGATCGCGCCGGCGCGGCACCTCGAAGTCACCGACCTCGTCGCCGTCGCGACACCCGAACCGCTCGCCTCCTTCATGGCCGAGCGCCGCTATCTGCCGCGAGGCGTGCCGTTGATGAAGCGCGTCGCCGCCCTTCCGGGCCAACGCGTTTGTCGTGACGGGGCGCATATCACGGTCGACGGCATCGACATGGGCGACGCGTTGGCGCGCGACCAGGCCGGCCGCGACCTGCCGGCCTGGCAGGGCTGCCGCCGCATCGCCGACGGTGAAGTCTTCCTCATGAACTGGGCCGCTCCCGACAGCATGGACGGCCGGTACTTCGGCCCACTCGCCACCACCTCGATCATCGGCCGCGCAATCCCCCTGTGGACCGACGAGGACGGCGACGGCCGGTTCGAATGGCGCGCCGCAACGCGGTGACGGCGCGCCAAACGCATCCTCTTCACCGCAAACAGGAGCTTTCAATGCCACAGATCGGAGAGTTCACACGCACCAAGAACGGTTACACCGGCCATGTCCGTACGCTCGCAGTGAACAGCGAGATGGTACTGATTCCGGCGGAACATTCCGACGCCGAGAACGCGCCGGACTATCGCGTCCATCTCGGTGACAACAACGGTCCCGAGATCGGCGCCGGCTGGAAGCGCACCGGCGAGAAGGCCGGCGATTACGTCTCGGTCCAGATCGACGACCCGACGCTGGGCCAGCCGATCCGCGCCAATCTGTTTCAGTCGGGTGACGCAAAGTCCGTCTGGGGCCTGCACTGGAGCCGCCCCCAGAAGCGGCCCGAGCGGGACTGACGCGATGCACATCCGCTCGATTTCGCGGAGGCGGAGTGAGACGGCCGGGCGGGGCTCGCTCGCCCGGCGTCTTCCCACTCTTCTCCTTTCCGGCCTGCTGATCGCCGGACTGTTCACCGGCGAGGTGCTTGCGCAGAACGCGCCTGTCGCGCGTCCGCCGCGCGCGCACCCGATCGCCGACTACATCGCGGAAGCTGCGCAGCGGTTCGGCGTGCCCGTCTCCTGGATACGGGCCGTCATGGGCGCTGAGAGCGCCGGCGATGCGCGCGCCGTCTCGCGCAAGGGCGCGATCGGCTTGATGCAGATCATGCCGGACACGTGGTCGGAGCTGCGCACGCGCTACGGCCTCGGTCGCGATCCTTTCGATCCACACGACAACATCCTGTCCGGCGCGGCGTACCTGCGCGAAATGCACGACCGCTACGGATCGCCGGGCTTCCTCGCGGCCTACAACGCAGGGCCCCAGCGGTACGACGATTACCTCGCGGGCGTTCGCGCGTTGCCGGCCGAAACGCGCGCCTTTGTCGCGGCAGTGGCGCCCCTTATCGGGACGGAACCGCTGGAAAGCAGCATTCCGATTCCGATTGCCGATCCGCTCGCGTGGACACGCGCACCGCTGTTCGTCGTGCGCGCGAACGGCGGCGCAAATGCGGGATCATCGCAAGAACAGCGTGCGCCCGGTGACAGCGCGACGACACCGCGTGCGCGTGACGCGGGAACGCTTTCACCGCGCCCCTCCAGCCTCTTCGTCGCGCAGGCACGTCCGGATCCGCAGCAATGACGCGCCTGTTGTCCGATCGCGGCGTGGCGAACCCCAGCGCACGAAAGAGTGCGGTAAGGCGGGAAGGCGCAACCACAGCCGCACGATGGCAGGATAAAGGGGCGCGATGTGCGCGCCATGACGGTTGTGCTTTTTCAATAGGTTACATGCCGAAACCGCGAGGCGCGCCATCCCGGCGCAGCCTGCGGCTTCGGCATTTTTTCAATGAATTCCGTCTCGTGGCGCGATGTGCGGGGCTACGGCCATGAGCGCCGAGGACGACTTCCGCGTCCGCCCTGGCCGCATCCGCTCAACCCGCGCACAGCGGGCGCGACCCTTCATTGCGCAGGCGCTCGCCGCCGCCCAGCGAGCGGGCGGCTCTGTCTCCCGTAAGGGGACGATCGGCCCTGGCCATCGTTCGCACTTCGGCCGTGGCCAGCGCGCCTCGGTGCAGGCCAACCGCCTTATTACTTCGCGCTCACGCGGCGCCGTCGTGAAGGCGCGTGTCGTCCGCCACAGCGCGCGCGGCGCACCGCTCGCGACCCATCTCGGCTACCTGCGGCGCGAGGGCGTCACCCGGGATGGGGAGAAGGCACAGCTCTTCGGTCCTGGCACCGACGAAGCCAACCCGAAGGACTTCGCTAATCGTTGTGCCGACGACCGCCATCACTTCCGCTTCATCGTGTCGCCGGACGACGCGATCGAGATGGTCGACCTCAAGCACTTCACGCGCGATCTCGTCGGCCGAATGGAGAAGGATCTCGGGACCACGCTGGACTGGGTCGCCGTCGATCACTGGAACACCGAGCACCCGCACGTCCACCTGATCGTCCGTGGCGTTCGCGATGACGGCGAGAACCTCGTCATCTCACGCGACTACATCAAGGAGGGTATGCGCGACCGCGCGCGCGACCTGATTACCCAGGAGCTGGGCCCGCGCACCGACCACGACATCCGCACCACCCTGGAGCGCCAGATCAACACCGAGCGCTGGACGAACCTCGACCGTCAGCTCACGCGCGATGCATACCGCACGGGCGTCATCGACCTCGCGCCGCGCGCCAACCGCCAGCCCGACGAATTCCATGCGCTGAAGGTCGGCCGTCTGCGCAAGCTGGAGACGCTCGGTCTGGCCGATCAGATTGGGCCGGGCCAATGGGTCATGTCGGACTCTGCCGAGAAAAGCCTACGGGAGCTTGGTGAGCGCGGCGACATCATCAAGCGGATACATCACGGCCTCGCGGAGCGCGGCATCGAACGCGGCGCAGCGAGTTATGTGCTGGCCGGCGAAAGCCTGGACGAGCCGATCGTCGGACGCTTGCTGGCGCGTGGGCTCGACGACGAACTGAGGGGCAGCGCCTTCGCGATCATTGATGGCGTCGATGGCCGTACCCACCACATCAAGCTCGCCGATTTCAACGCCGCTGGGGACTCCGCGCCCGGTTCGATCGTCGAGTTGCGCTGGTTCGACGATGCCCAGGGCCGGCGACGCGTGGCGCTCGCTGTCCGATCGGACCTTCCCCTCGAGCAGCAGATCACGGCGAACGGGGCGACCTGGCTCGACCGCCAAGCCATCGCGCGCGAGCCGGTCCCGCTCGGCGGGGGCGGCTTCGGCGCTGAGGTTCGCGACGCACTCGACCGCCGCGCGGAGCATCTTATCGGTCAGGGCTTGGCCGAGCGGCAAAGCCGCGGTGTCAGCTTCAGCCGTAACCTGATCGAGACACTGAGGAGTCGTGAGCTCGACGCCCTGCGCGAACGTCTGACGGTCGAGACCGGCCAAGCGGCCGCCAAAGCTGGCACCGGCGAATACGTTGCCGGCACCTATCGCCGCCGCTTCGATCTCGTCTCCGGCCGGTTCGCAATACTCGACGATGGCCTTGGCTTCCAGCTCGTGCCGTGGTCGCCGTCTCTCGAACAGCATCTTGGACGACACGTCGCCGGCATCGCGCGCGGCGACGGCGGGATCGATTGGAGCTTCGGCCGCAAGCGGGGCATCGGCCTGTGACGGCGCGATTGAACGAGGAGAGCACCTGATGTCCGCAACCAAGATCCTCTGGGGCCAGATCCTCGTCGTCGCCCTGATCATCCTCGCCACGACGTGGGGCGCGACCGAGTGGACCGCGTCGCGATTGGGTTTCCAGGCTCAGCTCGGCGAGCCATGGTTCATCGTGTTCGGCTGGCCGGTCTACTATCCCCCGTCGTTCTACATGTGGTGGGTCGTTTACGACGCTTATGCGCCGGTGATCTTCGTCGAGGGCGCCTACATCGCGGCGTCGGGCGGCTTCATCGCGATCGCGGTCGCGATCGCCATGTCGGTGTGGCGGGCTCGTGAAGCCAAGAACGTCGACACCTACGGCTCGGCGCGATGGGCCCAGACCGACGAAGTGGCGGCAGCAGGGCTTCTCGGCCCCGATGGCGTTGTGCTCGGCAGGCTCGGCCGCGGCTACCTCCGGCACGACGGACCCGAGCATGTCTTGTGCTTTGCGCCAACGCGCTCCGGCAAGGGTGTGGGTTTGGTTATTCCGTCCCTGCTCACCTGGCCGGGCAGCGTCATCGTCCATGACATCAAGGGCGAGAACTGGCAGCTCACCTCTGGATTCCGCGCCCGGCACGGCCGCGTGCTGCTGTTCGATCCGACCAATGCGAAGTCCTCCGCCTACAATCCACTGCTCGAAGTTCGACGCGGCGAATGGGAGGTAAGGGACGTCCAGAACATCGCCGACATCCTGGTCGATCCGGAAGGCTCATTGGAAAAGCGGAACCATTGGGAGAAGACCTCGCATGCGCTGCTGGTCGGCGCCATCCTCCACATGCTCTATGCCGAGGAGGACAAGACGCTGGCCGGCGTTGCCTCCTTCCTCTCCGACCCACGGCGACCGATCGAGTCGACGCTCGCCGCGATGATGAAGACCCCACACCTCGGCGAGGCTGGACCGCACCCCGTCATCGCGAGCGCGGCGCGCGAGCTCCTCAACAAGTCGGACAATGAACGAAGCGGCGTGTTGAGCACGGCCATGTCGTTCCTTGGCCTCTATCGCGATCCCGTCGTCGCCGCGGTCACGCGCCGCTGCGACTGGCGCATCACCGATATCGTCGGGGGAGCGCGACCGACGACGCTCTATCTCGTCGTACCGCCGTCAGACATTGCGCGCACCAAGCCTCTGATCCGCCTGATCCTCAACCAGATCGGGCGGCGCCTGACAGAGGATCTCCATGCGAAGTCGCGCCGCCACCGGCTGCTTCTCATGCTCGATGAGTTCCCTGCGCTCGGTCGCCTCGACTTCTTCGAGAGCGCGCTGGCGTTCATGGCAGGCTATGGGCTGAAGGCGTTCTTGATCGCACAGAGTCTCAACCAGATCGAAAAGGCCTACGGGCCAAACAATTCGATCCTGGACAATTGCCACGTGAGGGTCTCGTTCGCCACCAACGACGAAAGAACCGCCAAACGGGTCAGCGATGCGCTCGGCACCGCGACCGAGCTCCGGGCAATGCGCAACTACGCGGGTCACCGCCTGAGCCCTTGGCTCGGTCACCTGATGGTGTCGCGATCCGAGACGGCCCGCCCCCTGCTCACGCCCGGTGAGATCATGCAGCTCCCGCCCGCTGATGAGATCGTGATGGTCGCCGGCACGCCGCCCATAGGTGCGAAGAAGGCGCGCTATTTCGAGGACCCCAGATTTCAGGTGCGCATCTTGCCGCCGCCAGCCTTGATGAAGGCAGATGACTCGCAGTCGAACGACTGGACCGGCCGGCCCTCGCCGCCACGGTCTTTGCCCGAGGCTGAGCCGGCGAGCAGCATGGACGACGAAGACCCGATTGGCTCCGAGAAGCGACGCCAACCGGAGCTCAATCGGGTGCCCGTGATCGAGAAGAAGCCGGCGATCGACAACGAGTTCGAGATCGACCCCGACGATGACGAGCCGGACGATACAGCGCGGCTGAGCCGCATGAACCGTCTCGTGCAAGGCATCGCGCGTCAGGTCTCGCTCGATCCCAATGACGGCATGGAGTTGTAGAGCGCCATGCCGAATCCGAACAAGAAACGGCGGCTTTCCGTCTACCTCGAGCCCGGCGTGACCAAGGCGCTCGCCGAATACGCTGCACGACGCGCCCAGTCACGATCGCTGATTGCCGAGGCCGCAATAGCCTCGTTCCTCTCTCCCGACGCCGCCGAGCGGCAGGAGGCAGCCCTCACCAAGCGACTCGACCAGCTCGACCGGCACATGGCGCGCCTCGAACGTGACCTTGGCATCGCCGTCGAAACGCTCGCGGTGTTTGTGCGCTTCTGGCTAACCACCAATCCGCCGCTGCCCGAGCCCGCGCAGGCGGCCGCACGCGCGCAGGCCGGCGAACGCTACGACGCCTTTGTCGCTGCACTCGGACGTCGACTCGTCAAAGGTCCAAAGCTCCGCCAGGAAATTTCCGAGGACGTCCCGGCCAACCCAAGTAGCGAATAGGCGCGATCGGATCGCTCGCAAGTCGTCATCGACTTCGCCGTTTCCCTGTATTTCCACGCCACACTACGACGACCTCATCAGGGTTGTTGCGCCGCCCCATTTTCTGCCTCTTCTACTCATCCCCGATCCAGGGCCGCTCGTGAGCGGTCCCGCACAGAACGGGGGCGATGTGGCAGTGTCATTCCAACAATCCGAGGCAGTCCTTCGCGGCACACGCATGCTGCGCACGGCCCTTGGACCGGCCATCGCCGGATTCCTGGAAGACCCGTCAATCGTCGAGGTGATGCTCAACCCGGATGGGCGGCTCTGGATCGACCGGCTCTCGGAAGGTCTGGCCGACTCAGGCGAGCGCTTATCGCCGGCCGACGGCGAGCGCATCGTTCGACTGGTCGCTCATCACGTCGGGGCCGAGGTTCACGCCGGAAGCCCGCGTGTCTCGGCGGAGCTGCCCGGAACGGGAGAGCGCTTCGAGGGCCTGCTGCCGCCGGTGGTGGCTGCGCCGGCGTTCGCGATCCGCAAGCCGGCCGTCGCCGTCTTCACGCTGCAGGACTATGTCGCCGCCGGCATCATGACGGCCGAGCAAGCAGAACTTCTTCGCCGCGCAGTCGTCGATCGCCGCAACATCCTCGTCTCCGGCGGAACGAGCACCGGCAAGACCACGCTCACCAACGCGCTCCTCGCAGAGGTGTCGAAATCGGCCGATCGCGTCGTTCTCATCGAGGACACGCGCGAACTCCAATGCGCGGCGCCCAATCTTGTCGCCATGCGCACCAAGGATGGCGTCGCCACGCTGTCCGACCTGGTCCGCTCGTCCCTGCGGCTGCGACCCGATCGCATTCCCATTGGCGAGGTGCGCGGCGCCGAGGCGCTCGATCTCCTGAAGGCCTGGGGCACCGGTCATCCCGGCGGGATCGGCACCATCCACGCGGGCACCGCCATCGGTGCGCTGCGCCGCCTGGAGCAGCTCATCCAAGAAGCTGTCGTCACGGTCCCACGCGCCCTGATCGCCGAGACCATCGATCTCGTCGCCGTACTGAGCGGCCGCGGCGCTTCGCGCCGTCTCGCCGAGCTCGCCCTCGTCGAGGGGCTCGGTCCCGGCGGCGACTACCACGTCACCCCCGCAACACCAGACACAGCAGGAGATCACGCATGACCGCGGCTCAACAGCCATCACTCAAGCAACGCCTATTCGGCGGCTCGGTTCTCGATCGCATCGGCACGATCGGTCTAACCGCGGCCGGGTTTCTCTACGCCGCACCGGCCTATGCCAGCGGCTCATCCATGCCCTGGGAGCAGCCGCTTCAACAAATTCTGCAATCGATCGAAGGGCCGGTGGCCAAAGTCGTCGCGGTGATCATCATCATCGTGACCGGCCTGACGCTGGCCTTCGGCGATACGAGCGGGGGTTTCCGCAGGCTCGTGCAGATCGTGTTCGGCCTGTCCATCGCCTTCGCCGCGTCCAGCTTCTTCCTGTCCTTCTTCAGCTTCGGTGGCGGAGCGCTGGTATGACAACTGGCATCCTCGACGCCACCGAGGTGCCCGGCTTCTCGGTGCCGGTTCATCGGGCGCTGACCGAACACATCCTCCTCGGCGGCGCACCGCGCGCGATCGCTATCCTCAACGGCACGCTTGCGGCCGCGCTCGGGCTCGGCCTGCGGCTTTGGCTCGTCGGCCTCGGCCTATGGGCCGTCGGCCATTTTGCGGCCGTGTGGGCGGCGAAGCGCGACCCGATGTTCGTGGACGTCACGCGCCGGCATCTGCGCATTCCCGGCTTCATGGGCGTGTGAGGCGGACGATGATGAACCTCGCAGAATATCGCCGCACGTCATCGCGCCTCGCAGACTTTCTGCCCTGGGCAGCGCTCGCCCAAGAGGGCGTCGTCCTCAACAAGGACGGCAGCTTCCAGCGCACGGCGCGCTTTCGCGGCCCCGACCTCGACTCTGCCGTGCAGGCCGAGCTGGTCGCCGTTGCCGGTCGCCTCAACAACGCGTTCCGCCGCCTCGGGTCGGGCTGGGCGATCTTCGTGGAAGCGCAGCGCCACGGCGTCGGCGCTTATCCATCAAGCCGCTTTCCCGAGGCCGCATCCGCCCTGGTCGATGCCGAGCGCAGAGCGGATTTCGAGGAAGCGACCGCGCATTTTGAGTCGAGCTACTTCCTCACCTTCAGTTACCTGCCGCCGGCCGAAGACGCCGCCCGCGCCGAAAACTGGCTCTACGAGGGCAAGGCCGACCGCAGCGTCGACCCCTATGAGGTCTTGCGTGGCTTCGTCGATCGCACCGACCGCGTGCTGCAGCTCATCGAAGCCTTCATGCCCGAATGCGCCTGGCTCGATGACGGCGAGACGCTGACCTATCTGCATTCCTGCATTTCGACCAGGCGCCATCGCGTCCGCGTCCCAGAGACGCCCATGTATCTCGACGCGCTGCTGGCCGACCAGCCGCTCACGGGAGGCCTCGAGCCGCGGCTCGGCGACACGCATCTCCGCATCCTTACCATCGTTGGCTTTCCGAGCGCCACGACGCCGGGGCTCCTCGACGATCTCAACCGGCTGGCCTTCGGCTATCGGTGGAGCACGCGCGCCGTCCTGCTCGACAAGACCGACGCGACGAAGCTGCTGACGAAGATCAGGCGGCAGTGGTTCGCCAAGCGCAAGAGCATCGCGGCGATCCTCAAGGAGGTGATGACCAACGAGGCTTCGACGCTCCTCGACACGGATGCCGCTAACAAGGCGGCCGACGCCGATCTCGCGCTCCAGGAGCTTGGTGCTGACTATGCCGGCGAGGCCTATGTCACCGCGACGGTGACGGTCTGGGACAACGATCCCCGCATCGCCGCCGAGAAGCTGCGGCTGGTCGAGAAGGTCGTTCAAGGCCGCGACTTCACGGCGATGCCCGAGACGATCAATGCCGTCGATGCCTGGCTCGGTTCGCTGCCGGGACATGTCTACGGCAACGTGCGTCAGCCGCCGATTTCGACGCTCAACCTCGCCCACATGATACCGCTGTCGGCGGTGTGGGCGGGGCCGGAACGGGATGAGCACTTTGGTGCGCCCCCCTTGCTGTTCGGCAAGACCGAAGGGTCCACCCCGTTCCGGTTCTCTTTGCATGTCGGTGACGTCGGCCACACCCTCGTCGTCGGCCCGACGGGCGCCGGCAAGTCGGTGTTGCTGGCGCTGATGGCCCTACAGTTCCGGCGCTATCGCGACTCGCAGGTTTTCGCCTTCGATTTCGGCGGCAGCATTCGTGCCGCGGCCCTTGCGATGGGCGGCGACTGGCACGACCTCGGCGGCGGTCTCACGGAAGGATCGACCGAAGGCGTCTCGCTGCAGCCGCTCGCAGGCATCCACCAGGTCCCCGAACGCGCCTGGGCCGCCGATTGGATCGTCGCGATCCTGATGCGCGAGGGCGTGACCATCACGCCAGGAGTCAAGGAGCATCTCTGGACCGCACTGACCTCGCTTGCGAGCGCACCGGTCGTTGAGCGCACCATCACCGGCCTCGCGGTGCTCCTGCAATCCAACGATCTCAAGCAAGCGCTGCGGCCATTCTGTGTCGGCGGAGCCTATGGCCGCCTCCTCGATGCGGAACACGAGCATCTTGGCGAAGCATCCGTCCAGGCCTTCGAGACCGAAGGTCTCATCGGGACTGGCGCGGCGCCCGCCGTGCTCGCCTATCTGTTTCACCGCATCGAGGACCGCCTCGACGGACGGCCCACCTTGCTGATCGTTGACGAAGGCTGGTTGGCGCTCGACGATGAGGGCTTCGCCGGCCAGCTCAGAGAATGGCTGAAGACGCTCCGCAAAAAGAACGCCAGCGTCGTCTTCGCCACGCAGTCGCTCTCCGACATCGACAATTCGCCGATCGCGCCGGCCATCATCGAGAGCTGCCCGACGCGATTGCTGCTCCCGAACGAGCGGGCGATCGAGCCGCAGATTACTGCGATCTACCGCAGGTTCGGATTAAACGATCGCCAGATCGAAATCCTCGCCCGCGCAATGCCGAAGCGCGACTACTACTGCCAATCGCGACGCGGCAACAGGCTCTTCGAACTCGGTCTCTCCGACGTCGCTCTCGCCCTGTGCGCCGCATCCTCCAAGACCGATCAAGCCGCCATCGCGCGCGTCATCGCCGAGCACGGCCGCGACGGCTTCCTGCCCGCATGGCTGAGCCTGCGCGGCGTCGCGTGGGCTGCCGACCTCATCCCAAACCTCACCAACCTGGAGACACCGTCATGATTGTCCGTCGTTCCCGCGCGGCGCTTCTTGCCGCCACAGCTCTTTCGCTTCCGCTTTCGTTTTCGCCGGTCCTGGTCGCGCCGGCCGCAGCGCAGTGGATCGTCTACGACCCGACCAACTATGCGCAGAACGTGCTGCAGGCGGCGCGCGCGCTGGAGCAGATCAACAACCAGATCACCTCGCTCCAGAACGAAGCGCAGATGCTGATCAACCAGGCCCGTAATCTCGCGAGCTTGCCGTACTCGTCGTTGCAGCGCCTTCAGCAGTCCGTCCAGCGCACTCAGCAGCTCCTCGGCCAGGCGCAGAACATCGCTTTCGATGTCCAGCAGGTCGACCGCGCGTTCCAGACCACCTACGGCAGCGCCTCGCTATCGGCATCGGATCAGCAGCTCATCGCGGATGCACGCACCCGGTGGCAGAACACGGTCGGCGGTCTTCAGGACGCGATGCGCGTCCAGGCCGGTGTGGTCGGCAATATCGACACGAACCGCACGGAGATGTCGGCGCTCGTCGGTCAGAGCCAGGGCGCCACGGGCGCACTGCAAGCGACGCAGGCCGGCAACCAGATCCTCGCGCTCCAAGCGCAGCAGCTCGCAGACCTGACCGCAGTCGTCGCCGCTGATGGGCGTGCACGGGCTCTCGCCGATGCCGAGCGGGCGTCCGCAGCCGAGCAGGGACGCGAACAGCGTCGGCGCTTTCTGAGGCCCGGCTCCGGCTATCAGCCGGGCAACGCCCGTATGTTCCCGAGCAGCGGCAACTGAGGCGCTACCGTGGACGCCAAGACCCTCGCCCGGATCGGAGCGGTCGCGTTCGTCGCCGTCGCGATCACGGCGACGGTCATCGAGCTTGCCCGGAAAGAGGAGCGGCCTGAGACCGCCCCGGCGCGACAAGCGCAGGTGGGTGCGGCTGATCCGCTGCGAGACGAGTTGTTCCGATGCCAGAGCCTCGGCGAGGCGGGACCCCGCGATCCGGCGTGTCTCCGCGCCTGGGCGGAAAGCCGCCGGCGATTCCTGATGCCGCGCACAGCGCCTTCAACGAGCCTGTCGGGTGCGAGCCGACCCACCGGCGAAACGCGTGGCGAAGGCGCCGCGCCGAACGGCGAGTAGCATCATGGGCGGCACGGGCGTCATCGACCACTTCCTCGAGGTCTTCACCCGCTACATCGATAGCGGTTTCGGACTGCTCGGCGGCGAAGTTGCGTTCGTTGCGACGACGCTGATCGTAATCGACGTCACGCTGGCCGCTCTCTTCTGCCCGGCTGGTCAAGAAGACCCTGTTCGTTGGCGTGTTCGCCTACCTCATCGGCAACTGGAACAACCTCGCGCGGATCGTCTTCGAGTCCTTCGCCGGCCTGGGCCTGAAAGCCAGCGGGACGGGCTTCACGACGGCCGATCTCCTGCGTCCGGGCAAGGTCGCGCAGACCGGGCTCGATGCCGGCCGTCCGCTGCTCGACTCGATCAGCGGCCTCATGGGCTACTGGTCGTTCTTCGAGAATTTCATTCAGATCGCGTGCCTCTTCCTCGCCTGGGCGCTTGTGCTGCTGGCCTTCTTCATCCTCGCGGTTCAGCTCTTCGTCACACTGATCGAATTCAAGTTGTCGACGCTGGCCGGCTTCGTCCTCATTCCGTTCGGGTTGTTCGGACAGAGCGCGTTCATGGCCGAACGCGTGCTCGGCAACGTGATCAGTTCTGGCATCAAGGTATTGGTGCTCGCCGTCATCATCGGCATCGGCTCGACGCTGTTCTCCGAGTTCACCTCCGGTTTCGGCGGCGCGAGCCCGACGATCGACGATGCGATGGCGATCGTCCTTGCCGCGCTCTCGCTGCTCGGCCTGGGGATCTTCGGACCTGGTATCGCCAACGGGTTGGTCAGCGGCGGCCCGCAGCTCAGCGCCGGCGCGGCGGTCGGCACCGGCCTCGCCGCAGGCGGCGCGATGGTCGCAGCCGGCGCGGCCGGAGGACTTGCACTGCGCGGGGGAGCGGCCGCCATATCGGGGACGGCGGCCGCTGCGCGGGGAGGAGCGGCCGCTGCAGGAAGCGCGGCAACTGCCTACAGCCTTGGTACCACAGGGCAGTCCGGCGCAGCCGGCGTCGCCTCCGGCCTGGGCGGCGTCGCGCGCGCCGCCGGGAGCGCGGCCGCTTCTCCACTTCGCCGTGCCGCGAGCCGCGCCGCAGACAGCATGAAAGAGAGCTTCTCCGCGGGCGGCCGCGCCGCGTTCGAGGCGACCGGGGGCTCCTTGACGATGGGCACGATCGGCGGCGGTGACTCCTCTGGGTCCGCCAGCGCCGGGACACAAGAACCGCCCGCCTGGGCCCGCCACATGAAGCGCTCGCAGCAACTCAATCACGGCGTCATGGCCACCGCGCCCGCGATCCGCGCCGGCGACAGCCACGGCGGCGGCAGCTCCGTCAACCTTTCCCAGCGAGACCAATGATGTTCAAGCGACCCTCCACGCACTACGGTAAGACACCCGAGCCCGAGACGCCCTATCAGCGCGCCGCGCAGGTCTGGGACGAGCGGATCGGCTCGGCGCGCGTGCAGGCAAAGAACTGGCGGCTGATGGCTTTTGGCTCGCTGGCCCTGTCGGCGGCCTTCGCCGGCGCGCTGGTGTGGCAATCCGCGCGCGGGTCGATCGTGCCGTGGGTCGTTCAGGTCGACAATCTGGGCCAGGCCCAGGCCGTCGCGCCCGCGGTTGCCGATTATCGCCCGACCGATCCGCAGATCGCGTTCCATCTCGCGCGATTCATCGAGCAGGTCCGCTCGATCCCGGCCGATCCGATCGTCGTTCGGCAGAATTGGCTCCGCGCCTACGATTTCACGACCGACCGTGGCGCTGCGGCTCTGAACGACTACGCCCGCGCCAACGACCCTTTCACCAAGGTCGGCAAGCAGCAGGTCGCAGTCGACGTCTCGAGCGTCATTCGAGCCTCGCCTGACAGCTTCCGCGTCGCCTGGACCGAGCGCCGCTACGACAACGGCCAGCTCGCATCGACCGAACGCTGGACGGCCATCCTCACCATCGTCGTGCAGCCGCCGCGTGACGCGGAGCGGCTACGGGCCAATCCGCTCGGCATCTACGTCAATGCGATCAACTGGTCGCGGGAGCTGGGGTAACAATGAACCGAGAGAACGTCAGCGCCGTAAATCCGGCTTTCCGTAAATCCGCAATCTCTGCCGCGCTTCTATCGGCCATGCTGCTGAGCGCGTGCGCCACGAAGCCTCCGCAGATCACCTATGATTCCGATGTCCCGCCCTTGCCGGCCGTTCCGGCGGCGATTGTCGACGAGCGGCCGCGCCCACTGCACATCCCACCGGCCTGGTCGCCCAGCCATGGCGGCGTGGTCGCGAGCTCTCCGACACTTCGGGTGGCTAATGCCAACGCCGCCGCCCGCGTCGAGCCGCGCCGGGAGGGCTATTACAACGCCATCCAGATCTATCCGTGGTCGGAAGGCGCGCTCTATCAGGTCTATACGTCGCCGGGCCAGATCACCGACATCGCGCTCGAACCGGGCGAAGGCCTGACCGGCGCCGGCCCGATCGCCGCGGGCGACACCGCCCGATGGATCATCGGCGACACCGAAAGCGGATCGGGAGTCAGCCGTCGTGTCCATGTGCTGGTGAAGCCGACACGCACCGACATCACGACGAACCTGGTCATCACCACCGACCGCCGCATCTACATGCTCGAGCTGCGCGCCGACGCCAATCCCTACATGCCGGCCGTCGCATGGGCCTATCCGCAACTTCCCGCTTCGCAGGCCCAAGGTGTTCCGACGACGCCAGGCATCCCCGCCGCCGCGGCGCGCAACTATCGTTATGCGCTGAGCGGCAACACTCCGCCGTGGCGGCCGACCGCGGTCTATGACGACGGCCGGCGCGTCTACATCGAATTCCCACGCGGCATCGTTCAGGGCGAGATGCCACCTGTCTTCGTCATCGGCTCGGAAGGCGAACTCCAGATCGTCAACAGCCGCATCTACCAGAACGTCCTGATCGTCGATCGCCTCTTCGGCGCCGCTGAGCTCCGTCTCGGCAGCGGTGACCACCAGCAAACAGTGAGGATCTCGCGCAGTGACGGGAGGCCATCATAATGAGTGACTTCGACAATCCCGGCCGCGGAGCCGAGACCGAGGAAGGCTCGAGCGACTCCGCAGCGCCTATGCGGCTGCGCGGAGAGCCACCTCGTGTCACCCGGCTGTCCCGCAAAACACTGGCAGCGATCGGCCTGGTCGCGTCGATCGGTCTTGGCGGCGCGCTGATATACGCGCTCCAGACCCGCAACGCGGGACCTCGGAACGAGGAACTCTATTCCACCACGAATAGGCCGACCGCCGATGGACTTGCTGGCTTGCCACGCGACTATACCGGCCCGCGACTTGGACCGCCGCTGCCGGGCGACTTGGGCCGACCCATCCTGAGCGCGCAAGATCGCGGACGACCGGTCGTACCGCCAACCGTCCAGCCGACCGTGGATGCGGCCGAACAGCGTCGTCTCGCCGAGCAGGAAGCCGCGCGCACTAGCCGTGTCTTTTTCCAGGCCGAAGCGCGGGCGATTGCCGCTTCACCCGCACCTGGCGGCGGCGCCACCAATGCGAACCTGACAGGCCTCGGGCTTCCTGGGCAGTTCAACATGCCGACGGCACAAGAGCGCGCGCAGGATCGGCAGCTCGCCTTCCTAAATGCCGCCACCGATCGCCGCACTGTCGCTCCGGATCGCGTGATGCCACCGGCCTCACCCTACGTCCTGCAAGCCGGAGCGGTGATTCCCGCCGCCTTGATCACCGGAATTCGCTCCGACCTCCCCGGACAGATCACGGCCCAGGTGACCGAGAACATCTATGACAGCCCGACCGGCCGACTTCTCCTTGTGCCGCAGGGCACCCGGATCATCGGTCAGTACGATAATGCGGTACAGTTCGGCCAGCGTCGTGTTCTGCTCGTGTGGAATCGCCTGATCTTCCCCAACGGCCGCTCGATCGTGCTTGAGCGCCAGCCGGGGGCGGACGCGGCGGGATATGCCGGCCTCGAGGATGGCGTTGACTATCACTGGTGGGACCTCGCCAAGGCGGCGGGCCTCTCCACGTTGCTTAGCGTTGGGGCCGAACTGGCGATCGACGACGACGACCGATTGCTGCGCGCCATCCGCAACGGTGGCCAGGACACGATCAACGACGCGGGTCAGGAAATCGTCCGCCGACAGTTGAACGTCGCGCCGACGCTCACCATCCGGCCCGGCTTTCCAGTCCGCGTGATCGTCACCCGCGACCTCGTGCTCGAACCGTATCGGGGATAACGATGACAAAGCTCAAGCTCGCCGCACTCGAAGACGATAAGCCCGTCAAGGTCTCATTCGAACTTCCAGCAGACGTCCATCGGCAGCTCATCGCGTATGCGGAAATCCTGGCAAGGGAGACAGGCAAGCCAGTTTCCGATCCTGTGAAGCTCCTTCCTCACATGATCCAGCGATTCATGGCGACAGATCGGGGATTCGCGAAGGCGCGTCGCCAGCATGGCACCACTCCTACGTAAATCCATTTTCGAAGCGCGATCTACTCCGCCCGCCACCGCCCGCGCCGGTGATCACCTGCTCGAGCAAGCGTGCCGAACCTCATCGTAGGAGCCGGTCTCGAAATAGACCTTGCTCAGTTTTAGCACGAGGGCAATGTCAACGATAATATTCCTGCGTTTGCAGAAATAGCCCTGATCACTTTGCCAAAGGCGGACGTCCTCGTCGCCGCCCCCAGGGTCATCAAACTTCCATCCAGGGAAAAATTCGAACAGGGCGAACCCAGTAGGGGGGCCACCGATAATATTGAACGACGCCTCGTCATCGAAGCACGAGTCTACATCGTTCCAGCTCAATTGGACGATGGGGAATTCTGCATCGTCCATCTGCCGAATCGCAGCCGAGACCTCTTCCCAGCTCGGCTCTCGAATTTCAACACAATGCCAGTGTTGTCGCGGCGGGTAATGCAGGACGGTCAGATGGCGTGCTGTCATGCTGTGAACTCGGAAGGTAGACAGCCGACTTTTCCAAGCCCCCGTTTCGTGCACGAGACGCAACCTGCATTGCATCTCACGCGCCTATCCATTCCTGACTTCTTTGGGAAACGACTGGCGGTGGTCCGGTATTGAAGAGGTTCCTCCGCATGAACGACGACGTGAACGAGCCAACGAAAAAGTTCGATGCATCCCGAGCCGCAGAATATGAGAGTCAGAGTCGAATAGCTCTGGCTGGTTATGACGCTTGTCATGAACTCGCGGCCTGCATTCTGGCTGCTGCCCTTGGAACTGGCGGACATCGGCGGATTCTTATCGTCGGTATAGGTGGCACCGCCCAAGAAGTGATTTCGATTTCCCGAATTGAGCCGACGTGGGAATTTACCGGCGTGGATCCTTCGCAGCCGATGCTCGCGCTCGCCGCGGAACGGCTTGAGGCGCACGGGCTAAGCGACAAAACCATGCTGCATATCGGGACCTTAGATAGTCTCCCGAGAGAGCAAGATTTTGACGCCGCCATGATGCTCGGGGTGCTGCATCATTTGCCAGGCGATGACTCGAAGAGCGCCATTCTGAAGGCAATTGCAGATCGGATCGCGCCGGGCGCTCCTCTAATTCTAGCCGGAAATCGCTATGCCTACGCCAGTAAGCCGCTACTCCTTGCTGCGTGGGGAGAACGTTGGCGAATGCATGGCGCGGCGAGCGAAGAAGTGAAGCAAAAGCTCGGCAAGATTCTACAAGGTGCCGACCCACCCCAATCCTCAGAATCGGTATTTGAGCTACTTGACGGGGCAGGTTTTGAACAGCCGGAAAGCTTCTTTTCGAGCCTGTTTTGGAACGCATGGATTGCGTGGCGAAAGCGCCCTTAACAGACGCACACCCAGCTGGGTGGAGTTTTTGGTTGCAAGGGCAGCGATGATAAGCCTGGCGCCCAGCGGCTTGCGCCGATATTGAGGCGCGGCCGTTTCGCGTCAATTCATTGCGTGACACGCGCCTTTTGTTGCGTGCAGCGCGCCTATTCGTGGCGTGAGCAATTCGTCACTGTTCAACCAACACGTTGGCAACCAATCGGTTGGATACGATGACGGACGATCGACTAAGCAACATCTTCTTTGCCCTGTCCGCCAGAACGAGACGCGACGTTCTGACACGGCTTGCCGCCCGCGACGCAACCGTCAAAGAACTGGCCGAGCCCTACGACATCAGCCTCGCGGCCGTTTCCAAGCACCTCAAGGTCTTGGAGAGCGCTGGCCTCATCTCGCGAGGCAAGGATGCTCAGTTTCGCCCATGCCACTTCAATCCCGCGGCACTCCAAGCCGCAGACGATTGGCTGGCGGATTACCGGCACTTCTGGGACCGCAGCCTCGATAGGCTCACGGAATATCTGAGGACAGTCCATGTGACCTCGACCGACTAACCAGTGATCGGACCCGCTCCCATTTTTCATAGCTAAGAAAGGCATCATGATGACGACGCAAATAGACCAGAACTCTACAGAAAAGCCGGTGATCACGATGAGCCGCGTCTTCGATGCGCCGCGTGACGTGGTTTGGAAGGCTTGGACGGATCCAAAGCATGTAACGCAATGGTGGGGCGGCGAAGGTTTCACCAGCCCCGTGTGCGAGATGGACGTCCGCGTGGGTGGCGCATGGCATCAGATCATGCAGTTCCCTGATGGCACCAAGATTACGATGGACTTCGTCTACACCGAGGTCGATCCCCCAAAGCGCCTGTCCTGGCGTAACGCGGTAACGCAGCCGAACGGTCCACCGTCCCTGCTTCAAACTCTATCGTTCGAGGATCTCGGCGATGGCCGAACCAAGTGGGACTTGGTGGCCTTGGCTGAGTCGTTCGAGCAGCGAGATATCGCGGCTCGTATGGGCTTTGCGGGCATGGTGACGCAAGGCCTTGATCGCCTGGCGAAGCACCTCGCAGCTGCTGAACGTGTCTGACTGTAAGTCAAGAGCCCAGCATCTGGCACGGCAGGGGGAAATCGATGGACACACCGATCGACGGTCTCATCAATTCGAAGGTCCAGCGTCTAATCGGATGGATTTTCACGGTCCTAATCAGCGCACTACTGGGCTTCTCATCCGTGATCAAGCTCGTGGCTGTGCCCGAGGTTCGACAAACCCTGTCGGGCCTCGGCTGGCCAGCTCACCTCGACTTTACAGTGGGCGTGATCGAGCTGATCTGCCTTGCGCTCTTTCTGCTCCCTCGCACCGCGGTTCTCGGCGCGGTGTTGGAAACGGCGCTGCTTGGCGCGACCGTCGCCCTCAAGCTGCGCGTGGGCGATCCAATGATTACGCACGTACTCTTCGGCGTTTACATGGGATTTTTCGTCTGGGGCGCCCTGTACTTCCGCGAACCCCGAGTTCGCCAACTAATGCCGTGGCGGGGCCTACCTTAGCTAAGCATTCGCTGTTTCCGTCGCTGGCGACGCGTCGCCAAGCGGCCCGTCCGGATACGGCCGGCCGCTTGAACGTTCGCCATCTCCCTCCCCCAGTCCCGCTCATGCCCGATCATCGATGCTAGGCCGGCGACGGCCGCTTCCTGGGACGACTATCCGCGTCAGGAGATTCAAATTGATCATCGCTCAGATCACCGACCTTCACGTGGCATCGACTTCCGCGCCTTTGTTCGGGCGCGTCGACACTCGCGAGCACTTTCGAAGAGCTATCGACCACCTACGCGGAATTTCGCCCTTGCCTGACCTGCTCGTCTTGACCGGCGACCTCGCGGACACAGGCTCTCCGGAAGAATACCGATTTGTTCGCGAAGCGCTGGATCAGCTTTCGATCCCATCATTCATCATTCCGGGCAATCACGATAAGCGCGAGGCGCTGCGAGAGGTATTTCAGCATCATCAGTACCTCCCGCGATCGGGCTATATTCAATACCTCGTGTCGCATTTGCCCCTTCAATTGATTGGTCTCGATACCCTAGCAGAAGGCCACGGCCATGGAGAGCTGTGCCAGGAGCGGCTGGACTGGCTCGATGCTCGACTCGCCCAAGCTGACAAGCCGGTCATCTTGTTCATGCACCATCCTCCTGCTGCGACCGGCCTCGACGCCATCGACGAGATGGGATTGCGCGTTGGCGCCGAGCGGCTCGCCGAAATTGTGCAACGCCACCGAAACGTTGAGCGAATCCTCTGCGGCCATGTCCATCGCCCCATCTCCTTTCGTTGGGCGGGCACAATGGTCTGCGTTGCCCCCAGCAGCGCGCATCAAGCGACCCTGGATTTGGCGCCCGGCGCTGAACTTACTTTTATGATGGATCCCCCGGCGGTCGGGCTTCATCAGTGGATGCCGCCAACCGGTCTCGTCTCACATCTGAGCTTTATCGGGCCGTTCAGTGGGCCTCATTCGTTCTAATGCCCCATCCGCACTGTGCTGAACAGTCTTGCGCGCGGCACCCAGCGCGTCCTGCGCCGACTGCGATGCGGGGCTGAGCCCAATGTCGAGGCCGAATGACAAAAAGGCATTGCCACGGCCGACCACGCTTAAATGAATAGGCGGCTCGGTCGCCAGTACCGGACGTCGTCAGTTTTCAATGCCACCGCATACACCGACGGAGAGGCCTCCCGGCGGAAGGCGAATGCAGCTCTTGCTCTTGGCGAATGCACTTACGGATGGGGTAAGATCGACCCCTGATTGCCAACCGCCGGCTTGTGCCGACTGCGCTGCTGGAGCACCCCAGAGCGATTCGACATTATTCTCGCGAGGCTAAGCATGCGACGAAGAGCCGGATTGTCGTTTCGCGGCGACCAAAATGCGCAAAATGGCAACAGCTCCGCCGCGAGAGGCTTGTAAACAACCCCTGGAAAGTTCGCTCCCACGGTTGCTTCGCTGGTCAGCGTCAGACCTCCGCCGATCGAGACCAAATTCATAAGGTTGTCTCTGCTTACACGATGGCGTTCGATACTAGGATGGTGGCCCAGCCCGGCTAAATGCTTCACCAGGTAGTCATGGATTTCGGGACCAGGATCCGCTTCGCTGACAATGAAGCGCTCGGCGCGGAGATCTTCCCATGAGAGCGCGGCAAAGCCCGCCAACCTGTGTAGCCGGGGCATCGCAACGAGAACCCGCTCGTCCCAAAGATGAAGCCGATCGCAACCATCGACTTCCTGCTCACCCGTTAGAAAGGCGATGTCGGTCTGATGATGCCGGACGGCCGAGAGATGTCCGCTCGGACTTCCTTCGAATACGTCAGTCCGCACGTCAGGATGCTTGATCAGGTACTCACGCAGCAGATCCGCCAGGAAGCCTGAGGCGAGTGACGAGAATATCCCAATGCGCACCGCGCCAGCTTCCCCGCGCCCGATAGCGCCAACTTCGACCATAGCATGCGTCACCTCTCCCATGGCACGACGGGCGTGATCGAGGAAACGTTCCCCCGCGTAGGTGAGCTGGACGCCGCTAGCGCGTCGCACGAATAGAGCTGCCCCAAGTTCATCCTCGAGGTCCCGAATCCGACGGCTGAGCGTAGATTCCTCAACCGAAAGTGTCCTCGCCGCGCGCCGAAAGCTGCCATGGTCGGCGGCTGCGATAGCATATCTCAGGTGGCGCAATTCCACCGTCACGGGGCGCCTCGAGACACAGATCGTGCTCGAGCTTCGTCCCGGAGAAAGGCAACGAATCTGCCGACCACTGCTTCTTCCCTGTCGGGTGTCCAAGTGAGATCGACGTCCACCCATGCATCGCTCTCGGCGACGGGTTTGACGGTCACTCCGGGACAGGAAAAGTCGGTCCGACTTTCTGCGATCAAGGTGACGCCGAAGCCTGCGGCAACCAGGGTCAACAAGCCTTGCCTGCTCACCGGCCACTTCTTCGCGGAGCTCATCCCAAGTTACGGAATTGCTGGCGGCAAGCCTGTGCCGCACGGGTACGGCAGCGACGATCGGCTCCCGATAGATGGGGACAGCTACCGCCTTCGGCCATAATAGGTGCCGCGGCACGAGCGCTGCGTCGAGCCATCGCTCCTGCAGTGCAGGTGCAATTTCCTGCTCGTGCAGTTCGTGGAGCACGAGACTGACCATTGGGTGAGCAACCCGCCAGTCTCGAAGTAGCTCGCAAATCAGTTCCCCGGAGGGCGGCACCTTCACGCCAAGCCTGATCTCTCCTAACTCACCGTTCGCATTACATTGCGCAGCGCGTCTGATTGCATGAAAGTCTCCGAGCGCGCGGCGGACATGGACCATGATGGCCCTCCCGCCGGCGGTCAGTCGGACGCCGAAGCGGCCCCTTTCAAAAATCGTGAGTCCCAGCTCATCCTCGACCCGGGTGACGCCGCGACTTACAGTCGACGCGTAAATGCCAAGCCGCTTCGCGGCCTCGCCGAAATTTCCGGCATCAACCGTTGCCGCCACGTATTGCAGATCGATCAGTTCCATCGATCAGCCGGAAGACTTAGGCTGCCGCTCGGTGGTAAGTTAGAACTGCGACGCCCATTGGAAATGTCTGCGTCTCAACCAGGTCCATCTCTATCTTTTGCTCCGCGTCAGGAAACAGCCGGCCTCCGACCCCAAGAGCAAGGGGCATAACCATGAGGCGATACTCGTCGATCAGCTTTGCCCCAGCTAAGGCGTGGGACAAACGCCGGCTGCCGGCGATAAGGATCGGACCGCCATCCTGCTGCTTGAGGCTGGTGATCTCGCTCGCTAGGTTCCCTTGAATGACCCGGCTATTGTTCCAATGCGGCTCGCTTATCGTACGTGATGCGACGAGCTTTGGCATTGCATTCATCTTCTCTGCGAACGGCCCGGATCGAGACGGCCACGCGGCAGCGAATGTCTCATAAGTTACGCGGCCAAGAAGCAATGTCTCTGCTTCTTCGACCTCATTAAACTTGTAAGCGAATTGCTCGGGGCTTTGGTAAGGCGTAACCCATCCACTCCAAGAGCGGTCCGGCTCAGGCGATGGTGCCTCCATAACCCCGTCGAGTGTTACAAAAGCCGAGAGTATTAGCCTTCTCACAATCTTCTCCCTTTAAAGTGCATTTGGTTTCCCGTGATCGCTGCCTGCGGCGTCCGCTTTCCGATGCGAGGATGCCAAAGATGGCCGAGCCCGGCTCCGACATCATGGGGCCGGACCGGCCGCGCCGGCCTAGGTCGCAGTTGTAGCTTTGATGTGCTCGATGAGCTGGTCGAGCGCTGTCGCCCAGCCATTATGAAAGCCCATCTGCTCGTGCCGCTGGCGGCCGTTCTCGTCTTTATGGAGGGCCGTGGCGACGTAGCGGGTGCTCTCGCCGATCGACTGCAGCTCCAGCACGACGGTCATCCCAAACCGAGTGCCGTCCGCCGGGCGCCAACCCGGAAGCAAGGTGTCCGTCCAAACAAGCCGCTCGCCAAGAACGACCTCAAGGTAGCAGCCGACATTATCGACTGTCGCGCCACCTTCGGGGGCTTGCATCACCGTTCGGAAAATGCCTCCTGGTTGGAGGTCGATCTCGCAGTGTATCGTGCGCCACGGCCTCGGCGTGTACCACGCTTTGAGGTGCTCCGGTTGGGTCCAAGCCTTCCAGACCAATTCCCGCGGGACCTCAACGACCCTGTCGAGGACGAGGTCGAGTTGAGGGTCTGGCTTCTGCAGCACCAACTTCTTCATACATACTAGCCTTCTTCTTGATGGAATTTCAGCATCAGCGGCAATCGCCCGAAATGCGTGAGACCGGTCGATGTCGCTCGGGTCCAATGAGGCTGGTCAGGACCGCCGCGTCCGCACACCTCATGGCGTGTTCTTCCGATCGTTCTTCAACTGAATCACGTACTCATCCAGCTGATCGAGCCGTCGCTCCCATAGTTCGCGCTGCCGGCCGAGCCACTCCTCTGCAAGCCGCAGCCGTTTCGGGGCTAAGCGATACATTCGAACGCGCCCTGCCTTTTGCGAGCTCACCAAACCGCATCGTTCGAGCACGCCGAGATGCTCGACGAACGACGGCAGGGCCATGCCAAACGGCGCAGCAAGCTCGCTCGCACTGGCCGGGCTTTGGCTTAGGCGTTCGAGCACCCGCCGCCGGGTGGGATCCGCCAGCGCCCGGAATACGGTGTCGATGGGTTCAAGCGCGGCGGTGGCGACCATCAAATGCTCTCTCGCTAGGGGATTTGCAGCGATACTAAGGGCGAGCGTCGCTTAGGGCAAGCCCTAAGTTATGTTCCGGTTTCTGTCGTAAATTCAGCCACTCGCGACTAACTGCCTTAGGTTTCTTCCTAAGTGACTCTGTCAGGCGCGTCCGTATAGGCCGGCGTCGCCCGGAGCGTCGTGGGGCTGTGACAACATCAAATTGAGCGCTTGCCGACTTACCCATCCGTGCGCCAGCGCGCAGGAGATCAGTTTCCTCCGCCTGCCGGAGCAGCACGTCACCGCGTGCTGATCGCAGGCTGCTCGGGAGCCGGGGAATGGGCCTCGCTCAGGCACTCTTCGCGCAAGCTACCTAGCCATTCACTTAGAAACCCTCGAATGGCGCATTGGGTCTCGCTAATCCCGATGACTGCTGCGCGCGAAGGAAACGACTGGGCCTGGCGTCAGGGTCGTGTGCATCGCACAAAGGCGTCTCTCGCGGCATCACTGTTGCTTGAACGAGAACAAACTCATTGCCCTTGAGCGCTACGGCAAAGTCCACGGCTGCCTTAGCGGCCCAATATATACAGGAGGGCCTCCGAATTGATCTGCTGTGACATCAATGACCGTCGAGCCGATTATCAACACCGTATGGAGGTCGGCGTTGTAGCGACCGCGCCGGACGGTTCCGCAGTGGAGCACAGCACGCAAGTAGGTTGAGCAGAGCCCACAATTCAGAGCCGGAAAGAGCCTGCGAGAGTGCGACAGGAAGAGATCGACATCAATGTCTGAGGCGTAATCGGTATACGCTCGTCGTGCAACTGACACGTCGAAGCAACCTGACTCGAACGCCCTGCGCGTCTGATGGGCCTTGGCGCGAATCTCTGCGAGGCAAGGATGAAGCGGATCAGGCATTTGTAAGATGTGCTCCAAGCGGCAGTGAGGACGGAGCTTTCCTATGCTCATGCCTCCGGCGTAGACTCGGTTCTTAGCAAATTCGGACCGTGAGTTTCGTTGCAGCCGACGCAGGTTTTAGTGCGCGCCGCGCACGTTATAACCGGACGGAAATGGCCCTAGCTAAAGGGTGACGGCATTTCGGTCATTCACGCACGACCTCGCACGCACGCCCCCTCCTGCTCGACGGGAGTCACGTCGGACTCGAGGCCTGTGAACCAAGCACTACCTAGTTCGAAGAGGAATTGGCGAAGTATGGAGGCACGCAGACTTCAAGGAAGGGTAGCCTTGGTAACCGGTGCCTCCTCGGGGATCGGCGAGGCCACCGCACTCGCGCTTGCGTCGGAGGGGGCCAAATTAGCGATCATCGCTCGCCGGCTCGATCGCCTTGAAAGGTTGGCTGACCGAATCCGCGAGAACGGTGGCGAGGCGCTGCCTATCCAGACCGATGTTGCTACAGAAACGCAGATGTCCGCGGCAGTTGACCGGGTCGTGGATGAATTTGGACGCTTGGACATGTTGCTCGCCATCGCGGGCGTCGGGGTGGCTGCGCCATTCCAACGCACCACGACCAGCGAGTATCGGCAAATGTTCGATGTCAACGTTTTCGGTTTGCTCTATTCCATTGCTGCTGCGTTGCCGATCATGAAAGCTCAGCGTGATGGCCATGTTGTGATCTTGTCGTCAGGTACGGGCCGTTACATTCACCCCTCAACGGTCTATTCGGCCTCTAAACACGCGGCCACCGCGATCGCGGAATCGCTGCGGCGTGAAGTCTGCACAGATGGCATCCGAGTGACCTCTGTCGAGCCCGGAGCCGTAAGCACAGAGTTCATCTCTCAAATGCGACCCGATGTCCGCGACGCCGTCGAGAAGCGTCTTGGCGACATGGAACTACTTGAAGCCCAGGACGTCGCAGCCGGCATCATTTACGCGGTCACCCAACCAAAAAGGGTCAACGTCAACATCCTTACGCTCTATCCCGCTCAACAGGCGGCATAAGGGCCATTGTCGCTGAACCAAATCTTCGACGCTTTATCAGATCCGACGCGTCGGCCCCTGTTCGAGCGGCTTTGTTGCACAGGCGACCAAAACATGCGTGCTTTAACCGCCTACGCTGGAATCTCCCAGCCAGCTGTTTCGAAGCATCTAGGCGTCCTCAAAGAGGCTGGCCTCGTCCGCCACCGGAAAGAGGGATGTCAGACGCACTATCGAGCAAAGCCACAAGGCCTCGCGCCGATGATCAGCTGGGTGGCTGTTTATGCCGTCCTTCAGCACTGACCTCAGCCCCGCAATGCTAAGGAAAGGAAGGACAAATGATCGAGCCGACTACGCAGGCCGTTTCTCGCGAGCGCTATATAGCACGCGTATTGATCACGGGCATGTCCGGGGCCGGAAAATCGGCGGTGATAGACGAACTTGCAAGACGAGGCTACGCGGCCATAGATCTCGATTCGCCGGAGTGGTCCGAATGGATCGACTTCGACGCCTCTGACTCGCGCACTCCGCAGAAGGGAAAAGATTGGGTCTGGCGCGAAGGGAAGGTCAGAGCGCTTCTCTTAGAGCATACGGAAGGCACGTTGTTCATTGGAGGATGCGCGCAAAACATGGCGCGCCTATTCCCGTTGATCGACAAAATCATTCTCCTCTCCGCTCCGGTTGGAACGGTCATGGAGCGGCTCGAGGCACGTTCCTCTGGTGGTTATGGCCACAACGAAGAAGATCGGAGCAAAGTTCGAGAGCTCATTGCGCTGGTCGAGCCATTGTTGAGAAAATCATCCAATCATGAAATCGACACGGCAAGACCCGTTGGCGCAACAGTGGATGAGATTATTCGATTTAGCACCCCGCGGGCCGCGAGCATCGACTGGAAGCGGTGCTGGCTGAAATTTAAGACTTGATGATGTCTCCCCTTATGCGGGACAGCGGCCACCCCTGTGAGGAGAGGAGTTACCTGATTGCATTGAGAAGGGCCGCAGACATACCCCAGCTGTAGATCGGCCACGAGTCTTCGGCTTCATTCTCCAAAGTAAAGTGAAAATCCTTCAGGCGCTTTGCCTCCAGCATCCGCAACATGTCCGAAAACTGCCCGCGCGTGACCTCAAGTGACAGGTTCAGCGAGGGAAAATGCTCGGTTCGGAATAATCGGCCCGCATCCGGCAATTCGGTTTTCATGGGGGTGGGTGTCATAATCATAATGACGCCGGGCCAAGTGAACCGAGCCTCGGGCATGGTAAGAGCTCCAGGCATTATCACATAGGTGAACTCGACCGACCGTCGTGGCGGACCGGGCTGCACGACCTGCCCAAAACTGAGCGTGCAGCTCCCAAGAATCTCGCCGCGCCAGTTGCCCGGCTGTATCTCCGGCAGCTTGAGTGTAGGCCTCTTCCTCTTGGTATTTGGCATTTGGCGCGTCCTTCTGGGTTTGCCGTTCATAGCAACTCCGATGCGACGCTCGTTTGGCCAGAGAGTGACGCGAGTTCTCATCGCGACAAGTTTCGCTCCGACCGTTTTGCCGCCGCTATTATCCATTTTTACGACCACAATCGGAGACCACTTCCACCACCACCAAATGCGCGGCATTTCTTTTCGTGAACGAGCGTGAGTGGACGTGTGCTGCGGGGCGACCCGTGAAGCGCACGTGACCAAGTCCGTCCGCTCGGAGCACGAGCCACCAAGTCGCCGGTGGCCTTAAAGTGGAACGGAGTCGCTCATGGATGCCCCCAAATTCCTGACCCCCGAAGAAGTCGCAGAACGCTACCGTGGCGAAGTCTCTGTCGGTACGCTAAGAAACTGGCGTTCGATGCGAGTCGGACCTGGCTTCTTAAAGATCGGAAAGGCCGTTCTCTACCCGATCGCCGAGCTTGACGAGTGGGACGAACAGAATCGCGTCTCTTGTCGTGCGTCGAACCGACTCATGGAGAGCTCACGTGATTGACCGTGATGGTCCCGTTGGCGCACTTGATACCTCTCCCAGTTATCGGCACCAGTTCGGCCGCCCCGCGCTGATCCGCGCGTCAAATCAATCACTTATTTGGAGACCTCGCCTCCTCCGTCTTCACGCTCAATCACGAAGCATCATTTCCTATTAGTGATCGAGCGTGAATTTTATGCTTTCGAATCGTCGGTCAATGCCAATGCCCAGGAGGCTTCTGCCTGTTGGAGCTCGGTGGTTACATCGCGGACGCCAGGCATCGACCAGATGGCATCGCGAAGCAGAAACCGCCAACTGTTGGTTCGCTCAACGCGCTTTGCCAATTCCAAAACGCGGACGTGCGGGATCAGTGCTGCCCTGAGAACTCGATAGTCCTCCTGGAACAGAACGGCGGCAAGCACATCAAAGGCCCGCGCCGGCAGATCGCGAAGCGCCCCGAGTTGACGCGAGTTGTTATGCGACGTCAGGCGTCGTCCCTTGATCTGATATCGCACGTCAGCGGCATCCGTGGCGTCGGCATCGCGCATCGAGTTCGGCGCCTGCTTCCAACCGAAGGCGCGACAAAACAGACGCTCAGCAAGATCGCCGACGGGATTATTCGAACTTCGGATGACGCCGCGCCGTCGGAGTTCCTCCGATACCGCAGCGTGCAACACGAGCAGCTCAGGCGGAGTTAGATCTCTCAGATCTCGCAAAGCTTCACCTAATGCTCACGCGGCTCATACATCTCGTCCGGATATGGAAATCTGCCGTTGATCGCCCGCAGGAGTACGAGATAACTGCGCACGGCCTTCTGAAATTCGACCCCGTCACCAATCGGTCGGTCTTTGAACGCGTGAATCGCGTTTCGACGTTGCTGCACAAGTTCGACAAGCGCGTCGCCTTCGACGCCAAGCAGCCCTTTTATTTTGCAATAATTGCGCAGCTTCTCGAGGCCCAGTCCGTCTGGAGCGTGTGACGTCTGCTTTGCGTTGTCGTAGGCGTTCGCCTTCTTGAGATTGTCGATGTCGCCCTTGTAGGTCTCGTACCAGACTGACAGAAGCGTCTTGATCGTGCCTTCGACGAGGCTTCCCAGATTGGCCCAAGCCAGGATGAGTTCCGCCGGCGTGAGCGCGTTAGGCGGCTCCCGCATCCAGAGCCTAAGCGATCCCGACAATGAGGCCTGCCAATCGAGCCGCGATTTTCCGAGCAGGCCGGCAGCGGCGACGGGAGCCCAGCCGTCACTCTTTGACCAGAACTCGGCAATGCCTTGGTTCAAGGTCTCAACCCGATCGACCACTTCTGCGATGGCCATCGCATCAATTGATTTTGGCGCAATCTTTTTGACGAAGCTCAACGACACGGCCATTTCTCCTCCCTCGCGCGCCGGGCCGGTCGGGCCATCAGCGTATGTAGATGGTGCACTGCTTCGCCCGAAAACCGGTGATCTCCATGAACGGCGCTCACACCTCAGAGATATGTCTTCTTGAGAAAGCGCAGGTCGCCGAGCGCGACCTTGAGCGCTCCGGCTGCCGGCACGGCGTCATCGTGGTTTGCCGGGTTCACCGTGCCGCCGATCGTGCGCAACTTGCCTGGATGCGATGCGTCTTGCGTCAGCAGCGGCTCGACCAGCGGGCAGAGCTGGCCGAGGTTTCTGTTGGTGTAATCGCTGAGCGAAGCGGCGGCGGCGCCCGTCGCGCGCCGGTCCCGCACCAGCATTTCCTTGCAAAAGCGTTCGGCGGCGTCGCGGATGACGCTACCGCCCTGCTTGAGCATGTCGGGATGATTGCTTCGCACCAGCTTGTCAGCCCGATCAATCGCCATGCCGAGATCGTCCGCCGTGTTGGTGACGGTCGATCCGTTGCCGGGGCTTTGCAGCGCGATCTGGAAGAGCGTGATGTTCTGGTGCAGGTAGCGTTCGCCGAGATCTTTCCAGGTGCGCTGGTCCTGCGTCAGCACGATCACCTGCATGCCGCGCTTCAGCAGCTCTTCAATCACGCTCGAATTGAAGAAGGCGCGGTAATCCTCGTCGCTCGAGAGGATGGGATCGTCGAGCACGACGAAGCCGGAATTCTCCTTCACCGACCGCGCGAGGAAAAGCGCGAGGCCAAGGCAATGCAGTTGCGACTGGCTGAACACGGCGATCACGTCGCGCAGCTTCGGCTCGCTGCGGTCGAGGTTCGCGGACAGCCCCGCCTTGAAGTCGATGGTGCGGCGCGCGCCGGGGCGCGGCCGCACCCCTGAAAAGAAGCTGAGCTCGTCCGGACGCAGTAAATCCCACCATGTCTGCACGCCGTCGCTGAGGTCGCCGAACTTCTCTTCGAGGACAGCCTCATTGCCCTTGTCGATCTGCTTCAGCGCCTGGGCGAGCTCCTTTGCCGCCTGTTCATGCGCGGAACGGTCGATAAGCGCAGCGCGCAGATTCTCCCAATCCCCCGCAAGGTCGATCAGTTCCTGCCAGCCGGTCGTCTCGCTCTGCGCGTCCACCACTTCGCGCAAGGCGTCGCTCACGGCCTTCTCGGCGGGATCGTAGGGGACGAGCCCAGCCGCGAACGCGTCGCGGGCCGCGGCAAGCGTAGTGAAGCCGTCCCGGATCAAAGCGGGGTCATCCAGCGACTCCGGTTTCTCGATGGCGTCGCTGACCAGTCCGGTAAGCCGCTTCGCGGCCAAAACCACGCGCGTCCGCGCGCGGACCAGTCGCCGCAGGCAGGAAAGCCAAAGCTCCACCTGCGGCTTTGCCTCCGCGCCGAGCAGGGCATGGATGCGTGCGACGCGAATGCCCCGCGCCCTGCGGGCGCGCGAGGGATGGGTGATAAGAAGTGGCAACGCTTCGATCACGCCGTCCACGGCGCTTTTGACAAGCGCCTGCATCTGCGTCAGGGCTTCGGCCGCGTCTTTCTGCGCCTGTTGGAAGCTCTCGGTGTCGGCGACGCGGCCCCGGATATGGGCAATGCGGGCGGCGGTCAGCGCTGCTTCCGATCCACAGAGCGGGCAGTCGATATCGGCGTGCGCGTTTTCGACGGCGGGCAGCGCCAGCGCCTCGCGGAACAGACCGACGAGCCGCCGCGTCTCTTCGTCTACCTTACCGCGTTCTGCGACATAGACTGTAAGCGCATCCTGCTGCGCGGCGGTCGCTCCTGACCACGGCGCAAGCGGTTTGCGATCGAAGCCTTTCAGGGCAAAGGTCTTCGCCCGCCTTTCGGTCAGAAGCACGCCGAGCCGGGCGAACAGCGCGTCGGCATCGGCGGGTGGGGTCTCCCCGGCCGCCGCTATCAGCTCTTTCGCGCAGCCGGCAAGCGCGGCCGCTATTTCCGCCGGTGTCGGCACCTTCGCAAGAAGGGGCTTCACGAGCCGGCCCGCGCCCGCGATGCCGGCGGCTGTCTCAAGCTTTTCGATCAGAGGGCTGGCTGGCGCGGCTATCTCGTTGTCGAGCGCAGATACCTGGTTGCGGAATTCCTCAAGATCGGTGACTTCGAGCAGCGCCTTGAAATAGCTCGCGCGATCCTGCGGCCGCGCCGAGAACACGTAGCCGAGCGTATGCTGCGCGAGCACCGGCGCGCGCAGCGGCGGCTGCGACAGCACGACGCCCAGCGCTGCAAGATCGGCTTCGTTAGCCGGCTTCCCGTCGATGGTGAGGACCGTCTCGCATTCCTGCTTCTTGCTGTAATCGGCCTTGAGCACGCGCTTCACGATACGCGGCGCACCACCCGAATCCGCAATGGTTGCCTGCACGAAGACCTGCGTGCTTGCCGGCAAATGTGCGTTGCGCAGCGCGTCGGCGAACTCGTCCTGGCTGCTCGCCATCAGCGCGCGGCGGACGATCTGCCCCGTCAGCAGGAATTCGACGGCTTCCGCGAGGCTCGTTTTGCCCTGGCTATTTGGCCCGCAGATTGCGGCCAGCAGGGACGGCAGGTCGAGGGTCTGGACCGCGCGGCCGAACGCGCGGAAGCCCTGGATTTCAAGCTTGCTGATCCGGCACGTCATGGGCGCGTCTCAGCTCTTTGATGCGGTCGGTCAGAACCTTGCGGATATTGGAACGGGAATCGGACGCCCCCGCGTCGATGCGGGCCGAGACGAGCCTTTCGGCAAGACTGCCCGCCTTCAGGTGTGATTTCAGCCGCGCAAGATTATCCTGCGGCTCCTCTTCTGCGCTCTCCATACGCCCCCTCCAAAACGCCGGCCGCCCGAAACGGCTATTATGATGTTACCGGCCCTATACCGGAAATTGGTCGGTTCCGGCGATGTGCAATCGCCGCCGGACCTGTGAACGTGCTGCGGCTTCGGCCTCTTATGCGGCCTTCGTCACTTCGAAATGCCCTCCCGATTTCTCCACCGCGGATTTCACGATGCCGACAATCTCCGTCAGGAAGGCTCGCGCCTGCGGCTTCATCGCCGAACTGATCGGCGGCGCCGTATCCTCGTAGATGCGGCGGATTTCACCTGCGCGCCGAGAACCGGAACCGTAGCCGGAATAGGTATAGGCGTTCATCCAGTCGCTGCGGTGCTGGTCTGCAAGCCGCGCCTTCGCCAGCTCGTGGAGGGCGTTGAACACGCCGCTCCGAACGGGGTTGAGGGCCGCCATCCTCTCGTTCTCGTCTGTCGGCACGCGCGTCCAGCCAGCCGGGCTGTCGAGCCACCGCGAGATTTCTTCTTGCAGCCTGCCGATCAAATCGCTCGCGGGCCGCAGATTGTCGTACTCGTCGCTCCAGGCATTCGCGAAGCGGCGCGAAAGCGCCTTGATGCGCGTCCAGTGCTCCGTCCTAATGCCGTCGCGGTAAATGAGGCCAAGCCGGGCTTCCCACGGACGCAGGAAGCTTTCGACGGCGTCGCGTAAGGCGAGCTCCAGGCCGCCGATTGCATAGATGGGCGCGGCTTCCGCAGGAGCCTCCGGTTCGGCCGCCGATTGCAGCAGCACGAGAAGCCGGCGCATCTCCTTGAGGACGCCACCGGGGATGTCCCCAATCTCACGGTCGAGCGCACCGAACATGAAAACGCGCTCTTCCAGCCGCCGCTCCAGCGCCGCAGCCACGGGCGCGCCGAGCAACTGACGCAGCCCCGCTACGGCATTGCCGACGCTCGCCATGACGTGGGCGCGCTTTTGGCCGGTCGTCTGGAGATTGTCGCCCTTCACTTGATCGAAATGCGAGAAAGCGAGCGCGATCTTATCCGCATAGCCGGCGCTACCCGCGGCGCGGAGCAGCGCGAGCGGAGCCGCCTGCATCGGTTGCTGCGAGCTATCGACAAGAACGATCAGGTCGACTTCGGAGAAGCGTTTAGTCACCCGCGTGGAAATGCTGGAAACGGACTCGGCCGTGTGGCCGAGGCCCTGTCCATCGAGCAATATGAGCTTATCCGCGACATGAAGTTCCTTAGGCGCGGGACGGAATGGGCCTCGCACGCGAATGCCATCCACGAGCGGCGTAAGGAGTCTGCCGAATTGCCGGAAATGGTTGCTCGAAAACCATCGGACCTGACGCAGGAAGGCGTCCCTGTCCGCGCATTCGAATGTCCAGATGACCGGCCAGCCGGTCGCGGAGCGTTCGAGCGATCCCGCATCCAGCAACTCGAACCTGCCTTCGATCTCATCGCGAATGTCGAGCGCGAGCCGGGCAAACTCCTCGCTTTCAAAGAGCCGGTCGCTGTAGAGCTCCAGCCATGCAACCTTGTCATCGGGAGATTTCTGCTCGGAAAGACGCCCAAGGTCGGCGGCATTCTGCTTGTTGATCTCACCTGCAAGCGCGCGAACGCGGCTCACATAAGCTTTCAGACGTTCGCTGTTGCTCCGCCGCTCCGCGTCCGTGACGCTGTCCTCTTCCTCGGGAACACCGGTCGCCGGCACGATCGTGTCGAACGAGAAGTCCTCATCGTCATCGGCCTCTGAATCGCTGTCCCACTCTCCAAGCAGATACGACAGACGGAAGCGCTGCTCGCGATGCGTCAGTAGCGCTGCCGCTACCTTCACATCCGGCTGGCCCTCCGTGGCGGCGAGGCAGGCGCCCTCGATACACTCATCGATATGAGCGCGAACTTCGAACTCCGACATGAAGGTGACGGCGGCCGTAAACGGCCCCTCCGCCGTAACGATCTCTGTGTCCGAAATCGTGGTCTTAGCGGTCGAAGTTGAAGGAAAGCGATCATTCTCATGGCTTGAGCCGATCAGATGCCGCAGCAGGGTGGTCTTGCCGGCCCCAGTGGTGCCGACCAACAGCACGCGCGCATAACCGTCATCCTTTCCGGGCAGCGGGATATGTGCATCGCGCAATTGCGCGGTATCGACCCGACCGGTTTCGATGCCATCGAAGAAAGCCGAGACGATCTGCGGCGCGAACTCCCGCTCGGCGTCGCCGCGGCGATCGGCGCTCCACCAGCTCCGGTCCCCCAACAGCACATTGAGCTGTCCTACCAGCTCATCCGCTTGGGCGTCATCGGTCGTATTCAGCCCCCGCCTGATTTTGAGGCCGGGCTTGCCCCGAGCATCCCGCCGAAGAGGGTGCCGAAATATGACGCTCCACCCTGGCCGACCCGACCGTGTCTTCGTTGCCGAGTATGAGTCTTCCATTTGGTCACCGTTGTTCCGCGTTGTACCGCCTACATACGTGGCGCTGGGCGCTGGGTCAAGAAGATTCAGAACAACGCAGAACAACGCAATTTCACGTCACCCCTCGGTACCAGCTTCCAGACGAATTGCCGTCGGAGGAGGCCGCGGCGATGACATGAGCGGAGCTCGCCGCTTCACAAAGGCAGAAGCCATGTTCGCGGATTACCGACAATTAGCGATTTCTGTGAATTAGAGATGATAGAGCAATATACCCTTCGGCCACCATCTGTTATCCTATATGCAGAAATTCGCACTTTATGCTAAGTGTTGCAAATGGAACAAGATGCTCCCCGCCTCCCTCACGGTCGTGCACAGCTAGTCCGCGTCCTGTCTGCCGCGGGGGACGTGATCCACGTGGATGACGTGGCCAGCATTCTGCAACTCGACCGCACCGCGGCCGCCCAGCGCCTTTCGCGCTGGACCGAGCAGGGTTGGCTGAGACGCGTCGGTCGGGGAGCCTATGTCGCCGCTTCGATCGACACGATGGGATCCGATCGCGTTCTCGACGATCCCTGGGTGCTCGTCCCAGGGCTCTTCGCGCCGGCATATATCGGCGGGCGCACAGCCGCCGAGCATTGGGATCTCACCGAGCAAATCTTCAAGGACATCGTGGTGATGACGGCTCAGGCCGTGCGCCAGAAGCGACAGGAGCGGCATGGCGCGCTGTTCTCGCTGAAGCACATCGATGAACGGAAGCTGTTCGGCACGAAGAGTGTCTGGCGTCATCAGACCCGCGTGCCCGTCTCCGACGTGCACCGCACGATCATCGATATGCTGGATGACCCCGCGGTAGGCGGTGGCATCCAGCATGTAGCTGATTGCCTTGCCGCCTATCTGCGGCGCGGCGATCGCGACAACGAGAAGGTCATCGAGTACGCGGTGCATCTTGGCAACGGCGCCATCTTCAAACGTCTCGGTTTTCTGGCCGAGCGCTTTCCCGACGGTGCGGCGCTCGCCCGCCTTTGCGAAGACCATCTGAGCGGTGGCCATGCGAAGCTCGACCCTGCGCAGGATGGATCGCATGTGGTGACAAAGTGGCGGCTGCGCGTGCCCCAACGCTGGGCTCGCGAGGAAACGACATGATCGAAAAGCGTGAAATCCTCGCGATCTCCCAGCAGACGTCCCTCACGCCACACGTCGTCGAGAAGGACTATGTCCTCGGATGGATGCTCGCGGGCATCTACAGCCACGAAGACCTCGCGGAAAGTTGGGTGTTCAAAGGCGGCACGTGCCTGAAGAAGTGTTTCTTCGAGACCTATCGCTTCTCCGAGGACCTCGATTTCACGCTCACGAAGCCCGAGCATCTCGACGCCGATTTTCTGAAGAACGTATTTTCTGAGATCGGCGAGTGGATTTACGAACAGACCGGCATCGAGATTCCAGCCGATAAGCAGGAATTCGAAATCTATCAGAACCCGCGCGGACAGATCTCGTGCCAGGGAAAGATCAGCTACAAGGGGCCCGTCTCATCGACCCACGGTCTTCCGCGGATCAAACTCGACCTGACAGCGGACGAGCGTGTCGTTCTGCCGCCCGTCCAAGCACAGATTTTTCACCCGTACAGCGACGCTCCAGACGATGGCATTCACGTCCTAGCCTACGACTACATAGAGGCGTTCGCCGAAAAATTCCGGGCCCTCGCCGAGCGAACGCGCCCTCGCGACCTTTACGACGTGGTGAATCTGTACCGAAACGGCGAGGCGCGCCCGGAACCGCGACGCTTCATGGAAGTCCTGCGCGCCAAATGCGAATTCAAGGGCATCGGCATTCCGGGCATGGCTGACCTTGAGCCTCACCGTGCGGATCTTGAGGCCGGTTGGACCCACATGCTGGAACACCAGCTTCCTGCGCTTCTACCAGTTGCGACTTTTTGGGAAGCGCTCCCGGAGATCTTCGCCTGGCTCCAAGGCGCTATTCCGCAACCCCTCGCGGCGATGCCCATCGGCGCCGGTGATACACTCATCCGCGAGCGCATCGTCGGCCTGCCTGCCGGCGGTCGAGGGCAAAACTATATCGAGATGATCCGCTTCGCAGCGGCCAACCGTCTCCTCGTTGAAATCGACTATCGCGATAAGCAGGGCAACCGTTCAACGAGAGCAATAGAGGCTTACTCGCTTCGCCGCTCCCAAGCGGGAGACGTGTTGCTCATGGCCGTGCGTGCGGACAACGGTCAACCGCGTAGCTATCTGGTCAATAGCATTCTTGGGGTGAACGCCACTCAGACGTCATTCTCGCCGAGATATCCCATCGAACTCACACCGTCTGGCCCCCAGACCATTCCGTACACCGCGAGTTCGGGTTCGGGAGGTGTCTTCGGACTGGGCCGTTCGCCCATTCGGCGCTCGCCTGCACGCCGATCGGTCCGAAGCACGAGTTTCGGGGCGGCAAGCGGTCCAACCTACGTTTTCAAATGCACCGTCTGTGGAAAGACCTTCAATAAGAAGAGCTATGACGCGACGTTGAACAAGCACAAAAGCAATCGAACGGGCTACGAATGTTACGGCACGTTCGGAGCCTTCGTGAGAACGAAATACTAGCGAGACCGCGGTCAATAGTTGAGGAGAACAAACCTGGCGACATGGGGCGCGGGCGAGACGAAGAACGATCCGTTCTTCAAAAAAGATTCGACGGGGGGGGGGGGACATGAGCGAGGATTATCTCGAGGACATTAGTCGGGTCTCATTGAGGACCGCGGAGATAACCGATGCCGGTGCCTATGCGCGGACGATGGCCAGCCTCGAGCAACAGGCCTTTTGGTCCGGCCGCGGCAAAGTCCGCAAACTTTGGCCACACCAGCGTACGGCGATCGCACTCGCTGCGGCGTACGTCTGCTCAGACAAAACGCTGGACGTAGGTGGCACCGAAGCGGCGCTGATAAAGATGCCGACAGGGACCGGTAAGTCGGGCGTCGTGGCCAGTATCGCACGTTGCCTTCCAACTATACGGCGCGTTCTCGTACTCACTCCTAGGACAGCATTGGCAGATCAGCTCAAGAGTGACGTCGCCGAGCGATTCTGGGGCAACATGGGCTACGAGGTTCAACCTCCTCAGACGTGGTCCGATGTTTCGATCGAGCCCGCCCAGGTCGAGCTTCTGCTCCCCAACGTCCGGCAGCTAAAGCACCTGATGCAATTGCCCGTTGGCGAGCGGATGGTGCTCGTCGGAACGCTTCAAGCCCTTGACCAAGTCCGAACCAAGCGCGACGAACTTGACCGCAAATCCCGACGCGGACGGCCTCTGACCGTTGAGGAACTCGAAACACAGGACATCACTGGGCGGATGATGTCCTGGCTAAAGGGATTCGACCTCGTTGTAGTCGATGAAGGCCACTACGAGCCCGCCCCCTCTTGGAGTCGAAGCGTCCGGGAACTTAAACGCCCTACCATCTTGCTCAGCGCGACACCGTTCCGAAATGACTACAAACTCTTCCAGGTGAAGGGCCGGTTTGTCTTCAACTACCCCTTTCAAGCCGCGCGCGACGAAAACATCGTACGCGCCGTAGAGATGGTCGAGATCGTCGCGGGTAAGCGTCGGAGGCAACGCGAGAACGTAAGCGACAACGACAACATTACGCCCACCCGTCTGACGCAAGAAGATCGCAGCGCTGTCGACGACTTCGTCGCGGGCCTGAAATCTCAGCTGCCGCGTTTGCTGAAAGCGTCAAACGTCGTCCAACCGAAGGTGATTGTGCGGGCCGGCTCGTTTGAGATTTTGGAACTGCTTCAGACCAAACTCGAAAAAGCCTTTGGCGAGGCACCCGTGCTTATCCATGATCGGGTGGAAGGCAACGTCGCCGAACAGCAGCGCCGGCGCTACAACAACGTCGCCCGAGCGCGTGCGAAGGACTCTGACGCCACCTATTGGCTACATCAGAGCAAATTGCTGGAAGGCATCGACGAACCGACTTACGTTGCGGTAGCAATCTTCGATCCGTTCACCAACGCTCGACAGCTCGTACAGCAAGTCGGGCGCGTGCTAAGATCGACTGATCCGACCCGAATGGCGCGACAAACCGCCCATGTACTCCTCCCCAGCGGCCTGTTCACGGC
>JAFKFI010000009.1 GCA_017307285.1 Alphaproteobacteria bacterium | reverse complement strand
TGTGGAAGGCGTGGATGGTGCGGCCCTTGAAGGCGGCAATGGTGTCCTCCACGAAACCGCTTTCGTTCAGCGAATCGCTGTGCAGCATCACCTGCACATCGAAGCGGTCGGCGACCGATAGGCAGCAATCGAGCGCCGCCGGTGTCGCGCCCCAGTCCTCGTGCACCTTCAGGCAGGATGCGCCGGCGCGAATCATCTCCTCCAACGCGGCGGGATGTGACGCATTGCCCTTGCCGGAAACAGCCACATTGATCGGCAGCCCCTCGAACGCCTGCAGCATCCGCGCGATGTGCCATGGACCCGGCGTGCAGGTGGTTGCGAATGTGCCGGTCGCCGGGCCGGTACCGCCGCCGATCATCGTTGTGAGGCCGGACGAGAGCGCCTCATCCACCTGCTGCGGACTGATGAAGTGGATGTGACCGTCGACCGCTCCCGCGGTGAGGATCTTGCCCTCGCCCGAGATGACCTCGGTGCCCGGTCCCACGATGATGTCGACGTTCGGCTGGATGTCGGGGTTGCCGGCATTGCCGATCCCGGCGATACGCCCGTTGGTGATCGCCACGTCGGCCTTGACGATGCCCCAGTGGTCAATAATCAGCACGTCGTTGATGACGGTGTCCGCCGCGCCCTGGGCCTGCGACGCTTGGCTCTGCCCCATGCCGTCGCGGACCACTTTCCCGCCGCCGAACTTCGCTTCCTCGCCGTGGACCGTGAGATCGCGTTCGACTTCCACGAACAGGTCGGTGTCGGCGAGCCGCACGCGGTCCCCGGTGGTGGGGCCGAACATGTCGGCGTAGGCGGAGCGGGTGATCCGCGCCATTGCTACAGGCTCCCCATGACCTCGCCGCGAAAGCCCTGCACGATGCGGCTGCCGCGGAACGGGATCAGCGTCACCTCGCGCGATTGTCCTGGCTCGAACCGCACCGCGCTGCCGGCGGGGATGTCGAGCCGCTTGCCGCGCGCCTGGGCGCGATCGAATTGCAGCGCCGGGTTGGCTTCGGCGAAATGATAGTGGCTGCCGACCTGGATCGGCCGGTCTCCGCCATTGGCGACGGTGAGCGTCGTTTGCGGCAGGCCGGCGTTGAGCTCGATGTCGCCATCGGGCGTGATGATTTCACCTGGGATCATCGGATCGGCTCATGCACCGTGACCAGCTTGGTGCCGTCCGGGAATGTCGCCTCGACCTGCACATTGGGGATCATCTCCGCAACACCCTCCATAACCTGCGCCCGGGTGAGCACGTGCGCGCCGTGCTCCATGAGATCGGCAACGCTGCGCCCGTCGCGTGCGCCTTCCACCACGTAGTCCGTGATGAGCGCGACCGCCTCAGGGTGGTTGAGCTTTACGCCGCGTTCGAGCCGCCGCCGGGCGACCATCGCGGCCATCGAGATCAGCAGCTTGTCCTTCTCGCGCGGCGTCAGGTTCATGCGCTTTCCCGCTCAGCACAGCCACACGCGCGGCATCGGCCGCGTCGCGCGCAGCACCTGGATGCCGGCGATCATCGCCTTGCGCAGCCTAGCGCCGTCGGTTGCCAGGATGCGCGCGACCAGCAATCCGTTCCAGGCGCTGGCGCCCCACTCAGCGTCGCACGGGGCGAGAGCCTCCCGCAATGTGTCGAGCCGTGTCTCGGCGTCTTGTGATGCAAGCAGGATGGTCGCTAGACCACGCGTGCCGCGCATCACGGCAGCGCGACCTAGCAGTGCCTCTACCGCGCCGTCGAGCCGCACTGCGTCGTGCAGCACCAGCGCACTCTCGCGCGTCACGCGAACGGTGTCGCGCACCGTCGCCTGTTTCACGGTCTCCCCCATTGCCGCTCGCCCGAACACCAGTGCCTCGATGCCGAGGAACCAGGCGTCGGACCCGAGCGAAACATCGAGCCGCCGGTCCAGCGCGCAACGATCGAACAGGATCGTCTCCTGCGGCAACCACTCGGCGGCGGCGCGGGCACCCACCGTCAGCACGTTGCGCAGTTGCGCCGCGCCGCCGGTCGGCAGTGCGCGATAGAACCGTTCGGCGGTCTGCCCCGTCACCGTCACCGAGGCACCGTCCGCCACCCCGATCGCGGTCGCCAGGCTGTCTCCGCCGGCGACGCCGCCCGAGGTGTTGAGCATCACCATGCTGGTCCACGCACCGCGCTCGGGCCGCGGAAAGCGCGCCTTGAGGCAGCCCTCCTGACGCAGCCCGTCCAGCACCGTGCGCCCTTCGCGCTGGCGAAACGACACGCGAAGCTCGCCGCGCGCGCGCTGGTGGTTAGGGGCAAGACCGAACCGAGACGCGGCGCTGTTCATTCCTCGGCCTCGAACTCCCGGTCGCTCGATCGGCAAAAATACCCTCCCACCGCGCGGTGCCAGCATCGCGTTCCACAGCGGCCCCGTCGAGGGCCGCCAGATGCCCGGAGCAGCAAAGCTTTTTGCCGCTGCGGCCCGCGAGGCACTTGTGCTACTGGCGCACACTGCAACCAGGGAGGGAGTTTGCCATCCGCGCCGCTCGGCACGACCTGACCGGCGTGATCGCCGCCAGCGCCGGGGCGCTCGCCCTGGCCGGCCTTGCGGCCGCGCTCCTGCAGCCGCTGCTGCTCTGGGCGCTGCTCGCCGGCGTGGCGTTGCTGGGGCTCCTCGCGCTCACCTTCGCGTTCCCGGTCCCGGCCAGCGTCGGCTGGCTCGTGCTTGCCGGCAGCACGCCGGAGATGTGGCTCGGGGACTTGGCGGGCGGCGGCTGGGCGCTGATCGTCGGCGTGGTCAAGCTGATCGGCCTGGCACTGGCCGGGGTCTGCGTGCTGCGCTACGGCGCGGCGGCGGATTTGTTCAATCCCGGTCTCGCCTTCCTCGTCATGTTCGCCGCCAGCATCGCGCACGGACGGCACGAAAACCTCGATCTCGCCGAGAGCCTGCGATCCCTGATCGGCTCGTTCGCTCCGTTCGCCTTCTCGTTCAGCCGGCTCTCCCTGCCCTGGGCGGGAGCGATCATCCGCGTCACGCGTTGGCTCCCGCTGATCCTCGTCGCGGCGGGCGCGGCACTGAACGCCGCCGGGCTGCGGCCGCTGTTCGTCGAGGACGGCGGCTGGCGGCTCGGCGCGACCGGCCACCCCGCCTTCCTCGCCGGCTTCGCGCTGGCAGCACTCGAAGCCTGCCTGCTCGAACTGCTCCGCGACGGCCGGCGCGGTGATCTCGCGCTGCTCGGGGCGAATGCTCTCATTTTGGTTCTGACCGGCGCCCGCGCGCCGCTATTCCTCGGCGCCGGGGTCGGCGCCATTGCCATTCTCGCCATCCCCTCGGCCGCGTTCGGCGCCACCCGCCGCGTGACCTTGGTGCTCGCGGGCGCCTGCCTCTTGCCCGTGCTGATCGCGGCGGCCGGCTCCCTCGGGGAGGTGCGCCTGTTCAACGTGCTGTCGAGCGAGGCCGGCGACCTCAGCGGGCGCGATCTCATCTGGCCCTATTTCCAGGACGCTTGGGAGGAGTCGCCCTGGGTCGGCTGGGGGGTGGGCGCCGGCAAGGTGCTGGTGCCCGAGGAGACCACGCTTGCCCGCCTGCTCGGCACCACGGCGGCGCATAACGAGTATCTGCGGATCGGCGTCGATGGCGGCTGGCTCGGCCTCTTGCTGCTGATCGGGCTGTTCGTCGCCTGGACGATCCGCCACACGCGCGCCATGCCGCGCCCCGACCGCTGGCTGATGCGGCTGGTGATGCTGGCCTTCGCCATCCACTCCTACACCGACAACACCCTGATCGCGACCACCTCCTCGGTGCTGTTCGCCTGGGTTTCGGCGGTTTTCGCCCGTGGATCGCTGGAAGCCGGGCTGCCATCGCGCGATCCTCGGTGACGGAATCGCCCGGCGGCGCTAGATAAGCGCCGACAGTACGAGAGCTTCGTCGCCATGCGCACTCCGCTTGCCGCCTTCCTGATATTGCTCAGCTTAGGCGGCTCGAGTTGGGCGGCGGGCTTGGCCTTCGTGCTTAACTCCGGCGGCGCCTCGATCAGCGTCGTGGACATGTCCACCGAGAAGGAGCTCCGCCGCATCCCGGTGCTGCGCGAGCCGCACCACCTCGCCCTCAGTCCCAATGGCCGCGAATTGCTGGTCGGCGACACGGTCGGCAACGAGATGCTGTTCCTCGACCCCGGCACCGGCAACGTGATCCGCCGGATGCCCGTCGCCGACCCCTACCAGCTCGGTTTCAGCCCCAACGGAAAATGGCTGACGGTGAACGGCCTCGCGCGCAACCAGGTGGACGTCTACGACGCCGCCTCGATGAAGCTGGTGAAGCGGTTCCCGCTCGCCTCGATGCCGAGCCATCTCGCCTATTCGCCGGACTCTTCCGTGGTCTATGTCAGCCTGCAAGGCACCGACCGGCTCGCGGCGATCGACCTCACCCGCATGGTGATCCTGTGGAACGCCGTCGTGGGGAAAACCCCGGCCGGGGTGATGTGGCACGACGATAAGGTGCTGGTTGCCGACATGGGCAGCGACGACATCGCCGTGGTCGATCCGGTGGACGGGAAGGTCGAGCGGCGCATCCGGGTGGGGAAGGGCGCGCACCAGATGTTCCTCTCGCCCGACGGCAAGATCATCTGGGTCAACGCCCGCGTCGCCGGCACCACGACAGCGCTCGACGCCCGCACCCTCGCCATCCTGCGGGTCTACAAGATCCCCGGCGGCCCCGACTGCATCGACTTCGCCCCTGACGGCAAGCTCTGGATCACCCGCCGCTGGGCAGAAAAGGTGGCGGTGCTCGACCCCGCGACCGGCGCCTACCAGACGATCAACGTTGGCCGCTCGCCGCACGGCATTTTCCTCAACGCCCACGCGGAGTAAGGGCGCGACGATGTTTGCCTCCGATCGACGCAACTCCTCCGTCATGGCCGGCGAAGGCCGGCCATCCACGACTTTCGCGCCGGCGGCAAAGTCGTGGATCACCGGGACAAGCCCGGTGATGACGAGTGAAGAACTCCTGCCCCTCTAGCCATGTTCAACCCGTTCGACCTCACCGCGGGCTGGCTGCAGGAGCACTTCCTGATCCCGCTGCTCTACCAGCTCGACATGATGCAGTGGGAGGATCTCGCATACGGCTGGGCGCTGTTCGCGGTCTACGGCGCGGTGCAGGTGGCGATCACCTTCGCGGTCTGCCTGCCGCTCGAACGCTGGCGCCCCGTCGAGCGCTGGCCGGACCGGCACGGCATCGCCGTGGATGCGCTCTACACCCTCATCTCCCGCGTCGGCATCCTGCCGCTCATCACCTTCGTCGGCTTCTACCAGGCGCAAGTCGCGCTGAACGGCTGGCTCGCTGACCAAGGGATCGTGCCGCCCACCCTGGAGCGCCTGATCCCGTTCCTGCTCGGCAAGCCGATCCTGACCTTCGTGCTCTATGCGATCATCCTGGATTTCTCCGAATACTGGCGCCATCGCCTGTCGCATAGTTTCCGCTGGTGGTGGGCGCTGCACTCGCTGCATCACGCGCAGCGCCGCATGACCTTCTGGTCGGACGACCGCAACCATCTGCTCGACGAGATTCTGTCCTTCCTGTGGTTCACCGCCATTGCGCTGCTGATCGGCATTCCGCCGCTGCAATTCCCGCTGCTGGTGCTGGTGCTGCGCTTCCTCGAAAGCCTGTCGCACGCCAATGTGCGGCTGTCCTTCGGCCGCGTGGGCGAGCGGCTGCTGATCTCGCCGCGCTTTCACCGCGCGCATCACGGCGTGCTCGCCGCCGGCCAGCGGAGCTGCAATTACGGCGCCATCCTGCCCTGGTGGGACATGCTGTTCCGCACCGCCGATTTCTCCCGCGCCTATGCCGAGACCGGCGACCCCGGTGCCGAGGAGGCGCTGGCGACCGGCAGCTACCTCAGCCAGCAATGGGCCGGGCTGCGCCGCCTCGCGCATAGCCTCAGGGCCTGAGCCTGCCTATAGTCGAGTGGCTAAGGGGAGGGGTGTCATGCAAGACCTCGACGAAAACACCGTCACCGACGCCGTGCTGGCGCAGATGGCGACCACGCCGGATGCTCGGATGCGGGAGATCATGGCGGCGGCGGTGCGCCACCTGCACGCCTTCGCCCGGGAGGTGAATCTCACCCCCGCCGAGTGGATCACCGGCATCAAGTTCCTCACCGAGGTCGGCAAGGCCTGCACCCCGATCCGCCAAGAGTTCATTCTTCTGTCCGACGTGCTCGGCCTCAGCGCCTGCGTCAACGCCCTGCACGACAAGACGGCGCTGGAGCACGGCACCCAGAGCAGCCTGCTTGGCCCGTTCTTCCGCCAGGATGCCCCCGAATACGCGCTGGGCCAGTCGATCGTGCAGGCCCCGCACGGCGCTGAGATCGTGATGTACGGGCAGGTGACGGATGCCGCGGGCAAGCCGCTCGCCGGCGCCACGGTCGATGTGTGGCAGACCGACGAGCAGGGTGCCTACGACCTCCAGCTCGGCAATGGCGAGACCGCCGACATGCGCGGCCGGTTCCGCTGCGACGACGCCGGGAAATATCATTTCCGCACGGTACGCCCGCTCGGCTACTCGATTCCGCTCGACGGCCCGGTGGGCGATCTGGTTCGGCGACAGCGGCGGCACGGCCACCGCCCCGCGCACATCCACTTCCTCATCGGCGCGCCGGGCCATCGCGAGCTGGTCACGGCGCTCTATCTCGCCGATGACGAGCACGTCGATTCCGACACGGTGTTTGGCGTGTCGCGCTCGCTGGTGGTCTCGCCGCGCGCCAACGATCCCAACGCGCCGGTCCCCGGCCTACCGGCGATCCGCTACGATTTTTCCCTCGGCCGAGCGGCCGACAACGACACCGGCCGGGTCGGCGCCGACCCCGCGCAGATCGTCGCGGCGGCGGATTAGCCCGCGATGCACGCGCTGCTGCCGACGACCGTGGTGGGCAGCTATCCGCAGCCCGACTGGCTGGTGGATCGCTCGCGCCTCTCCGGCAAGGTGCCGCGCGTGCGAGCCGCCGATCTCTGGCGCATTCCGGAGGAGTGGCGCGAGCAGGCGCAGGACGACGCCACCATCCTCGCGATCCGCGACATGGAGCGCGCCGGCATCGACATCATCACCGACGGCGAAATTCGCCGCGAGAGCTACTCCAATCGCTTCTCCAACGCGCTCGACGGCATCGACCTCGAAACGCCCGGCAAGGTCATGGGGCGTACCGGCGGCACCACGATCGTGCCGCGCGTTGTCGGCAAGATCAGGCGGCGTCACCCTGTCGAGGTACGCGACGTGGCATTCCTGCGCGCCAACACAACGGGGAAAATCAAGATCACGCTGCCGGGTCCGTTCACGATGGCGCAGCAGGCGCAGAACGATTTCTACGCCGATGACGCCGACATGGCGATGGACTACGCCGCCGCCGTGAACGAGGAGCTGCGCGACCTCAAGGCCGCCGGCGCCGACGTGTTGCAGCTCGACGAACCCTGGCTGCAAGCACGTCCCGAGGCGGCGCGGCGCTACGGCGTGCGGGTGATCGACCGTGCGCTGCAAGGTATCCCCGGCCCGACCGTGGTGCATCTCTGCTTCGGCTACGCAGACATGGTGCACGACAAGCCGAGCGGCTACTCGTTTCTGCCGCAACTGGCCGACAGCGCCGTGGATCAAATCTCGATCGAGGCGGCGCAACCGGGTCTCGATCTCGGCGTGCTGCGCGAGCTCGCCAGCAAGACGGTGCTGCTCGGCGTGCTTGACCTGCACGCGCCCGAGGTCGAGAGCGCGGAGCTGGTCGCCGAGCGCGTCCGCGCCGCGCTGCGGCACATCCCGGCCGAGCGGCTGATCCCGGCGCCCGATTGCGGCATGAAATATCTGCCCCGCGAGCGGGCGTTCGGGAAGCTGCTGGCGTTGGCGCAGGGTGCTGCGATCGTCCGAAACGAGTTGGCCGGTTGACCCCTCACCCCGGCCCTCTCCCACAAGGGGAGAGGGAGAAGCATAGCCCTCTCCCCTTGCGGGAGAGGGTTGGGTGAGGGGTTCAGCGCGAACTAGGAGAAAGAAGAATGCCACGCCGCATCATCGACATCTCCGTCCCCTTGAAGGCGGGCATCGCCAGCGATCCGCCGCA
>JAFKFI010000008.1 GCA_017307285.1 Alphaproteobacteria bacterium | reverse complement strand
GCCGCGAGGTCGCCGAGCTGCGCCAGCACCGGGTCGCCCGGCACCGTGTTGGCGATGAGAAAAATCACCACCGTCGCCAGCAGCACCATCACGGCGGCCGTGACCAGGCGGGACGCGCCGTAGCGGATCATCCGGCGATCAGCTCGCCGGCTTGGCGCCGTCGAGCTCCGCCATCCACCCCGCCGCCGTCAGCCGCAAGCCCGCGACATTCTTGCGCACCGCGATCTGGTAGATCGGCTGGATCAGCACGAAATGGTTGGCCTGATCGACCATCTCAGCCTGGTATTGCTTCCACAGCTCCGCCGCCTTGGCGAGATCGCGCTCGGCCGCCGCCGCCGCGATCAGCTTGCGGATCGGCGCATCCGGCGGCACGTCCCAATGGACGCGCTTGGCGACGCGATCGACGGTCGCCGCCGCCCATAGCAGGTTCTCCGGCGCCGGCGGGTTCCAGAAGGTCAGCACCGCCTGCGCCTTGCCGCCGAGATACATCGTCCGCATGTTGAGCTGGTCCATCGGCGCCAGCTCCGCCTTGATGCCGACCCGCGCGAGGTCGGCCTGGATCTTCTGCGCAAGGCTCTGGTACTGCACGCCGGCGATCGCCGCGTTGCCGTAGGCGAGCTGGAAGCTGAACCCATCCGGCAGCCCGGCATCGGCCAGCAGCTTCTTGGCGCGCGGCAAGTCCTCGCGGAAGCCGATTTCCTTGGTCAGCGCCTCGGTGGAGCCGTTGACGCCCACCGGCAGGAACGTCACCGGCCGCACCGCCGCGCCGCCGATCAGGTTGCGGATGATACCGTCATAGTCGATCGCGTACCCGATCGCCTGTCGCGCCTGCTTCTTCTGCAACGCCGGATTGTCCGGACTCGCCGACACCGCAAGGTAGATGAAATCGAGGCTGGTCGCGCCCTTCACGTCCACATTCGGGTCGCCCTTGAGGCTGGCGATCTGCTCGGGGATCAGGTTGAACGCGACGTCGATGTCGCCGCGCTGGATGGCGAGCAGCTGCGCCGCGCTCTCGCTCATGTGCCGGATCAGCACCCGCTCGTAGCCCGGCGCCCCGCCCCAATGGTTTGGGTTCTTCACCATCTGGATCTGCTGGTTCCGCTGCCAGCCGACCAGCCGATACGGCCCGGTCCCGGCGGAGTTGCTGTTGAGCCACTCCGTCGCCTTGTCCTTCTCCTTCGCGTCCGGCGCGTCGGTGCCGCCATGCTGCTCGACCAGCGCCTTTTCCATCACCACGAACTCGGGTGCCGCGATGATCGTCAGGATCGGTTGCGTCGGGTCGGACAGCACCATGTCGAGCGTATGCGGATCGACCACCGACACGCTCTTGATGTGCGAGATGTATTGCGACGGCTGATCCTTGAGGTTCATCACCCGCTGCAGGCCGAACTGCGCGTCCTCCGCCGTCATCGTCTTGCCGGAAGGAAACTTCACGTCCGGCCGCAGCTTGAATCGGATGGTCTTGCCGTCCGGCAGGTAGCTCCACTCCGTCGCGATCTGCGGCCGGACCGTGATGTAGTCGCCCGGCGCGAAGGTCACGAGCGAGTCGTACGCGGCATGGGTCGGCAGGGGGTTGGAATATTGATAGACCCGCGACGGATCGAGCGAGGTCGGGTCGCTGATGTCGAGCCCGATCACCAGCGTCGCCTTGCGCGCCGCACTCTGCGCCGCCGCCGGCCGGGCATCCGCGAGCACCACCGCAACCAGCCCGGCACTGCCTGCCAGAAACGGCCGCCGGCCGAAGCCGGGCTTGTTCTCGTCCGCCATGTCACCCCCCAAGCGCGATTGAGGCGACTATCGCCGAGTGCCGCGCCGTACGCCAGCGGAACCACGGGTCCGCAGGTCACGGTTGTTCTCTTTTCGTCATGGTCGGCGCAGGCCGACCATCCACGACTTCGCGTGCGTGCGGCAAAGTCGTGGATCATCGGGACAAGCCCGATGATGACGAGCGGGGAGTCGCCACGTTAGCATCCGCAAGCTTGGCCGGCGCGGGCCGTATCGGGAGAAGCCGCTTGAAGAATACCATCCCCCTGCAACTGCATGTCCCCGAACCGCCGGCGCGCCCGGGCCAGGCGCCCGATTTCAGCTGGCTGCAAATCCCCGAGGCAGGCTCGGTGCCGCGCCCCGATACCGCCACCGAGCCGCAGGAGATGCGCCCTCTCGCCTATACGCTGATCCGCGTGCTCGACGAGGCCGGCGCCGCGGTCGGGCCGTGGAACCCGCGGCTCGATCCCGAGACGCTGCGGCGCGGCCTCCGCACCATGATGCTGACACGCGCCTATGACGAGCGCATGTTCCGCGCCCAACGCCAGGGCAAGACCTCGTTCTACATGCGCTGCACCGGCGAGGAGGCCATCGGCGTCGCGCAGGCGATGGCGCTCGACGACCGTGACATGATCTTCCCCACCTACCGCCAGCAGAGCATCCTGATCGCGCGCGGCTGGCCGCTGGTGGACATGATGAATCAGGTGTTCTCCAACACCCAAGATCGGCTGAAGGGAAGGCAAATGCCGATCATGTACTCCAGCAAGCAAGCGAGCTTCTTCTCGATCGCCGGCAACCTCGCCACGCAATTCCCCCAGGCCGTCGGCTGGGCGATGGCCTCGGCGATCAAGCACGACGACCGCATCGCCGCCGGCTTCATCGGCGAGGGCGCGACGGCCGAGGGCGATTTCCACCACGCGCTGACCTTCGCCAGCGTCTACGGCGCGCCCGTCATCCTCAACATCGTCAACAACCAGTACGCCATCTCGTCCTTCCAGGGCATCGCCGGAGGCGAGCATTCTACCTTTGCGGCGCGCGCGCTCGGCTATGGCTTGCCGGCGCTGCGCGTCGATGGCAACGACTTCCTCGCGGTCTACGCTGCGACGCGCTGGGCCGCCGACCGCGCGCGCTCCAATCGCGGCGCCACCGTCATCGAGCATTTTTCCTACCGTGCAACGGCGCATTCGACGAGCGACGACCCAAGCAAATACCGCCCCGCCGAGGAAGCCGCCCTGTGGCCGCTCGGCGACCCGATCACGCGCCTGCGCGCGCATCTGACCGCGCTCGGCGAGTGGTCCGACGAGCGGCAGGCGCAACTCTCGACCGAGGTGGACAACGAGGTGCAGCAAGCGCAACGCGAGGCGGAGAGCTACGGCACGCTCGGCACCGGCGAGCATCACTCTCCGGCGACGATGTTCGACGACGTGTTCAAGGAGATGCCGTGGCATCTGCGCCGGCAACGGCAGGAGCTGGGGTTCTGAGCATGGCACGAATGAACATGGTGCAGGCGCTGAACTCGGCGATGGACGTGATGATGGCGCGCGACGACAACGTCGTCGTGTTCGGCGAAGATGTCGGCTATTTCGGCGGCGTGTTCCGCTGCACCGAGGGCTTGCAGCGCAAATACGGCCGGGACCGCGTGTTCGACACGCCGATCGCCGAGGCCGGCATCCTCGCCACCGCCGTCGGCATGGGTGTCTACGGCCTGCGCCCGATCGTCGAAATCCAGTTCGCCGACTACATCTACCCCGCCACCGACCAGCTCGTCTCGACCGCCGCGCGGCTGCGCTACCGCTCGGCCGGGGAGTTCACCGCGCCGATCACCGTGCGCGCCCCCTGCGGCGGCGGCATCTTCGGCGGCCAGACGCACAGCCAAAGCCCCGAGGCGATCTTTACTCATGTCTGCGGGCTCAAGACCGTGATTCCCTCGAACCCCTACGACGCCAAGGGTCTGCTCATCAGCGCCATCGAGGACGACGATCCGGTGATCTTCCTCGAACCCAAGCGCCTCTACAACGGCCCGTTCGACGGCCACCACGAGCGCCCAGTGACGCCGTGGAGCGAGCACGAGGCCGGCGAGGTTCCCGATGGCCACTATACCGTCCCGCTCGGCCGCGCCTCCGTCGTGCGAGAGGGCGAGGATGTGACGGTGCTGGCCTACGGCACGATGGTCCACGTCGCGCTCGCCGCCGCAACCGAGGCCGAGCTGGACGCCGAGATCATCGACCTGCGCACCCTGGTGCCCGTCGACATCGACACGATCGTTGCTTCCGTCACCAAAACCGGGCGCTGCGTGATCGTCCACGAGGCAACGCGCACCAGCGGCTTCGGCGCCGAACTCTCCGCGCTGGTGCAGGAGAATTGCTTCCACTCGCTCGAATCGCCCATCGCCCGCGTCACCGGCTGGGACACGCCCTATCCGCACTCGTTGGAATGGGACTACTTCCCCGGCCCCAAGCGCGTCGCGGAAGGCTTGCGCCGCGCAATGGAAGATTGACATGGGGCGCTACGTGTTTCGCCTCCCCGATGTCGGGGAAGGCATCGCCGAGGTCGAGGTGGTCAACTGGCACGTCGCCCCCGGCGCCACCGTCGCCGAGGACGATCCGCTGGTCGACGTGATGACCGACAAGGCGACGGTCGAGCTCCCCTCGCCCCGCGCCGGCAAGGTGCTCTCCACCACCGGCAATCCCGGCGACAAGATCAGGGTCGGCTCGGAACTGGTGGTGCTCGAAGTCGAGGGCGCGGGCGAAGCTCCAGCTCAAGAGCGTTCAGCTCCACCCCCGCCAGCAGTCGCGACGAAGCCTGCCAAGCAGTCGGAGGCACCCGCCCCTAAGCCCCAACCGATCGAACGGCCGGCGGAGCCCGTCGCAAAGGCGCCTCCCGGCGAAAAGCCGCTGGCCTCCCCCGCCGTGCGCCATCGCGCCTACCAGCTCGGCATCCCGCTGCAGTTCGTCGCCGGGACCGGCCCGGCCGGCCGCATTCTCCACGCCGATCTCGACTCGTACGTCGCCTCGGGCGGCCGCGCCGCGCCCGCCACCCGCGCGCCCCGCGAGGCAGTCGAGGAGATCAAGATCATCGGCCTCCGTCGCCGCATCGCCGAGCGGATGCAGGAGTCGAAGCGCCACATTCCGCACTATTCCTACGTGGAAGAACTTGACGTCACCGAGCTCGAAGAACTTCGCACCCATCTCAACACGCAGCATGCTGAGGACCGCCCGCGCCTGACCTTGTTGCCGTTCCTCGTCGCGGCCCTGGTCCGCGCCGTGCCGAAATTCCCCCAGGTCAACGCGCAGTTCGACGACGAGGCCGGCATCGTCCGGCGACACGCCGCCCTGCATGTCGGCATCGCCACGCAAACAACGCAGGGCCTCATGGTGCCGGTGGTGCGCCACGCCGAGACGCTGGACCTCTGGCAGACCGCCGCCGAGGTTGCTCGACTCTCCACCGCGACGCGCGACGGCAAAGCGACGCGCGACGAACTCACCGGCTCCACCATCACCATCACCAGCCTCGGCGCGCTCGGCGGCATCGTCAGCACGCCCGTCATCAACCGCCCGGAAGTCGCGATCGTCGGCGTCAACCGCATCGTCGAGCGCCCGGTGGTGCGTGGCGGCCAAATCGTCGTGCGAAAGATGATGAACCTGTCGAGCTCGTTCGATCACCGCGTGGTGGACGGCTGGGACGCCGCGCAATTCATCCAGGAACTCAAGCGGCTGCTCGAACAGCCCGCCACGTTGTTCATCGCATGATCCGCACCAAGGTTCTCGTCATCGGCGGCGGCCCCGGCGGCTATGTCGCGGCGATCCGAGCCGGGCAGCTCGGGCTGAAAACAACCCTCGTCGAGGCCGACCGGCTCGGCGGCACCTGTCTTATTCGCGGCTGCATCCCGTCCAAGGCGCTGATCCACGCCGCCGGAAAATTCGCCGGAATGCGCGCGGCGGTCGGCGGCGACGCGCTCGGCATCGCGCTGCGCGATCCGCCCGCGATCGATCTGGCAAAGACCGTGTCGTGGAAGGAGGGCATCGTCGACCGCCTCAGCGGCGGCGTCGGCGCCCTGCTGCGCAAGGCGCGCGTCCGCGTACTGCACGGCTGGGCCACATTCTCCGACGCCAAGACCTGCACGGTCGCGACGGAAAGCGGCGAGGAAACGATCCGGGCGGAGCACGTCATCCTGGCAAACGGCTCGGAGCCCGCATCGCTGCCCGGCCTGGAACTCGGCGGCCCGGTGATCTCGTCCAGCGAGGCCCTGATGCTCGACCGGGTGCCGGAGCGGCTTCTCGTACTCGGCGCCGGCTATATCGGCCTGGAACTCGGCACCGCGTTCAGAAAGCTCGGCGCGGAAGTCAGGGTGATCGAGGCCCGCGAGCGCATTCTGCCGAACTGGGACGAGGCCCTGACCGCGCCGGTCGCACGCTGGCTTGAGCGCGCCGGCGTCACGCTCCATCTCGGCGCGCGCGTCGAAGCGGTCCAGCGAACGGATACCGGAGCCGAGGCAACCGTGCGCACCGCCGACGGCACAACCCTCCGCCTCGCCGCCGACAAGCTGCTTGTGACAATCGGCCGCCGGCCACGCACCCAAGGCTGGGGGTTGGAGGCAATGGCAGTCGACATGGCCGGGCCGTTCGTGCGCGTCGATGAGCACTGCCGGACCTCGATGCGCGATGTCTGGGCGATCGGCGACCTCGTGGGCGAGCCGATGCTCGCGCACAAGGCCTTCGCGCAAGGCGAGATGGTGGCGGAGATCATCGCCGGCGCGCGGCGGCAATTCGATCCCGTCGCCATCCCGGCAGTGTGCTTCACCGAGCCCGAAATCGTCAGCGTCGGCCTGAGCCCGGCGGAGGCCGCCGAGCGCGGCATCGAGGCGATCACCGGCCAGTTCCCCTTCGCCGCCAACGGCCGCGCGCTCGGTATGGAGGCGGGCGAGGATGGCGGCTTTGTCCGCATCGTCGCCCGCGCCGACGATCACCGCGTGTTGGGCGTCCAGGCGGTCGGCGCGCATATCCCCGAGCTGGTCGGGGAGTTCACCCTCGCCCTCGAAATGGGCGCGCTGCTCGAGGACGTGGCCGGGACCATCCACGCCCACCCGACGTTGACCGAGGCGTTCCACGAAGCCGCGCTGCGCGCCCTCGGCCACGCCATCCACATCTGAGGCGGGAGATACCACGATGCACGAACACGCCCATGCCGGGATGCGCCACGAGTTCACCGAGGGCCACCGCCTGCCGCTCGGCAATTTGCCCGGCACGCGCTACCCCGACCCGCGCATCGAGGCGCTGGACAAACGCTTCACCGCCAAGCAGGGCAACGCCGCCATCGAGCGGATCGCCACCGGCTGCCGCTGGTGCGAGGGGCCGGTGTATTTCGCCGATGGCGGATACCTGCTGTGGAGCGACATCCCGAACAACCGCATGATGCGTTGGCTGGAGGAGGACGGGCACGTCAGCGTGTTCCGCGCCCACAGCAATTTCTCCAACGGCAACACCCGCGACCGCGAGGGGCGGCTCGTCACCTGCGAGCACGACACCCGCCGCGTCACCCGCACCGAGCATGACGGCCGCGTCACCGTGCTGATCGACAGCTTTGGGGGCAAGAAGCTGAACGCACCCAACGATGTCGTCGTGACCTCGGACGGAGCTGTCTGGTTCACCGATCCGGGATACGGCATCGACGGTCCCTACGAAGGCCACACCGCCGAGGCCGAACTACCGCGCCACGTCTACCGGCTCGACCCGGCGAGCGGCCAAGCCAGCGTGGTCGCCGATGATTTCGCCCGCCCCAACGGCCTCGCCTTCTCGCCCGACGAGCGCCGCCTCTACATCGTCGACAGCGGCATCTCGCATGGCGGCCCGGCGCACATCCGGGTGTTTGACGTGAACGGCGCGCGGCTCTCCGGCGGGAAGATATTCGCCGAGGACTTCGCGCCAGGCATGACCGACGGTGTGCGCACCGACGCCGAGGGCAACGTCTGGTGCAGCATGGGCTGGGGCGACCCAGCGGAGGACGGCGTGCGCTGCTATGAACCCGGCGGCGCGCTTATCGGAAAAATCCATCTGCCCGAGGTCGCGGCCAATCTCTGCTTCGGCGGCAAGAAGCGGCACCGGCTGTTCATCGCTGCGAGCACGTCGATCTACTCGGTGCATTTGAACACGACCGGGGCGCAGCGGCCGTGATTCCCCTTGGTCACGAGGATGCTTCGATACAGTACCGTAATGGCCGGCGCAGGCCGGGTATCCACGACCTTTGCCGCTCGCAAGGAAAGTCGTGTTGGGGTGGACGGCCCCGCGGGATCGAGTGCCAAGATGTTTGGTCGTCACAACGCAAACATGAGGGCCGTCCGCATGGAGATTACACGAATCGCGATCGACACGTCCAAGCACGTTTTCACCCTGCACGGCGTG
>JAFKFI010000056.1 GCA_017307285.1 Alphaproteobacteria bacterium | reverse complement strand
TGCTTCTCGCCGACCCGCCGGCTGCTCCGGCCTCGGTCGCGGTGATCCCGGTGGGCGAGGCGGCCGAGGCGAGCGCGGTTGACGTGCTGCAGGCGCTGCGCCGCGCCGGCATTCGGGCCGAGATCGGCTACCGCGGCAACCTCAAGCGCCGCATGGAGCGCGCGAACCGCGCCGGCGCGCGCGCCGTCGTGATCTTGGGCGACGCGGAGCTGGCGCGCGGCGTGGCACAGGTGAAGGACCTGGCCTCGGGCGCGCAGCAGGAAGTGGCGATGGCGGACCTGCCCCGGTTCCTCGGCTGACGGCATGGCCGGGACCGATCTCGCCCTCAAGCTCGACCGCATCGCCGCCCGTGCTGACGAGCTCCGGGCGATGCTGAGCGAGAGCATTTCCGGCGAGAACTACGTGCGTGCCTCCAAGGAGTTGTCCGAGATCGAGCCGGTCGTCGCGCGCATCGCCGAGCTGCGCGCGGCCGAGCGTGAGCAGGCCGATGCCGAGGCTTTGCTGGCCGACGCGGAAATGCGCGAGCTGGCGGAGGGCGAGCTGCACACGCTCAAGGAACGCATTCCGCGCTTGCAGCACGAGATTCGCGTGGCGCTGCTGCCGCGCGACGAGGCGGACGAGCGCTCGGCGATTCTGGAAATCCGTCCGGCGGCGGGCGGCGACGAGGCGGCGCTGTTCGCCGCCGAGCTGTTCGCCATGTATCAGAAATACGCCGCGTTGCGCGGCTGGCGCTGCGAGATCCTGGAATACGGCGACACAGGGCTCGGCGGATTGAAGGAAGGCATTGCCGAGATCACCGGACGCAACGTGTTCGCCCGACTGAAATACGAATCCGGCGTGCATCGGGTGCAGCGCGTGCCCGCGACGGAGAGCCAGGGCCGCATTCATACTTCCACTGTAACAGTGGCGGTGTTGCCCGAGGCTGAGGAGGTGGATGTCGAAGTGGATGAGGGGGATTTGCGCATCGATGTGTACCGCGCCTCCGGCGCCGGCGGGCAGCACGTCAATAAGACCGAGAGCGCCGTCCGCATCACGCATCTGCCGAGCGGCATCGTCGTCGCGATGCAGGAGGAGAAGAGCCAGCACAAGAACCGCGCCAAGGCGATGAAGATTTTGCGCGCGCGCCTCTACGAGCAGCAGCGCGCCGCGCTGCACGCGACGCGCGCCGCCGACCGCAAATCCCAGGTCGGCACCGGCGACCGCAGCGAGCGCATCCGCACCTACAATTTCCCCCAAGGCCGCGTGTCGGACCACCGGATCAATCTAACGCTGTACAAGATCGACCGCGTCATGCAGGGCGAGCTCGACGAGTTCATCGACGCGCTCACCGCCGAGGACCAGGCGGCGCGGCTGGCGGCGGAGGAGTGAGTCGACGTCGCAGGAATGTAGCTACACCAGAATAATTTCGATTGAGTGCTAGGCCGCTTTCCGATACGGTTGCGTGCGAACGTGCTGGAGCGGAACATGGGCTTGAACCCCAATGCTGGTGCCAACGCCGGTCCTGCTGCCAAGTCGGCGATTGATCCGGGCATCCTCATCCCGGAGATCAGCCTGCTTCTGAACTTCATATCGGGCCTTCCTACCACGTCACTCAACGGCGGATCGCAGGCCCTGTTGCCTAACAACATGGATTACAATGCGGCTCTTCAAGAGTATTTCCGGATTCGAGACGTATTTAACAATGGGGGGCAGCCGAGCGGCCCCGACACCAAGTTTCTTCTTGAACTGCGTGACTACCTAAATTCTCGTGCTTCTCCGGCAATGGGCTCGACGATCTCGTTTACTACGCTGGTCTCAGGTCAGCGCGGGAAGAACAAGGCCGCGATCCTGGACGCCCAGCAGGCCTATCCGGAATTCCAGGCGCCCGCAGGCAGGCTGCGTACGATGATGGCCGGATTTCAGGTGATGGCGCTCTTGACGACTGTCCTCGTCGCCATCTTCGCGGCGTATGTCTATTGGGGAAACTTGGTCGTTTCCAATATCGCGGAGCTTGCCGGCAGACTGGATACAATGGACAAAAGCATCTCGCTGCAAGAGGCAACGCACGCTGTTCAACTAAGTGATAAGGGGATATATACGACTCTGCAATGGTAAGTGGCAGGAACCTTATCCGGCGGACAACAATTCCGCGATCAAACAGATCACGGTGGATGTATTCAATTTCCCTGAACAATATCATCTTTGCGATAGGCAGGGAGATTTGAGCAAGAAGATGAAAGATGACTACGCGGATTTGGCAAGGTGGTGGAATTCCGCGAATTGGTTCGGTCAGCACGTTGAGGAGGTTACTGACCAGAGCGCGGCAGGTACCCTTTCCGTGATCAACGGCTACGTGATCCCGTTGCTTATGGGGTTCCTGGGTTCAACTGCTTACATACTGCGTCTGTATTTGGCGGGCCTCAAGGACCAAGTGCTCAACATCACTTTCCTGCGCAGCGCGTACGTGCGGATCGCGTTGGGCACCCTGGCTGGGCTCGCTATCGGGTTCTTTCTCAGTCCCGGCGGGGCGGCGGCCAAGTCCCCGGCGGGGGTTGCCACCGTGGTTACGCTGACGGCGCCGGCCCTGTCGTTTCTCGCTGGCTACGCGGTTGAAGTACTCTTCAGGTTCATTGATGTGCTCGCCGAGCAGGTGTTCCCGGCCAAGTCCTCCTAATCCAGCGCCGTCCGGCTCATCGCACGGCTCGGGTTTTGTCCCGAGTCGTGCGAGACTCCGTCGATGATCCGTTCCCGTGCCGATGCCCTGCGGCGTGGCGCCCTCCTGCTGAAGGCCGCCGCTATCGAGCGGCCGCGACTGGAGGCGCGGCTGCTGCTCGCCCATGCCCTCGGACTCACGTCGGAGGAGTTGCTGCGCGACACGCGGGCGCCGGCCGATATGACGCTGTATGAGCCCCTGCTTACCCGCCGGGCGGCGCGCGAGCCGCTGGCGCTGATCACCGGGCGGCAGGAGTTCTGGAGCCTGCCCTTCGCCGTCTCCCCCGCCACTCTGATCCCGCGCGCCGATACCGAGACGCTGCTGGAAGCGGCCCTTGAGCTGTTTCCGGAGCGGAACTGGGTAGCCTCGATCCTCGATCTTGGCACTGGGACAGGATGCCTGCTGCTGGCCGCGCTGATGGAGTTTCCCGCCGCCTTCGGCGTCGGCGTCGATGTGGCGCCGGATGCCGCACGGCTGGCAGCCCGCAACGCGGCTGATCTCGGCCTCAGCGCGCGAGCGGCATTCCTGGTCGGCGACTGGGCCGCCCCGCTCGGCGGCCGGTTCGAGCTCATTCTGAGCAACCCCCCCTACATCGAGACCTCGGCCATCCCTACCTTGATGCCAGAGGTGCGCCAGCACGAGCCGGCGGGCGCGCTTGATGGCGGGCCTGACGGGCTCGATGCGTACCGCCGGATTATCCCTGCCTTCACGGAGCTGTTGGCCCCGAGCGGGGCGGCGATACTGGAAGTGGGGCAGGGGCAGGCGGCGCCGGTGGCCAACATGGCCGAACACTGCGGCTTCATGGCAACCACCCGGGCCGATCTCGCCGGCATTCCCCGCGCGGTTGTGCTGCGCCAGGGAGGCGCGAAAAAACCGTTTGGCACGACGGCGAGGGGGAGTTAGCTTTCGTCCGGCAGGGACAGCCGCACCGCGGCGGGTCCCGGCGCCTTGGCCGAATCGGTCGAACTGTCCTCTCCTGGGCATGACCGAGCGATCGGGCGCTCGCCAGCACCAAACGTCGACGGATGAGCCTTCAGCGGAGAGATCGCGCGGCGCGCATGTGCCGTCCCGCCCTTGCGCATTGGGCTGCAACAGGAAAAGAGCGACAGCAGACGAATGAACATGAAACGTATGCGTGGACGGAATCACCGGGCCGGCGGCGGGGGTGGCGGCGGTGGCCTGCGGCACCACTCGGGCGGTGTTCCGCTCAACCGCAACCATGTCTTCGACAGCAACGGCCCCGATCTGCGCATCCGGGGAACGGCGCAGCAGCTATTCGAGAAATACCTCCAGCTCGGCCGTGACGCGACCAGCGGCGGCGACCGGGTGATGGCGGAGGGCTACTTCCAGCACGCCGAGCACTATTTCCGCATCCTCAACGCGATGAACCAGGCGGCGCAGCAGAACCAGCAGCAGAACGGCCAGCAGCAACGGCGCGCCTATGCCGGCGAGGATGGGCAGGGCACGCTCAACGGCGAGGGCGGCGGCGAGGAAGAGGCGGCGGCGCCCGGCACCGGCGATCAGCCCGAGCCGCGCGAAATTCCCATCGCGGCGGCTCCCCCGGAGGCTTGATCCCGACCGACTGGCCGTGGCGAGGGCGGACTGAAGTCCGCCCTACCAACACCGACCCGTACGGCGGACTTCAGTCCGCCGTCAGCGCCGATCGATCGCCCTCCGTAGAGCCGACCCCTCCGCGCCGGCGATCAAGCCGGTACGCAGGAACAGATCGATCAGCACCAGGTTCACGTTGAACTTGAACATATCGGTGTCGCGCACTGCGTCCATCGCGCGGCGGATGGGCCAGAGCTCGAAGCTCTCCACCTCGCCATCCGCCGCGTGGGGTACGAAACTTTTCGGCAGGTCGAGGTCGTAGCAGTAGATGCGGTCCCGCCGCAGCCCCTCCGGCCGCTCCATCGCGTAGGTGATTCGAGCAGTGGGGACGGCCTGGGACGCCAGGGCCGGCGGGATCGCCGCTTCTTCCTCGGCTTCCTTGACCAGGGTTTGCCAGGGCGTGAGCCCGGCGGGCACGCCGCCCGCGGTGATGTGGTCGAGCTTGCCAGGGTCGAGCGCCTTGTTGGCGGCCCGGCGGGCGACCCAGAGATGCAATCCGTCCGGCCGGCGCACCAGGCCGTTGAGATGTGCCCCGGCGGCCTCGATGCCGAAGGCGGGCAGGGCGCCCCGATCGATCTTGGCGAGCGGCGGGCCATCCGGATCGGCACGCACATCGAAAGCCTCGCCGCGCCAGCGGTAGAAGCCCTCGTCAGACAGCGCGCGGGCCAAGCCGGGCAGTGCCGCGCCGTCGGCCAGAACAATGGTCTCCCCGTCGCGACGCACTCCGGGACACTCCATGAGGGCGTCGGCCAATGGGTGGCCCACCCAGCCGACCGGCTCCGCGCCGATGCGAAAGGGCAGCCGCTTTCCGGGCAGCACCGCGCTGCGGCATGCCTCGATGTGGCGCATGAATCCGGTCAGCACGCCTTTTCCCTCTCGATCGCTTCTCGTCTTGCCGTCGCTTGCCTTTCCATTCGGTAAGCGACATGCCACATGCGGTCCATGTCTCAAATGCCTACGGTTCATGCGTCCGGAACCGCGCGCCGGCAACGATCCGGCCTGCATACCGTCGCCTCGCTGCTTCCCTATCTCTGGCCTCGCGGCGAGCCGGCTGCCCGGGTGCGCCTGTTGGTCGCGGTCGTGTTCCTGGTGCTCGCCAAGGTGGCGACCGTCTACGTCCCGGTGGTCTACAGCCGGGCGGTCGATGCGCTCTCGCCGAAGGGCTCGACCGCGCTGCTGGTAATACCGGCGGCGCTGATCGTGGCATATGGGCTGTTGCGCGTGGCGTCCTCCGGTTTTGCCGAGATGCGGGACGCGGTGTTCGCCTCGGTGCAGCAGCGCATCGCCCGCAAGCTGGCGCTGCAGACCTTCGAGCATCTGCACCGCCTGTCGCTGCGCTTCCACATGGACCGGCAGACCGGCGGCTTGTCGCGGGTGATCGAGCGGGGGCAGCTCGGCATTCAGAATCTGTTGCGCCTCGCGGTGTTCAACATCATCCCGACCCTGCTCGAGATGATGATGGTCGTGGCCATTCTGTGGGCGATGTTCGACTGGCGCTTCGCGCTGGCGACGTTCCTCGCGGTTGGCATCTATCTCGCCTTCACCCTTGCCTTCACCGACATGCGCGTGCGCATCCGTCGCGTCATGAACGATACCGATACCGAGGCTCAGACCAAGGCGGTCGACAGCCTGCTGAACTACGAGACGGTCAAATATTTCGGCAATGAGAGGCACGAGGCGCGACGCTACGACGAGGCGCTGGCGCGCTACGAGCGGGCGGCCGTGCGCTCGCAGGTGTCGCTCAACATGATGAATCTCGGCCAGGCCACGATTATCGCGCTGGGGCTCGCGGTGGTGATGCTGATGGCCGCCGAGGGCGTGCGCAGCGGGGAGATGACGGTCGGCAAGTTCGTGCTGGTGAACACGTATCTGATGCAGCTTTACCAGCCGCTCAACTTCCTCGGCTTCGTCTACCGCGAGATCAAGCAGAGCCTGGTCGATATGGAGTCCATGTTTCGCCTGATGCATGTCGGCCAGGAGGTCGCGGACCGGCCGGGCGCCGTGGCGCTGGCAGCGCATCTGTCCGATGGACCGGCGGGTTCGGTCGTATTCGACGATGTGCATTTCGGCTATCGGCCGGACCGTCCGATCCTCAGGGGCGTGAGCTTCACCGTGCCCGCCGGTAGCAAGCTCGCCATCGTCGGCGCGACCGGCGCCGGCAAGTCGACCATCGGGCGCTTGATGTTCCGCTTCTACGACACGACCAGCGGACGGGTGCTGATCGACGGCCAGGACATTCGCGACGTGACGCAGGACAGTCTGCGTGCCGCGATCGGCGTGGTGCCGCAGGACACGGTGCTGTTCAACGACACGATCCGCTACAACATCGCCTATGGTCGCCCCGGAGCGACGCAAGCCGAGATCGAGCAGGCGGCGCGCGCGGCGCAGGTGCATGATTTCGTCATGCGCTTGCCGGACGGCTACGGCACGCGGGTCGGCGAGCGCGGGCTGAAGCTGTCGGGCGGCGAGAAGCAGCGCGTCGCCATTGCGCGCACCTTGCTCAAGGATCCGCGCATCCTGATCCTCGACGAGGCGACCAGCGCGCTCGATACGCGCACCGAGCAGGACATTCAGACCGCGCTGCGCGCGGTCGCGCGACACCGCACGACCTTGGTGATCGCGCATCGCCTGTCGACAGTCGTCGACGCGGACGAGATCATCGTGCTGGAGGATGGGCTGGTCGCGGAGCGTGGTACGCACGCCGAGTTGCTTGCGCGTGGCGGCCACTATGCTTGGATGTGGACGCTGCAAGCGGAGCAGTCGGGGCAATCTGAACAGTCGGGTGAGGTCGAGCTTGCGGCCAATTGATGCCGGATTTCGCTGGAAGCCATCGGCGAGGCGACAGATGCCTCGGGCGGTCCTGCGGGCGCTCGTGACCCTCTGCGCTCTTTCGGCGGCCGCCCATGTGCAAGCCGCGCCCGCCGGGAGATCGCAAATTCCACCTGCTCCACCGATCCCACCCGCTCCCCCTCCGGCGCCTGCGCAACCGGCGCCCGTCGAGATCGGTACCGCGAAAGCCGAGGCTCTCGCGCTGATCGATCAGCAGAGCACGGACGGCAAGCTTCTGAGCAGTCTGCGCCAGCGGCTGATCTCGTTCTTCGAGGAGCGCGGCGACGCCACGCCGCAACAGGCCGCCGAGGCGACCGACAAATTCGTCATGCCCGAGTTCAAGGCCCATCTCTACCGTCTGGAAGCGAGGCTGGCGCGGGTTTGGACACTGCGCTTCAGTGCTGCCGAGCTGCACGAGCTACGGACCTCTCTCAAGAACGACGGCTCGCCTGTCGATCCGGAGCAGTTCGCCCATCCGGAGTTGGCTCGGAGATATCTAGCCGAGAGGGACGAGATCGTGCGGGAGAGCGAGGTGGAATGGCGCGAGTGGGGCCCTCCTCTTATACAAGAGGTGTTCGCGGCCCACCTCGCTGGTCTGAAAGCGGCAGGCATCGACCCGGAGAAGTTCAAATGAGGTGCGGTCATGACCGATGAACCGGATGAAGCACCGCCGCCGGCCGACCTCAGCCACGCGGGTGCGGTGATCGACAAGGCGATCGAGTACATGATGGGCCAGAATATCGGCTCCCTGGCGATCGCGTCCGCGCTGCTCGGCGGGTCGCTGACGCTGCTCGCCCGTAGCATGGACGAGGAGGCGATCATCCGTATCCTGGACAATGCCATCGCCACCGTGCGGGCGGGCGAGCTGCGGCGGATGGCCGATCCGGCGCCTTGACCGTCGCGGCGGTAGCGCGCCTTGACCTTCGCGGGCCGTTTCGCCATAACCCCGCCTCCCATCTCCCGCTTTCATCCAATTGGACCGAGGGTTTCCTGCGATGTCCCGCCGCTGCCAGATCACGGGCAAGGGCGTCCTGACGGGCAACAACGTCAGCCACGCCAACAACAAGACCCGTCGCCGCTTCCTGCCCAACCTGCAGGAAATCTCGCTGTTGTCCGACACCCTGGGCGCCAGCGTGCGGATGCGTATTTCCACACGGGCGATCCGCACCGTCGAGCATAATGGCGGGATCGACGCCTACCTGCTTGGCACCCCGAACAGCCGGTTGCCGGAGGAGGCGCGGGTGATTAAGCGCCGGATCCAGCGGGCACAGGCCAAGCGTGCGGCCACGGCGCCGGCCGCCTGATCCGTCCTCTCGCGAAGGCGTGACGTCCAAGGCCCGCTTCGGCGGGCCTTTTTGCTGGGTGCACCGTTTCGGCCTGCGTTAACCTCCGGTTTGAATACAGAGCATAGTCTCTGCGGATGGGACCAATCACGCTGATTCTGGCTTGCCTAGCCGTGCTCTCCTGGGGAGCGATGGCGGCGCTCGCGCTCCGATATCGCGGCCAGCGGCGCGCTCTCGCGGCTGTCACCGCTCAGCGCGACCGCGCCCTCGCCGCCGAGCTCGCGAGTACGCGCCTGCTGAGACTGTCTGCCGCGGAGTTGCGAGAGACGGCCCTGACCTTGCTCGGCCACACGGATAAGTTGCAGGCGGCCCAGGAAGGCGGATCGACCTCCTCACATGCAACGGCCATCGCCGCCGTGACTGCACGAGTTCTCAATCTCGCTGACGATTTGCAGGACAGCGGGATCTCTGGTGCCGAGACCCGCGTGATCCGCGACGAGCCGCTCGCCGTCGGAAGATTGCTGCGGGACGCGATTGCCGCGGTCTCGGCGACGCTCGACCCGAGCCAGCGGCATTGGCGGGTGGCCCCGGAGCTGCTCGAACTCACGCTGATCGCCGACCGCCGAGCGCTCTCACAAATCCTGTTGCGAGTGCTCGGCAACGCCGCCAGGTTTACCCGCGACGAGGACTGGATCGACTTGGCGCTCGAGCGGCACGAAGATGTCGTGTCTCTAGTGGTCGCCGACGAGGGGGCCGGGCTGGCGGCGCTGGCTGGATCACCGGAGCCCGCACCGGGCAACAGTCGGGGCATCGGGCTTGGACTGTCGCTGGCGCGCGCCCTGATGGAAGCGCATGGCGGCACCCTGACGATCGAGACAGCGGCCCGGATCGGCACCCGGGTGACCCTCAGCTTTCCTGTGGAGCGGGTGCCGGCCCAGCGACTTGCGGCGTAGGCCCTACGCCGAGACTGGCGCGAGCCGCGCAATGACGCGCCTCACGCTGGGGAGAGAGCAATCGCGGCGCGCAGCCTGGCGTTCTCGCTCTCCAGATCGGCAATGCGTTGCTCCAGGCGCCGCACCGCGTCGGCGACATCCGCCGCGTCGAATTTCTGGGGGATGTGCTGGCGACAGTTGCTATCCCAGGCATCGACCGTGAACAGCAGCGCGCGCTCTGGGCGCGCCTGATAGCCCGCGGGCATCAGGCGGGCGATCAGCGCGGCGTCGTCCACCATGCGGGCGCGGCCCCATAGCTTGATGCGGCGCTGGTGCGCGTAGTCTATCAGGAACAGGAAGGCCCGCTCGTTCTCGGCGAGGTTGCCGGCCGTGATGTACTGCCGGTTGCCGGCGAAATCCGCGAAGCCGAGCGTGCGCTCATCCAGCACACGGATGAACCCTTTGGGCCCGCCGCGATGCTGGGCGTAGGGCTGGCCGGAGGCGCTGGCGGTGGCGAGATAGGCGGTGTCCACGTCGGCGAGGAAGGCGACGAGATCGGGAGTGAGAGCGGTGCGAAACCCACCCCGCGCCGCGATTCGCTCATGCGCCGGTACGCCGCCCCGGCGATGCTGCTCATCCTTGATCGAGGCGCTGAAGACGATGTCGTCGGGAGACGGGGGATTGGGGCCAGGGACAGGTGTCATGGTGCGCTCCTTTGCTGTCCCCGCGATGTGGCGCCTGTGTCCACGCCGCAGAATTGTCGGAATTGACAAGGGATTATTGCTAGCGCCGCAATGGCGGATGGACCGGATCGAGGCCATGACGGCATTCGTCGCGGTGTGCGATGCGTCGGGGTTCGCCCCGGCCGCCCGCCGACTTGGCCGCTCGCCCTCGGCGGTTACGCGCCTGGTCGCCAGCCTCGAGAACGAACTCGGCGTCCGCTTGCTGCAGCGTACGACCCGCGCGGTGAGATTGACGGAGGCCGGCGCGCGCTATGTGGACCGCGTACGGCGGCTCCTGGCCGATCTGCGCGATGCGGAGGAAATTGCCCGAGAGTCGGCGGCGCGACCGCGCGGACGCTTGGTGGTCGCCGCCCCCCAGATGTTCGGACGGCTACACGTGGCGCCGGTGCTGTCGCGCTATTTGCAGGAGTTCCCGGAGGTCACGGCGGAACTCCTGCTATCTGATCGCTACGCAAATTTGGTCGAGGAGGGAATCGACATTGCCATCCGCATTGGTCGGCTTCCCGATTCGGGTCTGATCGCCCGGCGGTTTGGCGCGACCCGCCGGATCGTAGTCGGCAGCCCAGCCTATCTCGCGCGGCAGGGCGGTCCACCGCGCCACCCGGAGGACCTCGCGCGTTACAGCTTCGCCGCTTCCACCGGCCTCTCAGCCGATCCTACCTGGCGTTTCGTCGGCCCCGATGGCAGGCCGATGACAATTCGCGTCGAGCCGCGCCTCATTTCCAACAGCAACGACGTGGCGCTCGGCCACGCTCTGCAAGGCGGCGGATTGGCGCGCGTGCTCTCGTATCAGGCGGCGGACGCGCTCGCCGTGGGAACGTTGGTGGAAGTGCTGCGCGAGTTCGCACCCCCGCCGCAGCCCATCCAAGCGGTCTACTCGAGCGCCCACCTGCTATCGCCCAAGGTGCGTGGGCTGCTGGATCTGATTGAGCGGGAGGCGGCCTGGCGGTTTCCGTGAGGCACGTGTGCCAAAGGTCGTTGCAATTCGATACACAATCAGCATGATATCTATACAGGACGAATTTGGAGGTGACGATGTATCTGAGCTTGGCGCGACAGAGGGCCTGGCGTGCGGCGAAGGCCCGCTTGTTACTGCCGATCGTGTATCTGCGTGGCTTCGCGATGACCGGCGGCGAGATCGAGGACACCGCTACGGACCCGTTCAATGGTTTCAATCTCGGTTCCACGATGTTGCGAACCGATTGGACCGGCGACGCCGCGCGCCACGTATTCGAATCCCCCGTGCTCCGCCTCAGCCAGCCTCCCTACAATTATCGTCTCGCCTTCAGCGACGGGTTGCGCGGCCTTGACCCGGAAAGCCGCCGAGACCTCGCAGACTGGCTGGCCGAGCCCGGCGGGGAGCCGGACCCGGCGCGTGCCGTCCTTGCGGTCTACCGTTACTACGACGCGGCCTCTCGGAGTCTCGGAGACGGCGTGCGGCCGGGCATGGAAGCATATGGTTGGGGACTCGGGCGTCTCGTTCTCGACATACTCGACGTCACGGGTGCGCCCGGCGTCTACCTTGTCGCACATTCGATGGGTGGGCTCGTCGCCCGCACCTTTCTGCAGAACGAGACGGTACTGGACGGTTCCGCTCCGCGCCAGGCCAGCCGGTGTACCGCGGTGGAGGCGCTGCTGAGCGCCGACGAATCGCGGCGCATTTCCCAAACGGATTGGCAGCGCGCCCGCGCTTCGGTACGGCGCCTGTTCACCTACGGCACACCCCATAACGGGATCACTGGGCAGGGTGGGTTTGGGAATGGGCTGCTCGGACCGGTCGACGCCTTGCTCGGGCTCGAGATGAATAATTTCGATCGTGACCGGATGCGCGTCTATCTCGATCAGCCGCCCGAAGCCAACTCTCTCGCGGGGCGGTTTCCGGTGCGCAGCACATTTTGCCTGGTCGGCACCGCTGCCGCTGATTACCCGGTGGCGGGAGGATTTTCGCGCCGCCTGGTGGGGCAACTCAGCGACGGGCTGGTGGAAATCGATAACGCCGTGGTGCACGGTCCCGCCGATTCAGGGCAGCCGGATCTTCGCCCCGGCGACACGGTACTTGCCGCCCGGGCGTATATTCGCCGTGCCCATTCCGGCCCGTATGGGATGGTGAATTCGGAGGAGGGGTTCGGCAATCTCTCCCGTTTTCTGTTCGGCGACGCACGAGTGGATTGTGACCTGCACGTGCGCTCGCTCGAGCTTCCGAGCGACCTGGCTCAGCGCAAAGCCGAGCTGGACGCCAATCATCAGGACGCGAGGATTCGGGCCTCCTACAGCTTTGAGACGTCACTGCGCGTGCGCGGTGAGCGTTGGGTGCTGAACGAGAGGCTGGCCTATAGCGGGTCCGCCATTTTCCGGCGCTACGAGGAGCTGCTCCCGGACAAGAGCATCAGTCCCGAACTCCGGGCCCGAGACGGGATCGACGAACAAACCAGCCGTCACCGGCGAGTGGACCTGTTCAGCGCCTTTCTGGACACCCAGCTGCGCACGCTTGACCCCGCGCATCCGGAAATCGTCGAGGGCCTGCCGCTATACGGCACTCTCGGTTTCGCCTTCAGGCTGCGCGTCGCAGTGCCGGACTATCAGCTGGATGGCAGCTTCTGGAACAAGCGGCACTACGAGGGCAGTGCCCTTCTCGACAAGGATCTCGTCTTTCTCGCGTTCGAGGACGCGGAGCACGCGTGGGGTCTGGCCTGGGGGCCCAACTCCGCCGACGGGAAGAACGAGCAACTGCATATCGTCAAAGACCGGATCGCCGATCCGCCTGGGCCGCTCACGAGCCGCACCCAAGCATGGCGCCGCCAATTGAATGACGGTGCTATCGAATTCTGGCTCCCGCTCGTGTCGGATCAGCCGCCGGACTTCAAAGCCTGGCTGCGCCTCACCGCCAGAAGCTGGAACGCGTAAAGCTGAACCGGCGACTCGGCGCGGCCAAGAGCCGCAAACCGGCGAGGGTCGGAAGGTGCTCCTAGACCACCACCGCCGACCGCTCCGCCGCCGCCATGCGCCAGGCGAGGTCGGAATCCTCATCGAACAGCTCGGTCAGCTTCTTCAGCATCGTGCCGCCGAGCTCCTCGGCGTCGACGATGGTGACGGCGCGGCGGTAATAGCGCGTCACGTCGTGGCCGATGCCGATGGCGATGAGCTCGACCAGCTCGCGGCCCTCGATGTCGCGGATCACCTCGCGCAGGTGCTTTTCCAGGTAATTGCCCGGGTTCACCGACAGCGTGGAATCATCCACCGGCGCGCCGTCGCTGATCACCATGAGGATACGGCGGTGCTCGGAGCGCATCAGCAAGCGGCGATAGGCCCCGCGCAGTGCCTCGCCGTCGATGTTCTCCTTGAGCAGGCCCTCTCGCAGCATCAGGCCGAGATTCTTGCGCGCCCGGCGCCACGGCGCGTCGGCCGCCTTGTAGACGATGTGGCGCAGATCGTTGAGCCTGCCAGGGGCGCGGGGCTTGCCGTCCTGCACCCATTTCTCGCGGCTCTGGCCGCCTTTCCAGGCGCGCGTGGTGAAGCCGAGCACCTCCACCTTGACCGCGCAGCGCTCCAGGGTGCGGGCAAGAATGTCGCCGCACATCGCCGCGACGGTGATCGGCCGGCCGCGCATCGAGCCGGAATTGTCGATCAGCAAGGTGACGACAGTATCGCGAAACTCCATCTCGAGCTCGCGCTTGTAGGACAGCGCCTGCATCGGGTTGACGACGACACGGGAGAGGCGCCCGGCATCGAGCAGGCCCTCCTCGAGGTCGAACTCCCAGGCCCGCGTCTGCTGCGCCATCAGCCGCCGCTGCAGTCGATTGGCGAGTTTGGAGATGACACCTTGCAAATGTTGTAGCTGCTGGTCGAGCTGCTGACGGAGCCGATTGAGTTCTTCGGGGTCGCAGAGATCCTCGGCGGAGACTTCCTCGTCGAACAGCCGCGTGTAAGGGCGATAGGCGCCCTCCGCGTCCTGCACGTTGCGGTCGCGGCGCGGCTGCGGGCCGCCGGGGCGATCGTCGCCCTCAGCGGCGGCGGCGCTCTCGTCGGCGTCGTCCGAACCCTCGTCGTCGGCCGCCTCGCCCTCCATCTCCTCGGGCTGTGCGCCGAGCATGGAATCGGTGTCGGACTGGCTCTCGCTCGACCCTTCCTGCGAATTGTCCTGCGCGCCGGACTGCTCGCCGCCTTCCTCCCCGTCCTCATCCTGCTTGTCGGGCTCGGCGTCGGCCTCCGCCTCGGCGAGGGCGAGGACCGCAAGCAGCTTGCGGGCGGCGCGGGCGAAGGCGGCTTGGTTGTCCTGGCTGCGGCCGAGTTCCTCGAGCGCACCGTTCGCCTCCTCGCCGAGCGATTCGCGCCAGAGGTCGAGCACGCGCCGGGCCGGGGCGGGGACTGGCTCGCCGGACATCCGTTCGCGGGCGAGCAGGGCGAGCGCGTGCTGAACCGGCAGCTGGTCCTTCCGCGTCATGCGGTCGAAGCCCTCGGCCTCGCATTCTTCCGTGAGGCGCGCCCGCAGATTGGCCGAGACGCCTTCCATGTGACGCGATCCGATGGTCTCGACCCGCGCTTGTTCGAGCGCGTCATAGACGTCCCGCGCCTCGCGCCTTGCCGGACTACGAGCTGCGTGCACGGCATCGTCGTGATAGCGCAGACGCAGCGCAATGGCGTCCGACGCGCCGCGCAGCTTGGCCATCTCGGCCGGAGGCAGCGCGCGGGTCGGAAGCGGCAGGCGGGCGCGCTTGCCGGCGAGGCCCGACGGGCCGGGCTGGAAATTCACCTGCACATCCGGCACTTCGGCGATCGCGCGCAGCACGCCGGCGGTGGCGCGCTTGAACTCCTCCGCCCGCGTGTTGTCCTTCGACCCGCTCGCGCCCGATCCGCTCATCAGCTTTTCGGCCTCAGCTCGCCTTGCGGGCCATCATCCCGGTGGGAATGTCCTCGTTGAAGCAGCGCTGGTAGTACTCGGCGACGGTCGAACGCTCGGCCTCGTCGCACTTGTTGAGGAAGGTCACGCGGAAGGCGAAGCCGACATCGCCGAAGATGCGCGCGTTTTCCGCCCAGGTGATGACGGTGCGCGGCGACATGACCGTGGAGATGTCGCCGTTGATGAAGCCGGCGCGGGTGAGGTCGGCGAGTGCGACCATGCTCTCGACGCGCTTCTTCGTGGCACCGTCCTTGGGATCGGCCTGCATCTTGGCCAGCACGATCGCCGTCTCGGTGCCGTGCGGCAGATAGTTCAGGGTGGCGACGATGTTCCAGCGGTCCATCTGGCCCTGATTGATCTGCTGGGTGCCGTGATAGAGGCCGGTGGTGTCGCCGAGACCGACCGTGTTGGCGGTGGAGAACAGGCGGAAGGAGGGGTGCGGGCGGATCACCCGGTTCTGGTCGAGCAGGGTGAGCTTGCCCTCGACCTCCAGCACGCGCTGGATGACGAACATCACGTCCGGCCGGCCGGCGTCGTACTCGTCGAACACCAGGGCGCAGGCGTGCTGCAACGCCCAGGGCAGGATGCCCTCGCGGAACTCGGTGATCTGCTTGCCGTCCTTGAGGACGATAGCGTCCTTGCCGATGAGGTCGATTCGGCTGATGTGGCTGTCGAGATTGACGCGGATACAGGGCCAGTTCAGCCGGGCGGCGATCTGTTCGATGTGGGTCGACTTACCCGTGCCGTGATAGCCCTGGATCATCGTGCGCCGGTTGAAGGCAAACCCGGCGCAGATCGCCAGGGTCGTTTCCTTATCAAACTGGTACGCGGTGTCGATGTCCGGCACGTGCTCAGTGCGCACGGAGAAGGCTGGCACCTCCATGTCGGCGTCGATCCCGAACGCCTCGCGTGCCTGCACCTTGGTGTCCGGCAGGTCGATCGCGGAGGTCGGGCGGATCTCGGAGAGGGCGGCAATCTTGTTCATAGACCAGCGTGTCCCGTGTGTTCTGGGAAATAGTAACCCCGGTATGGCGGCGGGCGGAAGGTACCCAGCCGCATGTCGCTCATCCGGCGGCGGCGAGCCGCGGTTCGGTCGTCAGCCGGGTGCGTATCGCGGCATAGGCGAGATTGATCGTCTTCAACCGCTCCTCAGCCGCGCGATCCCCGCCATTCGCATCCGGGTGGTGGCGCTTGGCCAGCTCCTTCCACCGGGACTTGGCCTGGTCGAGCGTCGTCGGCCAGGACAGGCCCAATGTGGCGAGCGGTCCGCGCAGTTCCGAGGGGGCCTGGTCGGGCGGGCGCTTCGGGCTGCGCTTCATCCCGCCGGCGTCGAGCACGTGCAGCGGATCTCGATACGGCAGCTCCCCGTCCCACGCGGCGGCGCCCAACCGGCCGAGCGGCCAGCTCGGTCGCTGCCACGCGGTATCGGCGCGGAGCTGCATCTCGATCTCGCCCGGCGTCATGCCCTTGTAGAAATCCCACGCGGCGTTGTAGGCGCGTACGTGCTCCAGGCAGAACCACCAGTAATCGTTCAGATTTGTGCGCGATTTCGGCGCCCGGTACTCGCCGGGCGCGCAGCAATCGGGCATCTCGCATGGCCGGCCTGGAGCGGCCGGGTCGGGCGCGTAGGCCCGAGGTCTCGTGCCGCGTCGGGTCATCATGCCCCTTATGTGCGCCGCGCCCCGGCATTGGCAACTGGCGCTTGGCGTAAGCCGTCGATTATCCGATATGACTGCCATGCAGTCCCGCGCACATCGTCTGGAGACCATTCTAGCCGACACATTCGCGCCCACGCTCCTCCGCGTCGTGGATGACAGCGCGCGGCACGCTGGCCATGCGGGGGCACGGCCGGGGGGCGAGACGCACTACAATGTGCTGGTGGTTAGCGCCGCATTCCGCGGAAAGCCGCGCGTCGCCCGGCACCGAATGGTGCACGAGGCCGTGCAGGCGGAGTTTGCCGCCGGCCTGCACGCACTCGCCCTGACGTTGCGCACGCCCGAGGAACAGGGCGGCCTGCTTGCAGAGTAACCCTGACCGGGCTCCCGAAATCGTCTCGTCTAGCGGCCGATCCGAATTCGTTTGCAACGAAGGATCATTCCGTGGAACAAACTCTCTTTTAACGCAAGGATGCTCCTATAGGGCGCAACCTTGGGTTGGAGAGAGTCAGTGGCAAGCCGTTTGGTCAATCGAAACGTGGTGGCAGGGCGCGGTCGCACCAGTATGCGGCTAGAGCCCGAGCTTTGGGACGCGCTGTATGAGATCTGCCAACGCGAGCAGGTCCCGATCGGCGAGATCGTGCGCCGGGTGGAGTCGCGCGGCGATCCGGGCGGTCGCACCAGCGCGGTGCGGGTGTTCGTCATCCAGTATTTCCGTGCGGCGGCCACCGAGCAGGGTCACGCAGAGGCGGGACACGGCTCTAAGACGGCGCTGGTCGAGCCCGATTTCTCCGATTCGGCCGCGGCGTAGCGCGGTATGCGTGGGAGGGGGCCTGGCGCGCCCGATCAGGGTCGGTCGTGGGAGTGCGCGACGGCTGCGACGCGGGACTCGACATCGTCCGGCTGGTCCTCGTCGCTTCCCTTGTAGAGATGTGGCCAGCGACGCCGCACGATCGGGCCGGTGTCGTCATAGGCGATGCAGGTGTTTACGATTTTGGCCGAGCCGCCGAACTTGGCGGCGACTCGGGCGTCGACCTCCTCCGGGGTCAGCACAGCGCCGGTCGCGGCCCGGATCGCCTCCGCCTCGCGGTCGCCCTTGGCCGAGAATACCGTCTGATGCGCCGTGGTGCCCATCTGCTGCAGCAACTCGCGAAGATGGGTGCAGCCGGCCGTACCACCGATTCGCGCCGCGGCTTCGCGCAGGAAGCCGGCCTTGATCTTGAGCCCGGCGAGTCGCGTGAAATTGGGCGCCGCCAGCTCGCAGACCGCATAGGGGGTGTGATCGCTCGCCGCCTCGCAGGCGACGATCAGCAAGCGGTCATCGACCGTCATGCGCATCCACATGCCATGTAACGGCTCGCCGGCCTCGACGAAGCCGCGATGCTCGTTGAGGAAGCCACGGGCTTTGGTGTCGGTGAGGTGCGCCTCGATGTCATAGAGGCCGTCGCGCCGCCGATAGCCGCGAATCACGATGGTCCGCGTGTGCAGCGGCTCACGCTCCTGCGGCTCACTTAGCGGCATTGCGAAATCTCCGATCTGTTGCAGTGCAACAGATCCATATGGCATGGCCTGGGTGGGCTGCAAACCGAACGGTACGTCTGGCTACCGCGCAGCAGCGTCTCAGGCCGTGCAACCCTCCTCGCGCAGCAGGTCGGTCACGTCGTCGGCCGACACGTCCGCCGAGGTGAAGGCCTGGCCGATGCCACGGGCGAGTATGAAGGTGAGCTTGCCGTCCCGCATCTTCTTGTCGCGCCGCATATGCCCGGTCAGTGTCGCCGCCGAGAAGCGCCGGTTCAGCATCCTGAGATCGGCCGGCAGTCCCATTGCGCCGACATGCGCGACGACCCGCGCCGCGTCCGCCGCCGCGCAGAGGCCGAGCCGGGCGGAGAGGCGGAAGGCGAGGCCGAGTCCGACCGCGACCGCCTCGCCATGCAGCAAGCCGCCTCCATAGCGGTACTCCGCCTCCAGCGCGTGCGCGAAGGTGTGGCCGAGATTGAGCAGGGCGCGGCCGTCATTCGGCTTCTCCTCGCGCTCGTCGTCGCCGACCACGGCGGCCTTGAAGGCGCAGGCCCGCCGGATTGCTTCGGCCTGCAGCTCGCGATTGCCGCCGATCACGCCCGCGCCGTTGCGCTCGCACCACTCGAAGAAGGCCGCATCGCCGATCAGCCCCGCTTTGGCGATCTCGGCGTAACCGGCGCGCAACTCGCGGATCGGCAGGGTGGCGAGGGTCGCGGTGTCCGCAAGCACCATGCGGGGCTGATGAAACGCGCCGACGAGGTTCTTCCCGCGTGGGGTGTTCACGCCGGTCTTGCCGCCGACGCTCGAATCCACCTGGGAGAGCAGCGTGGTCGGGACCTGGATGAAGGGCAGCCCCCGCAGAGTCGTCGCCGCCGCGAAGCCGGCGAGATCGCCCACCACGCCGCCGCCGAGCGCGATCACCGCCGTCTTGCGCTCCACCCCCGCTTCGAGCAGCCCGTCCACGACGCGCGCGTAGGTCTCGAGATTCTTGGAGCTCTCGCCCGCCGGGACGACGATCTGCCGCGCGTCTATGGCGGTCGCGGCCAGCCCCTCGAGCAGCGAGTGGAGATGCAGGCGGGCGACACTGGCATCCGTCACCACGACGGCGCGCTTCTGCGGCAGTCGGGGCGCGAGCAGCGCGCCGGCACGTTCCAGCAGATTCTCGCCGATGACCACATCGTAGCTGGAACTCGAAAGGGTAATTGAGAGCCGGCGCGGCGCCCGCCAGTCGAGCAGCGCGTTGAGCACGTGGCCCGTCGTGACATCGGGGCTCTCGTCGCCGCAATCCACCACGAGGTCGGCCTCGGCATAGACCGGATGCCGCGTCTCCATCAGTCGATGCAGGATCTCGGACGGGTCGCCATCCCGCAGCAGGGGGCGGTTGTCGCGTCCGGCTACCCGACGGACCAGGGTGGGGAGCTTGCAGCGGAGCCAGACCGATACCGCCTCCTCCCGCACCACGGCGCGGGTTTCCTGGTCCATGAAGGCGCCGCCGCCGGTCGCGAGCACCAACGGGTCGCCGGAAAGCAGGCGTCGGATCACCCGGCGCTCGCCGTCGCGGAACTCGCGCTCGCCATAGCGCGAGAATAGCTCGGGGACGCTGCAGCCGGCGGCGAGCTCGATCTCGGCGTCGGCGTCGCGGAACGGCAGGCCGAGTCGGGCCGCCAGCCGGCGCCCGATCGAGGTCTTGCCGGCGCCCATCAGGCCGACCAGCACGATGCTGCGCCCCGCCAGCGCATCGGGCAGAGTGACGGTGTCCTTGAGGCCGGTATCTTTGAGGGCGGTGTTGCGTGTCATCGCCGCGAAAGGTAGCACACGGGCAAGCGCCAAGGCCAAGCCGCCCCCCAACAGCCGGGACCTCTCGTGACCACAATGAGCCGCATCTTTCTCCTGGTCGTCGCGATCGGACTGGTGGTGATCGCGGTCGGCGTCCTGGTGCTCGGCGCCTTTCCGCCCCAGCCGAACCCGCATCCGGTGCAGCGCACCCTGCCCAACGACAAGTTCCAGACCCACTAGGCGGGCGGGTGGACCGCTACGTCGAGGCGTTTCTTGAGATGCTGGCCGCCGAGCGCGGCGCCGCCCGCAACACGCTGGCCGCCTATCACGCTGACCTGACCGATTTTTCCGGCTTTGCCGCCGCGCGCGGGGCGGTGTGCAGCGACGCCGATGCGGGGCTGCTGCAAGCCTACATGGCGGGGCTTCAAGCCTCGGGGCTGTCGGCCCGCACGGCCGCGCGGCGGCTTTCGGCGCTGCGGCAATTCCACCGATTCCTGCTGCGCGAGGGCGTTCGGTCGGACGATCCCTCCCAGCTTCTCGACACCCCGAAGCTGCCCCAATCGTTGCCGAAATACCTCAGCGAGCAGGAAGTGGACGCGCTGCTCGCCGCCGCCGGGCGCCGCTCGGGCCGTGCGGGCCTGCTCGCCAGGGCGGCGTTGGAGATTCTGTATGCCAGCGGCCTGCGTGTCTCGGAACTGCTGGCGCTGCCTCGCGCGGCGCTCACCGGCGACTCGGCGGTGCTGCTGGTACGCGGCAAGGGCGGCAAGGAACGGATGGTGCCCCTCTCGGACGAGGCCAAGCGAGCGGCTGCCGCGATGATAGCGGGCGAAAAGGCGGACGGCCGCTGGCTGTTCCCCGGCCGCGATCCGCGCCACTCAATGACGAGGCAGGGATTCGCCTTGCTGCTCAAGCAGGTGGCGCTCGACGCCGGGCTCGATCCGGCCCGCGTATCGCCGCACGTGCTGCGTCACTCCTTCGCCTCGCACCTGCTGGCGCGCGGCGCCGACCTGCGCAGCCTGCAACTGCTGCTCGGCCACGCCGACATCGCGACCACGCAGATTTACACCCACGTGCTCGCCGAGCGGCTGCAGCGCCTCGTCGAGGAGCACCATCCGCTGGCGCGCGGTTGAGCTACTCGGCTGCGATCACCGCAGCCGGCCGACGGGCGATCCGCATGACCAGCACCGAGGCCAGCAGGCAGACGAGGCCGGAGATGAAGAACGCGCCGAAATAGCTGCCTGTCGCGCTGCGGATCATGCCGGCGCCAAGAGCGGCAACCGCCGCGCCGATCTGATGGCCGCAGAAGATCCATGAAACGATCACCGGTGCCGCGGTGCGGCCGAATACCTGGTTGGTGAGCGCTACCGTAGGCGGCACCGTGGCGATGAAGTCGAGCCCGTAGAACACCGTGAACAGGCTGAGGCTGATCCAGTCGAAGCCGGTGAACGGCAGCACGATCAGGGACAGGCCGCGCAGGCTGTAATACCAGAACAGCAGCACCCGCGAATCGTACCGGTCGGTGAGCCAGCCGGACATCGTGGTGCCGAACAGGTCGAACACGCCCATCCCGGCGAGCAGGCCGGCGGCGGCTACCTCGGTAATGCCGTTGTCCATGCAGTAGGAGATCAGGTGCGTGCCGACCAGGCCGTTGGCCGAGAAGCCGCAGATGAAGAAGCTGCCCGACAGCAGCCAGAAATCGAGCGAGCGGACGCCGCGCGCGAGACCGCCGAACGCGACCGTGATCGGGTTGCCGCTGGCCGGTGTGGTCGGGGCGCGGTCCTCGTCGGGCGAGGCGCCGAAGGCGGCGAGCCCGACATCGCGCGGCGTCTCCGGGAGGAGCAGCAGGATCACCGGGATCAGCACCGCGATCGCGCCGCCGAGCACGAAGGAGATGGCGCGCCAATTTCCGCCCTCCGCGATGCGCGCCATCAGCGGCAGGAAGACCAGCTGACCGCTGGCGTTGGCCGCCATCAGGATGCCGACCACAAGGCCGCGACGTGCGACGAACCAGCGATTGGCGATCAGCGCCGCGAGCCCGCCGCCGCCGAGGCCCGAGGTCAGCCCGACCAGCACGCCCCAGGTGGCAAAGAGATGCCAGGGCTCCGTGATGAAGCCACTGAGGATCGTCGCGGCGCACAAGATCGAGAGCGCCAGCAGTATCGTCCGCTTCACACCGAGTGTCTGCAGAAGCGCGGTCACGAACGGCCCGACGGCGCCCATCAACAAGATGTTGAGCGAGATCGCCCCGGATATGGTCGCACGGCTCCAGCCGAAGGTGTGTTCGAGCGGGACGATCAGCACGCTCGGCGCGGCGCGCACGCCGACCACGCTGATCATCACCACGAACATCAGGGCGGCGACCACCCAGGCGTAGTGCACGCGGCCGGCCAGCAGGCCAGCGATGCGGGTCGGTCCCATGCACTCTATCCTTCCGTAAGCGAGGCGTGATAAATGACGTTCGTCATGCCGACGTCAAGGAAATACATGATGGTCGTCATGCAAAATCGGGAGGCACCGATGCGCGGCACGAGCCAGCAGAAGGCCGAGACGCGGCGCCGGATCATGGACGCGGCGAGCCGGCTGTTCCGTCGCGAGGGCATCGACGGCGTCGGGGTGGACGCCGTGATGCGTCAGGCCGGCCTCACGCATGGCGGCTTCTACGGGCATTTCCCGTCGAAGGAGTCGCTGGCGGCGGAAGTTTGTGCCGAGCAGCTGTCCCGCTCGGCAGCTCGCTGGCAAGCGATGCGGGAGGAGCATGGGGCCGAGCAGGCTTTGGCGCGGATCGTCGAGAGCTATTTGAGTGCGGCGCATGTCGAGCAGAGCGAGCGGAGCTGCGTCGTCCCGACGCTTGGCGCCGAACTCGCCCGCCGCCCCGGCGCGCACCCGGGGCTGACCTCGGCCATTCGCGCGATGGTGGACGCGCTGGCAAGCTGCCTGCCGCGCCGCCGCGCGCCAGCTCGTGAGCGGGCGCTCGCCGGATTGTCCTGCATGGTGGGGGCCGTCGTGCTGGCCCGGCTGTCGAACGATCCCGCGCTATCGCAGGAAATCCTCGAAGCCGCCCGGAAGGACGTGCTTCCGGCTGCGCCGCCATGACGGATTTCTGACGGCCTGCGTTGCGGCCGCACGCCTTCCGCCGCCGGGCAAGTGTGCTAAGTCGCGCGCCATGCCCCATTTCCTGGATTTCGAGAAGCCCGTCGCCGAGCTCGAGAGCAAGATCGAGGAGCTCCGGCGGATGTCGGAGCCGGACGGCATCAACATCGCCGAGGAGGTCGCCAAGCTCACCGAGAAGGCCGACCGCCAGCTCCGCGCCACCTTCGCCAAGCTGACGCCGTGGCAGAAAGCGCAGGTTGCCCGCCATCCCGAGCGGCCCAAGGCGCTCGACTACATCGCCGGGTTGATCACCGATTTCACGCCGCTCGCCGGCGATCGTGCCTTCGCCGATGATGCCGCGGTGGTGGGCGGCATGGGCCGCTTCCACGGTCGCTCGGTGGTGGTGCTGGGCACGGAAAAAGGCACCGACACCGAGAGCCGGGTGAAGCACAATTTCGGCATGGCCCGGCCGGAGGGCTATCGCAAGGCGCGGCGGCTGATCGAGCTTGCCGGCCGGTTCGGTCTGCCGGTGCTGAGCTTCGTGGACACCTCGGGCGCCTTTCCCGGCATCGAGGCGGAGGCACGCGGCCAGGCCGAGGCGATCGCCCGCTCGATCGAGGCGTGTCTCGAAGCGCCGGTGCCGCTGGTCGCGACCGTCATCGGCGAGGGTGGCTCGGGGGGCGCCATCGCGCTCGCCGCCGGCGACCGAGTGCTGATGCTGGAACACGCCATCTATTCGGTGATCTCGCCCGAGGGCTGTGCCACGATCCTGTGGCGGGACGCGGCGCAGGCGCCGCTCGCCGCCGAGGCGCTGCGGCTGACCGCCGACGATCTGATCCGCCTGCGACTGGTGGACGATGTCATTGCCGAGCCGCTCGGCGGGGCGCATCGCGACCGGGACGCCACGCTTCACGCGGTGAGCGAGGCGGTCCGGTCAGCGCTGACGCCGCTTCTCTCCCTCGACGGCCCCGCCCTCAAGGCGCGGCGGCGGGAGAAGTATCTCGCGATGGGCCGCGAGGCGCTCATCTGACTCCGGCATGAGGATACGACAGGCATGGCGGCAAGTCGGGCCGGAGTGATCGGGGTTGGCGGCGTGGGGGGCGCGCCGTCCACCCGCGCGCTGTTCTTCGCGATCTTTCCCTCGATCATGCTACCGATGTTTCTGGCCGCAGTGGACCAGACCATCGTGGCCACCGCCTTGCCCGCCATCGCGGGGGCGCTCGGCGAGGTCGAGCGCATCTCCTGGGTCGTGGTCTCCTACCTGGTCGCCACCACGATCGCCGCCCCAGTCTATGGCAAGCTCGGCGACAGCCTGGGCCGGCGGAGCATGATGCTGGTGGCGCTCGTGCTGTTCATCGCGGCCTCGGTGCTGTGCGCCGTCTCCACCGGCATCCTGATGCTGACCTTCGCGCGCGTGCTCCAGGGTATCGGCGGCGGCGGGCTGATGACCTTGTCGCAGGCGCTGATCGGCGAGAGCGTGCCGCCGCGCGAGCGCGGTCGGTTCCAGGGCTACCTCTCCGCCACCTTCGTCTGCGCCAGCACCTTCGGCCCGGTCGCCGGCGGCTATCTGACGCAGCATTTCGGCTGGCAATCGGTGTTCTTGGTCAACGTGCCAGTGGGCATTGTCGCGATCCTGCTGGCGTTCCGGCTGCCCGCGCATCCCGGCGGTGGCGGAAAGATGCAGTTCGACTTTTGGGGCGTGCTATTCTTTTCCGCCTTCATCACGCCCGCGTTGCTGGCACTCGAAAGGGCGCAGCATTTCGACCCCGCCGCGCTGCCCGGTGTGATTGCCTTTGCCGCCATCGCCGCGTTCTCGCTGGCGATGCTGTTGCGCCAGGAACGCCGGGCGCCGTCGCCGCTGCTGCCGCTCAAACTGCTGCGGCAAGCGTCGATCTGGCGCACCGACGCGATGGCGGCGTTGCTTGCCGGGGTCACGGTCTCCACCGTCGCCTTCCTGCCGATGTACTATCAGGTGGTGCGCGGCACCACGCCGGCGGAGACCGGCTTGCTCATGCTACCGATGACGGCGGGCATCGGCATCGGCTCGCTATTCACCGGGCGGATGATCGCGCGCACCGGGCGCACCACGCTCTTTCCCTCGTTCGGGCTGGTTGTCACCGCCGGCGCGCTGGCATGCCTCGCGGTTCTCGCGCCGTATCTGACCACCGCGCAGCTGCCCTGGGCCTTCCTAATCGTATCGCTGAGCGTCGGCACCGGAATGCCGGTGGCGCAGATCACGGTGCAGTCGGTCGCCGGGCCGAAGCAGCTCGGCGCCGCCGCCGCCTCGGTGCAGTTCTCGCGTTCGGTGGGAGCGGCGTTCGGCACGGCGATCGTCGGCGCGGTGCTGTTCGCTCTGCTCGCAGCGCAAGACCCTGGTACCGCCGCCCGCTTCGCCGAACTCGTGCAGCAGGGACCGCGCGTGCTGGCCGAGCTTCCCGAGGCGCACCGGGTGCTGATCCAGGGAGAGATCGCCTTCGCCTTCCGTGGCGCCTTCCTGACCATCGCGGTATTCGCCGCGCTGGCGTGGGGCCTCGCCCGCTGGATTCCGATGCGCCGAATCTAGGCTATCCATCCGTCATCATAACGTCACTATCCTTGCGTGCCCGGATCAGCCTTTCTCCGGGCGCGAAAGTGGAGGGACGCGATGCGCGTGATGACGTGGCTGCTCGGTGCAATGTTGGCGTCAGGCATGGCGCCGCTGGCGTGGGGCCAACCGACCGCGCCCGATCCGCTGGCGAAGATTGGCCATATCGTGGTGATCTTCGAGGAAAACCGCAGCTTCGACACGCTGTTCGGCGATTTTCCGGGGGCCAATGGCCGCGCCAATGCTGGCGATAGCGCCCTGCAGGTCGATGCGGACGGCAAGCCCTACACAACCTTGCCGGCGGTGATCGACACCAGCAAGAAGCCGCCCGCGATCGACCCGCGCTTCCCAGCGCAGCTATCGAACGCGCCGTTCAACATCGGCGCCTTCGTGCCCGAGAACCAGGAGACCGGCGACCTCGTGCATCGCTTCTACCAGGAGCAGATGCAGATCAATGGCGGCGCCATGAACCGCTTCGCCGGAGTGTCCGACGCCGCCGGCCTCGCGATGGGCTATTACGATATGCGCGGCACCCACCTTTGGCGCTTGGCACGGGAGTTCACGCTCGGTGACGCGATGTTTCACTCCGCGTTCGGCGGCTCCTTCCTCAATCACACCTTCCTCGTCTGCTCCTGCGCGCTCCGCTGGCCGGAGGCGCCAAGCAAGATCGTGGCGCAGGTCGACGCCAACGGGCGGATGGTGAAGGACGGACAGGTGACGCCGGATGGATACGCGGTGAACACCAGCCAGTCGGTCTACCTGCACAACCCGAAATATACGGACGAGTCGCTGTTGGTGCCGCCGCAGACCATGCCGCATATCGGCGATCGGCTGGACGCCAAGGGGATCGCCTGGAAGTGGTATTCTGGCGGCTACGACAACGCGATGGCTGGTCATCCGGACAAGCTGTTCCAGTATCACCATCAGCCGTTGGCGTATTTCAAGGATCTCGCCCCCGGCACGCCGGCGCAACGCGCGCATCTGCAGGACTACACCGACTTCGTGCGCGACATCGAGCAGAACACCTTGCCGCCGGTGGTGTTCTACAAGCCGATCGGCGAGTTCAACCTCCATCCCGGCTATGCCGACGTGACCGATGGGGACGAGCATCTCGGCGCGATCGTCGCCAAGCTGCAGGCGAGCCCGGCCTATGCCGATATGATGATCATTATTACGTCGGACGAGAATGGCGGCTTGTGGGACCACGTGGCGCCGCCGCGTCGGGACAAATGGGGGCCGGGGACGCGCATCCCGCTGATCGTCGTCGGGCCGACGGTGAAGCGCGGCTATGTCGATCACACGCCGTACGATTTCGGCTCGATCCTGCGCACCATCGAGGTCCGCTTTGGCGTCGAGCCCGTGGCGGAGCCCGACGCCAACGCCTACCCGATGCGTAACATGCTGCAATAGCGGCGCGCTTACGCTTGCGATCGTCGCCGACGCGAGGCCAGCAGATTGAGCGTCTCGACCAGGCAGGAAAAGCCCATCGCGGCGTAGATGTAGCCGCGTGGCACGTGGAAGCCGAGGCCATCTGCCATCAGGGTCATGCCGATCAGCAGCAGGAACGACAATGCCAGCATCTTCAGCGAGGCATGGCGCTGGATGAAACCGGCGAGCGGGCCGGAGGCGGCCAGCATCACAGCCATCGCTCCCACGATCGCCGCCACCATGACCCAAATCTGCTCGGCAATGCCGATTGCTGTGATGACGCTGTCGAGCGAGAACACGAGGTCGAAGGCGACGATCTGCGCCAAGGTCCACGAATAGCTCACCGCCCGGCCGGTGCCGGAAACGGCGTCGTCGTGGCCCTCCACTCGGTGGTGGATTTCCCGCGTGCCCTTGTAGATGAGGAAGGCACCCCCGAGGAGGAGGATGAGGTCGCGCCAGGATAGGGTGTGGCCGGCGACCGTCAGCAGGGGCGCGGTGAGATGAGCGAGCCAGGCGAGCGAGCCGAGCAAAGCAAGGCGGCCGAACAAGGCGAGGGCGAGACCGATGCGCCGCGCCGAGTCCTGACGTTCCGGCGGCAGCCGGTTCGCCAGGATGGCGAGAAAGACCAGGTTATCGATGCCGAGCACGACTTCGAGCGCGAACAGCGCCGCGAAGCTGGCCCAGATCTGCGGATCGGTCAGCCAGCTCATCGCCGGGTCACAATGCCGCCGGCGCTGATGCCGAGCCGATCGCGGATCACCCGCAGCAGCGCGATCTCCTGCGGCCACGTCACGCCGTCGGCGACCGCGACGTGAGCGGCCGCGGTGGCGGCGAGCATCCCCGCGTGGGTTCCGGCGAGCGGCTGCAAGCGGGCGACGGTGGGGGACGGATCGGGTGTGGTGCCGCGCGGAGTTCGCGACACCGCGTCGTCATATGCTGTCAGCAAGTCGCGGCCGTGCAGGATCAGGAAGCCGTGGCGCCGCAGGAAGGCGTGCAGCGCGGCCCGTTCGGCGGGCTCGGCCTGTCCGTCGGCGCAGGCCATCGCGGCGGCGGTGGCGACGATCGCCTCGGCGGTCGCCCGGCTCGGGCGCTCGACCACCGACCAGCGCGTGGTCCGGCGGTTCTTTATTCGAAGGAAAGCGGCCATACGCAAGCTCCATTGTTGTCCCGCGCCGCGCGCCGCAATGGAGACCGAAGACCGGGATTGAGCCCGCCGACCGATCACCGCGTGTGCGCGGCAATCCGACATCGCAGGGTTGGCCGAAGAGCTCGGCGTCCCTGCCAGAGGGGCCCGGATCGTGTTGTCGCGGATAGCTGGGCCGCGCAACAGGGCGCGTCAAGGGTGGCGAGGCGGAAAACCGAACTACGGCGGCTGGCTGGAATAGTAGCGCGCCGCCGCGTCGATCTCGTCCGGCGTCATGTTCCGGGCGACGTTGCGCATCTGCTCGCTGATGTCGTTGCGGCGGGTGCCGTTCTTGAACGCTTCCAGCTGGGCCTTGATGTAGGGGGCCGGCTGACCATCGAGCCACGGGCTGCCCGTCTTGTTGTCCAGGCCGCCGTGGCAGGCGGCGCAGGGCGGGATGTTGCGCATTGTCGCGCCGCTGACGACGATCTCGGGGGGCGGCCCGGCGCTGGCGGGGTGATAGGCTGGCGGGCGCGGCAGGTAATCGTAATAGGCAGCGAGGTCTCGCATGTCCTGATCGGACAGGCCGACGACCAGCGGCTGCATGATCGCACTGGTCCGCGCGCCGGATTTGTAGTCCCGCAGCTCCTTGTAGACGACGGCTGCATATTGACCTGCGAGGTTGGGCGAGTTCGCCTGGCTCATGCCGCGCGCGCCGTGGCACATCGTGCAGCGCAGCGCGAGCGTCGCACCACGGCCGACCGACTCGGCGCCCGCGCCTTGGAACATGCCCGGCGTGAAGACGACCCCGGTCGTTTTGTAGCCAGCGGTCACGACCTCGGCGGCGGTGGGTGCTGGTTGGGCCAGGCCGGCGGCTTGGCAGATGGCGTTCCACACGCCCTGGAAACGCGCCCCAGCCTGGAACGGGGGCAGCCAGATGAAGCCCACCGCCGCCGCGACAATGGCGATGCCGGCGGTGATCGCGACACTTGCCCGGAACCATTTGTCGCGCGGCGAGAGAGCGGCGGTCTCGTCGCTCATCGGCCGGTTCCCACCGGGACGATCGGCACCGCTGTGTTCGACAGCGCGGCGAGATTGGCGATCGGGAAGCCGTAATTGACCACGGTGAGCCCGATCATCAGCGCAAGCCACAGTGGAAATCCGTTGAGCGCGGCGGGGACGCGACGCGGCTCGTGGACTGCGACGCTGAAGCGGTACGGCCCCGCATCGACGCGCGGCGCGAGCTGCCCCCGGATCAGCACGATGATGAACAGTGCGCCCGAGATGACAAGGATCGCTCCACCGATCACGGAGGCGATGACCGAGGCGGCCTGGGCCGCGAGAGCAGGGTCGGTGTAGTCGTAGAACGCCATACGGCGCGGCATCCCGAGGATGCCGACCCAATGCCAGGGAAAGGTCAGCACCATCATGCCGACGAACCAGGTGGCCAGTTGCAGGCGCATTAATCCGAAGCTCGCGAGCGCGCGTCCGGTGAGATGCGGCCAGAGATCGTAGGCGATCGCGAAATACATGATCACGATCGCGCCGCCGAAGATCAGGTGGAAATGCCCGGTGATCCACTGCGTGTTGTGGATGGTGGAGTCGAGCTGGTAGCTCATGTTAATGAGCCCGCCGGCGCCGCCGAAGCCGAGCATGATGAACGAAAACGCCGTCGCGAGCATGATCGGATTGCGCCAGGGCAGTGCCGTGATCCAGCCGAGCGCGCCCTTACCGCCGCGCAGACGGGCGGCGATCTCGACCGAGGCGCAGATCGTGAACACGGTCAGCAAGGTTGGCAGGGCGACGAAGGCCGTGAACACCGAGTGCATGAACTTGAAGCCGGAGCCGACCTCGGGGTCCATGAACAGGTGATGCACACCGATCGGCATGGAGACGATCAGGAACAGGATGAAGGCGAGCCGCCCCATCGCATCGCTGTAGAGCCGCCCGCCGATCGCGCGCGGCACGATGGTGTAGTAGGCGATGTAGGTGGGGAACAGCCAAAAATAGACGATGGCGTGCAGCGTCCACGAGAAGAAGACGCGCGATAGACCGGCGTCGATGGTCGTCGTGAAGCCGAGCGCGGCCGGTAGGATCAGGAAGATCAGCTCGATCGCGGCGCCGACGGCGGTCCAGGCCCAAAGGTACGAGCCGGCGACGTTGGAAAACATCGCGAGCGGCACCGGCTGGCCCGGATTGTCGCGCTTCCAGGCATAGAGGTTCACCGACATCAGGGCGACCCAGATCCACGAGCCGATCACCACGATCACGACACCGATGTAATAGAACGGGCTGCCGATCATCGGCGGGTAGAAGGTGTAGAGCACCGAGGCGTGACCCAGCGCCACGGGCACCATCGCCACCACGGTTCCGATCGCCACCAGGGCGAAGCCGAGCCAGGCCCAGCGCGGCCCGATCATCGGCCGCTTGAGCGCCGCCTCGGTGATCGCGTAGCCGAAGCCCATCGCGACGAGCGTGGGGAACACGTAGGCCATCGCCGAGCCATGCGCCGTCACCGAGCGGTAGTAGAGCTCGGGGTTGCCGATCCAGGCGTGCAGCGGGCTGCGAATGAACATCTGCCACTCGCCGAGCAGCAGCGCGAGGCCGAAGCCGGCGAAGGCGAGCCAGAAATGCGCGAGGATGAGCCGCTTGTTAATCAACACAGGTCAATCTCCGCCGGTCGGCCGCCAGCTTCTCGAATGCTGCCTTATCGATCACCTTGACCTTGCCCCACATCCCCTCGTGCCCGACGCCGCAATATTCATGGCAGGGCATGTGACTCTCGATGGGCGTGGAGAAGCGCGCGGTCGCAGTCGAGATGAAGCCAGGGATCAGCATGGTGTTGAGGTTGGTGCCGTCGATCAGGAAACCGTGCACCACGTCGCCGCTGGTCGCGCGGAAATGCACCACCGTGTCGGTCGGCACCACGATACATTGCGGCACGAACGAGTATTGCTGGCCGATGGCGCGCACCGTGACCGACCCGTCGGGCTCGACGGCGGTGCCGAGATTGCTCTCGATGAACTCGCCGGAGACGTGCAGCGTGCGCGGGTCGACGAGCTCGAGCTTGAGTTGTGGCATCGTCGCCTGATGCACACCGGCCACTGCCGCCATCACGATGAGGAAGATCACGATAAGCACCGCGACCGAGGCCCAGCGGCGCTCGATCCGCAGCGCGTGCTCGGCGCCGGGATCGTGCGGCGAGGAAGGAGGAGGGTCGCCGGTCATCTAGGCGCGGGCTCTCATGGCACCGTCCCGCGCGGCAAGAAGACGAAGTAATAGAAAGCAAGCCAGATCGCGATGACGATAGCGGTGGTGATAGCGGCGAGCGTGATCGCGCCGAGCGCGCCGGAGGCGACGATCTTCTGTACCGCCTCGTCGCTCGCGGGGTCCTCCTGGCCAGAGTTTATCATCCCATCCTCAATTCAGCGGTGCCGAGCGCAACTCGTTCGCCTGGCGCGCGGATACTGCATCGCCGCGATTGCCCCAGGATGCCCGGATGAAAGAAACGACAGCCGCAACCTCGTCATCCGACAGGGTTTGCGCGAAGGGTGGCATTCCGTACGGCATCGAGTTGCCTTCGGTGCCGGGCGGATAGCCGCCGTTCAGCACCACGCGGATCGGATTGACCGCCGACGACATCTGGATCGACTGGTTGCCGGCAAGCGGGGGATAGTCGGGCGGCATTCCGCGTCCCTGCGCGCCGTGGCAGGTCGCGCAATGCGCCTCGTAGACCGTCTGGCCAAGCCGCATCAGTAGGCTGCTCTCAGCGGTCGGAATGGTGGAAGGGGCGGGCTCGGGCGGGCGGCCCTGGCCGAGGCTCTTGAGGTACACCGCCATCGCACGGGTGTCCTCGTCGGTCATGTATTGCAGGCTGTTGTAAACGACCTCCGCCATCGGGCCATAGACCGTGCCCCGCGCCGAGACGCCGGTACGCAGCAGGTCGGTGATGTCCTTGATGCTCCACTCACCGAGGCCCGCCTCCTTGTTCGACGTGAGCGATGGCGCGTACCAGTCCTGCATCGGGATTAACCCACCCTCGAACGCCTGCGATTCGGAGCTGCCCCCGAGAGCGTTGATCGGGGTGTGGCACATCGAGCAATGGCCGAGGCCTTGGACGAGATAGGCGCCTCGATTCCATTCGTCGGACTTGGTCTTGTCCGGCTGATACTCGCCCTCTTGGAAGAACAGGGTACGCCAGCCGAGGATCAGGGAGCGATTGTTATAAGGGAAGCGCAGCTCGTTCGGCCGATTGGGTGCATGAACGGCCGGTACCGAGCGCAGATAGGCGAAGATCGCGTCCGAGTCCTTGCGAGTAACCTTGGTGTAGGACCCGAACGGCATGGCGGGATAGATCAGCCCGCCGTCGGGTGATCGGCCGTTGTGCATCAGCGTATAGAACTGGTCGGCGGTCCATTTGCCGATCCCGGTTATGGGGTCGGGCGTGATGTTGGTGGAGTAGAGCGTGCCAAACGGTGTCGGCATCGGCCGGCCGCCGGCGAACAGGGCACCACCTGGCGTGGTGTGGCAGGCGATGCAATCGCCCGCGCGCGCGAGATACTCGCCCTGCTTGATGAGGTCGGCATCGGCAGCCTGCTTAGTCTCCGCGAGCGCCGGCATATAAGACGCTGTCAGGAGCGCGGCGGCCGACGCCCAGACGCGGAGCCGGCCGAGAGGCGATCGAGGATGCGGCAATCTCGTCTCCCCTCAGTGCGGTTCGCTGCCGCAGGCGAGCGGCATAGCTAGCGTCCCCTGGGGGACGGGCGCGGGATCGGCGGGGATTGGCAGGCTCGACAAATACGCGGCCACGGCCGTCACGTCGGCTTCCGTCAGCAATCCGGCGACGATCTGCATGCAGTCGGGGGCGGCCGCCGTGCGCGTGCCGTACCGCCATGCGCCGAGTTGCGCGCTGATGTAGCGCGCGTTCAGGCCAACCAGGCCGGGGATCGCCGGCTCCATGCCCGTGAAGGATGGGCCGTGACAGCCGGCGCAGGCGGGAACGCCCCGTTGCGGATCCCCGTGCGTGACGATCGACTGGCCCCGTGCCAGCACCTCCTTGCTCACGATCGGGATGGGTCGCGGCGGCAGTGGCGGGCGCTGCTCGGCGTAATACTCGGCCATTTTGTGAAGATACGTGTCAGGTAGGAATTCGAGGAGGTAGTTCATCGGCGGATAGCGCCGCCGCCCCTCGTGAAACGCGACGAGCTGGTTGTAGAGATAGCCCGCCGGCTTGCCGGCGAGGCGCGGGAAATAGTCGTTGCTCGTGCCTTCTCCCACTTTCCCATGACAGGGCGCGCACGCCAGAAGGCGCGCTTCCATCGTATCCGGCGCACGTTCGGTCGGCTGGGCTCGGGCACCGGCGACGAACAGCGCCGCGAGCACCGTCACCGACAGTACCAACCTCGCGGCTCGAGTTATGATGCGCTGCAACGGCACGGTCCATCCGGGTCAAACTCGATCAACCCGTACATCATGGCGTGCGGCAGAGTGGTGTCGCAAGCCGTGTTCGTGACGGCTCAGTAGCGCAGCAAGGCGGAATTCATTCCGCCACACTTGACCGGCCCGCAATCGGGTTGGCGGAATGAATTCCGCCCTACGATAGTGGTTTCAGGTGATCCGCCCGTGGCAGTGCTTGTACTTCTTGCCCGAGCCGCACGGGCAGGGGGCGTTGCGCGGGGTACTGTGCCAGGTGCTCGGGTCGTTGGCGTCCACCGTGTCGGAGCGCATTGGCTGAGCAAAGACCTGCACGGGAGCGGGGGCGGAGGCCATCTCGAGCGCCATGTCGGGGCCGCCGGCGCCGGCCATCATGGGCTCGGGCTCAGGGTGGCTCTCGAACATCATCTGCTGTAGCGGCTGGAACAGCGGCTCGGGCGGGCGCTCGGGCTGCACCTCGACGCGGGAGAGCATCGCCGTGACGCGCTCCTTCAGCTCGTCGAGCATCGCGTTGAACAGCGCGAACGCCTCGGATTTGTATTCGTTGAGCGGGTCGCGCTGGCCATAAGCGCGCAGGCCGATGCCCTGGCGGAGGTGGTCGAGCGCGTAGAGATGCTCCTTCCACACAGCGTCCAGCACCTGCAGCAGCAGCGATTTCTCGATGAAGCGCATGAGATCGGGGCCGAGATTGGCCGCCTTCGCCGCCATCGTGCTGTCCGACGCGCGCTCGATCCGCTCCCGCAGCGCGGTCTCGTCGATCCCCTCTTCCGCGCCCCATTCCTGGATCGGCAAGTCCATATTGAGCGTGTTGCGCACATCTTCGGCGAGCTCGGCGAGCTCCCACTGCTCGGCGAATGCCTTCTCCGGGACGCGGCGGGCGACCATCGCGTTGATGATCTCGGCGCGCATCTCCGAAACGGTCTCGGACACGTCGGTCGCCATCATGAACTCGCGGCGCTGCGCGTAGACCTCGCGGCGCTGGTCGTTCATCACGTCGTCGTATTTCAGCACGTTCTTGCGCGTATCGAAGTTGCGCGCCTCGACCTTCTTCTGTGCCTTCTCGAGCGCCTTGTTGATCCACGGATGGACGATCGCCTCGCCCTCCTTGAGGCCGAGCCGCTGCAGCATCCCGCCCATGCGGTCGGAGCCGAAGATGCGCATGAGGTCGTCTTCGAGCGAGAGGAAGAAGCGCGAGCGGCCGGGGTCGCCCTGGCGCCCGGAGCGGCCGCGCAGCTGGTTGTCGATGCGCCGGCTTTCGTGCCGCTCGGTGCCGATGACAAACAGGCCGCCGGACTGCTTCACCTTCTCATGCGCTGCCGCCAACTCGTCCCGGATTTCAGCCTCGCGCGTGGCGTGCAGGCTCGGATCGTCGATGGCCGCCAGCTCGGTCTTGACGCGCATTTCGAGATTGCCACCGAGTTTGATGTCGGTGCCGCGGCCGGCCATGTTGGTCGCAATGGTCACGGCACCCGGCGCGCCGGCCTGGGCGACGATGGTCGCCTCCTGCTCGTGGAAGCGCGCGTTCAGCACCTTATGCGGAATGCGCTTGTGTTTGAGGATGCGGCTGATCTCTTCGCTCTTCTCGATGCTGGTGGTACCGACCAGCACTGGCTGGCCCTCCTTGCGGGCCTCGTCGATCAGCTTGGCGACCGCCTCGTATTTCTCGGCGGCGCTGCGGTACACCTCGTCGTCCTCGTCCTTGCGCGCCACGGGCACGTTGGTCGGGATCTCGACGACTTCGAGCTTGTAGATCTCGGCGAACTCATCGGCCTCAGTCATCGCCGTGCCGGTCATGCCGGCTAGTTTTGGGTACAGACGAAAATAGTTCTGGAAGGTGATCGAGGCGAGGGTCTGGTTCTCCGCCTGGACGGTGACGTGCTCCTTGGCCTCAAGCGCCTGATGCAGCCCATCCGAGTAGCGGCGGCCCTCCATCATGCGGCCGGTGAACTCATCGATGATGATGACCTTGTCGTCGCGTACCATGTAGTCGACGTCGCGCGCGAATAGCGTGTGCGAGCGCACCGATTGTTGCACGTGATGCACGACCGAGACGTTGAAGATGTCGTAGAGGTTGCCCTCGGTGATGATGCCGGCCTCGCGCAGCATGTCCTCGACGCGCTCGGAGCCCATTTCCGTCAATGAGACGGTCTTGAATTTCTCGTCCTTCTCGTAGGTCTCGGGGTCTTTCACCAGCTCGCGGACCACGGCATCGACCTGGCGGTAGAGGTCCGAGGAGTCCTCGGCCGGGCCGGAGATGATGAGCGGGGTGCGCGCCTCGTCGATCAGGATGCTGTCCACCTCGTCGACGATCGCATAGGCGAAGTCCCGCTGGGCCATGTCCTCCAGCCGGTACTTCATGTTGTCGCGCAGATAGTCGAAGCCGAACTCGTTGTTGGTGCCGTAGGTGATGTCGGCGTTGTAGGCGGCGCGGCGCTGCTCGTCGTCGAGCCCGTGCACGATGATGCCCGTCGTCAAGCCGAGGAAGCCGTAGATCTGGCCCATCCATTCGGCGTCGCGCCGCGCCAGGTAGTCGTTGACGGTGACGACATGCACGCCCTTGCCGGCGAGCGCGTTGAGATAGACGGGCAGGGTGGCGACCAGCGTCTTGCCCTCGCCGGTTTTCATCTCGGAGATCTTGCCGTCGTGCAGCACCATCCCGCCGATGAGCTGGACGTCGAAATGGCGCTGGCCGAGGGTGCGCTTGCTCGCCTCCCGCACCACCGCGAAAGCCTCGGGCAGGATTTCGTCGAGGGTCGCGCCGCTAGCCAGCCGTTCCTTGAACTCGGCGGTCTTGGCCCGCAGTGCCTCCTCGGACAGCGCCTCGATCGCCGGCTCCAGCGCATTGATCTGCGGGACCCTCCGCTGGTATGCCTTGAGCGACCGGTCGTTGGTGGTGCCGAAGATGGCGCGGGCAATGCTGGCGAACATGCAGACCTTCTGGAATCGGGGCGGCGCGGCCGAGCTTGCCGCCCGCCGGGCGGAGGCAGCGTTCAGATAGGACCGGGGTGGTTTCCGGTCAATTACGGCGTGATGCTTGCCGTTCTCCGACCGTCCGTGTACGCCTCCGCCGCATCGGCCATGATCCGGCCGGCTATGAGGGGTTACAATGGCGGTTTTTCCGGGCCTTAGCGGCCGTCTGAGCTTGGTTGCCGCGATCGCGGCGCTGTCCTGCGGCCCGGCGCTGGCACAGGCGCCCGCTTCGCCGAAAGCCCCCACCAGTCCGCCCGCGGCTTCCCCCGCGACACCGGCGGCCGCCACGGCGGCTCCGGCCGATCCGGTGGTGGCCAAGGTGAACGGCCAGCCGATCCATCTCAGCGAGCTCAACCAGGCGGCGCAGTCGCTGCCGCCGCAGTTGCGTAGCATTCCGCCGCAGACCCTGTTCCCGATGCTCCTGGACCAGCAGATCGACCGCAAGGCGCTGGTGCAGGAGGCGCGCAAGACCGGGCTCGACAAGGACCCGGCGGTGCAGCGCCAGATGGCTCTCGCCGAGGACACCGCGCTGCAGAGCGCGCTGTTGAGCAAGCAGGTCGGCCCCACCGTCACCGAGGAGGCGATCCGCGCGCGCTACGACAAGGAGATGGCCGACAAGCCGGGCCAGGAGGAGGTGCACGCGCGCCACATCCTCGTACCGACCGAGGAGGAGGCCAAGAAGGTCATTGCCGAACTGAAGAAGGGCGCCGATTTTGCGACCCTCGCCAAGCAGTACAGCAAGGACCCTGGGGCGGCGCAGGGCGGCGATCTCGGCTGGTTCAAGAAGGACGAGATGGTGCCGGCCTTCTCTGCCGCGGCCTTCGCGCTCAAGCCGGGGCAAATCTCCGACAAGCCGGTGAAGACCGAGTTTGGCTGGCATGTGATCCAGCTGGAGGAGAAGCGCCACGCCGAGCCGCCGACCTTCGAGCAGGCGCATGACGGCCTCCGTCAGAAGATGATCCAAGAGGGCGTGCAGAAGGCGGTGAAGCAGGCTCGCGCCGACGTGACGGTGGAGAAGTTCAACATGGACGGCTCGCCGCAGCGGCCGACCGACACCGCCCAGCCACCGGCGGCGCCAGCACCCGCGCCGGCGAAGAAGTAACCCGCTCAATCGATCGCTCCCTTGGGGGGAGCCTGTCCGGGGGGAACAGGAATGGACGTGCAGGTCTCACCGCTCGCCGTGGCGATGGCGGAGTTGCCGCCGCTGGCAGGCGTCCGCCTGGGCTCGGCGGCGGCGGGCATCCGCTATCAGGGGCGAACCGACCTGGTGATGGCGGAACTGGCGCCCGGCACCACTGTGGCTGGTGTGTTCACTCGCAGCCAATGCCCCGGCGCGCCGGTCGATTGGTGCCGCGCTGCTTTGCGCGGCGGCAAGGCGCGGGCCGTGGTGGTGAATGCCGGCAATGCCAACGTGTTCACCGGCCGCGCCGGTCGCGAGACCTGCGCCGCCACGGCGGAGGCAGCCGCGGCGCTGGTCGGCTGCAAGCCGCGCGAGGTGTTCATCGCCTCGACCGGCGTGATCGGCGAGGTGCTGCCCCATGAGCGCCTCGCCGCCGCCCTGCCTGGCTTGCACGGACGCCTGCGCGAGGATGGCTGGGAGGATGCGGCGCGCGGCATCATGACCACCGACACCTTCCCCAAGACGGCGACCCGGACGGCCCGGATCGGCGGCGAGGAAGTGCGGATTTCCGGCATCGCCAAGGGCAGCGGGATGATCGCGCCGGACATGGCGACGATGCTGAGTTTCGTGTTCACCGACGCCAAGATCCCCGCCGATCTGCTGGACACAATGCTGCGCAAGGGCGTCGAGGGCAGCTTCAACCGCACCACGGTCGATAGCGACACGTCGACGTCCGACACGGTGCTGCTGTTCGCCACCGGCCAGGCCAAGCACCCGCGCATTCCCGCCCGCGACGGCAGCAATGCGGCGGGCCGGATGTTGGGAGATTTCCGCGCCAAGCTCGACGAAGTCCTGCTCGACCTCGCGCTGCAAGTGGTGCGCGATGGGGAGGGGGCGCAGAAGCTGGTCCGCATCGACGTGACGGGCGCGGTCTCGGCCAAGTCGGCCAAGCGGGTGGCGATGGCGGTGGCCAACTCGCCACTCGTCAAGACGGCGATCGCCGGCGAGGACGCCAACTGGGGGCGGATCGTCATGGCCGTGGGCAAGGCCGGCGAGCCCGCCGACCGCGACCGCCTTTCAGTCGGTGTCGGCGGCACCTGGATGGCGCGCGATGGCGGCGTGGTGCCGGGATATGACGAGACCCCGGTGGTCGAGCATATGAAGGGCCGCGAGGTGGACATCGCCATCGACCTCGGCCTGGGCGGGGGCAAGGCGACCGTGTGGACTTGCGACCTGACCCACGGCTACATCGATATCAACGGATCGTATCGATCCTAGCTCGAGAGGGCGTCGCGATGCCGAAGGTCAGCACCTGCCTCTGGTTCGGCAAGGACGCGGAGGCAGCCGCCCGCTTCTACGTCTCTCTGGTGCCCGGCTCCAGCATCACGCACATCCTGCGCTCGCCGGGGAACTGGCCCGGCGGGGAAGCGGGCGAGGTCATCCTGGTGACGTTCACCCTTGCGGGCCAGAGCTACCAGGCTCTGAACGGCGGTACGCCAGGCAATTACGGAACGGCCGCTTCGATCTCGGTCGAGTGCTCCGATCAAGCGGAAGTGGACCGGCTATGGGCCGCGCTCACCGCCGACGGCGGATCGGAGATCATGTGCGGCTGGCTACGCGACAGGTGGGGCGTGCCTTGGCAGATCGTTCCGGAGCTTCTGCCGCGCCTCCTGGCCGACCCTGACCCAGCTGTCGCGGCCCGTGTCTTCGCCGCCATGACCGAGATGGTCAAGCTGGACGTCGCGGCCCTGGAGCGCGCGGCTGCCGGATAAGGCAGAACACCAGCGCGTTAGGCTTAGCTTCATCCATTTCTCGCCACACTGGACTTTGTCATCGGTTGAGACGAATCCAGGAGCCGCGACTCGGTCGCGGTCAGGCCAGGTATGCAGGCTACTTATTCACATGTCCGGGCACGTCGGCCCGGCTCCTTCGCGGAGCGCGGGGCGGTCGTGCCGTTCGAGGCGCCGGCGTTGTTCGCCGCACGAGTACGCGCGGACGAGCGGCGCGGGCTCGTGATGCTGCTCAGCAATTTCGCGGAGAACGGGTCGGTCTACGTGGTGCCCTGGGGCGAGGCGCCGCGTGTACTGGCGGTACATGGCTCCGACAAGGCCCTGCACGGCGCGATCGGCGAAGCGCGAGCGAGCACGCCGCAAGCGGTGCGCGCGGTGGTCCGGCGTGTCACGGGCCGGGTCGATAAGGACGGCGAGCGGGCGCTGGTGCGGGACATCCAAACGCGCCTGCTGGGCGGCATTCTGCGCGACGTGGGGCTGGACCTCGCCTTGCTGGGCGGCAACCGGCATGACGCGCGGGTCGCCGCCCTGCTGCGGATGGCGGCCTCGCGCATCGGCCCGGCGGCGGTGGATCTCCTGCGGCGCACCGAGTCGCTGGCCGGCGATCTGCTGCCGCTCGGATTGCCTGGGACCTTGGGTCCGATGCGTCAGCTGCATCAGGACGTTGTCTCCTTCGAGCGGCACCTGCGGCGACGGGGCGAGACGGCGTCGGTGGAGGCGAAGCCGTACTATCACAGCATGATGCGAGCGGCGGCCGACGCGATCGGCTCCGCCGAGGCTTGGCTCTCGGTGATCGACAAGGCGGTGGCCGGGCTCGCGGTGTCGCCGGCCGGCTGGGCCGAGGAGCGTTGCCGCATCCGCGATGGCGTGGACCGGTTGGCCTGGATTCTTGACGGGTGGGAGCCGATGCTCGACCGCTATGCCGCCTATTTGGAGCGGCGCGACCAAGTGTTTCACGAGCGCGAGCTGGCATTGGTCGCGGCGTTGGCGCCACTTCTCCCGGCGGACGCGCTGCCCGCCCGGTAGGCGCCTTGCGTCCAGGCCGGAAGCTGCGCCACCTTGCCGAGAACGACCGTATGGATTCTCCCGCCCGAATTGCCCCGCCCTGAATTGCCCCGCGATGACGAGATGACCACCCCAGCCGCGAAGGCGCCGCCGCGTCGGACGAGCCGCGCCCGGAGCCGCAAGGCCGAGCGGCTGCCGGAAGCGCCGCCCGGATTCCCGCCGCTCTCCACCGAGCGTCTCAGCTTGCGTCCGCTGCAGCCTGGGGACGCCGAGGCGCTGCACCGGCTGGTCAATGACTGGGAGGTGACGCGGACGCTCGCTGTGGTGCCGTTCCCCTATCCGCGCCCGCTAGCCGACGAGTGGATCGCCTCGACCCGGGACGAACTGGCGCGCGGCACCGCCTACCATCTGGCCGTGACGGGACGTGAGGGCGAGCAGGAGGTGCTGGTGGGCGTCGTCGGCCTCAGGGTCGACGCGGCATCGCGGCTGGGCACTTTGGGCTACTGGGTGGGACGGCGCTTTTGGGGCCACGGCGTCGCCAGCGAGGCGGCCGGGCGACTGGCGCGCTGGGCGTTCGCCAATCTCGATCTCGAGCGGATCGGTGCCAGCGTCGCTGCCGACAATCCCGCTTCCGCCGCCGTGCTGCGGCGGATCGGCTTCCGCCAGACCGGCGAGGGGCGTGAGGTCTTTCGCGCCCGAGGCGGCGAGGTCGCGGTGCATCTGTTCGAGGCGACGCGCGATGACCTGTTCGGCATTCCGGACATCGCTCCCGCCGCCGCGCCGGAAGCCGCGCCCGCTCCGGATGGCGCCAAGCCAGTCCTGCTGGTCGCTGCCTGCGCGCTGATCGACAGCGACGGGCGGGTGCTGCTCGCGCGCCGGCCGGAGGGCAAGACGATGGCCGGGCTGTGGGAGTTTCCCGGTGGCAAGCTCGCGGCCGGCGAGACACCGGAGCAGGGGCTGATCCGCGAGCTCAAGGAGGAGCTCGGCATCGACGTCGCCACGGCTTGCCTGGCACCTTTCGCCTTTGCCTCGCACGCCTACGAGCGGTTTCATTTGCTGATGCCTCTGTATCTGTGTCGCCGCTGGCGCGGCCGGCCGCAATCGCGCGAGGGCCAGACGCTCGCCTGGGTGCGGCCCGAGAAGCTCGCCGACTATCCGATGCCGCCCGCCGACAAGCCGCTCATCCCGCTGCTGCGGGACTTCCTGTGACGGAGACCGACCTGTGACGACGACTGGGATTGCGACCAACCCGACCGCCTGCCTGCTGGTGATCGGCAACGAGGTGCTCTCCGGCCGCACGCAGGACCTCAACATCAAGTTCCTCGCGACCCGGCTTGGCGAGATCGGCATTCCGGTGCGCGAGGTGCGCGTCATCCCGGATGTGGCGGAGACCATCATCACCACAGTCAACGAGGTGCGTGCCAAGTTCGACCACGTGTTCACTACGGGCGGCATCGGCCCGACGCATGACGACATCACCAGCGAATGCGTCGCCGCCGCATTCGGCGTGCCGTGGGAGCCGCATCCCGACGCCTGGGCGCGCATGGCGGCGGTCTACAAGGACCGCCCCGGCGAGTTCAACGCCGCCCGCCAGCGCATGGCGACGATGCCGCGTGGCGCCGTGCTCATCAACAACGAGGTCTCGGTCGCGCCGGGATTCACCATCGGCAACGTGCACGTGATGGCGGGCGTGCCGCGCATCATGCAGGTGATGTTCGAGTGGCTCGCCCCCTCCTTGAAGGGCGGGCTGCCCGTGGTTTCGCGTGCGACGCACGCGACCGGACTGCCGGAGGGCGCGATCGCCGAGGGCCTTGGCGCCATCCAGGCCCGCTATCCGGCGCTCGATCTCGGCAGCTATCCCTACTACCGGCCGGAAGGGAACGGCGTCGCGATCGTCGCCAAGGGCACCGACGCTGAGGCGGCGGAGCGGGCGATTGCCGATGTTTCCGCCTTGATCGCGGAATTGGGCAAGGTACCGATCCCGGGCGAACCCATTCTGTGAACCGCGCCAAGGCGGAATGAATTCCGCCCTACTCCGTGTCGTGTAGGGCGGAATTCATCCGCCATCTTCGACAAATCTAAACAAACCTCGCCAAGCGCACCGCCGTGTGCCCTCGGCTCGGCCGCAGGCTGGGCATCACCAGCAGGCAATCGTCGTGCGGTGTGCGCACCTCGGTCGTGCCGTCGAGGGCCAGCAATGTGTTGCGGCGGGGGATCACCTCGCCGCCGCGGAAGGGCTGGATGAAGGCGAAGCTCGGGGTGGCAGCGGTGACCACGTGCGTGACCTCCGCGAAGCGGGGGGTGCCGGGTCGAGGCGCCGGGGAGGCGGGCCGCGTCGTCAGGTTCAGATGGCGTAGCAGGCCGGTGACGCTGGCCTCCGCCATCGTCACGGTCTCCGGCTGCCAGTGCTGCCCGGCCTCGACCAGGGCGGCTGCGGCCGTGCTGTCGGGGTCGGCGAAACGGCCATAATCGATGATCCGTCGGCCGCTGGCGTGGCCGTGATCGGCCACCACCAGTTCCGGCGCGCCGATGCCGATGGCGAGCCGGCGTCCCTTGGCCGAGCCGCCGCTGAGGATCAGCGGGTCCGAGGGCCATAGCATCGAGTGCAGGTCGAGCAGCACGTCCACCGTGTCGAGGAACGGACGGACCTCGCGGGCGCGGTCGAGCTCGACCGAGTGGCGCGCGCCGTCCAGCAACGGCGTGTCCCATAACCGGTTGATGTCCTCGTCGACGAAGCGCGACAGGGTAGGCTGGCGCGGGTCGAAGCGCTCGAACGCGGCGAGATTGACGAAGCCGAAGGTCAGCCGCCCACGCGGGATGCGGGTCCGGGCGCGGAGCAGCCGGTCGAGCACGATCGCGCCGGCGATCTCGTTGCCGTGGGTGAGGGCCAGCAGAGCGACGTGCGGGCCGGGTGTGCCGCTGTCGAAGGTCGTGAAGCCGGGAATGCCGGTGTTGCCGTCGAGCCAAGGTGCTAGGTCGGGTGCGGTGATCCGCACCTCGAACGGTGGCAAAGGCGGCTGGGCCATCATCGGTCCCGTCACGGGCACTGCTTCCTGGGTGCCGTTCCGCGCGGCGGGGTGAGGACGGCATCTGACATGGCGGCAGTCTATACGGCCGGGGCGAACCGGCAACCACGCCCCCGGCCGCTGCGAACCCAATCCCAAAGCAATCCCTGTGCAGGTGCCTGCACATGCTGTACGGGGCGCCGGATGGCCACCTCCCGCAACGCGACCGCGCTGCATCCGCTGCATCGCCTCTGGCGCCTGTTCCCCGCGCAGGAACGGCGACGGATGCTGACGCGCGCGACCTCCGTGCTGGCGCCGCGACCCGACGCGGTGGCGCCGCCGGCGCTCGGCGGCCTCGCGGTAGCGGGCGAGCTCTCCCGTGCCTCTGGGCTCGGCGAGGTGGCGCGGCTGATGCTACGTGGGCTCGAGCGGCTCGGCGTGCCGAGCTGGGCGCTGGATGTTGGGACGGCGGTGCGGGGCGGCCGTGCCGCACCCGTCCTGCCGCGCGGCGCCCCGCTGTTGTTGCACGTCAACGCGCCGTTCCTGCCGCTCGCCTTGCTACGCATGTCGCGCTCGGCGCTGCGCGGGCGTCGGGTGATCGGCTATTGGGCGTGGGAGCTGCCGGTCGCCCCGCCGGATTGGCGCGCGGGGGCGCCGTTCGTGCATGAGGCTTGGGTGCTCTCGCACTTTACCGCCGGTGCCGTGGAGCCATTGTTGCCGGGTCGCGTCAGGGTGGTCACGCCACCTGTCGCCGTGGCGCCGCCCGAACCTTCGGCGCTGGATCGCGCAGCCTTCGGGCTGCCCGAGGATGCGGTGGTGGTGCTGGTCTCGTTCAGCCTCGCCTCCTCGCTCGAGCGCAAGAACCCGTTGCAGGCGATCGCGGCGTTCCGAGCTGCCTTCGGCGCGCAGGCCGACCGGGTGCTGGTGCTCAAGGTGGGCAATCCCGGCGATTTCCCGGCGGATTTCGAGCGGTTGCGCGCCGCCATCGCCGATGCCCCCAACATCCGCCTGGAAACCCGCATCCTGCCGCCGCGCGACAGCCATGCGCTGACCCGTGCCGCCGACATCGTGCTCTCGCTGCATCGAAGCGAGGGGTTCGGATTGATCCCCGCCGAGGCGATGCTGCTGGGCAAACCGGTGATCGCGACCGGCTGGTCGGGCAATATGGATTTCATGGACCACGATACCGGCGCACTGATCGGCTATCGCCTGGTTCCGGCGCGCGACCCGCGGGGGGTGTTCGAGGCGCCGGGCGCGATGTGGGCGGAACCCGACCAGCAGGAGGCCGTCGCCGCGCTCAGGCGGCTCGCCGACGATGCCGGCACGCGCGCGGCCCTCGGCGACCGCGCCCGGCAGGCGGCTGTGGCGCGGCTCGGACCGGAGTCGCTGGCGTCGGCGCTGCGCTCCATCGGTCTGCTGGCGCCATGAAAGTTCTGGTCTGGTACTGGGGGAAGCGGGGCGCCGGCCCGCGCGTGGCAGTGGAGCTGGCGAATGGCCTACGGCTCGTGCCGGGAGTGGACGCAGTGCTGTCGCTGTCCACCGGGGCCGAGATTCTGCGCGGAGCGTCGCCGCCAGCGTGCGAGCTGCCGGTGCCGACATATCAAAGTGCGGCGGGCTTCCTGCGCCGACTGCTGATGGTGCCGTTCGCGGCGGCGGCGCTGAGCCGCCGGCTGCGCGCGCTCCGCGTCGACGTGGCGCTCTGCGCGATGCCGGCGCCGCTCGATCTCCTGATGATGCGCGCGCTGCGCCAGGCCAGGGTTCCCGCCGTCGTGGTGGTGCACGACGCCGACATGCATCCCGGCGATGGGCTGCCGTTCCAGATGGCGCTGCAGCGCAGGCAGGCGCGCGAGGCGGACGCGCTGGTGGCGCTGACCTCGCATGTCGCCGCTCGGCTGCGGGAGCAAGGGCTGACCGAGAGGGGCGGCAAACCGTTGCTCACGGCCTCGCTGCCGCCGCTGCTGTTCGGGCCGCCGGCCAGTCCCCCTGGCAGTCACGGCGGGAGGCTCCGGCTGCTCTCCTTCGGCCGGCTGCTGCCTTATAAGGGGCTCGACCTGCTCGCCGACGCGCTGCGCCTGCTCGGCCCGGCGCCGGGCATGGAGATCCGCGTCGTGGGCAACGGGCCGGAGAGCGCCACGCTGGAGGCGCTGCGGGCGCTGCCCGGTGTCTCGGTGGAGAATCGCTGGGTGCCGGAGGAGGAGGTGGGATCGCTGCTCGCCTGGGCCGACGCGCTGGTGCTGTCGCACCGCGAGGCGAGCCAGAGCGGGGTGGCGGCGGCGGCCGTGGCGGCGCGGCGCTGGGTGGTGTCTACCCGCGTCGGGGGACTCGCCGAGCAGTTGCGGGACGAGCCCCTGGCGCGTCTTTGCGAGCCCGAGCCGGCGAGCCTGGCTGCCGCCCTGCGCGGATTGCTCGATCGCCCGCCGGCCGCCGACCCGGTGCCCTGCGATCCCCGAGCGGCCTGGCGCGACGTCGCGGAAAGCCTAGTGCGGCAGATCGAGCACGACCTGCTCGGTCGGCCCCGGAGCGCTGCGGCGCTAAGTGCCGCGACGGCCTGACGCGATGCGGTCCTGGATCGTCAGCGAGGGGTATGCCGGGTTGCAGGCGCAGGCGCTGGGGCTCGCCGAGGCGGCCGGGCTCGCGCCCGAGATGCAGGCGCTGGTGCCGCGCCTGCCGTGGCGGTTGATGCCGGCGGCATATTGGCCCGCGCCGCTTTCGGCCGTCGCGCTGCCGCGTACCAAGCCCGATCTGGTGATCGGCTGCGGCGGCGTGGCGGCGGCGGTCGGTGCGGCGTTGCGCCGGCAAGGGGCGCGGGCGGTGCAGGTGCAGAATCCCCGCATGGACCCGCGGCGCTTCGATCTCGTGGTGGTCAACCGCCATGACGAGATGACCGGGCCGAACGTGATCGTCACGCGCACCGCGTTGCACCGCGCGACGCCGGCGCGCCTGGCCGCGGCGAGGGCGCTGTGGGAGTCGCGCCTCGCACATCTGCCGCGTCCGCTTGTCGCGGTGCTGGTGGGCGGCACGAACGGGCGGTTCCGGCTGGACGCGGCGGTAGGCGTTGAACTGGCCGCCCGCGTCGCCGGGATGATGCAAGCCGACCGGGTCGGTGTCGCGCTTACGCCATCGCGTCGCACTGATCCGACTGTGACACGGGCCCTGGCCGACACGCTGACGCCGCTCGGCGGCTGGATCTGGGACGGGACCGGGGAGAACCCATATTTCGGCCTGCTCGCGCTCGCCGACGCCGTCGTCGTGACGATCGACAGCGTCTCGATGGTGTCGGAGGCGGTGGCCACGCGAGCGCCCGTCATGCTAGCCGGTCTGCCCGGCAGCAGCCGGCGAATCGGCCTGTTCACCCAGGGATTGAAGGCCGACGGGCGGGTGCGCGACTTTGCCGGGCGCTGCGAGATGTGGCCCGTCGAGCCGCTCGACGATACTCCGGCGGCGGCGGCCGAGATGCGCCGGCGCCTCGATTTCTGATCAAGGGTAGCGATGCTGCAAATCCAGACCTTCGACCAGCGCGCGGGCGGCAACGTCTACTACAAGGCGCTATCGCACCCGCTGGTCGCCGAGGCGCTCGGCCCGATGCTGGCGCGGCTGCGTGCGGGCGGGTTCGCGCTCTATGATCCCGACGGCATCGCCGACGCGCTGTTCGCGCTCTATCCGGACGCGCCCCGGCCGGCCCGGCTCTACGTGCATGACGTGCTGGCGGTCGGGCAGATGCGCGCTGGATTGGCCGCCGCGCCGCTGACCGAGCTGCCTCGCGTGACGGCCGGCACGGTGCTGATCGCCGCCTTCGACGCCGGGCGGATCGCCGCCCGCATTGGGCAACTCGTGCCGCGCGGCGCCGAGGTGCTGACCCTCGACGCGGCGCGACTGCCGGAGCGGATGCTGACCAATCGCGCCCGTTATCTCGATAGGCTGAATTTCGCGACCAACTTCGTCTTCTTCCGCGACGCGGACGGCCTCTCGACCCGGCTGACCACGGCGAACTACTGGGCCGGCTACGGTGCGGGCGAGATCCGCCTGTGGCTCCGGCTGTTCGACGCGGCGGGAGCACCGCTCGCCACGTGGGAGCAGCCAGTGCCGCGCGGGCCGGGCGGTATCGTGATCGACAGTCGCAGGGTGCGGGATCGTTTCGGCCTGCCTCCCTTCACCGGGCAGTTATTGATCCACGCCATCGGCGTCGCCGGGCACGACGTGGTAAAATACGCGCTCGACACCTATGCCAGCGACAACGGCGCCAGTCTCTCCTGCACGCATGACGCCAATGCCTGGCCGTCGGACCGCTATGCCGGGCTGCCCGCACCGCGGGAGGACGAGCAGGTGGTGCTGTGGGTGCAGAACAGCCACGCGGCACCGATCCCCGCCGGCGCGCTGGCGCTCGACCGCATGGGCGCCGAGCGGCCGGTGGCGCTCGACCGGGAAATCGCCCCCTTTGCGACCTTGGCGCTCGACGTGTCGAGCTTGCTGCCGGATGTCCGCTGGCCGGCGCAGATCGAGCTGCGCGCCGGGCGGCATCTCGTGCGCCCGCGCTACGAGGTGACGCGCGGCGAGCGGACGCGCATCGCGCATGTCAATGTGGAGCGCGCCGATCTCGCTCCTGATCCGGCGATTCCCGGACTGCCGGCGCAGCTCGGGCGAGGCTTTCTGCTGCCATTTCCGGTACTCGATCGCGCGCGTTTCCGTACCATCGTGCAGCCGACCCCGATGGCCGAGAGCCAAAAGACATTGCCGCTGCGGCTCGATGTGTTCGCCGAGAGCGGCGAGAAGGTCGCTGAACGGTTCCTCGGCTGCCTCCGGCGGGATCACGCGCTGGCGCTGGACTTTGACGAGCTCGCCGGTGCCGGGCAGGGCCATGCCGAGCTGGTCTATGATTTCCGCGCGGGTGGCGAGGCCGATGGGTGGATGCACGCGCTGGTGCGCTTCGAGGACCGGCACACCGGCCATGCCGCCGAGACGAGCTTCGGCGCCCATATCTTCAACACGGCGATGACCTACAAGGACGAGCCGCAATCGTATTCCGGCCCGCCGCCGGGCCTGACCACGCGGCTGTTCCTCAAGCTCGGCGATGCGCGGCGGCGGAGTTTCGCGGTGCTGATCTATCCCGCCTCGGCGGCTTGGCACCCAACGTCACGCACATCGCTGTTGCTGCACGACGCGGCGGGCGAGGTGATCGCGGAACAGCCGGTCGCGATCGCCTGCTCGGGCTCGGCGACGGTGTGGCCGGACGCGGTGTTCGGCCAGGCGATGCTGGAACGGGCCGGGGAGGGCGGCTACGTGCTGATCCGCGACCCGAGCTGCCGTCTGTTCGGCTATCACGGATTGATGGACGACGCGGGCGGCTTCTCGCTCGACCATATGTTCGGGTTTTAGCATCCGCCGCCAGCGTCGTTTCGTGCTTTGCGGGTATCCCTCTGGCGACGCGGGCGGGATGTTGTATTGTCGCGGTTGCGCGAGAGTGGCGGAACGGTAGACGCAGTCGACTCAAAATCGACCGACGAAAGTCTTGTGGGTTCGAATCCCTCCTCTCGCACCAAGCCCGTCTGAGCCGTATCAACCGATCGGGCGATGGTCCGCCGGGCGGACGCCGCACAAATACTCCAGCATCAGATAAAGCTCCCGGATGCTCATCTCCAGGATCTCCTGGCTGTCCAGGAGTTTCCGCTCGGTCAGGAACTCTATGATTTCGTCGGGGGCCATGCCAAAAACGCCGTGAGGAGAATGCGACACAGTAGGTCGGCGGGGTCGATTATTCAACTGTGAAGCGATTACCGGCCGGCGGGGATCGCTCCGCCGCGTTCAACGAGGGGAGATTAAGGCATGGCGGAACGAAGTCTGCGCGGCAAGGTGGCCGTGATCGGGATAGGCGAGACCACCTATTACAAACACAGCCAGTCGCCGGACCCGGAGTTCATCCTGGCCCTGAAGGCGATCCTGGCGGCCTGCGAGGACGCCGGGATCAATCCGCAGGATATCGACAGCTTCGCCTCCTACAGCAATGATCGCAACGATCCTTCACGGATCTCGGCGGCGCTAGGCTGCAAGGAGCTGCGGCTGTCCAACATGCAGTGGGGCGGTGGCGGCGGCGGCGGCGCGGCGGCGGTCGGCAACGCGGCGGCGGCGATCGCGACCGGTCAGGCGGAGATCGCCGTCGTGTATCGCGCGTTGGCGCAAGGGCAGTTCCAGCGGTTCGGCCAGGCGCAGGCGGGCGGCACGGTGGCCGGGGACAACGCCCTCATCAACCCATACGGCATCTTCGTCCCCGCGCAGCGCTTCGCGCTCAAGATCATGCGCTACATGCACGATCATGGGATCAAGCAGGAGGCGCTGCGGGCGCTGGCGATGGCCTCCTACCACCACGCGCAGTCCAACCCGCGCGCGGTGATGTATGGCCGGCCGCTCACCGAGGAGGCGTATGACGCCTCGCGCTGGATCTCCGAGCCGTATCACCTGTTCGATTGCTGCCAGGAGAATGACGGCGCGGCGGCGCTGATCCTGGTCTCGGCGGAGCGGGCGAAGGATTTCAAGAACAAGCCGGCCTATGTGCTGGCGGTGGCGCAGGGCTCGGACCACCGTAACGCCGCGCGCTCGTTCAACGCGCCCGAGTTCGCCTCGGCGAGTTTCGGCCCGGTGGCGCCTCATCTGTGGGAAATGGCGAAGCTTGGCCCCAAGGACGTGGACGTGCTGCAGAGCTACGAGAACTTCACCGGCGGCGTGCTGATGAGCCTGACCGAGCACGGCTTCGTCAAGCCCGAGGAGTGCAACGAGTTCCTCAGGCTCGAGAACCTGCTGGCGCCCACCGGCAAGCTGCCGCTCAACACCTCGGGCGGCAATCTGGCGGAATGCTACATGCACGGGCTCGAATTGCAGATCGAGGCGGTGCGCCAGCTGCGCGGCACTGCGACGTCGCAGGTGCCGGGCGCCAAGGTCGCCGGCGTGATCGCCGGGCCGATGGTGACGCCTGTCTCGACCATGATTCTCGGTTCCGAGGAGACCCTGTGATGAGTTATCTGCCGAAGGGGCTTCCCGCGCCCGTCACCGAGACCGACAAGCTGGATGCGCCGTACTGGGCGGGCACGCGCGAGGGCAAGCTGCGTGTCCAGCGTTGCGCCGCCTGCAATACCTGGCAATGGGGGCCGGAGTGGCTGTGCCACAACTGCCGCTCCTGGGACATGCGCTGGGTCGAGGTCGAGGGAAAGGGAAAGATCTGGACCTGGACGCGCTGCTGGCATCCGGTCCACCCGGCGTTGAAGGGGCATGGCCCGTATATTGCGGTGCTCGTCGAGCTGCCGAATGCCGGCAATGTCCGGATGCTCGGCAATCTGCTGGGCGACCCCGAGCAGCCGGTGCGGATCGGCGCGCCGGTGGAGGCGGTGTTCGAGCCGCATGACGACGCGGCGACGCCTTACACCCTGGTGCAGTGGAAGCTCGCCACCTGAACCAACGCCTAGGTGGGCAAGCCGCACGGCTTGTCCACCTGTCCGGGCGCGCGGGGTGACATCGCGGGGCCGCTACGCTACTTGATCCGGTCGGGATCAATTATGGAACAGCAGCCGCGCGCCATGCCCAGCAGCAACGATATTCGCGCCACCTTCCTGGACTACTTCGCCCGCAACGGCCATCAGGTCGTGCCGAGTTCGTCCCTGGTGCCGCGCAACGATCCCACCCTGCTGTTCACCAACAGCGGCATGGTGCAGTTCAAGAACGTCTTCACCGGGCAGGAGAAGCGGCCCTACACGCGCGCCACCACGGCGCAGAAATGCGTCCGCGCCGGCGGCAAGCACAACGACCTCGACAATGTGGGCTACACCGCGCGCCACCACACCTTCTTCGAGATGCTGGGGAATTTCAGCTTCGGCGACTACTTCAAGGAGCTCGCCATCCCGCTCGCCTGGGATTTGGTGACGAAGGAATACGGGCTGCCGAAGCAGCGGCTGCTGGTCACGGTGTTCAGCGAGGACGACGAGGCGGCCGAGATCTGGCACAATGTCGCGGGGCTGCCGCGCGAGAAGATCATCCGCATCCCGACCGCGGACAATTTCTGGCGGATGGGCGACACCGGCCCGTGCGGGCCGTGCTCGGAAATCTTCTACGACCACGGCGAGCACATTCCGGGCGGGCCGCCAGGCAGCCCCGACGAGGACGGCGACCGCTTCGTCGAGATCTGGAACCTCGTGTTCATGCAGTTCGAGGAAGGCCCGCCCGGCACGCGGGTCGTGTTGCCGCGCCCCTCGATCGACACCGGGATGGGGCTGGAGCGGACCGCCGCGATCCTGCAGGGCAAGCACGACAACTACGACACCGATACGTTGCGTGCGTTGATCCTGGCCTCCGCCGAGGCGACCGGGCAGGATCCCGACGGGCCGCACAAGATCGGCCATCGGGTGATCGCCGACCATCTGCGGAGTTCCGCCTTCCTCATCGCTGACGGGGTGCTGCCGTCGAACGAGGGGCGCGGCTACGTGCTACGGCGGATCATGCGCCGGGCCATGCGGCACGCGCACATGATGGGGACGCGCGAGCCGGTGATGTACCGGCTGGTGCCGGCCTTGGTGCGGCAGATGGGCGCCGCCTATCCCGAGCTACCGCGCGCCGAGGCGCTGATTTCCGAGACGCTGCTGCTCGAGGAGACGCGCTTCAAGCAGATGCTCGATCGCGGCCTGCACCTGCTCACGGAGGAGACCGAGCGGCTCGGCGGCGGCCAGAAGCTGCCCGGCGAGGTGGCGTTCCGCCTCTACGACACGTACGGCTTCCCGCTCGATCTCACGCAGGACGCGCTGCGCGAGCAGGGCAGGGACGTGGACACGGCGGGCTTCAATGCGGCAATGGCCGAGCAGCGCCGCCGCGCGCGCGCCGCCTGGGCCGGCTCCGGTGAGGCGGCGACCGAGACCGTGTGGTTTGAGATCAAGGAGCGGACCGGGGCGACCGAGTTTCTCGGTTATTCGACCGAGACGGCGGAAGGGGAAATCCTTGCGCTCGTGGTGAACGGCGCGCCGGCGGAGTTGGCCGCTGCCGGGTCCGATGTGGCGGTGATACTCAATCAGACCCCGTTCTATGCCGAGAGCGGCGGCCAGGTGGGCGACACCGGCACGATCACCGGCCCCGATGGGCTGCGCATCGCGATCGGCGACACGCAAAAGAAGCTGGGCGATCTGATCGTCCATCTCGGGCGTGTGGAGGCCGGCGAGGCGCGCGCCGGTGTTCCCGTGGTCGCGGAGGTGGACCATGCGCGGCGCACCACGATCCGCGCGCATCACAGCGCTACGCATCTGCTGCATGAGGCGCTGCGCAGGAAGCTCGGGACGCATGTGATGCAGAAGGGCAGCCTCAACGCGCCCGACCGGCTGCGTTTCGACATCAGCCAACCACGGCCGATCACCGCCGACGAGCTCACCTGGGTCGAGCGCGAGGTGAACGCCAGGGTGCGCGAGAACAGCGAGGTCACGACCCGGCTGATGACGCCTGAGGCAGCGGTCGAGATGGGCGCGATGGCGCTGTTCGGCGAGAAATACGGTGACGAGGTGCGCGTGGTCTCGATGGGCGAGGGCGAGGGCAACAAGCCGGCCTACTCGATCGAGCTATGCGGCGGGACGCATGTGCGACGCACCGGCGATATCGGCCTGTTCAAGATCGTCTCCGAGGGCGCGGTGAGCGCCGGCGTGCGCCGCATCGAGGCGGTGACGGGCGAGGCGGCGCTCGAGTTGGTGGAAGCCAACGAGCGGCGCCTCAATGAGGCGGCGGGGGCGCTGCGGACCAGCCCCTCCGACGTGGCAGACCGTGTGACCGCGTTGCTCGAAGGCAATCGCAAGCTCGAACGCCAGGTGAGCGAACTTCAGCGCAAGGTCGCGACGGGTGGCGGGGGCGCGGAACTCGAGGAGGTGAACGGGGTGAAGCTCGCCGCGCGCAATTTGGGCGAGGTGCCGGCGCGCGACCTCAAGGGGCTCGCCGAGGCGATCGGCAAGCAGATCGGCAGCGGCGTGGTGGCGCTGGTCTCGACCGCCGACGGCAAGGCCAGCATCGTGGTCGGCGTTTCGCCGGACCTGACCAAGCGGCTCAGTGCGGTCGATCTCGTGCGTGCGGCGAGCGCGGCGGTCGGCGGCAAGGGCGGCGGCGGGCGTCCCGACCTCGCGCAGGCGGGTGGGCCGGAGGGCGGGAGAGCCGACGACGCCCTAGCGGCGGTGCGGGGTGCGCTCGCTGCCTGAGCCTTCTCTGTGCCGGTGGGGCTCATCCGAGCAGTATGGAAGTCAGCTCGCGCCAATGCCGTGAGGGCCGCTTTGCCCGGTCAGTATGGAGTGCCACAGCCGCGCATCCGGAAGACCACCTGCGGTTCATGCCCTAAGGGCTGGCTCTGTGCTACGATCGACTCATGGACAAGAGCATCCGTCGCTACACTGATTTTGATGAGATGAAGGCGGACGAATACCGCTATTGGCAAAGCTGCCCCATCCATGAACGTGTTGCGGCGGTAGCCGAACTCACCCAAGAGCATTACGCGCTGAAAGACGCGGCCCCGGATGTACCCAGACTTCAAAGAACTCTTGTCCGTTTTGAACGAGCACCGCGTTGAGTATCTCGTCGTTGGGGCGTACGCCGTCTCCATTCACGCGCAGCCGCGCGCGACCAAAGATCTCGATATCCTCATCAATCCCGATACCGCGAACGCGCGAAAGGTTTTCGCGGCACTGGCGCAATTCGGTGCGCCGCTCCAAGACATGACCGCGGCCGACTTTGCGGAATCCGGCCCTTTCTTCCGCATGGGACGAGAGCCGATCAGCGTTGACATCTTGACCGACATCCCCGGCGTGGACTTTGACGCGGCATGGAAGCGACGTGTCGTGGACGTGGTTGACCCAGGGAGTGGATTGAAGGCGAGCTTCATTTCTGCGGCCGAACCTCATTGCCGCCAAACTGGCGACCGCACGGCCGCAGGACCTCGCGGACGTGGACGCCATCCGCAAGGCTGCACAGAGCCAACCGGTGCGGCCGGAAAAGAAAGCCTCCGAGGACGAACGGCGCTAGGCGATAAGCCACCCGCTAGTTTTGCAGAATTCAAGATTCTTGCAACAGCTCGCGACTTGCCTATGGGACTTATGACGTTGTCCTGCGGTTGAGCGCCGGCGCAATCGATGCCCGCTAAGGCGCCCTCTCACGACGGAATACCGCGAATGTCGTGAAACGCTTGCCAGGTGAGAACGTGCTCGCCTGCGGCTCCGGGGAGGTCGCGGTGAGGGTATCCCCATCGAGCCGAAGGATGCGGATTTGTTGCTTGGGAAAGGACTCGTTCCAAGCACCATCCACTGTGTAGGTCGCTTGGTCCCCCTCGATTTGGAACGTCCCAGTGTAGGCTGCCATGCTGCGAACGAGGGCAGCCCTATCTGTCTCGTTCTGGGGAGGCTTGCGGTCATTTCTTGCGATAAAGACGGCGAAGTGGCGATCGGCGCTATAGATAATTCGACCAATCGGATCGGTGCCGAGTACATCTTGCCCGGTGTTTTCTCCGACATAGCTGATCTTCAACGATACCAGTCGCCAGCTTCCAACAAGCTTGTCACCGAGGTCTTCGGCGGCTGCGGGGGCAGCCAACATTGTGGCAACCGTCAAAAGCAGGAGCGTTCGGCGCATCAGAGCCATCGCGGCACAGTGAGCAGAATAGCGGATCATGCTTCCCCTCCTGGTTTTGCTCTCGAAACTCCCGTGCGAGATAAGCATCGTAGTCGTTTTCTATTGGTGGCCGATCATTTCGAGCGGCTTCAGCTATGAACCGCGATCGCTCACCTCGATCTCGCTCTACCCGGGTGGCTGGGTGAAGAACCAGGGATGGCCGTCGAGGTCGCGGGCGGTGTAGGTGCGGCCGTAGGGCTCGTCCTTGGGTGGATGGACGATCTCGGCACCTGCGGCGCGCGCCCGCTCGTAGTGCGCGTCCACGTCGGCGAGATAGATGAACACGCCCTGGGTCGCGACCTTGGTGCTGCGGACGCTTGCCAATTTCCACTCGGCAAAGCCTTGTCCCATCATGATGCGCTGGCCGTCGAACGTCATTTGCGCGTGCATCCCGCTCGGTGTCGCGTGCCGCAGCTCCTCGACGAAGCCGAAGGCGCGGGCGAGCCAATCCAGCGCGGCGGGGACGCTTTCGTAGAAGATGTAGGGGATGATTTCGGTCTTGGTTTCAGCCATCAAGCCACTCCGTAGCGCTTGAACCAGGCCAGCATCCGCTTCCAGCCATCCTCCGCATCCGGCCGGCGGTAGCTTGGTCGGTAGTCGGCGTGGAAGCCGTGCGGCGCGTCGGGGTAGATGACGATCTCGACGGTCTTGCCGGCCGCCTTGGCCCGCTGCTCCGCCTCGCGAATCTGCGCCTCCGGAATGCTTTTATCCTGGCCGCCGTAGAGGCCGAGCAGGGGGCACTTGATCTCGCCGGCAAGATCGAGCGCGGTCTTGGGCTGGATCGGCGTCGGGGTTCCGCCGAGCGGACCGTACCAGGCGACGGCTGCCTTGAGGGTGGGATTGTGCGCCGCATAGAGCCAGGTGTTGCGCCCGCCGCGGCAAAAACCCGTGACGCCGAGGCGGGCATGATCCCCATGATTGTTGCCGGCCCAGGCGACGGCGGAATCGAGCGTGCCCATGACCTCCGCGTCCGGTGTCTTGGAGATCACGTCGCGGACGATCTGCTGGATGTCCGTCATCTTCGAGAGGTCGCCGTGGCGGGCGTATATCTCGGGGGCGACGGCGAGATAGCCCTGCTTGGCGAGGCGCCGGCAGACGTCCTTGATGTATTCGTGGACGCCGAAGATCTCCTCGTTCACCAGCACGATGGGGAACGGCCCCGCGCCCTGCGGACGCGCGGCGTAGCCCGGCAGCTTGCCGTCGGACACCGGGATCGCGACCTCGCCGGCTTCGAGCCCGGTGCTGTCGGTGTGGATCCCTTGGGCGTCCACCCGGGTGGTGGCGAGGGTGAAGCCCGCGATCAACGAAGTCATCACGAAGCCGCGCCGCGCCAGCGGATAGTGCCGCAGGCCCTCAAGTCCGGTCCCATCGTTCATCGCGCCCTCTCCGTTTCGCCAGGAGAGACGTTCGGCTCCCCTGACGTATTCCAGCTACGCCATGAGGTCAGGCCTTCATCGCCCCCTGCAGGTTCTCGTCGAGTTTCGCGAGGAATGCCTGGGTGTTCATCCATTTCTGGTCGGGGCCGACCAGGACGGCGAGGTCTTTGGTCATGAAACCGCTTTCGACCGTCTGCACGCAGACGCGCTCCAACGTGTCGGCGAAGCGGGTGACGTCCGGCGTGTCGTCGAACCGGCCGCGATAGGCGAGGCCGCGGGTCCAGGCGAAGATCGAGGCGATCGGGTTGGTGGAGGTCTCGCGGCCTTTCTGGTGCTCGCGGTAGTGTCGCGTCACCGTGCCGTGCGCCGCCTCGCTCTCCACCGTCTTGCCGTCCGGGCTCATCAGCACACTGGTCATCAGGCCGAGGCTGCCGAAGCCCTGCGCCACGATGTCGCTCTCGACGTCGCCATCGTAGTTCTTGCAGGCCCAGACGTAGCCGCCATTCCACTTGAGCGCGGAGGCGACCATGTCGTCGATCAGGCGGTGCTCGTAGGTGAGACCCTCCTTGGAGAACTTCGCCTTGAACTCGGCGTCGTAGATCTCCTGGAACACATCCTTGAACATGCCATCGTAGGCCTTGAGGATGGTGTTCTTGGTCGAGAGATAGACCGGGTACTTGCGCGCCAGACCGTAGTTGAAGGAGGCGCGGGCGAAGCCCTCGATCGAAGCCTTGGTGTTGTGCATTCCCATCGCCACGCCGGGACCCTTGAAGTCGTGCACCTCCAGCACCTGCGCGGTGCCGCCGCCGGCGGGCTGGAAAGTGAGCGTCACCATGCCGGGGCCGGGAATTTTCGTCTCGGTCGCGCGGTATATGTCCCCATAGGCGTGACGGCCGATGACGATCGGCTGCGTCCAGTGCGGCACCAGACGGGGGACGTTGCTGCAGATGATCGGCTCGCGGAAGATGGTGCCGTCGAGTATGTTGCGGATGGTGCCGTTCGGGCTGCGCCACATCTTCTTCAGCTTGAATTCCTCGACGCGCGCCTCGTCGGGAGTGATCGTGGCGCATTTCACGCCGACGCCGTACTCCTTGATAGCGTTCGCCGCGTCGACCGTCACCTGGTCGTCCGTCCGATCGCGGTATTCGATCCCAAGGTCGAAATACTTCAGGTCGATGTCGAGATAGGGGAGGATCAGCTTGTCCTTGATGAAACCCCAGATGATGCGTGTCATCTCGTCCCCATCCAGCTCGACGACGGGGTTCTTCACCTTGATCTTGGCCATGCGATCCTCTCGTACGTGCGGCGGATCCGAAGCGGCCGCCCGGGACGGCGGGACATTCGCACCCGACCGGCCCGTCGGCAAGGCGCGGGCCTCTAGCTGCGACCAACGGTTGTAACGGGGGCGCCGGACAGGATAAGACAAGGCTGTCGAGCATCGCATGGCAGAGGAACCGAGCGTCGTTGGCTCTCTTGCGAAACGCAAACGCGATGCACCCATGACGACCGGTCAGGGGCGCGGCTGGCTCGGCAGGACCGCGATCATCCTCTCCGCCTTGGTGCTGGTCGCTCTGACCTGGTTCGGCACCCTGATCGCCGTGGACGCGGAGCGGAGCGAGGCGCGGGCGCACGTTGAGGCGGAGGTGTCCAACCAGGCTCTCGTCTTCGAGGATCAGCTGGCGCGCGAGTTCCTGGTGCTCGACCAGACGTTGCGGATCCTGGAGCACGAATGGGAAAGCGACCCCCACGGCTTCGATCTGCAGGGATGGCGGCAGCGCACCCTCGTGCTCCGCGACATCTCCCTGCACCTCTTCATCGCCGACGCGAACGGGATCATCCGGGCGAGCACCCGGCCGGAACTGCTCGGCGTCGACGTCAGCGGGCGCGATTATTTCCGTGCCGAGGCGGCGCTCCCGCACGATGACGGCCGCATGTTCATCGGCCCATCGACCCGCGGGCTCGTGACGAATCGCTGGCAGATGAACATGGCGCGCCGCTTGGATGGCCCGAACGGCCGCTTTCTCGGTGTGCTTGGGTTGTCTTACGACACCGGCTCGCTGACCCGGTTCTATCGCCAGGTCGACCTTGGAGACCAGGGCATGATCGCGCTGGTCGGCACGGGCGACGGGAAGCTGCGGGCGCTGGTCGGCCCGGTCGCCGCCGAGCCGGGGCTCGACATTTCCAAGACGCAGATGTTCGCCGCCCTGCGGGCGGACCCCAACGGCCATTGGGTCGGCCCATCGCCGCTCGACGGCGTCCAGCGGTTCCATGCGTTCCACGCGGTGCCCGACCGGGATCTCGCGGTGGTGGTGGCATTCGATGCGCAGACCGCCCTGCATCCCTCGCGGGCTTTCGCGCGCGGAGCGCACGTATTCGCCGGCGGCACGACGCTGTTCATCCTCGTGATGGCCGGCGGCCTGGTGCGCGAACTGGGCATGGCCCGGCGCCGCGAGGACGGCCTCAACCGGGATCGCGCCACCCTGGCCGCCGCCAATGCCGAGCTCGACGCGGCCCGGCGGCGGGCGGATGCCAAGGCGGCTCAGCTGGAGGCGACGCTCGGAGGCATGTCGGACGGGGTCTCGATGCTCGACCCGGACCTTCGGCTGGTAGCCTGGAACCGGCTGTTCGCCGAGTTCACCGGCGTGCCCGCGGACCTGTTGCGCGTCGGGATGCCGATGGAAGAGATCATCCGCACACAGGCCAAGCTTGGCGAGTTCGGGCCGGTGGACGTGGAGAAGGAGGTGGCGCGCCGGATGGCGGTGCTGCGCTCCGGACCGCAGACCGGTACGCTCGAGACACCCCGGCCTGGCGGGCGGACCCTCGAGCTGCGCCGCAGCGCCCTGCCGGGGGGCGGCTTCGTCACCCTCTACGCCGACATCACGGCCCGCAAGCAGGCGGAAGAGACGATGCGGCGCGCGCGCGAGATGGCCGAGGCGACCACCGAGGCCAAGTCCCACTTCGTCGCAACGGTGAGCCACGAAATCCGCACTCCGCTCAATACGTTGCTGAACAGCCTGCGACTGCTCACCGACACGGGCGTGTCAGACTCGCAGCGCCGGCTGGTGGACATGGCCAGGCAGGCGGGCGACAGCCTGCTCGGCTTAATCAACGACATCCTGGAGATGTCCAAGATGGAGGCCGGGCGGCTGACCTTGCGCCCGAGCCTGTTCGCGTTGCGTCCGCTGCTCGACGGCGTTCTGGACCTGTTTCACGATCAGGCGGTCGGTCGGGGCATGAGCCTGTCGCTGATGCTTGCGCCAGGCGTGCCGGACCTTGTGCATGGCGATTCCGGGCGGATCAGGCAGGTGCTGATCAACCTGCTGAGCAATGCGGTGAAGTTCGCCGATCCCGGGCCGATCGTGCTGCTGGCGGAAATGCGGTCTGAGTCCGGGCGGAGCTTGCTCCGCCTGACGGTGCGCGATCCCGGTCCGGCGCTTTCCTCCTCCGATCGGTCGCGGTTGTTCCAGCCATTCTCCCGGCTCGACCGTCCGCAGGGCAACGCGGCGCCCGGCACCGGGCTCGGCCTCGTCATCTGCCAGAGCCTGGCCGCGCTGATGAACGCGGAGATCGGCTGGGACGAGGCGCCGCTGCCCGGCGGGGGCAACGATTTCTGGATCGCACTGCCGGTCGGTCCGGCAAAGACCGACGCGGCGTCCTCGCGGGCTCCGGCTTCGCCCGTCACCTTGCGGCGCACGCGGATCTTGCTGGTCGAGGACATCCTGCCGAACCAGCTTGTCACCGCCATGATGCTGCGGCGGGAGGGCCACATGGTCGATGTGGCGGAGTCGGGCGAAGCCGCGCTCCGCATGTTGTCGGCCGTCCCGTACGACGTGGTGCTGATGGACGTCTTCATGCCGGGGATGACCGGGCTCGAAGCCACGAAGCGCATTCGGGCGCTCGGCGGACCCGCTGGCGTCGTGCCGGTCATCGCGCTGACCGCGAACACCGCGGCCGAGGATCGGGAACGCTGCCTGCGGGCCGGCATGAACGACATGGTCGCCAAGCCGGTCGAACTGGCCCGCCTGCTCGACGTGATCCGCCGCCATGTCTGGCCGAGCCACCCGCTGCCGCAACGAAAGCTTGCCGCGCCGGAGGAGGCAGAGGCTGCGCCCTTGGAGCCGGTCCTGGCGGCCGAGCGGATTGCGGAGTTGCGCGCCAACCTGACGCAGGCGACGGTGGCCGATCTGGCGGAGGACTGTCTGGCTGAGTTGCGCGACCGGCTGCCTGGGCTGCGTGACGCAATGGCAAGCGGCGACGCCCAGGAGATCGAAGCGCATGCCCACGCGATGGCTGGTCTTGCGGCGAGCTATGGCATGGCCGCGCTCGACCAGCGGCTGCGCGCGGTGATCGACGCTGGGCGCGGCGGACTGCCGCTGCGGGCCGAGGTGGTCGGGGATGAACTCGCGGCCGAGCTAGCTCGCGCCGCCCCGGTGCTGCGCGCCGCCCTGCGGGCCGAGCTGGTTGTGCTCTAGGGAGCGACGCACGGCAGGGCTGCGCCCTGTGCCGAAGCCGAGGCTTCCTGGGACTCGCTGGGGCCGCTATACAGGCCGTCCATGACCCGGTTTGTATTCATCACCGGCGGCGTGGTGTCCTCCCTCGGAAAAGGCATCGCTTCGGCCGCTCTCGGCGCGTTGCTGCAGGCGCGCGGCTTCAGCGTGCGGCTGCGCAAGCTCGACCCCTATCTCAACGTCGATCCTGGGACCATGAGCCCGTATCAGCATGGCGAAGTGTTCGTCACCGATGACGGGGCGGAAACCGATCTCGACCTCGGCCATTACGAGCGCTTCACCGGCGTGCACGCGAGCAAGGCCGACAATGCCACGACAGGGCGCATCTACGCCGAAGTGATCGCCAAGGAGCGGCGGGGCGATTATCTCGGCGCGACCGTGCAGGTGATCCCTCACATCACCGACGCCATCAAGGAAGCCATCCTGCGCGAGACCCAGGATTTGGATTTCGTGCTGGTCGAGATCGGCGGCACGGTCGGCGACATCGAGAGCCTGCCGTTCCTCGAGGCGATCCGCCAGCTCGGCAACGAGCTCGGCACCGAGCGGTCGATGTTCGTGCATCTCACCTTGGTGCCGTACATCCCCTCGGCTGGCGAACTGAAGACGAAGCCGACGCAGCACTCGGTGAAGGAGCTGCTCAACGTTGGCATCCAGCCGCATATGCTGCTGTGCCGCTGCGACCGGCCGATCCCCGACAACGAGCGGCGCAAGATCGCGCTGTTCTGCAACGTGCGACCCGAGGCGGTGATCGCGGCGCTGGACGTCGATACGATCTACGCGGTGCCGATCCGCTATCACGCCGAGGGGATGGATCGCGAGGTGCTGCGCCATTTCTCGCTCGATGCCACGATCGAACCGGATTTGTCAGGCTGGGAGCGCATCGTCGACACGCTGCGCGGGCCGGAGGGCGAGGTGCGGATCGCGGTGGTTGGCAAATATACCAATCTCCTCGACAGCTATAAGTCGCTGGCCGAGGCGCTGACGCATGGCGGCATCGCCAATCGCGTGCGGGTGCGGCTCGACTGGATGGACAGCCAGGTGTTCGAGCAGCCGGACACGGTGGCGCGGCTCGAGGGCGTGCATGGCATCCTGGTGCCGGGCGGGTTCGGCGAGCGTGGGACCGAGGGCAAGATCGCCGCGGTGCGTTTCGCGCGCGAGCGGGGTGTGCCGTTCCTGGGCATCTGCTTTGGGATGCAGATGGCGGTGATCGAGGCGGCGCGCAACTTGGCGGGATTGTCTGAGGCGTCCTCCACCGAGTTCGGGCCGTGCGACACGCCGGTCGTAGGCTTGCTCACCGAATGGGCGCGCGGCAATGAGATCGAGCGGCGGATGGAGGGCGGCGAGCTGGGCGGCACGATGCGTCTCGGCGCGTATCCCGCCGTGCTGCGCCACGATAGCCTGGTGCGCTCGATCTATGGCGATGCGCCGGTGATCGAGGAGCGTCACCGTCACCGCTACGAGGTCAACGTGCACTACAAGGATTGCCTGGAGGCGACCGGTCTGCGCTTTTCCGGAATGTCGCCGGACGGCGTGCTGCCGGAGATCATCGAGATCCCCGACCATCCGTGGTTCATCGGCGTGCAGTTTCACCCGGAACTGAAATCAAAGCCGTTCCTGCCGCATCCGTTGTTCGCGGGTTTCATCGGGGCGGCGGTTCGCCAGGCGCGGCTGGTATGACGGCGCCAGTGTTAGTGCGAACCGTGCGGGTCGGGGCGGTCGAGATCGCCAACGACCGGCCGTTTGTGCTGATCGCGGGCCCCTGCCAGATCGAGAGCGAGGCGCACGCGGTGGAGGTCGCCTCGGCGCTGGTCGAGATTGCGCGGGCGGTGGGTGTGCCGTTGATCTACAAGAGCAGCTTCGATAAGGCGAACCGCACGAGTGCTAGTGCTGCGCGCGGCGTGGGAATGGCGAAGGGGCTGGCGATCCTCGCCGCGGTGCGCGAGCGGTTCGGCGTGCCGGTGCTGACCGATGTGCATAGCGCGGAGCAATGCGCGCCGGCCGCCGAGGCGGTGGACGTGTTGCAGATTCCGGCGTTTCTCTGCCGCCAGACCGATCTTCTTCTCGCGGCTGGCGAGACCGGTGCTGCCGTGAACGTGAAGAAGGGCCAATTCCTTGCCCCTTGGGACATGGCGAACGTGGCTGCCAAGGTCGCCAGCACCGGGAACGAGCGCATCCTGCTCTGCGAGCGTGGGGCGAGCTTCGGCTACAACACGCTGGTGACGGATTTCCGCGCGCTGCCGATCATGGCGCGCACCGGATACCCAGTGGTGTTCGACGCCACCCATTCCGTGCAGCAACCAGGGGGGCAGGGGACTTCCTCGGGTGGCCAGCGCGAGTTCGCGCCCGTGCTGGCGCGTGCGGCACTCGCCGTCGGGGTCGCGGCGGTGTTCATCGAGGCACACCCCGACCCCGACCACGCGCCGAGCGACGGGCCGAACATGATTCCGTTGCGCGACATGCCGGGGCTGCTCGCGCGGCTGGCGGCGTTCGACAAGCTGGCGAAGGCGAGTTAGCCGCGGTCGCGCGCTACAGTCTGATTTCGGCCTGTATCGCGTCGGTCGCGGCTCGGACTTCGCCGTCCGTTCGTTCGACGAGGCCGGCGCCTTCCAATGCCGATACGTCGTCATGAACGCGCCGATACTGTCGTCCGAGCGACCGCGCCAGGGCACTCACGGATGGCTCGGGATGGGCGTGCAGGTGACGGAGCAGCCGGTATCGCTCGCCGGTCAGCAGCGAGGACAAGGCTTCCCAGGATTGGAATGCCAGGACCCGCTCATGCACCTTCTCGCCACGTTCGGCGCGCTCCCAGGCGCGCACGAAGGCGGCGCCGTCCTCCTCCTCGGCACCTCCGACGATAACCTTGACTGGACTTGTCACAATTTTCCTCCTCGCACGCGGTGAACATCGGCCAGAAAGTCAGCCATCAGCTGCCGCACGGTCGAAAACGGATAGGCTTCCTCCCCGATCTCCATAATGCCGATGGTCGCCCTTTCCCGCCTCGTTGTCATAGCCGATCAGTCGGCAGCCGGCCTCGCCATAGAACAACGAGTATTTGAGCAGATGGTCGGAGCCCCGAACGGATCGGGGAACCCGCCACAGCTTCATTTCCAGGATGGCGCCGTCCTCGTGGTGGCGCTTGCGATGGAATAGAAGCTCGGCGCCAGCCATATGTCATAGATTGACATAGAAGACCAATGCCGTCAAGAGCGGTAGCGCCGCGCCTCCCTGGACGCGGGCCCCTACTCCCCGGTAGGTTGCCTGATCGCGCCCATCAGGGCGACCCCATTCGCGGGAGCTAAGACATGCGTTTCACCTGGTTCAACCTGATGCCGTGGCGCTGGCTGCCGGACGATTTCCGGGACAAGCATCGTTCGGTCTGGGTCGATATCGACAACCGGCTGTTCGACCCGGTGAAGGGCCACGCGCTCTACAACGAGTATATGGACCTGCTCGAATATGCCGACACGCTCGGCTTCGACGGGATCGGGGTCAACGAGCACCATCAGAACGGCTATGGGCTGATGCCGTCGCCCAACATCATCGCCGCCGCGCTGTCGCGTCGCACGTCGAACGCGGGGCTGGTCGTGTTGGGCAATTCCATCGCGCTGTACAATCCGCCGATCCGGGTCGCGGAAGAGTTCGCCATGCTCGACGTGATTTCCGGCGGGCGGCTGGTGGCCGGGTTCCCGGTGGGGACGTCGATGGACACCAACTACTGCTACGGCACCATCCCGGCGCTGACGCGGGAGAAATACGCCGAGGCGCACGACCTCATCATCCGGGCTTGGAAGGAAGAGGACATCTTCGCCTTCAACGGCCGCTACAACAAATTGCGCTACGTCAATCTGTGGCCGAAGCCGATCCAGAAGCCGCATCCGCCGCTGCACATTCCCGGTGGTGGCTCGGTCGAGACCTATGATTTCTGCATCGACAACACGTACTCGTACTCTTACCTGAGCTTCAACGGCTACAAGCGCGCGCAGACGCTGATGGACGGGTATTGGGCGCGGGTGCGCGAGCGCGGCGCGCCGGACGATTCGCCGTATCGCGCGGGCTTCGCGCAGACCGTGTTCGTCGCCGATACCGACGCCGAGGCGCAGCGGCTCTACGAAGAGCACGCGCACTACTTCTACAATCGCTGCCTGCACGTCTATCCGGGCTTCGCCGATGCGCCGGGCTATCGCACGATCAAGACTCTGCAGATCGGCGCGGTGAACCAGTACTCGCGCACCGACCACACGACGCTGTCTTGGAAGGATCTCGTGGAGGGTGGCTACATCGTCGCGGGTAGTCCCGAGACGGTGCGCCAGCAGATGGAGCACCTCATCAAAAGCCTGCGCGTGGGCAACATCTTTCTGCTGCTCCATGTGGGCAACATGCCCAAGGACAAGTGCATGTACTCGACGAAGCTGTTCGCCGAGAAGGTGATGCCGCATCTGCGCAACATCTGGCCGGAGCACGACAATGATCCGCGCTTCTGGTGCAAGCCGCTGCAACACCGGGTGGCACCCGCGCCGCTGCCGGCGAGCGCGCCCGCACCCCAGCTGGAGCCCGCGAAGTGATCGAAGTTAGGAAAGTCCCGACGAAGCACACGGAAGTTCATGTGCTGCAGGGCGGCAAGGGGCCGGACCTCGTGTTCTTGCACACTGCCGGCGGCGTGAAGCCGGATGATCCGTTCCTGCTGCGGCTGGCGGAGCGTTATCGTGTTCACGCGCCGTTGCTCCCGGGCTACGGCGACTCGCCGGAATGCGGCGAGATCCGCGACATGCTGGACGTGACCTTGCTCACCTTCGACGTGCTGGCGGCGCTTGGGCTATCGAAGCCGCTGCTGGTCGGGCATTCGCTGGGCGGCATGATCGCCGCCGAGATGGCGGCGGTTTGTCCCAACGAGGTGGATCGGTTGTGCCTGATCGCGCCGGCCGGGTTGTGGCTGGACGCCTATCCCGCGCCCGATATCTTCGCGATGCTGCCGAAGGATTTCCCGCCGACGCTGTTTCATGACGCGGAGTTTGGCGCGTCGTTGATCACGTCGAATGTGGATATCAAGGACCCGAAATTCCTTATTCCGTTCCTGGTGACGAACGCGCGCCAGCTTGGGATGGCGGGGAAGCTGCTGTTTCCGATTCCGGAGCGTGGGTTGAAGGATCGCATCCATCGGGTGAAGGCGCGCACGGTGCTGGTTTGGGGGGATTCGGATCGGGTGTTCCCGGCGCCCTATGCGCAGGCGTGGAAGGCGGCGATTCGAGGCGCGGAGTTGGTCAGCGTGCCCGATGCTGGGCATATGTCGACGTTGGAGCAGCCCGACGCGGTGCTCGCGGCGATCGCTCGTTTGTAGCGGCAACCCCTCACCCCGGCCCTCTCCCACAAGGGGAGAGGGAGAAGAAAGCCCTCTCCCCTTGTGGGAGGGGGTTGGGGGAGGGG
>JAFKFI010000007.1 GCA_017307285.1 Alphaproteobacteria bacterium | reverse complement strand
GCACCTTCACTAGCCCGCGATAGGTGTTGTTCGAGCGGCCCGCGCTGATCCCCTTCGACACGATCGTGCTGCTGGTGCCGCGGCCGAGATGGATCATCTTCGTGCCGGTGTCGGCCTGCTGGCGATTGGTGGTGACGGCGACCGAATAGAACTCGCCGACGCTGCCTTCGCCTTCCAAAATGCAGGACGGATACTTCCAGGTGATCGCCGAGCCGGTTTCTACCTGTGTCCAGCTGATCTTGCTGCGCGCGCCTCGGCAATGGCCGCGCTTGGTGACGAAATTGTAGATGCCGCCCCGCCCCTCAGCGTCGCCCGGATACCAGTTCTGCACCGTGCTGTACTTGATCTGCGCGTCGTCCAGCGCGACCAGCTCGACGACAGCAGCGTGCAGCTGGTTCTCATCGCGTTGCGGCGCCGTGCAGCCTTCGAGATAGCTGACGTAGCTGCCTTCCTCGGCGATGATCAGCGTGCGCTCGAACTGCCCAGTGTTGCGCGCATTAATGCGGAAATAGGTCGAAAGCTCCATCGGGCAGCGCACGCCCTTGGGGACGAACACGAAACTACCGTCGGTGAACACCGCGCTGTTGAGCGCGGCAAAGAAATTGTCGCCCGTCGGCACGACGGTGCCGAGATACTTGCGCAGCAATTCGGGATGCTCGCGCGCAGCCTCGCTGATCGGACAGAAGATCACACCGGCCTTCTGCAAGGTCGTGCGGAAGGTGGTCGCGACCGAAACGCTGTCGAACACCGCGTCCACGGCGATGTTGCTCTCGCCGCTCCCCTCCGCCGGTTCGACGCCGGCCAGGATGGCGCGCTCCTTCAGCGGGATGCCGAGCTTCTCATACGTCTCCAGCAGCGCCGGATCGACCTCGTCGAGGCTCTTCGGCCCGGCCTTCTTGGTCGGCGCGGCGTAGTAGTGGATGTCCTGATAGTCGATCGGTGGATGCTCGACGCGCGCCCAGTGCGGCTCGCGCATCGCCTTCCACGCCTCGAACGCCTTCAGGCGCCAGGCCAGCAGCCAAGCGGGCTCGTCCTTGCGCGTCGAGATCAGCCGAATGATGTCTTCGTTCAGCCCCTTGGGCGCGAAGTCCATCTCGATATCGGTCTCGAAGCCCCATTTGTAGCCGGACTCGGTGACGGACTGCAGGGTGTCGAGGGTTTCGCTCACGGCGGGCATCAAATCATCCTATGCGGCGGGTTCGGCGGAGGTCGGCGGCGCGACCCGCGCGGGTGGAACTCGGAAGGCGCGCGGGATCGACGCCTCCTGCATATCGGCCAACGTGATATTCGCGAGCGCCTGCTGGATCGCATCGTTCACCGGGTCCCAGCGACCACGCATGGGGCAGAGTTCCTGGGACTCGCAATTCGTCAGCGCGCCCTCGACACAGGCAGTGAGCGCGATCGGCCCATCCACCACGGCGATCACATCGGAGATCGGGATCGCGCCAAGCGGGCGCATCAGCCGGTAGCCGCCACGCGCACCGCGCTGCGACGCGACCAGCCCGCCACCAGAAAGCGCCTTCAGCACCTTGGCCACGGTCGGCTCAGGGATGCCGGTCGCTCCCGCGATCCCCGGCGAGGTCTGCACCGCATCGCCTCGCGAGAGACGCACCAGCACGACCACGGCATAGTCGGTCAGCTTGGACAACCTGAGCATGACAGCACCGGAAACGGTAATCGGACCCATCTGGTCCTGATTGCCAGGAGATGGCCTATCGGTCGTGCCAGGTCAAGAGGTTGGAGCGGGATTGGTCCGCTCCAACCCTGTCGGGCGTCAGGCCCCGATGGCCTCGCCGAACGGCACCCAAGCCTTGCCGTCGAACCGCACCAGCCGCAGCTTCTTGATGCCGGAGAGATCCCCCGGTTTGACGCTGAACGGCACGCCGGGCTGGAACATGGGGGGCTGAAAGTCGATGTGCCACGCCTGGTTCATGATGTTCTCGCGCGAGAGATCATCGCCGCAGCTCCGCAGCACCTGTTCCAGGCATTGCGCCTGGGAGTAGCCGTAGACGACGTTCGAGTCCTTGATGTCGCCGTCGGGATAGTATTTGGCCATGAAGGCGCGCCAGTCCTTGTAGCCCTTGTCGGTCTCCCATTGCGGGTCGTTGGAGTCCTTCATGTAGGCGCTGGTGATCAGCCCGACCGATTTGTCGAGCCCTGCCGGGACGAGCGCCGTCGCGACCGACGAGGCCGGATTGGAGACGATGAACAACGGCTTCCAGCCCATGTCGTAGACCTTACGGATGGTCATGGCCGAGAATTTCGGGATGCCCGCGAAGAAAAACACGTCGGCGCCGGAGCCCTTCGCGCTGAGCACCTGGGAATCGGTCGTCGGATCGGTGGTCTCGTATGTCGTGGTGGAGACCAGCATTTTCTCCGCCTTGTCGCCGAGCCCGTCCCGCATCCCCTTCATGAGGTCGCGACCGGAATCGTCGTTCTGCGACAGCACGGCCACCTTCGCGTCCGGCTTCGTCTGCAGGATGTACTTGGCGTAGATCCGACCCTCGATCTGGTAGCTCGGCTGCCAGCCGATCACCCACGGGAAATTCGCGTGGTCGAAGAATTGGGTGGCCCCCGAGGCGACGAACACGTCCGGGATCTTGTGCTGGTTCAGGTATTTGCGCGTGGACATGCCGGTCGGCGTGCCGAGCTGGGCGAAGATGAAGGCCACCTTCTCCTGTTCCACCAGCTTGCGGGTCTGCTCGACGGTCTTGGGCGGGGTGTAGGCGTCGTCGAGCTGGATCAGCTTGATCTTGCGCCCGTTGATCCCGCCCTGCTCGTTGAGCATCCCGAAATACGCGGCATGGCAGCGGCCGATGGTGCTGTAGGACGAGGCCGGCCCGCTGAACGGCTGGGTCGAGCCGATCAGGATTTCGCTGTCCGTCACACCCGGTGCGTATTTTTTCTCGGCCCGTGCCGTGCCAGCCGTGGCCGCCGCCAGGCCGAGCGCCAGCGCACCGCGCCGCGATACTTGGATCATCGAAGGCTCCCAATTCGTGCTTTTCCCGCGCCATCGTAGCGCGGGACGCGGGGTTCACAAGCAACCGGCCCCCGCCTAACCTCGCGGCCTGGATCGTTGGAGGATGACTATGGCTAACATGCTCGAAGGCAAGGTCGCGGTCGTGACCGGCTCGGGTGGCGGCATCGGCCGGGAAATCGCCATCATGATGGCGTCCGAGGGCGCCAAGATCATCATCAACGACGTGGGCGCCTCGCTCTCCGGCGAGGGCAAGTCCGACAGCCCGGCGCAGCAAACGAAGCAGCTGATCGAGCAGCGCGGCGGCCAGGCCCAGATCAACACTGATTCCGTCGCGGAATGGGGCTCCGCACAGAAGATCATCCAGTCGGCGATGGACCATTTCGGCCGCATCGACATCGTGGTGAACAACGCCGGCATCCTGCGCGACGTGATTTTCCACAAGATGACCGCCGATGACTGGCTGGCAGTGATCGGCGTGCATCTCAACGGCAGCTTCTTCACCAGCCGCGCCGCCGCCGAGCATTTCCGCAAGCAGGAGAGCGGCGCCTTCGTGCACATCACCAGCACGTCGGGGCTGATCGGCAATTTCGGCCAAGCGAACTACTCGGCGGCGAAGCTCGGCATCACCGCGCTGTCGAAGTCGATCGCGCTCGACATGAAGCGTTACAACGTGCGCTCCAACTGCATCGCACCCTTCGCCTGGAGCCGCATGACGAGCTCGATTCCGGTCAACACGCCGGAGCAGCAGGCGCGTGACAAGAATGCCCCGGTCGCGGTGTTCCTCGCTTCCGACGCCGCGAAAAACGTCTCGGGCCAGGTGTTCGGCACACGGCACAACGAGATCTATCTGTTCAGCTCGCCGCGCCCGGTGCGCAGCGTGCATCGCAGCGAAGGCTGGACGCCGGAGCTGGTCGCGGAGCACATGCTGCCGGCGATGGAAGCGTCCTTCATGCCGCTCGACCGCAGCGGCGACGTGTTCGGCTGGGACCCGATCTAGCTCGGGGCGACGGTCGGCGGCTTGCGCCGTCGACCGTCGCGAGGTCTATCGGGTGGGCTCGACCGCGACGGCGACGGCCTCGCTGATCACCGCGGTGATCGTATCGCCGACATTGATCCGGCTCAGCTGCTGCTGACGCTCGGGGTCGAGAACGTCGATTGTGCGGACCGCGCCACCCGACCGGTCGACAAGGGAGATTGTGTGCCCCACCGGGTCGATGCCGACCACCAGCCCGGTCACGACCAGCCTCGTGCCCGCCGCGCCGGCCGGCATCTGTCCCGGCTCAGCGCGCCCGCCCGCGACGCTCATCGAGTTCTCGGGAAGCCGAGTCCCGGGTGCCGCCAGGACGAAGACCGTGGAGGCATGATAGCGCACGACCACCGTGTCACCTGCCTTCACCTGCGGCAGATTGCGTACTTCCTCGCCGGCGACCACCGTGAAGGTGTTTCCCTGTGGTCCGACCAGCGTGACCTTCCGAGTCTTGTGATTGATCGCCTTGACCCGGGCGCGCACGGTGATCGTATTGGACTGTCCGGCGCCGCCCATGCCCGAGGCCTGCGCCCAGGCGTCGCCCGGGCCCGGCGATGGGAGCGCGGTGATCGCAGCGACCGCCAAGCAAGCAACAGCAACGCGGCTCACGAATGAGAAGGTATTCATCGGAGTGTCCCGCCAACGGTTGTGAATGCGGCTCGTTTCAGCAGGCGGGCGGCGGGTCGTCAAGAATTCAGTACTCCGCGCGGTCGTCCACCGCATGGCCTCGCTTCGGCACGAGCACCGTCCGCTCGAAACTCATGAACACCGTGCCATCGGCCTTTCGCCCGATGGTGCGAACGGTGACGATGCCCTGCGTCGGCCGCTTGGCGGATTCCCGCTTCGCCAGCACCTCCGAGTCGGCATAGATCGTGTCGCCGACGAATACCGGCGCCGGCAGCTTGATGTCGGTCCATCCGAGATTGCCGATCGCCTTCTGGCTGATATCCGACACGCTCATGCCCGAGACGATGGAGAGCGTCAGGCAGGAATTCACCAGCGGCTTGCCGAACTCCGATTTTGCCGCGTAGGCCGCGTCGAAATGCAGCGGATGCTGGTTCATCGTCAGCAAGGTGAACCAGGTATTGTCGGCCTCGCTGATGGTGCGCCCCGGACGATGCTCGTAGACGTCGCCCACGGTGAAGTCCTCGTAGTAGCGGCCGAAGCTCTCGCGATAGCGCTGCGGCCCGACTTCCTTGGCAATTCCAACCATTGCGACCCTCCGTGCGGCACAGCTAGCCGCCGGCTCCGGGCGGGGTCAAGCGTGCCCTTGACGGGCTATCGGCGCTCGTGAACGCTCGCGCTCCGTCAAGTGGATGGAAGGCAACATGGCCGCCTCTGATACAGCGCAGACCACCGAACAGGAGCGGCTGATCCTCGACAGCGTCGCGCGCTTCCTCGACCGCGATGTGAAACCGCATGTGCACGCGCTGGAGCGCGACGACATCTACCCCGAGGAGATCGTCGAGCGCATGAAGGAGCTCGGCCTATTCGGCGCGGTGATCCGCCCGGAATATGGCGGACTCGGCCTTTCCTGCAGCACTTACGCGAAGATCGTCGAGCGCGTCTCGACGGTGTGGATGTCGCTCTCCGGCATCTTCAACTCGCATCTCATCATGGCGTCCGCGGTGCAGCGCTTCGGAACCGAGGCGCAGCGACGCGAGTTTCTCCCGCGCTTCGCCTCCGGCGCGATGCGCGGCGGGCTGGCGCTGACTGAGCCTGATTGCGGCACCGATCTGCAGGCGATCCGCACCGTCGCGCGGCGCGAGGGCGACCGCTACGTCATCGACGGCGTGAAGACTTGGATTTCCAACGGCATTCATGGGCAATGCTTCGCGCTGCTGGTCAAGACCGACCCGTCCATCCAGCCGCGCCATCGCGGCATGAGCCTGTTCCTCGCCGAGAAGGGCCCCGGCTTCACCGTCAGCCGCAAATTGGAAAAACTCGGCTACAAGGGCATCGATTCCGCCGAGCTGGTGTTCGACAATTACGTGATCCCAGCGGATCGGCTGATCGGCGGCCAGGAGGGGCGCGGCTTGCAGCACGCCCTCGGCGGGCTCGAGCTCGGCCGCATCAACGTCGCCGCGCGCGGCGTCGGCGTGTCACAGGCGGCGCTCAACGAAGCCGTATCCTACAGCCAGCTGCGCAAGACCTTCGGCAAGCCGATCTGCCAGCACCAGGCAATCCAGATCAAGCTCGCGGATATGGCCACCCAGGTGCAAGCGGCGCGTCTGCTCGTGGAGAATGCAGCGCGGGCCTATGACAGCGGCGAGCGCTGCGACATGGAGGCCGGCATGGCCAAGCTGTTCGCGACGGAGGCCGCGGTGAATGTCAGTCTGGAATCCATGCGTATTCACGGGGGCTATGGCTACTCGAAGGAGTTCACCGTCGAGCGGCTCTACCGCGACGCGCCGCTGCTGGTGATCGGCGAAGGCACCAACGAGTTGCAACGCATCATCATCGCGCGCCACCTGATCGAACGGAACCCGGTGTGAGCGGGCCGCTCTCCGGGCTGCGCATCATCGCCGTCGAGCAATACGGCGCGGGACCCTATGGCTCGATGCAGCTCGCCGATCTCGGCGCGGAGATCATCAAGATCGAGAATCCCGCCGACGGCGGCGATACGGGGCGCCGCGTCGGGCCGTATTTCCTCGACCCCGAGAACAGCGAGTTCTTCCACAGTTTCAACCGCAACAAGCGCAGCGTCACGCTCGATCTCAAGCAGCCCGGCGCGCGCGACGTGCTGCACGCGCTGGTGCGGAGCGCGGACGGCGTGATGGACAATCTGCGCGGCGATCTGCCGGCCAAGCTCGGCCTGACCTACGAGGCGCTGGCGCCGGCCAATCCGAGGATCGTCTGCGCGCATCTGTCCGCCTATGGCCGCACCGGCTCGCGCGCGTCCTGGCCGGGCTACGACTATCTGATGCAAGCGGAGACCGGCTATCTCTCGCTCACCGGCGAACCGGACGGGCCGCCCACCCGGATGGGGTTGTCGATCGTCGACCTGATGACCGGGCTGTTCGCCGCCTTCGGGCTGGTCTCCGGCATCCTCGACGCGCGCCGCAACGGCGTCGGGCGCGACATCGATGTCAGCCTGTTCGACACCGCCTTGCAGAACCTCAACTATCTCGGCACCTGGTTCCTCAACAGCGGCCACGTGCAGGGTCGCGAGCCGCGCTCGGGGCACCCTTCGCTGGTGCCAAGCCAGCTCTATCGCACGCGCGACGGCTTTATCTTCATCATGTGCAACAAGGAGAAATTCTGGCCGATCCTGTGCGAGCGCATCGGTCGGCCGGAATGGGCAGACGATGCGCGTTTCCGCACGTTCAAGGAACGTCTTGTCAACCGCGCGCTGGTCAACGAGCTGCTGGACGGCGCATTGTCGGCGCGCACCACGGCCGAATGGCTGGAGCATTTCGCCGGGCAGGTTCCGGCCGCGCCCGTGCATGATTTGCGCGCCGCTCTGGAAAACCCGTTCGTACGCGAGCAGGATCGCGTCTGGGGCTTCGAGCGACCCGACGCGGCACCGGTGCGAATGATCGCAACGCCCGTGCGGTCCGGCGACACCCTGCCGAGACAAGCCGCCCCGGCGCTTGGCGCCGACACGGACGCGGTGCTGCGCGATTGCGGATTTTCCGGCGACGATCTGCAACGGCTGCGAGTTGCAAAGGTGATCTGACATATGGATGTCGCGGTCCCTGCCCCACTCGACCCAGCGAAGTTCCGCGATCCGGTCATCACGGCCAAGGGAGACACACGCGCCACTGTGGCTCTAAAATCCCTCGATACGCTGTGGTTCAACACCGGCACGCTCTGCAATCTCACCTGCCACAACTGCTACATCGAATCCTCCCCGCGCAATGACCGCCTCGCCTATCTGTCGCTCGCGGAAGTCGTCGTCTATCTCGACGAGATCATCGCGAGCCATCTGCCGACGCGCCTGATCGGCTTCACCGGCGGCGAGCCGTGCATGAACCGCGAGCTGCCCGACATGCTGGAGGCGGTACTGTCGCGCGGCCTTGACGCGATTGTTCTGACCAATGCGATGAAGCCTATGCGCAAGATGGCCGATCGGCTCCTCGCATTGAACGAACGCCACGGCGCGCGTCTCACTGTGCGCGTCTCGATCGACCACTACACCGCCGAGATCCATGAGAAAGAACGCGGCCGGCGCAGCTGGCGGCCGACCGTCGAGGGGTTGCTCTGGCTGCTGCGCAACGGGTTCACGGTGCATGTCGCGGGAAGGCTGCTGTCGGGCGAGCCGGAAGATGTAGTACGACGCGGCTTCGCGCAGCTGTTCGCGGAACTCAACGTGCCGATCGACGCGAACGATCCGGTGCGGCTCATGCTGTTCCCGGAGATGGACGCGACGCGCGATGTGCCGGAGATCACCACCTCCTGCTGGGGTATTCTGCATCGCGCGCCGGACAGCGTGATGTGCGCCAGCGCGCGCATGGTGGTGAAGCGCAAAGGCGCCGCCTCCCCTGCCGTCGTCGCCTGCACCCTGCTGCCCTACGACCCGCAATTCGAGCTCGGGCGAACGCTGGCCGAGGCGAGCGGCACGGTCGCGTTGAACCACCCCTATTGCGCGTCGTTCTGCGTGCTAGGGGGCGCGTCGTGCAGCCGTGGCTAAGCGAGCGCGAATTTCGGTAGCGTCACCTCATCGGTCGCCTGCTCGAACACGACGTTCACCGCCGCGCCGAGCCTCGCCTTCGCGGCATCGCCAACAAGGTTGCTGACCAGCAGCGGACCTTCCGCAAGCCGCACCAGACACACGTTGTAGGGCAGATCGTCCTTGAACCCGTCCCAATACGCGCGATGGAACTCCACCCAGGATTCCAGCGTACCGCGGCCGCTCACCGGCTGCCATTCCTGATCTTCGCTCAGGCAGTTCGGGCATACCGGCGACGGCGGAAAATGCGCGTCCTTGCAGGCGCTGCAGACCTGGATCGCCAGCCGGCCCTCGCGCGCATGGTCCCAGAACGGACGGTTGAGCGGGTCGAGCTTGGGTAGCGGCTTCGCGTAGCTGCTCATGGCCTGCTCCATCACGCCCGAGTGTAGATGATGCTGCGGGTGCAGGGCGTCGCCTGCACGTATTGGACGACCTCGCAGTCGGCCACCTGTCGCGCTCCACATTCGCCGCGCAGCTGGCGCACCGCCTCGACATTGAGCGCCCAACCTTGCATGTAAGAGTTCGAGAGGTGCCCGCCATCGGTGTTGGTCGGCAGCCTGCCGCCAAGCTTCAACGCCCCGCCCTCGACAAACGATCCCGCCTCGCCCTGCTTGCAGAAGCCGAGTCCTTCCAAGCTGAACAGCACGGTCGGACTGAAATTGTCGTACGCCATCAGCGCATCGACATCGCCATGCGACACGCCCGCCATCGCGTAGGCCTGCCTGCCCGCGTCGCTCACCGCATCATGCCAGAAATTGATGTCGAAATTCGCGATCGAGGAACCGCGGTACTGCTCCCGCGCACCGAAGCCCGCAATCCGCACCGGCGGCTTGGCGAAATCGCCCGCGCGTTCGGAGAGAGTCAGGATCAGGCACACCGCACCATCATTGATGAGGCAATAATCGAGCAGCCGCAGCGGTAGCACGATGGGTCGCGCCGCCTCGTGATCGTCGATGGTGATCGGCTTGGTCATCACCGCATCGGGATTGAGGCAGGCGTGGTGACGAATGGCGACCGAGACCTCCGCGAGCTGGCGTGTGGTGGTGCCGTACAGCTCCATGTGACGGCGAAACATCATCGCATGGGCGGCACCCGGCGAGGTCATGCCCCAAGGGTCCCACGTGCCGGGGCTCTCGTCGCCGCCGTAGTTCACGCGGCGCGAACGGCCGATATTGGCGTACATCAGCGCGACGTGCTTGCAGTGCCCCGCGGCGAGCGCCGTTACCGCCTCGATGATGCCGATGCCGGACATTCGCCCATGCGGCGGCAAGGTCAGCGTCCAGCGCGGGTCGATGCCGAGCACCTCGCCCATGCGCGCGTAATAGGGAATGCGGCAGACCACCAAGCCATCGATCTCATTCTTGTCGATGCCGCAATCCGCAACCGCGTCGCGGAACGCGCGCGCCGCGAGACCGTACTCGTCGAGCTCGGGAAATGCGCCGTAGCGCGTGTTGCCGACGCCGATGACGGAAACCTTGTTCTTCAGCTCGTGCATGGCGCGTTCCTCAGATTACGCCGTCAGCCGCCAGCGTGCGCACATCGTCGCGCGACAGGCCGAGCAGCGTCGTGAGAACATGCTCGTTGTCCTCGCCGTAGCACGGCGCGCCACGGTCGATGATGCCGCCGGCATAGGGCGGTGTCGCCCTCATCTTCATCGACAGCTCGCCGACCGGCCAGCGGCCGATCTTGGTGCCGGTCAGCTCAGTCAGCCATTGCAACTCGGCGAGCTGCGGGTCGCGGTCGCAGCGATCCTGCGCGTCCTGACACACGCCCGCCGGCACGCCTGCCCGTTGCAGACGCTCCATGCAGTCGAACGCCTCCTGCGTGCAGGTCCACTCGTTCACCGTGGCGTCCAGCTCGTCCTGGTGCGCAAGCCGCGCCTGCAACGTGGCGAAGCGCGCGTCCCGCTGCCAGTCCGAGCGTCCGGCGACACGCACCAGCGCGTCCCATTCCGCGTCGGTGAAGCAAGCAATGGCGATCCAGCGATCCTCGCCCTGGCAGCGATACGCGCCATGTGGTGCCGCCGGCTTGTAGGGCGAGCGGTTGCCGTAGCGCATCCAGGCGCGCCCGTTCGCCGACCAGTCGAGCACCGGGACGCCGTTGAGGAATAAGCCGGCCTCGCATTGCGAGGCGTCGATCCACTGCCCCTCGCCGGTGCGCGCACGGTGGTGCAGCGCGCCGAGGATGGCGAGCGCGAAGCTATAGGCGCCCATCCAGTCGAGGAACGAGTAACCCCAGCCCGCCGGCATCGCCGGCTCCGGCAGCCCCGACATGTCCGACGTGCCGGCGAACGATGCTGCCACCGGGCCGACCGTGCGCATCCGGCCGTACACGCCATGCGCGCCCATGCCGGCTTGTTGCACGTAGATGATGTCCGGCTTGAGCTCGCGCAGCACATCGTAGCCGAGGCCCAGCCGCTCGAGCACGCCGGGCGAGAATCCCTCGGCCACGATGTCGCTGATCTTCACCAGTGATTTCGCGATGGCAAGGCCGCGCGGATCGCGCACGTTGAGCGAGATGCCGCGCTTGCCGGCGTTCTTGTGATGAAAGTTGCCGCCCATGTCGGGGTCGGTGACGCCCGGCAACGGCGACGTCGCACGCTCGCGCGCCGCACGCCCGCCGACCGGCGCCATTGCCGCCATACGCGTGTCGGGGTTCGCCTTCCACTCCACCTTGAGACTCTCCGCGCCAAGCCCCGTGAGCAGCCGCGTGCCGCCCGCGGAGGCGAGGAACCACGAGAAATCGAGAATGCGGATACCCTGCAGCGCGAACGGCTTTCCCCGTGCCGACAACACCGGAGGCGTCGACGGACGGGCGCGCGCGGGCGCTAAGGGACGCGGCGCCTCGCCCAGCACCTCTGTGGTATGCTCACCCATCAGCGGCGCGCGCTTGCCGGCCTGCCAGCTCGTATGCGTGCTGAGCCACTTGCTCGTCGTATAGCGGAACGCGCGCCCGAGTTCGGGATGCTCGATGTCGGCGTACGTGTGCCGCCGCAGCCAGTGCTCGTCGAGCGCGTTCTCGTGCGGCTTGCGCAGCGGCGCCCACAGCAGCCCGGCATCCTGCGCCTTCTGCCACGGCATGGTCTCGTAGGTGTGTGCGCGGATGAAACGCTGGATCACCTCCAGCATGTGCGACTTGCCCTCGTCGCTGCCGGTCGAGCCCGGCACATTGCGGACGCCCCGCAGATCGACGCTGGCATCGGGCGCCTTGAGGTCGGCCGCCATGCCGTATTCGTTGAGGAACGGAACGAGATTGGCGAGTTCGCGCGGCCCCGTGCCGTGGGTGATGAACCAGCGCCCGTCCTTGGTGTGCGCGATCACCGGCACATGCGTCTTGACCTCGGCGGCATGCCGGCAGGTGAGCCGATAGAGCGGTGCGCGGCGCATCACCCAGTGCATCATGTCGAGCTCGGTGTTCTTCGCCACCGCCTCA
>JAFKFI010000055.1 GCA_017307285.1 Alphaproteobacteria bacterium | reverse complement strand
GTGCTGTTCGGCGACAGCGCGGAGCAGTTCGCCGCTGCCTGCGTCGACCTCATGCGAGACCCCGTGCTGCGCGACCGCCTGGCGGCTCGCGGCCTCGCCGTTTTCGAGGAGCGGTTCGGGCCGGACCGCTTGCGCACGGTCTTCAGGCAGCTCCATCCGGCGGGCTGAGAGGCTAGCCGAGCGGGCGATCCCGGTCGGCAAGAACCGCAATCAATTCTAATTAATTTAGAACGGTAAATAAATGTAAGCACCCGATGCCTGGAAGCCGCCGCTCCCCCGCTAGGTTCCCCGCCATCAGCTGCGGGGCGCGGGAGGTTTGCCATGACCGGCCACAAGCCTGGGGCAGAGGTCTACGACGACGCTTTCTATACGTGGCAAACCGTTGGATCGCTGGCGTCGGCGCGGCGCGTGGCGCCGCTCCTGATGGACACTCTGTCGCCCCGCGCCATTCTGGACGTCGGGTGCGGCCGGGGAACTTGGCTCGCCGCATTCGCTGAGCTGGGCGTGGCGGACGTGACTGGGATCGACGGGGACTATGTCGACCGCTCCGCGCTTCTCATTCCGGCGGATCGCTTCATCGCCTCGGACCTGCAGCGACCGCCTGCGCTCCGCCGCACTTTCGATCTGGCGCTCTGCCTCGAGGTGGCGGAACACCTGCCGGCGCAGGCCGGGCCGGAGCTGATCCGCTACCTGACCTCCGCGGCACCTGCCGTGCTGTTTTCCGCGGCGATTCCAGGGCAGGGCGGCACAGGCCATGTGAACGAGCAGTGGCAGGAGCACTGGCGTGCCCTCTTCGCCGCTGCCGGTTTTGCCGCCGTGGACATGATCCGGCCTCGTGTGTGGGGTCTTCCCGACGTGGAGCCCTGGTACCAGCAGAACGTCATCCTGTACTGCACGGCGGATGTGCTGCGCGACCACCCCGAGCTGCGGCCCGCGCCGGCCGAGATCAGTCTCGATGCCGTCCATCCGTGGCACTACTCCAGGGTACGCGATCGGGGGGTCATGTATCTCGGCAAGGCGCTCAAATTGCTGCCGGGCCTCGCGACCACCGCCGTGAAGCGCCGCTTGGGAGTGGCGAGCTGAGCGCCGACGCTTGAAGGTTGTCGCGCCTCGGGCCACATCCGGGCTGCCGTCGGGACGGTCAACCAGAAGGACCCCAGGGGTGCCATGACTAACGAGGAACGCGACATCATAACGCGCTTCATCGAGCGGGTGGGCGGAGCGTCGAGCGCCAGCTTTGGCTCGGTGCCGGGTGCGGCGCCGGCGTTGCCGCCGATCGATCGCGAGGCGGACGCGCTGATCGGCGAACTGTTCGCGAAATACCCGGAGGCGCGGTATCGCCTGACGCAGACCGCCTTCGTGCAGGAGCACGCGCTGGCCGAGGCGCAGAACCGGATCAAGCGGCTGGAATACGAGCTGCAGCAAGCCCAGGCGGCGGCACAGCAAGCGGCCGAGCAACCACGCGCGGGCGGCTTCCTCAGCGGCATCTTCGGCGGCGGTGCCTCTCGCCCGCCCGCTCCTCCACCGGCCTGGAACCAGGGCGGGCCGCAGCAGCCGCAATATGGCCAAGGATACGCGCCAGGCGGGCCGCCCCCGCCGCCGCAATACGCGCCGGGCTACCAGCCGGGCATGTTCCAGCGGTCGGGCTCGGGCTTCCTCGGCTCGGCACTGACCACCGCCGCGGGTGTCGCCGGCGGCCTGGTCGTGGGAAACGCGTTGATGGACATGTTCTCCCCGCACCGCGCGGCGGCGAGCGAGCTTGGCAGCGGGGCGGGCTTCATGCCCGCGGCACCCGTCGAGAGCAGCCCGTGGGGCGCGCCCGCCGGCGGCGATGCCGGCTATGTCGACCAGGGCAGCTGGACCACCCCCGACTCCGGCACCGACCAGGGCGGCGGCTATGCCGACCAGGGCAGCTGGGACCCCGCCGGCGGTGATCAGGCCTCGTGGGACAGTTCCGGCGGCGACGACGGCGGCTGGGACGACAACAACGCTTAGGTCGTTCTCCTCCTCTCCCGTGTGTGGGAGAGGAGGAGGAGTTTCCTCAGTAATCGAACTGATACGTCAGCCCGATGCTGCTGCCGCCGGAATCGGCTGCCGTGGCGCCGGGGTTGGTGTTGGCGCCGGTGCCGACCGTGCCCTGCAGCTTGAGTCCCTTATAGAGGTCGATCTGCACCAGCCCCTGCGTGTTCGCCCCGTTGATGCCCTGCTTGGCGCCGACGAACACGCCGGGGGCGACGTAGCGGCCGCCCTCCAAGGTGGCGCTGCCGCCGGGGCCGCTGCCGACCGATAGCCGGTCGAGCCCGAGATCCTTCCGCACGCTCTCCAGGGGGTTGCCGACATCCGGGCCGCCCGTTAGCGAGGCCAAGGCGCTGGCGATCGAGGCCAGCTCGAACGGGCTCAGCGACGACGCGCTGCGCCTGAACAAGAGTTGCGCCAGTACCTCGTCCTGCGGCGCCTCGGGGACGCTCGAGAGGGTGATCTTCGGCGCGCTGGCGGTGCCCGAGATGGTCAGCATCGCGGTGAACGAGCCGTTCGTGCTGCTGGCGACGAAGTTGAGGCTGGGGTCGGTGAGGCTGCCGCCGTTGAAGCTGACCTCGCCCTTGGTGAAGTCCAGCGTCTGGCCGGCCATGCTGAAATTGCCCCGGCGCATGGTGAAGGCGCCGAGCGGCTGCGGGTTGGTGCTGGTGCCGCGCAGCTTCAGCGAGCCCTCCATCTCGGCGAAAACTCCGCGTCCACGGACGAAGATATGCTCGGCGGTGACGGTCAGATCGAGGGCGATCTCCGGCCCCGGTGCGGGCGGGGGAGGCGGCTTCTCGCCGGGGCGGCGCACGTTCAGCACCGCGATGCTGGGCGGAAACTTGTCGGGAATGGTGATGTCTGCGCGGCGGATATGCACCGTCCCGCCGAGCGCCATCCCGCCCACGAGTGCGCCGCGCACGGTCAGGTTGGCGTCCAGATCGGCGCTCAGCCGGTCGCTCGCGATCGGCCGGGCATTCCGCGCCGTCACCGTCACGTCGACCGTCTTATCCGGCGTCAGCACGCCGATCGTCCCTGCGACGGTGATCGTGCCCGGTCCGGCGCGGCCGACGAAGCGGGCGATCCGCACCTGATCGCCCTCCAGCGCGATCTCCGCCGAGATGTCGGTGATGTGGACGCCCTGGCCGAGATCGTGGATCTCGCCGCCCGTCAGCCGGGTGGTGCCGGAGAGGCGCGGCGCCGTCATCGTCCCGGCGATGTTGGCATCGAGCGCGAGCCGACCGCGCACCCGCCGGCCGTTCGGCGCGAGGATCGGGTCGAGCAGCGCCAGATCGACATTGCCCGCCGCGCGCAGATCCATCGGTCGCGCCGGGTCGATGGGGGCGGTGCCAGTGACCGTCAGCGTGGTCAGGCGCCCGGCCGTGAGGCGCGCGTCGAGCCGGGCGGTCTCGCCGGCAAGGTCGGCGGTTGCCGTGAAATTGGCGGCGGGCAAGGCGCGGCCCGGACCAGTGCGCATCTTGAGACCGGTCGCTTCCACCCGGATCGTGCCGCTCGGCCGTGCGGTCGTACCGGTGAGCTTGGCGTCGGCCCGCAAGCTGCCGTCCGCATCGACCGTCGGGGCAAAGGGCTTGATCAGATCGGGTGCAACGTTGCGCACCGCGAGGGTGAGGTCGAGCGTCGGCGATAGTCGCCCGGCGAGCTCCACGGTCGCCCGCTCGATGCCGAGCCGCAGCCGGTCCACCGTCACGCCGCCGCCGAAGCCGATCTTCACCGGGGCGAGCAGCCGCGCGGTCTGGCCCTTCCACGTCGCCTCCAGGCTGGCGACATTGGCCTCCTTTGCGGTCGCGTTCACCGTGGTCGCGGCCTCGACCTTGGCGTCCGCTCCGGCGAGGTTCTGCATCGTGGCCGACAGTCTGGCAGCGAGCGCCGTCTGCGGGCCGGACACGGTGAGCCGCGCCGACCCGCTCGCGCCCTTTGCGGCAAACCCGTCCACGACGAGCTTGCTGTCTACGACTGGGTTGCCGGTGGGGTCGGCGACCGTGGCGTCGAGGGTGGCGCGCGCGACCGTGCCTGTCCCCGGCATCCCGGCATCCTTTGCCGCGGCCTTGAGAACCGCCTGCTGAGTTCCGCTGTGTTCCTCCGTGGTGAGCGAGGCGGTGATGCCGCCGGAGAGCGGCTGGCCAACGAAGGGGCGCAGATCGTCGAGCCGGGTCATGCGCAGGTCGAGCTTGCCGAGCGGGAAGCTCGCCCCTTGGGCGAGGGTGAGCGCCGCCTCGGCATGGGCGCTCTTCCAGTCGGCCTTGGTGATGTCGAGGTGCAGGGTGCCGTCCGCGCTCCGCTGGGCCGAAGCCTCCAGCGCCAGGGGGGCGCCGGCCAGCGTGCCCTGGGCGGTGATCCGACCGGAGGGCGCGCCGGGCAGGTGCTCGGCCTCGAGATGCGCCTGGATCGGCCCGCGCGGCATCCCCCGCACCGCCACGTCGCCGGCGAGATCGATCTTGGCCGCGAGGTCGTCGGTCGGGCCGGCCACATGGCCTTGCGCGTTCATGGTGCCGGCCACGGTGGGGGCGAGCACGGCGAGATCGGAGAACGCCACTTTCCAGTCGAGGTCCACCTTGCTCTGCGCCAGCCCGCCCGAGGCGGAGAGCGTGATCGTCTTGCCGTCCAGCTGCACGCGGGACAGCGCGATGTCGCTGCCGTGCAGCGTCCCGGAGACGGCGATCCGGGCGTTGTCGCCGATCAGCCCCGGCGCCGGCGCCGTCCCGCCGGTGATCCCGAGCGTTCCGGCCACATCGGCCTTGGTCGCGCCATCCGCCTGCTGGGCGGCATCGATGGTGAAGTCGGTGTGACCCCGCAGGTCGAGCCCGCCGACCGCCGCGAACGGCGCGAGGTCCGGCAGGTGCAACTTGACGTTCGCCTGGATCGGCGCGGCCGTATGCGCCTCGCCCGTGGCCGCGATCAGCGGGTGCGAGATCGCAAACGTGACCGGCCGCTCGGCAGCGTCGAGCCGCATATCGGCGGTCAGCACGAGCGGCGCGGCTTCGAGCAGGTCGGGCTTGGCGCCGGGGACGCGCAGCCCGTCGAGCGTCGCCTTGAGATGCACCTCGCCCGCGTTGCCCTTGAGGTCGGCCGCGAGCGAGCGGATCGCCGCGCCGCCGGCCTCCAGCGCCGCGATCCGCAAGGTGCCGTTGGCCTCGGGCTTGGTGAAGGGGCCATGCACCGCGGCGTCGAGCTTCACCGACTCCCACGACAGGCCAGGCCGCGGCGTCATCGCCGGGGCGTCGGCGTTCACGGTGAGATCGGCCGCCTCGTGGACCAGATCGACCTTGCCCTCGGCCGCCGCGTGCAGCGGGCCGGCCGACAGGGTAAGATGGGTGCCCACCGCGTCGCGTGGGCCGTCTAGGTCCGCGTCAAGCGCGATCGGGGTGAGGTTCGGCATCCCGGCAAGCCCCGAGATGAGCCCGGATCCGGGCTCTCGCGCCGAAATCTTTGCCCGGATCCGGGCTCTGTCGAGCTTCGCGATTACCCGGTACTGGGCTCCCTCACCAGGCTGGTTTACCCGGATCCGGGCTCGTTCCGCGAGATCGCGTAGCGTCAGGTCGATGTCGCAATTATCGAGCGAGGCATATGTCAGGCTTCCGTCCAGCCCGAGGGCGAGCGGCTTGCCCGCCAGAGCCGGCGCGATGTCGAGCCGGGCCACCTCGACCTGCTTCACCGACACCGTCACCGGCAGGCTCGATCCGCTGGAGGACTTGCTGGACGAGCTCTCGGCCGAGACCGGCGCCCGGGCGACATCCACCCGCTCGGCCGCCAGCCGGTCCGCGGCGAACTCGCCGGAGAACAGCCTGAGGGGCGACCAGTCGAGCGCCACGTTATCGGCCGAGGCATAGACGCCCTTGGTGTCGTGCAATTCCAGATGCGCGATGCGCAGCCGGTCGGGAAAGCGGCCGGAGAGGCCCGAGACCGTCACGCTCCCGCCGGTGAGCGCGCCGACCTTGCTCGCGATGAGGTCGCGGCCGGGCTGCGTGTTGCCGCCGATCAGCACCACGGCGACGACGAGGACCACCACCCCGACCAGCACCGCGAGCGCGATGCCGAGAATTTTGAGCAGCCGGCGCACTTAGAAGGCCTCGCCGATGCCGATGTAGAACTCCACCGAATCCGAGCCCGGCTGATGGCTCAGCGGCACCGCGACGTCGGCGCGGATCGGGCCAATCGAGGTGTAGTAGCGCGCACCCACGCCGGCGCCGACGCGCCACGTCCCGGTGCCCGGTGGCCCGTTCGCCGACACCTGGCCCGCGTCCATGAACACCGCCGCGCCGAAGCTGTCGAACAGGCGCTGGCGGAACTCCACCGTGCCTGCGAGGACGGAGGTGCCGCCCTGCGGGTTGTTGCTGATCGGGAAATGCGGCCCCACCGATTGGTAGCGATAGCCGCGCACCGTGGCACTTCCGCCCGCGTAGAAGCGCTTGTCGGGCGGCAGGTCGAATTGCTCGGCGCCCTGCGCGGTGCCGACCAGCCCGCGGAACGCGAACACGCTGCGTCCCGGTTCCGTAAGGTCGAACCGCGCGAGATCGAAATAGGTGGAAGCCTGCGCTTGCATCAGCACGAAGGTGACGTTCTGGTGCCCGAAGGACTGCGTCGGGCTGACGGTGAATGCCGCGCGAATTCCCTTGGTCGGCTCGAATATGCTGTCGGTGCTGTCGTATTTCGCGGTGATCGGAATCCATAGCAGCGTGTAGTCGCGCGTCAGCCCTTCCTGCTTGATGCGCTCCTGTTCCGCCGCCAGGCCGACGCTGCCGCTCCAATGCTCGGAGAACTTGCGGTTCAGCAGGATGTTGCCCATCACCGCGGTCTGCTGATAGGCCTGCAGGGTCTGGTCCACCGCGCCGATATTGGCTTGCAATTGCTGGTCGCGCGCCAGGAAATCCGGCTTGATGAACTGCAGATTGACGTTGTAGCCGGGTTCCTTCTGCGCGCTGCCGCCGCCCTGGATGCCGGCGGTGAGATTGAGCTGTTCCGCGTTGCCGAAGAGATTGCGGTCGGTCCAGGTCGCGGTGACGCCGGCGCCGAGGTCGGTCGAATAGGCGGCGCCGAACGTTACCGTGTGGCGCTTGCGTTCGGTCACGTCGAAAGCGATCGGCAACTCGCCCGCCGCGTCGAGCTGCTCGGCCGGTACCGCGCGCACCGAGGTGAACACTCCGGTCGACATCAGATCCTGTCGCGCCTTCTCGATGGCGCTCGGGCTGAACTGCTCGCCCGGATGCAGCAGCAACCGCCGCCGCACGAAGCTCTCGTTCACCGCGTCGAGCCCGTTGACCGTGATGGGGCCGATATCGACGCGCGGCCCGGTCTCCACCTTGAAGCTGACGTCCAGCGCATCCTGTTTCTCGCGCAGGATGGCGACCGGCTCGCTCACAGTGGCTTTCGCGTAGCCTTGTTCGCGCAGCGCGTCGAGCAGCCGGGTGCGTGCCGCCAGCACATCGGAAGCGACCGCCGGCGCGCCTGGGGCCAGATCGAGCTTGTCCCGGGCCTGCTGCGGGACGGCACCTTCCACCTTCACGCTGCCGAGATGGAACTGCGTCCCGGTCTGCACGCTGACCGCGACCGGGACGGGCGGCGCGGCGGGGGCGGCGTCCAGCGCATCGGGCAAGGCCGGGTCATCGAGCGGATGGCCGGCGATCTTCACGTCCACCTTGCCGTCGTAGAATCCGAAGCTGCCGAGCGCCGTGCGGAACCGGTCGGCATCCTCCCGCGCACGGGCGATCAGGGCGAACGGCCCCACCGGCGCCTTCTCACGCAGGCTGATCAGCACGGACGAGCCCTTGAGCGCCGCATCGAGCTTGGCGTCCCCGGTCGGCGCGATCTTTACCTCGTACGGCTGCGGATCGGCCGCCCGCGAGGCTCGGCCATCCGGCATGAGCGCGGCGACGAGAAGCAGGAACGCGGTCCGGCGGACATCGCGCAACTTGGGTCGAAAGGGGCGCATACAGGTGACGCTAACGCGGCGATGGGCCGCGCGGCCATGCTAGCCAGCGGAAATATCAGGGTCGGCGCTCTTTTCTCCGCTCCTGGCCGCCCCCGGACGAAGCCCAGGGGCGGCTGTTCGGAGGCGAAGGTCAGCCAGCGAGGGCGTCCTTCACCTGTTTCGCCGGGGTGAAGCCGAGCTTGCGCGAGGCGGCGATCTCGATGACCTCGCCGGTGGCCGGATTGCGGCCCTGGCGCGCCGGACTGTCCTTCACCTTGAACTTGCCGAAGCCCGCGAGATTGACCTCCTCCCCGTTCTTGGCGGCGTGAACGATGCCGCCCAGCACGGCGTCGACGGTCCGTTTCGCGGCGCTTTTCTCCACGCCGGCTTCGCTCGCAACGTGATCGATCAGTTCGGCCAACTTCATTCTGCGTCCTTCTCGGGTTGTCCGGCGCGCCAGAAAGCACGCGGGCGCGCGAATGTCACTCGCTCTTGCTTGCGAGGATGGAATGCCAGCGCCGATACTACCCGGTGGCGAAGGCCCGGTCGGCATGGACTTCCATCATCCGTCAGAGAGGCCAAGGCCCTCCAAGGAGGAACGTGAATGTTCGAAATCGGTGTATTCCACAACGGCGCGTCGAGCCTTCCGGTGGTCCTCACCAAGGATGGCGTCGCGGTCAACGACGGCTCGCTCGCCGAAGTCCACGCTGCAGCGCAAGAAGTGCTGGTTAATCAAGTCCGTCAGGGCATTCTCGCCGAGAAGCTGGGGTTCCAGTCCTTCTGGCTCACCGAGCACCATTTCCAGCCGGAAGGCGCCGAGATGAGCCCGAACCCGCTGTTCACGCAGATGGCGATTGCGTCGCAGACCAAGAAGATTCGCCTCGGTCAATGCGCCAACATCGTCGTCTGGCACCACCCGGTCCGCATCGCCGAGCAGATCGCTCAACTCGACGTGATCAGCGGCGGTCGTGTCGAATGCGGCGTCGGCCGTGGCTACCAGCCGCGCGAGAACGAGACCCTGGGCCGCCCCTACGGGTCGACGATCCAGGACCAGGAGCGCAATCGCAAGGCCTTCGAGGAGGTCATCGCGATCATCCGCAAATGCTGGACGGAGCCCTCCTTCGTGCATCGCGGCGAGAATTTTTCCATTCCCCCCTCGTACACCAAGTGGAACCACAAGCAGACCATCGCCTATTTCGGCATGGACAAGGTGGAGCGCCGCCTCGAGGACGTCATCGCGATCGGCGCGCCCGACATGTACTCGGCCGGCAACCCCGTGCAGGCGACGACGACCACGCTCAAGGAATTGCAGGTCTTCCCGCAGCCGGTGCAGAAGCCGCATCCGCAGATCTGGGAGCCGCTGACCAGCCCGCGCTCGATCAAGTGGGCAGCCGAGCACGGCGTGAACGGCGTGTTCATCGTCGAGCCGAACGATCGGCTGAAGAAGAACATCGACATGTACTACGAAGCCGCCGAGAAGGCCGGCTGGCCGGACATGCTGAACCGCGGCAAGTTCAAATACGGCTGGGACGCAGAGAAGCGCCGCGGCATCATGACCAGCCGCTACATCCACATCACCACGCCGGGCAAGGAGAAGCAGGCGCTGGAGCGTGCCGCGAAGGCGATGGAGTTGCAGTTCGACTATTACGGCCCGTTCGGCTTCGGCGCCGTCGTTGCGCGCCTCGACGAGCCGATGTTCGACCTCAACAAGCGTGTCACGGCGGAGATGCTGCGCGAGCGCGGGATCGCCATTCAGGGATCGAAGCAGTTCGTCATCGACAACATCATGAAGATGAAGAAGGAAGTCGGCTACGAGGATTTCTGCTTCCTTGGCTGGTTCGAGCTCGGCGGCTTCGAGGGCAGCGAGATCGAGGACCAGATGCAGCTCTTCGCCGAGGAAGTCATGCCGGTGATCGCGCGCGAGTGCGGCGGCAAGGTCGAGTTGCCGGAGCGCGGCATCAACTACACGGCCTGAACGACACGGGCGGCGACCGCGCGGCCGCCGCCCACTCGTTCCAAGCCAAAATCGAGGAGGAGAGGATGCCGAGCAAGCAGAGCGATCAGCTCGTCACGCTGTACAAGGGCTGGATCGCGGCGCTGACCGCCAACCCGAACATGCCGCTCGACGAGTTGCGGGCGATGTTCGAGCATTGGGGCGACGTGACCGCCGAACCGGGCGGCGTCGACTACATCGAGACCGACGCGGGCGGCGTGCCCGCGATGTGGGCGGTGCCGAAAAACTGCGCCAAAGACCGGGTGTTGTTGTGCTCGCACGGTGGCGGCTACGTCACCGGCTCGATGTACACGCACCGCAAGATCTACGGCCATTTCGCCAAGGCGATCGGCTGCCGCGCGCTGATCGTGCATTATGGCCGCGCGCCGGAAAACGTGCATCCGGGGCCGGTCGCCGACATGGTGAAGGCCTATCGCTGGCTGCTCGACCAGGGCATCACGCCCAACCACATCGCGCTCACCGGCGATTCGGCGGGCGGCGGATTGGCGATCACCACCATGCTGCGCCTGCGCGACGAGGCCCTGCCGCTGCCCGCCGCCTCTATGCCGCTCTCCCCGTGGCTCGACATGGACGCGACCGGCGCCACGTTCGACAGCAACAAGGAGCGCGACGTGCTGGTTACGCGCGAAATCATCCAGGGCATGGCGGCGGCCTTCCTGGGCGAGGGCGGCGACCGCCGCCACCCGCACGCCAACCCGCTGCACGGCGATCTGCGCGGCCTGCCGCCGATCTACATCCAGGTCGGCAGCTACGAGACCCTGCTCGACGACAGCCGCGCGCTCGCCGAGGCACTGCGCAAGGCGGGGGTCGAGGTCAAGCTCGACGAGCACCCGGAGATGCAGCACGTTTTTCACTTTCTCGCCGGCGTGGCGCCCGAGGCGGATCAGGCTATCCAGCAACTCGCCGCCTGGGTTCGCCCGAAGCTCGGACTCGCCTGACCTCGCGGGCGCCACCCCTCCCCCAACCCCCTCCCACAAGGGGAGGGGGCTTTCTTCTCCCTCTCCCCTTGTGGGAGAGGGCAGGGGTGAGGGGTAGCGGAGACGCCCAGCGAAAATCCTTGCCTACAGGCCACTTACCCCCATATCCTGCCCACCGGCAGCAACTTGGAGGCGCAAGTGCCCGCCCTGGCAGGACCACGCCCCGCCGAACAGCCCCTCGGCCGCGACCAGGCCCGCGACGCCCTTCGCGGCTTTTTCCGCATCATGGAGCTATGGCGAGCGGACAATACCGAAGCCCGCGCCATCCTCGGCCATCCTCCTGAGCGGACCTTCTACAAATGGCGCGCGGGCGAGGTCGGCGCGGTGCCCCTCGATGTCATCCGCCGCATCGGCTATGTCAGCGGCATCTGGAAGGCGCTGCAAATCCTCTACGCCGACCACACCCAAGCCGATGCCTGGGTGCGCCGGCCCAACCGGCATTTCGGTGGCCAGACGCCGCTTGAGCGCATGAGCGCGGGCGACGTGACGGACCTCGCGGCAGTCCGCCAGTATCTCGACGCCGCACGCGGCCCGTGGTCCTGACACCGCCGCTTCGGCGGATCGAGTGGCAAGCCGCAACGCGCATTATCGCCTCCCGCTACCCGCCGATCGACCTCTACGAGCGCGTCTCGCCCGACCCCGCCGTGTGGGAAGCCCTGATCGCCGCTGAAATGCTGACCAACCCGCGCCTGCGCGACGAGGTCGGCGACATCCGCCTGGTGCCACCCGAGGAACGCATCAGCGGCCCCGGCGCGAGCTACGTGATGGCCCCGTTCACCCATCTCAACCCGAAAGGCGGCCGCTTTTCCGACGCGATGCACGGCGCCTATTACGCGGCCTCCGACCTGCCGACCGCGATTGCCGAGACTGCCTACCACTTCGGCCGTTTCGCCGCCGATTCGGCCGACGGCCCGCGCTACGAGGACATGCGCGTCATCGTTGGGCGCGTTGACGCCGAGTTGCACGACCTCGAGCAACTCCCGGCTGCCCATCGCCAGCGCCTGCTCGATCCGGCCGACTACGCGGCAAGCCAGGCGTTCGCGCGCGACTTGCGCGAACTCGGCAGCACCGGCTTGCACTATCCGAGCGTCCGCCGCGCAGAGGGCCGTTGCGTCGCGCTGTTCCGACCCTCCGCGGTCGGCCTTCCCGTGCAGGCGAAGCACCTCACGTATCACTGGGACGGCACCGCCGTGCGTCGCTATTTCGACTATGAGACCGATGCCTGGGTGGATGTCTGACGCTTTCGTCTTCCGCTGCTGGATTTTGCCCGCGTAACTTCGTCTCTCGCGCTGCGTTCCAGCTTGGCTGAGCTATGGAGGCACGGAATGGCGATGCGGAAGGTGGCGAAGCTCGCAGCGCTGCGCGAGGATCGCGGGCTCCGGGTCGAGATCGGCGACGAGAAGATCATGCTCCTCCGCGACGGCGACGCCGTGCGCGCCTACTCGGCGATCTGCCCGCACGCCGGCGGCCCGCTCGACGAAGGCGCGGTCTGCGACGGCCGCATCGTTTGCCCCTGGCACAAGGGCACCTTCCGCCTCTCCGACGGCGCGCTGCTCGAACCGCCGCCGCTCGACAGGCTGGCGCGCTATCCGGTGGAGGTCGACGGCGACGACGTGCTGGTCTCGCCGGAGAAGATCGTGGAACCCCAGCCGAGCCCACCCGCCGACCCGCGCGTCATGCTCATCGCCGGCGCGGGCGCGGCTGGCGCGGCGGCCGTCGCCGCGCTGCGGGAGTTCGGCTTCGGCGGCCGGATCGTGCTGGTCGGGCGCGAGCAGGGGCCGCCATTCGACCGCACCTCGCTCAGCAAATTCGTCGTCGCCGGTCAGATGCCGCCCGAGGAGACGCCGTCGCTGCTGCCCGACACGTTCTATGCCGACCAGCGCATCGAGCGTATTGAAGGCGAGCTCAGCCGGCTGGATGTCAGGCGACGCGAGGCGACGCTGGCTGACGGCCACACGCTCCAGTTCGACGCCGCGCTGATCGCGACCGGCAGCGTGCCCCGTGCGCTCGATCTACCCGGCGTCGACCTCCCAGGCGTCCACATGCTGCGTACGCGGCAGGACGCGGCGGCGATCCTCGCGGACGTGCGGCGCGGCGCACCCGCGGTTATTCTCGGCAGCAGCTTCATCGGGCTCGAAATCGCCTCCTGCCTGCGCGAGCAGGAGATGGCGGTGTCCGTGGTAGCACCCGAGGAGGTGCCGTTCGCACGCCAGTTCGGCGAACGCATCGGCCGCTCCTTCCGCACGCTGCACGAGGCGCACGGCGTGCGGTTCCATCTCGGCACCGAGGCCGTCCGGCTCGACGGTACGGGGCGTGTGGAGAGTGTCGTGCTGAAGGACGGCAGCGTGCTGCCCGCGCGTCTCGTCATCATCGGCGTCGGCGTCCGTCTCGCGACGGAGTTCGTCGAGGGCGTCGAGCGGGAAAAGGATGGCGGAGTGCCTGTGGACGCCACGATGCGGGTTGCCGACCAAGTGTACGCGGCGGGCGATATTGCGGCGTTCCCGCTGCCGTCCGGCGGCCCACGGGCGCGCATCGAGCATTGGCGTGTGGCGCAGCAGCAAGCCCGCATCGCGGCAAGGAACATGCTCGGCGGCGACGCGGCCTATGACGGGGTGCCGTTCTTCTGGACCTACCATTACGAAAAGACCTTCGAGTATCTCGGCCATGCCAAGACGTGGGACGATGTCGTCATCGAGGGCGACCTCGACCGGCAGGATTTCGCCGCCTTGCTGGTGCAAGGTGGCATGGTCGGCGCGGTGGTGGCGTGCGGTCGGGACCGGGTGACCGCGATCCTCGCCGAACGTCTGCGCGGGCCTCTTTCGACGGAAGCCGCATTGCGCATCATCCGTTCGGCTTAGCCCACCGCGCGCGACATTCCGCGCCGCTGATCGGTGCGCCAGCTCGGCGCTCGGCAAGGATCGCTCCCTCGTCGCCCGGCTGCGGGCACTATCGTTCGACGTGCCCGCGGCGATGGTCCTCTTGACCAATGCTACTCGCAGTCCTAGCGTTCGTTGCGGCGAGAAACCGCTTCGGCGGGATTACTCGTTTGCTTCTGCCGGCTGTCCTCGGTAACTCCAAAAGGAGTGCAGTTTGCCGCCGATCGCCCCGCGCAGCTCGCAGCTTTCGACCATTCCCGCCGGCGCCGGGAAAGGCGACGCGACCCCCAACCGGCGTTGTGTGCTGTGCGGTGGTGCCGCGTTGGCAATGGTTCTGGTATCGCCAGCTGCGCGCGCCGAGGACGAGGACCCCGCCCGCGCCAAGCGGCCGCAGGCGGGCGATCTGCTTGCCTTCTTCGAGGGCGATCGCGCCGGCAAGATCATCAAGCCAGACGATCTGAAACTCGGCGGCCCGCCCGTGCTCGCCTGGCCGATGGACCCGAGTAGCAAGGCGTTGCGCGACGGATCGCGCTTCAACCAAGTGTTGCTGATCCGGCTCGATCCGAACGCCCTCGAGGCCAATGAAAAGCCGCACGCCGCCGAGGGCATCGTCGGGTTCTCGGCGATCTGCACGCACGCGCAATGCACGGTGGCGGGGTGGGTGCAGGACAAGCAAGTTTTCCAATGTCCGTGCCATCAATCCCGCTACGATCCGAAGCAAGACGCGCGCGTAGTCTTCGGCCCGGCGCCGCGCGCGCTTCCCGCGCTGCCGCTGAAGCTCGATGGGGGCAATCTATTGGTGGCCGGCCCGTTCATCGGGCGGATCGGGATGGCGAGACCAGGGATGGGATGACTACCGGCCGGACAGGGTCCGGCTTCTAACCTGCCTACGGATCACTACAAAAACGAGGGGAAACGGGCATGGGATTCATCGGTAAGGGCGTCAAGTTCGCGTTTGCCGCGAGCCTGCTGGGCAGTGTGTTCGCCGCTCCGGCGATTGCGGCCGAAGTGACGAACTACGCGCCAGTCACGAAGCAACGGCTGGAAAATCCCGAACCGGGCAACTGGCTGCTCTACCGGCGAACCTATGACGGGCACGGCTTCAGCCCGCTGAAGCAGATCAACACCACCAATGTGAAGAACCTTGTCCCGGTCTGGACATTCTCGACGGGTGTGATCGAGGGGCACGAGGCGCCGCCGATGGTCAACAATGGCGTCATGTTCGTCGCCACGCCCTACGGCCAGGTCCTCGCGCTGAACGCCAAGACCGGCGATCCGATCTGGCGCTACAAGCACCAGCTGCCGGAAGATCTATTCCAGCTGCACCCGACCAGCCGCGGCGTCGCGATGTGGCAGGACAAGCTGTTCCTCGCCGCGACGGACGACCACCTCATCGCGATCGACGCCAAGACCGGCAAGGAGCTGTGGAACACCAAGGTACAGGACTACAAGAAGGGCCAGTACATGACGCTGGAGCCGTTGGTGGTGAACGGCAAGGTCATGGTGGGCGGCTCGGGCGGCGAGTTCGGCGTGCGCGGCTACGTCGCGGCGTTCGACGCCGACACCGGCAAGGAGCTGTGGCGCACCTACACCATCCCCGGCCCCGGCGAGCCTGGCCACGACACCTGGCGGGGCGATGACTGGAAGACCGGCGGCGGCTCGGTGTGGATCACCGGCACCTACGATCCGAAGCGCAACATCGCCTACTGGGGCGTCGGCAATGCCGCTCCCTGGCCGGGCGACCAGCACCCCGGCGACAATCTCTACACCAGCTCGGTGATCGCGCTCGATCCGGACACCGGTAAGATCGTCGGCTATCACCAGTACCACCAGAACGATTCGTGGGACTGGGACGAGATCGACAGCCCCATGCTCATCAACATGAGCTACAACGGCGGCCAGCCGTTCGACGCGCTCGTGCATCCTGGGCGCGACGGCTATCTCTGGGTGCTGAAGCAGATGGACGAAGGCCAGATCGGCTTCGTCTACGGCAAGCCGTTCGTCGGCCAGAACGCCTTCAAGAGCATCGACGCCAAGACCGGGCGGCCGACGGTCGATCCCGAACACAAGCCGACCACTGGCAAGGACGTCTCGTTCTGTCCGTCGCTATGGGGCGGCAAAGATTGGCCGGCCGCGTCGTACAGCAACGAGACGCATCTGCTCTACATCCCGGCCAACAACAACATGTGCGAGCAGCTGGAAGGCAAGAAGGAGAAGCTGGTGGTCGGCCAGCTCTGGCTCGGTGCCGATGCCGACAATGCCAAGCTGCTGCCGGGCGCCGACCATATCGGCGAGCTGCAGGCTTGGGACGTCTCGACCGGCAAGCAGGCCTGGGTGCATCCCTTCACGGGCTCGCAGCTCTTCGCCTCGGTGCTCTCGACCGGCGGTGACTTGGTGTTCGTCGGCGGCACCAACGACCGCATGTTCCGCGCCTTCGACGCCAAGACGGGCAAGGTTCTGTGGGAGCAGAAGACCAATTCCGGTATCATGGGAATGCCGGTGGCGTACGAGGTGGACGGTACGGAGTACATCGCGATCCAGTCGGGGTGGGGCGTCGACGCGCAGCGCATCCAGGACATGCTCGCGAAGACCAGCATGAAGGTCGACCCCGACGTGCCGCAAGGCGGCGTGGTATGGGTTTTCGCGGTGAAGCACGAGTAACGCGGCACTGGTCGGGCCGGGTCTCGCAGTGCGCGGCCCGGCGGCCAGCGAGCCCAGGGGAGGCATCAGCATGATTACTCTACGTGTGAACGGGCAGGAGCATAGCTACGACGGCAATCCGTCCGTGCCGCTGCTCTGGGTGTTGCGCGACGAATTTGGGCTGACAGGGACCAAGTTCGGCTGCGGCGCCGCGCTGTGCGGTGCCTGCACCGTGCATATCGACGGGCAGGCGGTACGCTCCTGCGGCATGGTGGTGAGCGACGCCGCCGGCCATGAGATCGTCACCATCGAGGGGCTGCATCCCGAGGGCAACCACCCGGTGCAGAAGGCGTGGCGGCAGGTCAACGTGCCGCAATGCGGCTACTGCCAGGCCGGGCAGATCATGCAGGCAGCGGCTCTGCTGCAGCAGAACCCGAAGCCCTCCGACGCCGAGATCAATGACGCGATGGCCGGCAATATCTGCCGCTGCGGTTGCTATCAGCGCATCGCGGCCGCGGTACGGCTGGCCTCGACGGGAGTGTAGGCCATGACGCACATCGCCAGGTTTAATCCGATCGAGAACGTCAGTCGCCGTTTCGTGATGAAGGGCATCGTGGCCTCGGGCGCCTTGGTGATCGCCACCTCCGCGCTGCCGGGGCGGGCGCTCGCCGCCTGGGCCACCGGCGCCGCCCAGATGCCGGGCGGCACGGTGAACAATCCGCACGTGTTCATCGCCATCGACCCGAGCGGGCTCGTCACCATCGTCGCGCACCGCGCCGAGATGGGTACCGGCCCCCGCACCAGCCTGCCGATGGTTGTCGCCGAGGAGATGGATGCGGACTGGGGCCGCGTACACGTCGTGCAGGCGCCAGGCGACGAGCAGCGCTACGGCAACCAGGACACCGACGGCTCGCGCAGCATCCGCCACTTCCTGCAGCCGATGCAGCAATGCGGCGCCGCGATGCGGATGATGCTGGAAGCCGCCGCCGCCAAGCAGTGGGGCGTCGACGTCGCCACGGTGAAGGCGGCCAACCACGAGGTGGTGCACAGCGCCACGGGCCGGAAGCTCGGTTATGGCGAGCTGGCGACGGCGGCGAGCGCGCTGCCGGTACCGGCGCCGGACGCGCTCAAGCTGAAGGACCCTGCCACCTACCGCTATGTCGGCAAGGGCAATGTCTCCATCGTCGACCTGTTCAACATCACCACCGGACGCGCGACGTACGGGATCGACGCGCGGGTTCCCGGCATGAAGTTCGCCGTGATCGCCCGCCCGCCGGTGGTCGGCGGCAAGCTGGTTTCATTCGATGCGAAGGACGCGCTCGCCGTGCCGGGCGTGGAGCGGGTGGAGCAGGTGCAGGCGTGGCCCTGGCCCTCCAAGTTCATGCCGCTCGGCGGCGTCGCGGTGATCGCGCGCAACACCGGTGCCGCGATCATGGGACGCGACGCGCTAAAGATCGTCTGGGACGACGGCCCGAACAAGACCTACGATTCCGACGCCTATCGCAAGGCCATGCACGAGACGGCCAGCAAGCCCGGCAACGTTGTTCGCAACGACGGTGACGCCGAGGCGGCGCTCAAATCGGCGGCGCGCGTCATCACCGCCGAATACTACCTGCCGCATCTCGCGCACGCGAGCATGGAGCCGCCCACGGCGACGGCGCATTTCGCCAACGGCAAATGCGAGGTGTGGGCGCCGCTGCAAAGCCCCGGCGGCACGCGCGAGGACATCGCCAAGGTGCTCGGCATTCCCGACAAGGACGTGACGGTCAACGTCACGCTGCTCGGCGGCGCCTTCGGCCGCAAGTCGAAATGGGACTACGCGATGGAAGCGGCGCTGCTGTCGAAGATGATCGGCGCGCCGGTGCAGGTGAACTGGACGCGCGAAGACGACATCCAGCACGACTTCTACCACACGGTCTCGTGCGAGCGGATCGACGCGGGGCTCGACGCCAACGGCAAGGTGATCGCCTGGCGCCACCGCACCGTCGCGCCGACCATCGGCTCGACCTTCGGGCCAGATCCCAAGCACGAGCAATCCTTCGAGCTCGGCATGGGTGTGGTGGATGTGCCGTTCGCCATCGCCAATCTCCGCTGCGAGAACGGCGAGGCGGCGGCTCATACGCGCATCGGCTGGTTCCGCTCGGTCTCCAACATCCCGCATGGCTTCGCGGTGCAGTCGATGGTGGCGGAGATCGCCCACGCGCTCGGGCGCGATCCCAAGGACGTGCTGATCGAGATGATCGGCCCCGATCGCAAGATCGACATGAGCAAGAAGGTCGAGAAGTTCTGGAACTACGGCGACCCAGTCGAGACTTATCCGATCGACACGGCGCGGCTGAAGCACGTCGCCGAACTGGCCGCACAGCAGGCGGGCTGGGGCAAGACCCTGCCGAAGGGGCAGGGCATGGGCATCGCGGCGCATCGCAGCTTCCTCAGCTACGTCGCGACCGTGGTACACGTCGTCGTCGACGATAAGGGCAACCTGACGATCCCGCGCGTCGATACCGCGATCGATTGCGGCTTCCACGTCAACCCGGAGCGCATCCAGTCGCAGATCGAGGGTGCTGCGGTGATGGGGCTGAGCCTCGCTAAATATGGAGAGATCACCTTCAAGAACGGCCGCGCGCAGCAGGGCAATTTCGACACGTTCCAGGTCGCCCGCATCAACGAGTCGCCGCTCGCGACGCACGTGCACATCGTCCCCGCCACTATCGACATCCCGTCGAGCGGCGTCGGCGAACCCGGCGTGCCGCCCTTCGCGCCGGCCCTGTGCAATGCGATCTTCGCCGCGACCGGCAAGCGGCTCCGCCGGATGCCGATTGGCGATCAGCTGTCGACGTAAGCCAGCCGGCGGAATGAATTCCGCCCTACGCACCGAGGCGTAGGGCGGACTTCAGTCCGCCAATATCACACCGGCGGATGGCGGCGGTGCCAGTCCGTCGCCTGCTGATACGCATGTCCTGCGCGCACCAGCAGCGCCTCGTCGAGATGCCGGCCGACGAGCTGGAATCCGATCGGCAGCCCGTCGGCGGTGAAGCCGCCTGGCAAGGTGATCGTCGGGCTCCCTGACATGTCGAACGGCGCGGTGTAGCGCAACGCGCCGACCAATCCTTCGGCCGAGTTCAGCAAGGTGGTCTTGCGCTCGATCGTCAGGTCGGCGAAGGGATGCACCGGGACGAGCAGCAGATCGATGGTCTCGAACAGCTGCGACAGCGCCCCAGAGAACACGAGGCGGGCGTGCTGAATCTTCATCAGCTGCATCGCGTCCACGCCACGCCCAACATCGAGCAGCTTCCGCAGCGCCGGTCCGTACTCCTCCGCGCGTGCGGGATACGTCGCCTCGTGCGCGATCGCCGTCTCCACGCCGCATAGCGGCACCCATCCAGCGATCACCGCGTCGGGCGAGGGGAATGCCACCTCGCGGAACGCAGCGCCGGCTCCCTCCAGTACCTGGCGCACGGCGGCGAGAATCGCGGTCACGCTCGGGTCGGTGTTCTCGCCATTATAGCGCGGATCGACGCCGATCCGTACGCCCCGCACACCAGCATCGATGCCCGCCAGATAGTCAGGTACCGGTGCGGCCAACGCGGTCGGATCATTCGGGTCAGCGCCGGCGATGGCGCCCAGCATGATGCCCGCATCGGCCGCGCTCCGCGTCATCGGCCCGATATGGTCAAGACTGTCGGCGAGCGCGAACACGCCGTACCGGCTCACGCGACCCCAGGTCGGCTTCAGCCCGGTAATTCCATTCGCCGCCGATGGAAAACGGATCGAGCCGCCAGTGTCGCTGCCGAGCGAGCCGAAGCATAGCCCCGCCGCTGTCGCAACGCCCGAGCCGCTCGACGACGCGCCCGACCAATGCGCTCCGTTCCACGGATTGCGCGGCGCCTCGATGGTCGGGTGATGCTCGGAGAACGCGCCCTCGGTGAGTTGCAGTTTGCCGAGCAGCACCGCCCCGGCCTCGGCGAGCCGGCGAACCACGGTGGCATCGTGCTCCGGCTTGAAGTCGGCATGCACCGTCATGCCCGCAGCCGTCGAGATGCCCGCGGTGTGGCACAGATCCTTGACCGCGATGGGCACGCCATGCAGCCGCCCGCGATAGTTTCCCTGCGCGATCTCAGCCTCGGCCCGCCGCGCCTGCTCGAGCGCGAGGTCGGGCGTGACCAGCGCGTAAGCGTGCAGCTTGGGGTCCAGAGCAGCGATTCGGTCCAGCATCGCCCGCGTGAGCTCCACCGGCGACAGCCGCCGCTCGCGCAGTGCGTCGGACACCTCGACGATCGTGTCGTAGTGTGGATCAGCCATGCGTTCCCCCGTTGTTTCCCGCTGGCGCAATGCGCGCCGGCACTGCGCACACTTTCTGGAAATCGATTTGCTGACGCCATAGCGTAGCGCGAATTGTGGAAACGCCTATCCCCGAAGCGCCGACTCGCTTTCGCCTCGCTGCTCGGCCGGGCCGGCCATGCGGGTCAGGTTCAGCGCGGTGTTGACCAGCGCCACGTGGGAGAATGCTTGCGGGAAATTGCCCAGCATTCGGCGGGCGCGCGGATCGTATTCCTCGGCGAGCAGACCGACATCGTTGCGCAGCGCTAGCAGCTGCTCGAACAGCGACTGCGCCTCGGCATAGCGCCCCTGCAGTACCAGATTGTCGGCGAGCCAGAAGCTGCAGGCGAGAAAAGCGCCCTCGCCGGGCGGCAGCCCATCGTCCGTCGCGCCGGTGTCGTAGCGCAGCAGCAGGCCGTCCACCGCCAATCGCCGCTGGATCGCCTCGACCGTGCCGCGCACGCGCGGATCGTCCGGCGGAAGAAATCCAACCAGCGGCATCAGCAGCAAGCTGGCATCGAGCTCCGTACCGCCATAGGACTGCATGAAGCTGCCGAGCTTGGCGTCGTAGGCGTTGTCGCAAACCTCCGCGTGAATGCGGTCGCGCAGCGCGCGCCAGCGCGCCACCGGACCCTCCAGGCCGAACCCCTCGACCGCCTTCACTGCCCGGTCGAACGCCACCCACGCCATCACCTTGGAGTGGGTGAAGCAACGGCGCGGGCCGCGTACTTCCCAAATTCCCTCATCCGGCAGGAACCAGACTTGCTCGAGATGCTCGGTCAGCGCGCGTTCGAGCTGCCAGGCAACCGCGCTCGGTGCCAGCGCGCTTTTGCGCGCCATGTGCAAGGCGTCGGCCACTTCCCCGAACACGTCGAGCTGCAGCTGGTCGGCCGCCGCGTTGCCGATGCGGACGGGCTTCGAGCCGGCATGCCCCGGCAGCCACGGCAGGATGCGCTCGGGGAGATCCCGCTCGCCGGCCAGGCCGTACATGATCTGGATTTGCGATGGGCTGCCGGCGGCGGCACGCACCAGCCAGTCGCGCCAGTCCCGCGCCTCGTCGTAGTAGCCGCCGCCCATCAACGCGAGCAGGGTGAAGGTGGCATCGCGCAGCCAGCAGAACCGATAGTCCCAGTTGCGCTCGCCGCCGATCAGCTCGGGCAGCGACGTGGTCGCGGCGGCGACGATGCCGCCGGTCGGCCGATAGGTGAGCGCCTTGAGCGTGATGAGCGAGCGGCGTACCGCGTCGCCCCAGGCGCCCTCCCCGAGGGTGCAGCGACCGGCCCAGCCACGCCAGTACGCCTCGGTGTCCGCCAGGGCCTGCTCGGGGTCGATCGGCGGCGGCGGCGGCAGATGCGACGGCCCATAGGTCAGGATGAAGTCGGCCTTCTCGCCCCGCCCGATGACGAACTCGCCGACCGTCGACAGGTCCTTGCCCCGCACCGCAATGTCGGATTTCAGCACCAGCATATGCGGCCCGGCGATCGCGCGCAGGCTGCCATCCTCGAGCCGGCTCATCCAGGGCACCGATCGGCCGTAGTCGAAGCGGATGGTGAGATCGAAACACATCGACACCCGGCCGCTGAGGCCGGTGACCCGCCGCACCACGTCCGAGTTGGCGCCGCGCAACGGCATGAAATCGCTCAGGAGAACGGCGCCGTCTGCGGTCTCGAAATGGGTCTCCAGGATCAGCGTGTCGCGCCGGTAGGCGCGGCTGGTCCGCGCGATCTCGCCGGTGGGCGCGATGAGCCATCGTCCATGCTCCTTGCCGCCGAGCAAGGCCGCGAAGCACGCCGGGCTGTCAAAGCGTGGCCAGCAGAGCCAGTCGAGCGAGCCATTCCGGCCTACCAGCCCGGCGGTTTCGCAATCGCCGATCAGCGCATAGTCCTCGATGCGTGGCTGCACGATGCGTATCCCTCGTGTGGATCGCGTCAAACAACGAAACGCGACGATGAAAGATCAGCCCGTGCGGTCGCGAGGGCGTGGCCGGCGCATGAAGCGGCAAGCAAGGCGGACCAGGCTGGGCATCGTCGTCGGCCGCGCCAGCCGCTCGTCGTAGCCGGCGAAGCGGCGGTCGTTCTCCGCCAGGCAGAGCTCCATCAGCTCGCGGATACTGATATCCACGTTGCTGACCGCCTTGGTGCCGCTCACGGTGAAGTTGTTGTCTTGCGGCTTGCCCTTGTTGCCGGCTCCGTCGTCCATGCCCCGAGCCAACCCGATGCGCTCCCACCCCAGGAACACCCAAGCGGCGGCGACGCGCAGCTCGAACCCGACGCGACGCCACCACGGTATGGTGCGTCGATGCCAGGCGAGCCAGTTGGCGAACAGGAGAATGTGCCGGCATTCTTCCTGCATCACCGGCTCGAAGGTGTCGACCAGCTCGGGGGGAAAGAACCCGGAGCGCTGCGCCATCGCGAACAGGCCGAAGGCGAAGAAGCTGTCGATGCACTCGCTGAAACCCGTGACGAGGTAGGCCCATTCCGCATTGCGCGGCGGGGGGTAGGCCGGCTCGGGCTCCAATGTGATGCCATAGGCGGCCACGAGATTGGACAGAACGGTCTTGTGCCGGCCCTCCTCCCAGCCGTTCAGTTCAATGGCTTCGCGCCACGCCGGGTCGGACAGGCCATAGGCGTATGACAGCATCCGGATGCGCGCCTTGCCCTCGGTCTGCACCGCGATGTCCCAGATCGGCAGGCTGATCAGTCGGTTGCGCTCCTCGTCGCCGAGGACAGGCCAGTCGATGATGGTCGGCTTGTACGGGTTGAAGGTCTCGCGGAACATCCGCGTGACTGCCAGCTTGTGCGCCTCCGATCCGGGCCGCAGGGGGCCCGCCTGGTCGCTCACCCAGTGTCGTGCCGCGTGATCGGCCGCCGCGGCCGCGGCGGCATCCTGGCCGGTGCGCTGCGCGAGCTTCAGGTCGCCGGGTGGTGGTTCGATAACGGCAGCGATCACGGCCGGGTCGGCTCCTCTGTGTTACATGGCCCGTTGGTGGGGCGCGCGCCAGAGATGGTGCCGGCGCGGCGCGGTGCGACCGTCTGCGGTCGCCGCAGCGCGGGCGAATGCGCGGCCATCGGACTAGCGGCCCCGGTCCGCTCCCGCAAGCCCGTGGGGGGGGGGCGCCGGTTCACCGGCCGTTAACCTTTCGACCGTAGGTCATTCCGGCTGAGGTACAGAAGGACATAGCCGGGCATGACGCTGATTGCAGAGACCGGGGGCGGCGAGGCCGGGCTGATCGCGGCGCTGCCGACATCCATCAACGTGTCGGCGCTGCTCAGCAGAGCGGGCTCCGCGATCGCCCCTGATGGCGCGGTCGGGCGGAACATCGCCGCGTTCTCCGACGTTGCGGCGCAGCGCGACGCGCTGTGGACGATGCTGCGAGGCTTCACCAGCGGCAACACGGCCGATCTCGCCGCGAGCGTCGCCGCGATGCGCTACGGCTTTCAGCACCAAGCCCCGGACGGCTCCTTCCTCAACAATATCGCGGACGCGTCCACGTCTCTCTCCGCCGACACCTTCTTCCTGCAATCCTTTGCCCGCGTCTATCTCGGCTTCCAGACCAGCGGCTACTGGACATCCTATGCGGCCGGGCTGCAGTCCATGTTGCCCAGTCTGCGCAAGGCGATGACCTGGCTTTCGCAGCAGGTGCCCACCTTGATGGCACAGGACGCGGCAGCACCCAACCGGCTGCTTTTCGATGCGATTGCGTTTGAAATGAACGGCCGCATCCTCAATGACCAGACGCTGATCGGGATAGGCGACCGCTTCATAACCGCCGCACTCGCGGCGCAGCGGGCCGATGGCTCGTTCAGCGAGCATGGCGGGTCCGACACGAGTTACCAGGCAACGTCGATGCTGAACCTCGAGGTGTTGCTGACCTACACGCAAGACCCGGCGATGGCGACAAGGCTCGGAGCGGCGCTTGCGAGCGCGACGGCCTGGGAGGTCGCGCATATCCTGCCGAGCGGCGAAGTCGAGGTCGCTGGCAACAGCCGGACCGGGCTCGGCCAAGAGATCGGTCCCTCGGGCTTGCCCAAGGACGTGAACTACGGGGAAGTCGCGCTGTCGCTCTCTTATGCGGCGAAGCTGCAGGGATCGGCTTCCGTGCAGGCGAGTGCGGCCGCCGTGACGGCGTACGCGGTCTCCTACCATGCGCCCGCCGCCGCTATTCCGAGCGCGGCGTCTGCCGTTATGTCGGTGCCCGATGTGATCCAGATCGGCACCGGACCCCACACGCTGTCCGGCGCCGGCGGGCAGACGGTGTTCGCCTTTATCGATCGAGCCGATGCCAACGATACGATTACCAATTTCCAGTCGGGTCGGGACGTGTTGGACCTGCGCGCGATCTTCGCTCGGGGGTTCTATCCCGGCAGCACGGCGTCCGACCTGCTGCGGATTTCGCAAAGCGGCAAGAACGCGGTTCTCACCGTCGACCCCGACGGCAGGGGGCCAGGACCAGCGCATGTTTTGGTCACATTGCAGAATGTCGTCGCAGCTTCATTGCATCCGAACGGAGACTACACCGTACGGTAAGCTTGCGGCGCGCCCTTGGTCGTTTCGCCCGAAGATTCACTGTGGCATGATCGCCCGCATCGTCGGAGTCGGGCGGGAAAGGGATCATGGCGACATCGAGCCGGTTGTATGCGGTGGCGCTCGCCTGTCTCGGGCTGGCCGGGTGCAGCAGCGCAGGACAAGTCTACGCATTGAACGAGGCGGCCGCGCGGCAAGCGGCGCCAGCGATCACCTTCGGCAGCGGCTTGGCCGGCGGGACGATCTCGGTCGTGATGCCGGACGGCGCCCGGCTGGAGGGTCAATACACCCTGATCGCCTCGCCCAATGTCGGGCTGGGCTGCGACGCGAGTTGCAGCGGCGCCAGGGCGGCGTTTGCCACTGACCAACTCCGCTTCTTCCCAGGCGCCCGCCCTGCGCTGGCCGTGGCGACCGACGGCCGAGGTGGCTCGATGACGTGCCGTCTGGCCGTCGATCTGGCCGTGCATGGTGCCGGCTTCTGCCGCACCGGCCAGGGCGAGAACTATCGCGTGATGTTCTGAACGCGGGAGCCGGTTCGCTCAGCCGGTGCTTCGTCGGGCGTTCTTTGGTGGTGCGGCTGCGTCGTCCGAGGACACCGGCGTCGCCGGCCAGTGCTCGGCCGCCGAGGCGATCGCCGCGGCGGCGGCGCGGACCTGCTCGATCGAGGCACTAAGGACCCTCTGGTTCTGGTCCTGATCCGCCGGCTCCGAGCCGGCCTGACGCAACACGTCCAGGGCCGAGCGGATACTGGCGACGGCCTGCTCGATCACCTGGATTTCCTGGTCGCGCGCGGCAGGACGAGGATACTTCTGGCCCATCAGGAGCGCTCCACTGTCGTCGCCACTAGCATGACGAGTTTGGCGCCGCAGTGCCGTTGCCGTCTCTCATAAAAACGTGACCAAACGTGTCGATGCAATGCAAACGCTCCAATCATCCAGGAATATAGGCAATCCCAATTAACGTGCGGTTCCCCGCGCCGCCAAATAGCGGGCGATGCTTTCCCCTTGGTGCTCCAGCCGAGGATCGCCCTCGATGATCGCGGCATACAGGAAGGCGAGCGCCACCTCAGCATAGTTGACGTCCTTCGCCTTGCCGAGGAACTGCTCCTGGCCGAGACCCGTCCGCGCATTTCCCTGCACCTCGATCCTGCCGTCGGCGCTCACCCTGGCGCGCTCCCAAGCGATGGCGCGGCGCAGGGATTCCGTGAGACGCGTCTTGAGGCGCGGGGTTGGCGCGTGTGCGAGCAGCCCCGCCACGTTGAGGATCGACACGGCCTGGTAGCTCGTATCGAACCCGTTGTGTTCGTTGTAGGTGCCGTCGTCGCGCTGGTTGTCGAGCCCAGCCTCGATGAAGCTCTCGCCAATCCCGCGGAGCGAAGGATCGCCGAGGATCTCGCCGTTGAGCACGAAGGCAAGGGCGTCAAAGAACAGGCGGTTGGTTGCGTGCCGATCCTGGCGCGTGAGCTCGCTCCGACTGGCGGCAAGCCATGCCATCGCACGCGTTAGTTGCGGCTTCAGCGCGTTGAGCGGCGGCAAGAATCGCGCGCTGAACGGGCTTTCTGCAATCAGGAGATACATCCGCCCGAAAGCCTGCAGGAAGAAGGCGTCGACGCCCACTGCCTTCTGGTCGGACGCACCCCGTTGATTGGCAAAATTCCCGCGGTCCGTCTGGCGGGCGAAGCCGTAGCGTAGCGAGCGGACGGTCGCGTCGACGTCCTCGGCGCTGCCGGTCGCCAGCCCACGGAGCAGCAACCATATCGTGTCGCGCTGGGCGGCGACGTCGGAGAAGCGCTCGATATTGCGTCCGACCGCGCCGTCCGGTGCAACACGCGGCGCCCGTGCAGTCACCAATTCGAGATAGGCCGGGGACGCTCGAATGGCCTGGACGACGCGATATTCGCCGCCCCCTCCGCCGGGCGCCTGGCCCGATATGTCATCGGGCGGACGAACCGGATTCTCGCCAGGCCGGCCCGCCGCAAGGGCCGCGAGCCCGGTCTCGATCTGGTCGAGCAGCGCGTTCACCCTCTGAAGATCGCCGGACCGCACGGCCTGCCGCACCTTTTGGATTGATTCCGCGAGAGAGGAGAGATCGGCGCCCGTCCGCTGCAGCGCCTCGTATTGGTGGCGCACCCGTTCATAGCGGGCCGTGATTGCGGCGCGGTCGGTCGTCGACGCGTGCGCGCTCGCGGCCGGGAGCAGCAGGTAGAGCAGCGAGCGTCGCCTCATTCAGCGGCACCGACCTTCTTTCGCCGGTCGGTTGGAGCAACGTCCGCCGGGTTCACGAGTTGGTGAGTTCAATACCGCAGATGCCAATAAATTCAAGGTTGACGATTCATAAAGAGACTCGTAACGGAAAAGATCATTTTTGCGTTTTCGGCGCAGATTTATCACGTTGGCTGTAGGAGGCCGAGTTGGACGTCGAGGAACCGGAACCCGGAACCGGCGGTAGAGCCGGCAAGACGATCGCGGCGACTGCAATCATCCATCCGAACGTGAGGCTCGGCCGCAACGTCGTCATCGAGGATTTCTGCATCGTTGGCTATCCGCCGAAAGGCGCTCGAGCTGGCGACCTGCCGACGGTGATCGGCGACAACGTTACCATCCGCACGCACAGCCTGGTCTATGCCGGCGTGTCGCTCGGCAGTGGCTGCCACCTCGCGCACCACGTGATGATACGCGAACATACCGAGATCGGCGACGATTCCTCAGTCGGAATGAACACGCTGGTCGAGCATCATTGCGTCATTGGGCGCAATGTCCGCATTCAGGCGCAGGCCGGGATTGCCGAGTACACCGTGGTCGAGGATGACGCCTGGATCGGCCCACGCGTCGTGACGGCGAATGTCTTCCATCCGACCTGCACGCGCGCCAAGGATTGCCTGGCCGGCCCGATCATCCGTCGCGGCGTGATCATCGGCGGCCATGCCTTCATTGCCCCCAACGTCGAGATCGGAGCGGGCGCGTTCGTGGGCGCGGGCAGCGTGGTCGGCCGCTCGGTGGAGGAGCGGGCGATGGTATTCGGGGTGCCGGCGAAGAAGATCGGCACGGTGGACGGAATGCGCTGCCCGTTCGACATGATCACCGGCAGCCCCTACGCCGCTGCCGCCGCGCAGGCTCCCACAACGGAGAAGACCTCCACCCCCACTGCGGAGCAGACGTCAATGCAAGTGCCGCTGATGGATCTTGGCGCGCAATACCAATCGATCAAGCAGGACGTGCGGCTGGCGATCGACCGCATCGTCCTCAACAACCGTTTCATCGGCGGTAAGGAGCTGACGGAGTTCGAGGCGGATTTCGCCCGGTTCTGCGGCACCGAGCACGCGCTCGGCGTGAGCAGCGGCACCAGCGCGCTGGAGCTCGTGCTTCGCGCGTTGGACATCGGCGCCGGCGACGAGGTCATCACCACGCCACATACCTTCATCGCCACCGCCGAGGCGATCACGGCGGTCGGCGCCCGGCCGGTGTTCGTGGACGTCGAGGCGGCGACCGGCAATCTCGATCCGGCGCTGATCGAGGCGGCGATCACCTCGCGGACCCGAGCCATCATGCCGGTCCACCTCTATGGTCGCATGGCCGCGATGGACCGGATTTGCGAGATCGCGCGCAAGCACAAGCTGCGCGTCATCGAGGACGCCGCGCAGGCGCACGGCTCTGCGCTGCATGGCCGGCAGCCGGGGATGTGGGGTGACGCGGCGTGCTTCTCCTTCTATCCCGGCAAGAATCTTGGCGCCTATGGCGACGCGGGCGGCGTGGTCACGAACGATGCGGCCATAGCCAAGCGCGTCGCGCTGCTCCGCGATCACGGGCGGACGGAAAAATACGTGAGCGCGGTAATCGGCTTCAACGCGCGCATGGACACGATGCAGGCGGCGGTTCTCGGCGTGAAGCTCCGTCGCCTCGCCAAGTGGAACGCGGCGCGCCGCCGCATCGCCGAGGCCTATCGCACTCACCTCGCCGGGCTGCCCATCGTGCTCCCCGAGCCAGCCGCCGGGTACGACGACGTCTACTATGTGTACGTCATCCGCAGCCGTGCGCGCGAGGCGTTGCGCAAATTCCTCGGCGAGGCCGGAGTCGCGACCGGGATCTACTACCCGGTTCCTCTGCATCTGCAGCCCGCGCTCGCTTCGCTCGGCCACGGCAAGGGGAGCTTCCCGATCAGCGAGGGACTGGCCGACGAAATCCTTGCCCTGCCGATGTATGCGGAAATGGGCGACGACAAGATCGAATACGTAGCCAGCAAGGTGCGCCAATTCTACGAGAGCCGATAACATACGAGGTCGCCGAGAGCCCGCCGGGGGTGATCGAACTTTCGATCGTGACCGCCGCCCGCAATGAGTGCGGCAACGTCGAGGGCTTTCTGCGTGGCGCCCTGGCGGCTGTCGCCGAGCTCGGGGTGACGGCCGAGATCGTGTTCATCGACGACGGCAGCAAGGACGGCACCGCCGCGGCTGTCGAGGATTTCATTCGCCAGCACGGCGCCGGTAGCATCCGCCTGCTGCGCCATCGGCAGCCGAGCGGCCTGTCAGCCGCCCTCAGCACCGGCTTCGCGCAGGCGCGCGGGCGGCTCGTCTGCCTGGTTCCGGCCGACCTCGAATCTCTGCCGCAGGACGATATCCCGCTGCTGTATCGCGCGCTGGATGCCCGTACCGACGTGGTATGCGGCCGCCGCCTGCGCCGCGGCGACGGCAAGGATCTGTCCTCGCGCGTCTATGGGTTCGGCAACCGCTTGCTGTTCGGGGTGCGGGTGCATGACGGTAACTGGATCAAGCTGATCCGCCGGGAGAAGCTGGAAGGGCTCTCCATCTACCCCGACTGGCACCGTTTTCTCATGGCAATGCTGGTGCGAAGGGGCTGCCAGGTCAAGGAAGTGGAGACCCTTTGGCACCGGCGACAATCGGGCAAATCCAAGTACGGGCTCGCGCGTATCCCCGCCGGCATCGCGGGCGCCCTCGCGGTCAAGACGTTCCTGAGCTTTCGCGATCGCGCATTGCTCTTCTTTCTCTGGGTCGCCCTATGGCTCGGGCTCGGGGCCATCATTCTGGCCATCGCGGCGATCTGGGCCGGGCGCCGGACGGCGATCTGGGTTCCGGGCTGGGTGCTGTGCGGGGCGATGCTGAGTGCCGGCGCCGTGGCACTTGCCCTCGGCCTGGTGCTGGAATTCAGGCGATGGGAGCGGGGGCCGCCCAGGCCAGTCCCGCTGCTGGATCCCGACAGCGCCGCGCCATGAAGATCGGCGTCGTCACCTCGGTCTACGCGCTGTCGGAGACGGACCGACATGCTTCCTTCCTGGTCGAGAGCACGCGCCATCTGGTGGCGCGCGGGCATGAGGTCAAAGTTTTCGCGCCGAGCTACGAAGGCTGCCGGAGCCACTCGGTGCAGGGCGTTCCGGTCCATCGCTTCCGTTACTTCCCGAGGCGGTGGGAGAACCTGACGCACGGCGAGGGCGCGCCGAACCGCATTCGCAATCCGCTCTATCTGTTCGTCGCGGCGTTCTACATCCTGTTCGGGCTGATCGGGCTGCTGCGGTTCTGCCGCGCCGAGCGCTTCGACGTGCTGCACGTGCATTGGCCGTTTCCGCACGGCATCTGGGGCCTTGCCGCCGCGCGCTTGTTCGGTATTCCGATGGTGCTGACGTTCCACGGCGCCGAGCTCTTGCTGACCCGACGGTTTCCGTTCGTCGCGCCTGTGCTGCGGCTGATTTGCCGCAACGCGGACGGCATTGTCTGCAACTCCAACTTCACGGCCGGCCAGGTCCGCCGCTACACCTCGAAGCCGGTCAACGTGATCCCGTTCGGCGCGACAGTGATGGCGCGGGCAGCGGACCGCGATCCGGCCAAGCCGCTGAAGGACATCCTCTATGTCGGCCGGCTGATCGAGCGCAAAGGCGTCGACTATCTCATCGACGCGATGCCGCTCATCCTGCGGCACTTGCCGACCCGGCTGCACATCGTCGGCGACGGACCGATGGCCGAGCCGTGGCGCGCCCGCGCCGCGAACGCAGACCTCTCCGAGCGAGTTGCCTTTCATGGCATCGTGCCGAACGATCGGCTCGAAGCTCTCTACGCCAGCTCCGATCTTTTCGTGCTCCCGGCGATCGTCGATGATCGGGGAGATACCGAGGGGCAGGGCGTGGTTCTGGTCGAGGCCATGAGCTTTGCCATGCCGGTCGTAGCCTGCGAGGTCGGTGGCATTCCGGATGTCGTCCTGTCCGGCATTACGGGGCTGCTGGTGCCGCAGCGCTCCCCGGATGAGCTCGCGAAGGCAATCATCGCCGTTCTCTCCGATCCCGCGCTCGCCGCACGCTTTGGCGCGGCGGGGCTCGCGCACGCGCAGGATTATTTCAGCTGGGACCGAATCACTGGGCTCCTCGAGGCGACCTATCGCAACGCTGTCGGAACCCCATCCGGCGCGGTGCGGGCAACGGCATAGCAGTGTTTGGTTGGCGGCGAAATCATCGCGTTTTTGAGCATTTAGTAGGAATATTCAGCTATCGATGTTGAATTCGCGGGTGCAATATGGTTTTGTGCGCCCGCTGGTAGCGAGCGCCCAGATGACACTGTTCCTGACCCGAGGCGCCCTTGAGGCCCGCTGCACGCAACCATCCCCGCTTTTCGCTCTTTTTGCGTATGTGAGCCGCCGTGGCGGATGATCCTCCGGCGAAGGGCACACGAGCGGGCCGTATCGGCTGGACGGCGTTCTATGCCGGACTGTTCGTCATGGTGGCGCTGCTCGTCGTATTCGCGGTGGCACCAGGATACATGTCGCCGAACTCGCGCTCCTGGTCGTCCGCGACCGGGTATCCGGCGCTCCGGCGAATGCTCGGCTTGGCAATACCCGTGCCGATCGCCAAGGTCTCGATGCATGAACTGCGGCGGGTCGTCTCCTCGGAAGGCACACTCCAGTATCTGAATGAAGTGCCGGTCAATGCGGATGCGATCGGCGTGTTGACCGCCCTGCATGTGGAGCCGGGCTCCACGATCAAACGCGGCGACATTCTCGCCACTCTCGATACGGGCGGCTTCGCGGTTCGGGAAAGTGCTGCGAATGTCGAGCAGAAGAACGCGACCTACCAGACCAACAAGCGCGATTACGAGCGCCAGAAGGACGCCTACAAGCGCGGCCTCGTCGCTCAGGCGGCGTACGAATTGTCGGAGAAGAATTATCTCGTCGCGGCGGGTCAGCTGCAGCAGGCGCGCGAGGCATTGGCGAAGTCGATGGTCTCGCTCAGCCAAAAGGTATTCGGTAGCGACGCGGAGGATCCGGTGGCGCATCCCGATGGGGAGGAGCCATTACGGATTCTTGCGCCGATCTCAGGCAAGGTCTCGAAGGTCGGTGCCTATGTCGGCGAGACCCTCGTGCGCCCGGGGGAAACCATCGCAACGATCGGCGACAAGCTGCTATTCCGCATCACGGTCGACCAGCGTGACTTCGAGCGCATCAAGGTCGGCGATAAGGCGGACATCCGTCTGCAGGCGCTGGCTGGCCGGACGGTGCGTGCCAGCGTCATGCGGATCGATCCGGTCGTGGCCGGCAGCGTGGACCAGCAGAGGACGGGTCAGCCGCAGGGGACCTTCTATGCGTGGCTCACGATCGACGATCCGAAGGTCGATGCCGCTAAGCTCATGCCGGGTATGACGGGCTACAGCGTCGTGGCGCAATCCTACCGCAGCCTGGCGGTTCCCGAGAGCGCGCTGCTTCGCTTCTCGGGCGGGGAAGGCACTGTGCTGGCGATCAACGCTTCCAGCCGGATCGAGGTCGTTCCCGTGCAGTATTCGGTGGACGAGCATGGCTGGGTCGGCATCACCTCGGGTCTGCCGGAGGGCGCGACCGTCGTGTTGAACGGCCAGATCGGATTGCGAGCGGGCGATCTCGTAGAGCCGCGATGACCAACCCTCCGTTGCGACCGAAGCCTCTGTCCTGGGCGCTGCTGCTTGCGAGCGTTGCTTTGCCGACCGGGTGTGCAAGCAGGCCGGCCGCTCCTCCCGCAGCGCTGGCTTCCCCGCCATCCGCAATGGCGCCGAGCAGCGGTGGGGCTGGCGCCGAGCCGGCCTCCGCGGCGTCCCGGGAAGAGAGCGGCGGCAGCGAGCGCGCGCGCGTGGCACTGATCGCCGGACCGTCGGCGTCTCCTGCCGGTGTGCCGTCCCGCCTTTCACGGATCGAGCCCGTGACCCTGCCTCCCGGCGGCCGGCTTACCTTCGATCAGGCTTTCGGCATCACCGAGGCTCGCAATGCATCCTTGGTCCAGCAACGCAGTGCGTTGGAGCGGTCGCGGGTGAGTTATCAGGTAGTCGCCGCCGGTTATGCCTCGGATTGGCAGGCGCGGCTGATCGGCAACGTGCAGCCGCCGCTCAACCAGAACAGCGCGTCGAACCGCGTTGGCGCCTATTACGACCAGACCGGGGCCGAGCTGCAATGGACGCTACCGTGGTGGCACAAGGAAGGCGTCAAATACGATTCGGAGGCCGCCCAGATCGATATCGCCTCGGCGCAATCCAGCTACGAGGATGGTGTGAAGGACCAGGCGGTCAACCTGCTCAAAGCCTACATCCAGGTACGGCTATATGAGGAGAAGGTCCGAGTCTCGTCCGAGCAGCTCAAGGTCGATCGGGCGCGGCGAGACTTCATGGCACAGGGGGCGCAGCTCGGCACCTCTTCCGATCTTGCCGTAGTCCTACAGGAAGCGGATCTGCAGAACCAGCAAGCAGCGACCGCACGCCTGAAGGACGAGCTCAACACGAGGCGTCAGGCGCTGTTCGACCTGATGAACGTGCCCGAGGCCGACGTGACGCTCTGCAGAAACTACTTTGATTTCTTCTCCTTCGACCCATCGGGTTGGAATCCGGATGGCGCGATCGAGGAGCAAACGCGGAGCCTCAAGCTGCAGATCGCCAAGCAGGATGTCCAGCAGCAGAAATCGCAGCTGACATGGTCGCCCGAGCTGTCGCTGCGTGCCTCTTACGGGCGGCAGTTCAACCAGAGCGGGTCAGGCACGCAGGACATCGCCAATTTTGGTGCGATCCTGACTCTGCCGTTCCCCAACCTGTCGCAGTCAGCGGCGCGACAGGAACTGGCGCGCCACGATACGAACGATCTGCTGACCAAGCTCGACCAAAAGGTGCTCAGCACCCAGCGGGCCGACCGCCGCGATCGCGCACGAATTCCCACGCTCGCCGCAAATCTGCGCTTCCGAATGCAGGCGATGACGCAGAACCGGAAGCGTCTTGCCGACACCCGCCATTCGTTCGAGCTCGGCCTCATCACCTATCTAGAGCTGCAGACCGTCGAAAACAGCATCATCCAGAGCACCCAACAATACTACGACGATCTCGCGGACTACATCGACGCGGTGGTAGACCACGCCCGTCTGTACGGCCGACCGCTGCCGGTACCGACGTCCTGCACCGGGTGAGACTATTTTCGAGGACAAAAGGCACCCCCGATGTCTTGCGGCCGACATCAGAAGTCGTCGATCGAGCCGCCACTGTCCTTCGATTGCACATAGGTTCCGTCGGACGCGGTCCAGAGCAGCAGCTCGCCGCCTAGGAACTCGAGCCGCGGCTGCGTCACCCCATAGAGATAGGCCAGGAAGTCGGGCGTGAACTTCTTCGACTCCGCCTGATCCATAATGATCCAGGCGCGGCTCGCCGTGCTGAGGATATCCCGCACCTGATCGATCTTGCTGACGAGCTTGCCCCCTGCCCAGCGATCCACGATCGCGAACGGGGTCATATAGACCTCGTCGAACTGGAGCTCCTGCTCGAGATAGTAGTCGATTCCGCCCAGCACCACCGCGCCGGACATCGGGGAGACCGAGATGACGACATCGCCAGGACGGCGGTGCTCGGCAATGTACCGGTAGGCCGACTCGTGCTGCATGATGAGATGCTGGTCGTACGAGCGCATCAGGCCGTCGAGGTGCAGGTCCGCGATAACCATGATCGCAAGAATGGGGGTGGCCATCGCGATCCATGCCCGTTGGAACCGCCGCGGGTTGGCCGCCAGGGGACGGGAGAGATGGAAGGCCATCCAGCGGATCAGCGCATCGACCGACGCGATGAACACGATCACGATCATCGGGTTGAGTACGAACACGTAGCGGGCGGCAACCTGCATCACCAGAACCGTCGCGGCGAGCACGCTCGTGATGACCAGGATGTAGAGCGTGAGAATGGCGGCGTTCGAGCGACGGATCCAGAACGGCAGGGCCGCAAAGAAGAACACGCTGCCGATGAAGCGCGCGTGCAGCTCGCTGAGGAAGAAAGTGTTGATGAAGGCCGTCGGATTGATCACGTGGAACTGGATGATCGACGCGATCGAGGTGGTGATGCCGATATTGCGGGTCAGGCAGAGCAGCGTGAAGGTTCCGGCGTCGAGGACCGTGACCACCATCATGGTGATGAACCCGATCACCACGTTAATGTTGTCGCGCAACCGGTAGGGCCGCAGATAGAGGTATCCGGCGATGCAGAAGCCGGGAAAGGTCAGAACGAAGATTTCCTGGCAGACCACCGCGAGCGAGCCCATCGCGAAGAACAGGTTTTGTGACGGCTTGTGGCGGCCGAGGACGAAACCGCGCAGGAAGAAATAACTCGCGCAGATGCCGAAGAACTGCATCTGTTGGTAGAAGCGGATATTGCGTGACTGATTGATCTGCCAGGGGCTCACCGCGATGACGAGCGCGCAAATCACCGCGAGATGCCGCTTGCCGGTCGCGAGATAGGCGAGCTCGTAGGTGACGAAAATGACGGCGACCCCCGGAATGACGCTCATCATTCGCGCCGCCGCCGGCGAGCTGCCGAACAAGTAGATCCAGCCGGCTAGCATATAGTGATACATCGCCGACCGAGTGTAGAGGACGCCGGATATCTCGTAGGGCGCGCCTGTGCGTAAAACTCCTCGTGCGGCATCGAGGCTCACGTTCTCATCGGCTTGGAGATTTTCGATGCCGATGTGATAGCCGCGGAGGGCAAAGCCGAGCAGCGAGATGGCGAGGACCAGGAGCCGGACCTTTGCGTCCGATGAGAGAGCGGCACTTCCAGGCCGAAAGCGCGGCACGACGGCGGGCGCCGACGAGGGCGCGCGCGTGAGTACCAGGTAGACAGCGATAGCAAGGACCAGCATCGCAAGATCGAGCGCGAGGGAGCGGCCGTATTGTGCCGGGTTCAGGAAGTCGAGGATCAGGTCGGTCTCCTTGAACCGCAGCCGCAGCAGGTAGGCGGCACCTGCCGCCAGTATCGGCAGGGACAGGATCCAGAGTGCGGCGGCCCGGCCGCCCGTGCGGTCCCGCGCCAGGCCGCCGAGCCCGCCGAGCGCCCGGAACAGCAGCGCGATGCCAGCGAAGCATGCGGCCCATACGAATGCTTGCTCCGCTGCCCACCAGCCCTTCGATGTTGGGATCTGCAAGGTAATCGGCCTGGTGCCGGGCGACATCGGCACCATGCTGGCGCTTTCCCACAATCCTCCGCCATCGAGCCACCCAGGATCGTCGCGCCGCAGCACGTTCCAGGACGAATCGGGCGCGATGTCGAGCGAACCCACAGCGCCGTCCAGCATCACGACCGGCATCGCAGGGTCCGTCAGGCCGGTCCTGTAGAGCCGGATGGATACACGCTGCGGACCATTTCGAAGGAACCGAGAGAGATCGTAGGCCTCCGTTTTGCCGGTCTTGCCAGCGGCCCCCGCCAGCGTATTGCCGACAGTCAGCGTGTATGGCCAGGTGCTGCTGACCCTCAGCCAAGCCGATTGCGTAGGACCGCCGGTCAGAGCGGGAAGCACTCGCGCGAAGCGCACGTCGCCGGCGATCTCTGGTCCGGTGAGGCCGGTGAGCGGCAGCGGGCGGGTCCATAGCCCCGCCGGCGCGGTCGCCTGCAGCGGCTCCTCGACCGGACCAAGCGAGCTCGCCTGCCGCCAGCCATCCGCGCGCACCGGAGAGACGATCCAGGACTGTCCGCGGATGCGGTCCGGTGTGCGGGAGGCGTGCCAGCTTTCGGCGCTGCCGTCGATCGGGATCGAGACGCCGTCGCCGACGATCTCACCCTTGATCGAAACCCGGACCGACGGATCGGCGGTCTGCAGACTGAGGGCGAGGACATTGCGGCCACGTCGGAGCTGCTTCGAGATGTCCGAGTGAATGCGGACGCGCCATTCCCGGTTGGTGGCGAGCCGCAGGTCGGGCGCGCGCGCTGCGGGGACAACGTAGGGGTTTACGCCTTGAGCCCGATCCGAGAGGCGGTGTTGAAAGGACAGCGCCGCGTTGATAGCGAACTGGTTTTGCGCCGCCGCCTGGCCGTTGACGTACAGCACGTAGTCATCCGTCGCGACCGCGATCCAAGCATACCGAGGCGTGAAGGGCAGGTCGATAACCTGACGGAAGAATGCCCGATTACTGGGGGGCGAAATGCCGATCCAGTCAGCCCGGTCGGCAATGATCTCTGGTGCGGCCCGATAGGGGGTGAGCACGTTCATAAGATTGCAGGCGAATATGAAAGCCGCCGCCAAACCGAACCCGAGCAGCCGCCAGCTCCGTAGGGGTCTCACGGCCGCCGTCACCAGAGTTCTGGGGTGAGGTATTCCGAAAAATACCGATGCGCCTCAACGAAATCACCGCGCCGGTATGCGCTCCAGGAGCGCGCAAGCAGCCATTGGGCGTGGGGCGGATACTTCTTGAACCCGAGATAGTTCTGCAGCCGGACGACCTGATGCGTGTACTCCGCCGCGGCCGCAAAGTCGCGCAAACGGAGCTGTACGATGGCGCGCCCGTACCACGCCAGTGCGTCCGATGGAACGTACGCCAGCGCCCGCCGGAAAAATCGATCAGCAGCCGTGTACTGCCCAGTGTTGAAGATGTCGATACCAGATTCGACGTAGGCTTGGCCGAGCCAGTAGCGCATTCCCGGCATCTCGGGCGCGAGCGCCGCCGCCTTTTCCAACGCACGTGCCGCGCCCTGATAATCACGCACCGCAACCGCGTTGTTCGCCCGATAGAGATACGTCTCGGGGCAGCTCATGCAGCCCCTCCGCTGGGTGATCGCGCCGATCTCCGCCTGGAAGGCAAGGGAATAGGCGATGCTCGGAATCCAGAATCGGACCGCGCGCAGTTCCTCCAGCGCGTGCGTGTCGTCGCCTTTGCTGATGGCTCTCCCGGCGACCTGGCTGTGATATTCGCCGATCGCGCGCGGCACCAGGATCAGCGCGAACACGCTGACCAGGCAGACCGGAATGAGCGGGAGGTCACGCAGGAGATAGCGCCGCCCTCCGGTCAGTCGGCCATAGACCCCGAGCTGAAACACCAGCAACCCGCTCATCCCGAAATACCAGCCGCGCCCGGCCACATTGAAGTAACCGTTTGTCAGGCCGAGGGCGTCGAGAACGTCGACTTGCCCTGCCAGCCCAAGCATCTCGAAGCTCCAATCGGTGTAGCCGGAGAGGTCCGTGGCCCACCGCAGCACGGGCGAGGGATCGAAGCGTTGCAGGTCGCGCCAATCCCGCTGTTGGTTCTTGAGGTTGAACTCAATGTCGTTCGAGGCGCGGTCGACGTGGCTGTAGATAACCTGCGTCTCGCGAACAAGGTTCGGCGACCAGAGCTGCATGGCGAAGGGCAGCGCGAGCGTCGCGCCGAGCAGCAGCCAGCCGGGCCAGCGCAGCTTCGCCAGGGCCTGCGCCTTCGCCAGCAGGAGCAGCAGGATGACAGCGCCGAAAGCGCCAATGCCGACGCGGAGCACCGTCGCGGCCGGAAACTCGGTCTCGACGATCGAAAGCAATCCGTCCAGGCCGATAGTGGTGTCGTAGGGCGAAGGCAGGACGTACCAGGCGCGGTATGCCGAGAGCGCCATGAACAACACGCTGGCGAGTATCGCGTAATCGGAGCGATCGCGCGCCTCCGACCAGGCGAGCGCGCGCGCCGGCACAAGCAGGAGGCGCCGCGCCCATGTCACGACCTGAGTTTCCGCTCCAATCGCGACAAGTTCTTGCCTTGTGACACCCACGAAAAGCGGCTTGCCAGCAGCATGATGCCGCCCGACAGGCTGAGGGCCGTGTTGAGGATGTGTGCGGTCAAGGAGATGGAGAGCATGTCCTCGCTCGACACTCCCACGGTCGCGAACAAATAGACCATAGCGATCTCGCGAACGCCCAGGCCGCCCAGCGAAATCGGCAGGAGCGTTATCATCGTGACCATCGGCAGGAACAGCAGGAAATAAAGGATGGGCACCGGAACGGCGAGCGCAAGACCGACCAGGCTGTAGAACAGCGCGATCATGCCTTGCAGCAGCACGGAAATGGCGAGCGCATGCAATAGCACATGCCAATCGTGGCGATATGAATGCACGGTATCCACAAGGCGGGCGGCGCGATCGCGGATGAGGCGCGGTGCCAGAACGGCAAGTAGCCAGCGGAGAAGGCGGGCGAGGCGCGTCGACCAGACCATCGCGGCCGCCGCCGCCAAGAGCACCACGAAGCCGAGCACCAGCAACGGCGTCAACGGCGGCCGACCGGCGACGAGCATAGCGACCGATGCGACCGCGCCGAGCACCGACAGGGCGAGGATGCCGCAGAACCTTTCGACGAACACCGACGCGACGGCGACGTTGCCGGATTCGCCTTGCCGATAGAGGCTGTACGCCTTCACGGCATCGCCGCCGAGGCCCCCCGGCATGAAGTTGTTGGCGAACATCCCGACCATGTAGAACACGAACAGCCGCACGGTCGGCACGTCGACGCCCTTCGCACGCAGCAGCACTCGCCAGCGATAGGCCGAGAGCCACTGGCAGATCGCGTAATACGCCCAAGCGAATAGCACGAAAGTCGGCGTCAGAAGGGTGAGCTTGCCGATGATCTGCCGCCAGTCATAGGCCCAGAGCATCAGCGCGATCAGGACTAGGCTGACGACGGCACGCACGCAAAACTGCCGGATCTTCCTCGATCGTGTCGAGGGGGCGGGTTCGTGGCCCGTCATGGGGTTTGGGGGCCTCGGACAGACTTCTCGCCGCGTCGCGCCAGCTATTTCGCAGCGTAGAGCTGGCCTGCAGGCGCGGGATAGACTGCCCGGATGCCGGCGCCTGACAACGGGCCGACAACCGCACGGTTGGGGGCCGCCCGCGGTATAGCGATTTCGGCGCCCTGCTCGCTCGCCTTGTAGAGCGCCTCGATGAGGCGAACCGTTTTCAGCCCCTCGTAGCCGTCGACGATCTCCGCTGCCTCATGCCGCACGCTGGCAACCACGTTGCGCAGATACTGGGCATGTGCATACGCGCGATCCTGTCCGGCGGGCTTGGTGGCGAATTCTGCGAGCACGCCCTCGTCCTCGGGCAGCGCCGGCTTGAACTGCCAGGTCCGCATCTCGTCGGTCGCGAAGCCGCTGATCTCGACGGCGCCGCCTTCTCCGAGAATGCTGATCGACGCCTCGAGGTCCTTGGGCCGCGTCGCGGTCGTCGCCTCGACGACCCCGAGCGCGCCGCATCCGAAGCGCAGGATGGCGACCGCGGTATCCTCAGTCTCGACCTCCACCAATCGACGGGCGGTGTATGCACTGACCGTGTGGACATCGCCGACCAGCCATTGCAGCAGATCGATGTGATGGCTCGCCTGATTGGCCAGCACGCCGCCATCGAACGCCCGCGTTCCGCGCCAGGCGTCCTTATTGTAATAGCCCTGATCGCGCGTCCAACGGACCCGCACCGTGGCGACAACGATTTTGCCGAAACGGCCAGCCCGCACCGCTCGGTGCAGCTTCTGCACCGCGGCGTTGAACCGGTTCTGCTTGACCACGAAGAGCTGCACGCCTGCGGCCTCGCAGGCCTGCAACATTTGCAACCCTTCATGCTCGGTCAGCGCCATCGGCTTCTCGAGCACCACGTGCTTGCGATGGGCGGCTACCCGCAACACACCATCCAGATGATAGCCGGTCGGCGTGAGCACGTTTACGACGTCGATCTCGTGGCCGATCTCCGCCATCATCTGATCGAAATCGTTGAATGCGCGACATCGGTGTGTCGCCGCCAGTGCCTCAGCACGAGCGAAATTGCTGTCGCACACCGCTTTTAGCTCGGCCCCAGGAACCAGCCGGCTGAGCGCTGCGCCATGCTTCGACGCGATTTGACCGCATCCCAGAAGGGCAAATCTCACCGTCTGCATCGAAGCCCCCACAGTGCTGCATATTGCCGCGTGCGTCCGGTCAATTTCGCGAAGGTCACGATTCCCGGACGCCCTTATTCCATTAACCGATTGTTAACCGTTGTGCGCGATAGATGCAACCCAAGGGACTAGACCATGCGCGAAAATGTTCTTGATCCGAACATAAGTGCCATATAGTTTCTCGTTATCGCAAATTTAGTACTGCCATCCCCTGCAGCGTCGTCAAACCTGGAGTTCTTGATCATGCGGCGCGTTGTTGTCACGGGCATGGGCATCGTTTCCCCGCTTGGGATCGGCGTCGAGCATGTCTGGCGGCGGCTCATCGAGGGAGAGTCCGGGATTGCCAAGATCCGTGGTTTCGATCCCAAGGACATGGCCTGCAAAATCGCTGGCGAGGTGCCGTCAGGCCCGAAGGCCGAGCACAAGCTCGACGTCTCAGAGTGGATCTCGCTCAAGGACCAGAAGAAGATGGCGCGGTTCATCCAGCTCGCGCTGGTGGCGGCCGCGGAGGCGGTCGAGGATGCGGGCTGGCTGCCCGAGAGCGAAGCGGATCGCCGGGCCACCGGCGTGATGATCGGCTCCGGCTTCGGCGGCCTCGGCGAGATATGCGACGCTGCCATTCAGGTACATCGAGGCAGCGGCCGGCGCCTGTCGCCCTTCTTCGTACCGTCCACGCTGATCAATCTGGCGGCCGCGCAGATCTCTATCCGCTATGGCCTCAAGGGTCCGAACCATGCGGTGATGACTGCTTGCGCGACTGGAGTACACGCGATCGGCGATGCCGCCCGCTTGATTCAGTGGGGCGATGCCGACGTGATGCTCGCCGGTGCGGCCGAAGCTGCTGTCTGCGAACTCGGCATCGCCGCGTTCTCGGCCTCGCGCGCTCTGTCGACCGGGTTCGACCATGCACCCGAAACCGCCTCCCGGCCGTGGGACCAGGATCGCGACGGCTTCGTGATGGGCGAAGGCTCGGCGGTGTTGGTGCTGGAGGAATACGAACACGCCCGCAAACGCGGAGCGAATATTCATGCCGAAGTGGCCGGATACGGTCTATCGGGCGACGCGAGTCACATCACAGCGCCGTCCGACGGTCATGAGGGTGCGCTTCGCGCGATGCGGGCGACGCTGCGGAGCGGCAAGATCGCGGTGGATGATGTACAATATGTGAATGCGCACGGTACCTCCACGCCCCTGGGCGACGACCTCGAACTCGAGGCGGTGGAACGCCTGGTCGGCGACGCGGCGCCCAACGTCGCCATGTCGTCGACGAAATCCGCCGTGGGCCATCTGCTCGGCGCGGCCGGCGCGGTGGAAGCCGTGTTCTCGATCCTCGCCGTCCGCGACGGCGTGGCGCCGCCCACCCTTAACCTCGATCGGCCGAGCCGCGGCAGCCGGATCGACCGGGTGCCGGCCGCGGCACAGAGGCGCAAGATCCGCCACGCCCTCTCGAACAGCTTCGGATTCGGCGGTACCAACGCCGCTATTGCGTTCCGGCCGGTGTAAGGCCGCAGGGCGCGGATGATCGTTCTCCTCCGCATGGCGGCGTTGGGCTGCGTGGCCGTCCTCGGAGGATGTGGCAGCTATTGGACGAAGACCGACGCGACCGAACTTGATTTCGGAGTTGCCAGGGGCGACTGCGTGCAGCTTGCCTACGCGGATGTTCCCCCAGTCATGGCGCGCGGATTCGTGTTTGACGTGCCATACGACACCAACGAGCCGGCCCGTGCCGCATTCGTCACAAGGTGCCTCGAGGCGCGCAACTGGCGGCTGGTGGAGCGCGGCCTCTAGCGATTGCTGCGGCACCGAGCTGGCTCGGACGGCACGATTCAGCCCAAATCCACTTGCACATGGGCGACGAAGTACCCTTCGCCGCCCCGACATGATAGGCTTTCCTCAGCCGGCTAAAATCCCAGCACGAAGTCGCTGCCGAATGTGAAGGCGCCGCGGTCGGAGCCGTTGTTGAAGGGCTTGGTGTTGGTCAGTGCGTAGTCATAGCGCACCTCCGGCCGGATCATCAGGCCGGTGATCGGCGCGGGAAGCGTAGGCTTCCACGTCAGGCCGAGGGTGATCTCGCTGTAGGTGGTGGGTGGCGCCGTAACCAGCCCGGGCGCGGGAAAGCCGAGCTGCGCGTTCATGAAATCGTGGTAGCCGCGAAAGCCGGCGACGAAGAACCCATTGTCGTCGCGGTAGATCTCGCCGCGAGCGTTCAGCGTGACGCTTTCGTTGAGCGCGTAGGAGACATACTGCGCGATGCCGAAGCCGTTGGCGGGGCCGTGGCCGAGGCCGAAATCGTCGCGGATCAGGTTGAGCTCTGTGGTGAACGATAAAACGTCCGATGCCTTGTAGGTCACGAGAACGTCGTTGAGGTAGCGATAGAAGCCGTCCGCGTTTGGGACGGTGCGGCTGGGATTCTCCGGCCCGAAATGGGTCAGAGCGAGCAGGGTCAGCTTGCCGTCTAGGAAGGTCAGCCCAAACCCAGCAGTGCCCGCGGCAGCGGTGTTGTTGTCGCCCCGGCCTACGGTGGTGTTCACGCCGCTGTCGACGCCGAGATACAAGTCGAGCATCGGCGAGACATGCGTCACGGCGAGCGCACCCATCGATACCAAGGGCAGGCCGAAATTGAAGATGTAGGAATGCGAGTAGAACGGGTTGGTCGATGGGTCGATCGTCTCGAAGCCGAGCGGTGTGGCGAACTGCCCGGCCTTCACGTCGATGCCGCCTTCGGTCAGCCAGGGCAGGTGGGCCGCGACATTGGCCTCGATGAAGGCGAGCTGGTACTTGGTGGCGAAGGTTCGGTTCAGCTCTCCCATGAACTGGGTGTAGCGGGCGTCCGTGCCGTAGAGCGCCTGGAACTTGAACCCGAAATCGTAGTCGGCGGATTTGGGGTCGATCGGGCGCTGCACGGTGAACAACGCCTGGTTCATCACGAACTGGTTGGCCCGGTCGGTGAACAACTGCCCGAAGTTCAGGCCGTTGTCCGGATTGACGGGGTTGATGATGGCACCGCCCTCGATCTGCAGATTGATCTTGATGCCGCCCGCCCATGTGGTTGGCGTCGCATCGGCCGCCTTCGCTTCGGCGCCGGGCTTCGGCTCGTTGGCAGGCGCGGCTTGCTCGGCCGGCACGGCACCCGAGGCGGGGGAGGCGCCGGCCGGCACTTGCGCCGCCGCGCCCGCGTTCAATAGGGCAAGAATGGACGAGGAGAGCAGCCAAGGGGCCGCCGTTCCGACAATGCGGTTCATGTCGAGATCCGATCAGGACGGTTACGTGTGGGAGAAAGCTGGGGGCGCCCCTTGCAGAGCGCCCCGCAGGATCAGAACACCTGCTCGCCGTGCAGGACGATATCGAGACCCTCGCGTTCTTCCTCGCGCTCCACTCGCAAGCCGACCACCGCGTCGATGATCTTGAGCAGGATGAAGGAGACGATGCCGCTGTAGATCAGCGTGGTCAGCACCCCGACCGCCTGGAGCTGCAACTGGTGCAATCCGCCAGGACTGCCGTCAGGGCTCGCGTCGGTCGCCGAGAGCGGGCCGTAGGAGAACACGCCGGTGAGCAGGGCGCCGACGATGCCGCCGATGCAGTGCACACCGAATGCGTCGAGGCTGTCGTCGTAGCCGAGCATGTGCTTGAGGCCGGTCGCCGACCAGAAGCAGATCACGCCGGCGACCACGCCGATGATGAGTGCCGAGCCCGGCAGCACGAAGCCCGAGGCCGGGGTGATCGCCACGAGGCCCGCGACCGCACCGGAGATCGCGCCGAGTACGGAGGGTTTGCCCTTCGACATCCACTCCGCGAACATCCAGCCAAGTGCCGCGGCGGCCGTGGCGATCTGCGTCACCGCCATTGCCATGCCGGCGCGCCCGTTGGCGGCGACGGCGGAGCCCGCGTTGAAGCCGAACCAGCCGACCCAAAGCAGCGAGGCGCCGATCACCGCGTAAGCCAGATTGTATGGCGCCATGTTCTCCTGGCCGTAGCCGAGCCGCTTGCCGAGCACGAGCGCGCTGACCAGTCCGGCGATGCCGGCGTTGATGTGGACAACGGTCCCGCCGGCGAAATCGAGCACGCCGTAGCCGGCAAGCCAGCCGGTCGGCGCCCACACCCAGTGCGCGATCGGCGCGTAGACGATCAGCGACCACAACACCATGAAGATGCACATCGCGGAGAACTTCATGCGGTCCGCGAAGGAGCCGGCGATGAGTGCCGGGGTGATGATCGCGAAGGTCATCTGGAACATCATGAACACGGTCTCGGGCACCGTCTGCGTCACCGCGCCGTCGGTTCCCGCACCGAGCACGAAGGCCTGGTCGGCGCCCTTGCTGATGTGCTCGGCGATGCCGTTGAGAAACAGCCGCGAGAAGTCGCCTACATATGCGTTGCCGTTGGTGAAGGCGATGCTGTAGCCGGCCACCATCCAGACCACGGTGATGAGGCAGGTTATGGCGAAGGACTGCATCAGGGTGGCAAGGATGTTCTTCTTGCGCACCATGCCGCCGTAGAACAGCGCGAGGCCCGGAATGGTCATCATCAGCACCAGCGCGGTGCTGCACAGCATCCAGGCGGTGTCACCGGAATCGATCTTCGGCGCCGCTGGCGCATCGGCGGCATAGCCGTGCGAGGCGAACAGCACCATGCCGGCCGCAATGGCAAGGCCGCCGATAAACCACGGAGAGAAGCGGGGACGGTTCATGGTCTCAGGTTCCCTGCGCATCGTCACAGCGCCTCGACGTCGAGTTCGCCGGTGCGGATGCGCACGGCGCGTTCGATATCCACGACGAAGATCTTGCCGTCGCCGATCTTGCCGGTATGCGCAGACTTGCTGATCGCCTCGACCACGGATTCCGCGAGGTCGTCGGGCACCACCACCTCGATCTTCACCTTCGGCAAGAAGCTGACGTGGTATTCGGCGCCTCGGTAGATTTCGGTCTGCCCCTTCTGCCGACCGAAGCCCTTCACTTCGGAGACCGTGAGCCCCTGCACGCCGAGCGGCGTCAGCGCCTCGCGTACGTCGTCAAGCTTGAATGGCTTGATGATGGCCATGATGAGTTTCATGCCGCTGCCCCGTGATCCATTGACCTGTCCCGTCCGCCGGCGCACCGGCGCGCGGTCTACGGAGCAACTTTCAAGAACTATGCCAGCGAGATTAGACCATGCGGCCGGAAATTTTGCCTAAGCGCTGGGCAGAGTGCGCGCACGCTGCGCTGCAAAACGCCAATTCGGGCGGAGGCAGCGCAAAGGGAAGCCCCGCTCCTGGCTGGATGCGGGGCTTCGGAAACCATGTTGCCCGTATGATGTGCTCGCAGCGATGGCTCGGACGAGCTACCCGCGTGCAATCGCCTCGTGATGGCGGATGACTTCGGCGATGATGAAGGCGAGCAGCTTCTCGGCGAATACCGGGTCGAGCTTGGCACCCTCGGCGAGTGCTCGTAGCCGCGCCACCTGACGCGCCTCGCGCGCGGGGTCGGAGGGGGGCGCCCGATGCCGCGCCTTCAGCACGCCAACCCGCTGGGTGCATTTGAAGCGCTCGGCGAGGATGTGGATGAGGGCCGCATCGAGATTGTCGATGGTGTCGCGGATTGCATCCAGCTCCTGGCGAAACGCGAGCTCGTCGGTGGACATGTGGGCCATCATGCAGTGGTCCTGTGGTTTGCGGTGGGTTCGAGATTCGTACCCCTCACTGCCTCGCACATCGCCCTTGTGACCTCCTTCGTGGTGGCCCTGCCGCCGAGGTCGGGAGTGACGATTCCGGCGGCGCAGACCTGCTCGACAGCGCGCATGAGGAGGTCGGCGGCGGGTTTTTCCCCGAGATGCTCGAGCATCATGCCCGCGCTCCACAGGCTGCCGACCGGGTTGGCGATGCCTTTGCCCGTGATGTCGAAGGCGGAGCCGTGGATCGGCTCGAACATCGAGGGGCCGCGCCGCTCGGGGTCGATGTTTGCGGTGGGCGCGATGCCCATGCTGCCGGCCAGAGCGGCGGCGAGATCGGAGAGAATATCGGCGTGCAGGTTGGTCGCGACCACCGTGTCGATACTGGCGGGGCGGCGGACCATGCGGGCGGCCATCGCGTCGACCAGTTCCTTCTCCCAGGTCACGTCGGGGAAGCGGCTCGCCACCAGTGCGCCAATCTCGTCCCAGAACACCATGCCGTGGCGCTGGGCGTTGGACTTCGTCACCACGGTCAGGTGCTTGCGCCGTCGGGCGCGGGCCTGCTCGAAGGCGAAGGTGAAAATCCGCTCGACACCGCGCCGGGTGAAGATGGCGGTCTCGGTGGCGACCTCCTCGGGCAGGCCGCGATGGGCCCGTCCGCCGTGGCCGGCGTACTCGCCTTCCGAGTTCTCGCGGATGATGAGCCAGTCGAGGTCGCCCGGCGCCGCGTCGCGCAACGGGCTCGCCACGCCGGGCAGGATGCGGGTCGGGCGGACGTTGGCGTACTGGTCGAGGCCCTGGCAGATGGCGAGCCGCAGGCCCCAGAGGGTTACGTGGTCGGGCAGGTTCGGGTCGCCGACCGCACCGAAATAGATCGCGTCTGCCGTGCGCAGCCAGGCGAGGCCGTCGGGCGGCATCATCGCGCCGTGCTTGCGGTACCAGTCGGAGCCCCAGTCGTACCGATCGACCGCGAGAGAAAATCCGCCATCGCGCGCGGCCACCGCGTCCAGCACCTCGAGCCCGGAGGCGATGACCTCAGGGCCGATGCCGTCGGCGGGAATGGCGGCGATCCGGTGCTGGCGCATGAAAACCCTGGTCCGGTAAGGGCCGGCAGATTGCCCCGCGCGGCCCTGCCCCGTCCAGCCGCGATCCAGGCTCATGGTTTGTTAAGACCATCATGCAAGTTAGGCGGGGCAGGGGCTTGGGATCGCCATGCTGCATCCGCGAAGGCGCTCCCATCTATGCCCGCGACCCGCAATGAAGGGGACACGCTATGTATCTCGGTCTTGCACGATTTCTGCCCGGCCGCGCCGGGCTCTCCACGTCGCGCCATGCCGCGGACGAGCATTTGCTCGGCGGTGCGGACGAAGCGTCGGTGCAGGCGCTGGGCGCCAGCGCGCCGGTGCTGTCGATCTTCTCGCAGGACGTGGCGACGCTCTGCCCGGACCTGGTCCACGAAGCGCAACGCGCGATGGGCCGCCGCGACTGATGCCTCACTGCGCGCCAGGGCATTGCCCTGCTGCCGTATCGCCCGGACAATCGCCCGATCGGAACGGGAAGGGGATTTCGATGGGTAAGCTCAATGGCAAGGTCGCGATCGTCACCGGTGCGGGGCGTGGTTTGGGGCGCGCCTATGCGCGGCGTCTCGCCGGGCTCGGGGCCAAGGTCGCGGTCGCGGATTTGAACCTCAAATCGTACGAGGAGTTCGAGGCCGAGGCCAAGGCGATGACCGCTGACAGTACGGTGGCGGAGATCGAGGCGGCCGGTGGCAGCGCCATTGGCATTGAGGTCGATGTCTGTGACGAGCGCGCGGTCAACGCGATGGTGGAGCGCGTGGTCGGCGAGTGGGGTCGAGTGGACATCCTAGTCGCCAACGCCGGCGGCGGCCGCGGGCGGCCGCTTGACACCAAGGCGAGCACGCTCGATTCCGGGCTGCTGCAGCTCGTCACCGCAATGAACCTGTTCGGCACGGTGTATTCGGTCAACGCGGTGGCGCCGCATATGAAGCGGCAAAAGGGCGGGAAAATCGTCACGGTGAGCTCGGTTGCCGGCCTCGCACCGTCGGTGGATGGCGGCTACGCCCATTACGGCGCGGCGAAGGCGGCGATCGCGCATTACACGAAATACCTGGCGCAGGATCTCGGCCCGCACGGCATCACGGTGAACTGCATCGCGCCGGGAACCATCACGACCGGGCGCATCGTCGCGATGGTGATGCCGGGCAGCAAGGACGCCAACACCAACCGCGCCGACCGGGTAGCCCTGCGCCGGCTCGGCGACGTGGAGGATTGCGCCAAAGTGGTGGAATTCCTCACCACGGACCTGTCCGACTACGTGACCGGCGTGGTCATCCCGATCGACGGCGGCTTGGTCCGCTCGGCATAGCGGGTGCTCGGCTAGCGGTGGCCCGGCTGGCCGCCCTGCAAATCCGGCGCGATGGCGGCGTGGTTAAGCAGGGCGACCAGCGACACGCCGCCGATCGTGTTGCCGATCAGGGTGGGGAACAGGAAGGCGGACAGATACTTGCCGAACGAGGCGGCGCCAGTGAGCACGGCGTACGCCGCGTCCACCGAGCCGGCGATGATGTGGGATAGCTGCCCGACCGCGACCACGTAGGTCACGATTAGGACGGTGGCGAGCCGGGCGGAGCGTGCGCTCGGCAGGAGCCAAACCATCATAGCGATCAGCCACCCCGCGAACAGCGCCCGCAGCACGGTCGCGCCGAAGCCGCCCTGCAAGAGGGCGAGCGAGAGTTCGTGCATTGCCCGGGTCACTTCCGGCCGAAACACGCCCTCCGGCGTCAGTAGCGCCGCGAAAATCCAGGTGCCGACCAGATTTGCGGTCAGCACGATCGCCCAGAGCCGCAAGGCGGCGAGCAGCGTCCGAGTGTCCTTGCGCGTCAGGACTGGCAGAACCGCGGTGAGGGTGCTCTCGGTGAAGAGTTGCTGGCGTCCCAGGATGACGATGATGAAGCCGATGCTGTAGCCGAAGCTGTCGATCAGGTGACGCCAGGGTGCGTCCGGCAGGCCGGCGTGCAGCAGCGACTGGGTGACGAAGGAGAACCCCATCGACAGGCCGGCCGCGAGCCCCGACCAGGCCAGCGCGCCCGCGGTGCGGGTGATCGCCATTTCCCCCTCTTCGCGGACGATCTCGTGGATCACCAGCGCCCGAGGTGCGGCGTGCGTGGCGGCTTGGTCCTGTTCGCCCCTATCGAGATGCGGCGAGCTGGCGCCGGCGCTCTGGTCCATGTCGCGTTCCGTGATGCGAGGCGAGTGAACGCCGACGGGGCCAAGCTGTTCCTAGCGCACTGCGCGCAGGGCGGCGTTCACCATCGTGTCGAGGGCGGAGAGGAAGCGCGAGCGGTCGGCCTTGGTGAGCGGCGCCGGGCCGCCGGTGCTCAGGCCGATCTCGCGCATGTGCCGCGCCACGTCCCGCCCGGCGAGCGCGTTGCCGATGTTGTCGGCGGTCCAGGGCCGACCCGTCGCCGAGAGCGCGCGGGCACCGGCGGCGAGGCAGCGCGAGGCGAGCGGGATGTCGGCGGTGACGCAGACATCGGCCGCGGTGATCCGCTCGGCGATCCAGTCGTCGGCGACGTCAGCACCCTCCGCGACCGTGACCATCGTGACGTTCGGCAGGCCGGGCGGGCGGATCGGGCGGGAGCCGTTGGAGACGACGAATACCGGCACGCCGAGCCGCTGGGCGACCCGATAGGTCTCCTCGCGCACGGGGCAGGCGTCGGCGTCGATGTAGATGGCGGTCATGCGAGGCAGCTTACTCGAGGACCGGGGTGCGTCCGCAAATCGTTGGCAATTGTTGCTGAATGACTTCCCTAGGATGTAGGCTTCGGGCGTCGTCGGGCGTGCCGTGATCGAACTCAGGGAGGTAAGCCATGCCGTTCTATCTGTTCCAGGGAGCTTACAATAACAATCAGATCAAAGCGCTCGTGGACACGCCGTCGAACCGGACGCAAGCGGGACGGGAATTGATGGAGAGCTTTGGCGGCAAGCTGCACCAGTGGTTCATGGCGTTCGGCGAGTGGGATCTGGTCGGGATCATCGAGTTCCCCGACAACGAAACGGCGGCGGCGGCTATCATGCGCTTGGCCTCGAGCAACGTGTTCGGCCGCGCGCAGACCACCGTGTTGTTCACCCCCGAGGAGGCGGAGCACGCGATGCGCAGGGCGAACACGACGCCGACATCGTACCGGCCGCCCTTGGGATAACAGCGGCGCGCCGTCAGGCCGCCTCCAGCCGGATGGTCGAGCCATCCGCTTCGAGCGGCTCGACCGTGCCGACGGCCGCCGCCGTCATGCCGGCCGCGGTCAGTGCGTCGAGACAGGCGGTTGCATTGGCCGCCGGGATGCCGGCGAGCAGGCCACCCGAGGTCTGCGGATCAACGAGCAGCGCCGAGCGCGGGTCGTTCCCGATCGTTGCCACGCCGCGCAGCGCCGCGAGGTTGTCGGGCGCGAGCGTGCTCTCGACGCCACGCGCCGCGAGTTCAAGCGCGCCGGGCAGGGCGGGCAGCGCATCCAGCGAGAGGCAGGCGGCAACGCCGGAGGCGTCCAGCATCTCGCGCAAGTGGCCGGCGAGGCCGAAGCCGGTGATGTCGGTGCAGGCGCGGGCGCTGTGCGCGCGCAGGAGTCGGGAGGCATCGGCGTTGCTGCGGCGCATCTGGTCGAGCGCCGTCGCCAGCCAGCGCGCCTTGACGAGGCCGCGCATGTTGCCGGCGAGGAGGATGCCGGTGCCAAGCGGCTTGGTCAGCACGAGCGCGTCGCCCGGACGGAGGCCGGATTTGCGCAGGATGCGTGAGGGATTGGCCAGGCCCGTCACCGCGAAGCCGAGTGCCGGTTCGGCGGCCTCGGCAGTGTGGCCGCCGACCAGGGCGCAGCCGTCCGCCTCCAGCAGAGACGTGGCGCCCTGCATCATGGCGGTGAGATCGCGGCCCATCTTGCCGCCGGGCGCGTAGGGCAGGGCGACGATCGCGAGCGCCGTCCAGGGGCGGGCGCCCATCGCGTGCAGGTCAGACAGCGCGTGGGCGGCGGCGATCTGGCCGAAGATGAACGGGTCGTCGATGAAGGCGCGGAAATGATCCACGCTCTGCACCACCGCCATGCCGGGCGGCGGGAGTGCGACGGCTGCGTCGTCCGGCTGGTCGAGGGCGACGAGAATGTCGGGGCTCGGCGTCCGGGCGAGGTTGGCGAGCGCGAGGTGCAGCGTCTCGGCGCCGACCTTGGCGCCGCAGCCACCGCAGCGCATCGGGTCGGCGGGGTCTTCCGCCATCGGCTTCATGCGGCCGTACATGCGCATCCAGTGCCGGTCGATGCGGTCCTTCCATCGCCAGACGAGCTTGCCTTGCAAGGCGATGCCGTTGCGCCACGCGATGGCGCGCCCGTCGCCGAGACCGAGGATGACCAGCGCCTGGGATTGCGGCTGCCAGCGCCGCAAAGGCCGCCCGCGTGCCGCGCGGCGGAGATTGGCGGCGAGCGGCGCCCCGGCGCGCACGGCCCACACGCCGGCTTTCGGTCGGGCGGCGCCCGCGATGCTGGCGCAGTCGCCGGCGGCGAACACGAAGCGATGGCTGGTGCTGCGCAGGCTGTGGCGGACGATCACGCAGCCCGAATCGTCACAGGCGAGGCCGGATTCAGCGAGGAACGCCGGTGCCACCACGCCGGTGGCCCATAGCACCTGGTCGGCACGCAGGTAGGAGCCGTCGGACAGAGAAAGGGCGCCTGCCGCGAAGGCTCCCGCCTGCACACCGCAGGCCAGCTCGATGCCGGCTTCGACCAGCGCTGAGCGCGCCGTGGCACGGGCGCGGACGGGAGCGCCCGGCAACGGCTCGGCCTCGTTGCAGACCAGAGTGACGCGGAAGCGCCCGCGAAAGCGATGCGCGAGCGCCAGCGCCAGTTCGGTACCCGCCGGTCCCGCGCCGACGATGGCGACGCGTGCGCCGTCGGCGAGCCCCTGTTCCATCCCCGCGAGCCGATCGAGGAAGCGGCCGATCGGCTTGACCGGCACGCCCTCCGTGCCCGGCATGGCGGGTTGGCCGCCGATGTCGATTGAGAGCAGGTCGAACGGAATGTCCGGCCGGCCCGCGATGGCGATGGCTCGATTTTCCAGATCAAGCCCGGTCGCCTCGGCCATGATGAGCCTGGCACCGGACGCTGCGGCGAGCGGGGCGAGGTCGATATTCGCCTCGTCGCAACTGTAGTCGCCACGGATCAGGCCGGGCAGCATCCCGGAATAGGGCGTGTGCGGCTCGCGCGCGACGATGGTGATGCGCAAACCGGGTTCGCGGCGCATGGCGAACCGGCGCAGCACCTCGACATGCGCGTGCCCGGCGCCGAGCAGCACGAGATCGGTGGTGATCGGCGCGCTCGGCCGCATGGCGGGTCAGCTCATTCGGGCTGGGTCGCCTTGTGCGCCAGCAGGCCCATGAGGCGGCGGTCGCGCCATTCCTGGCGCACGGCGTGCAGGTTGCGCGGCAACTCCTCGCGCCGCGCCGCCTCCAATTCGGCGATCAGTTTGGGCGTCCACTTGCGCGGCTTCATCTGCTTCTGCAGGTCGGCGTAGAGCGGGCCGTACCGCTCGCAATAATCGGCGAGCCCGCCCGGTGCGTTGAGGTCGATGGTCTCGAACGGCCCCATGAACGACCAGCGCAAGCCGAGCCCGTGCTTGACGGTGGCATCGAGGTCGGCGGGCGAGATCACCCCGTCGGCGACCAGCCGGAACGCCTCGGCGAGCAGCGCGCCTTGCAGGCGGTTCAGCGCGAAGCCCTGCACCTCTTTGGCGACGGTCGCCGGAACCTGACCGGCGTGGGACATCAGCATGCGGGTGCGCTCGACCACGGCGGGATCGGTCCAGGGCGCGGGGCAGAGCTCAACCAGCGGGACCAGATAGGGTGGGTTGACCGGATGGGCGATCAGGCAGCGCGCGCGGCCGGCGAGGTTCTCGGTGAAGGCGCTGGCCGGGATGCCGCTCGAGCTGCTGGCGAGTATCGTGTCGCGTGGCGCCGTGCGGTCGAGTTCGGCGAACAAAGCCTGCTTGTCGGCGACCCGCTCGGGGCCGTTCTCCTGAACGTACTCGGCCCCCGCGACCGCGTCGGAGAGCGAGGCGGCGGGGTGGATGCGCCGCATGATCGCGGCGGGCGGTTCGGGGAGCAAGCCGGCGTCGAGCAGCTCCGGCAGGCGCTCGGCGATGTAGTGCAGGCCGGCCGGGACCGCCTGCGGGGCGGGGTCCCAGAGGCTGACATCGAAACCCGCGCGGGCAAAGACGATCGACCACGAGCGGCCGATCAGGCCCGCGCCGATGACTGCGATCTTGGTCATGCGATCCTTTCCCTCGTTCGGCCGGATCAGACCAACGCCTTGCGCCGCGCGCAAGGTGGCTCCACCCTTTTGCCCGACCAGGGGAGGACGGACGCCATGACGAAGATCGCGGTGCTGGACGACTGGCAGGGCAAGGCGCGGGAGCTCGCGGACTGGTCGGCGCTGACGGCGCGGGCGGAGGTGACGTTCTTTCAGAAGGCGTTCGCCGACGTGGACGATGCGGCGGCTAAGCTGGCCGAGTTCGATATTCTCCTCACGATGCGGGAACGCTCGGCAATCCCGGCCGCTTTGGTGGACCGGCTGCCCAACCTCAAGATGCTGAGCATCACCGGCGCACGCGCCGCTTCCATCGACATCAAGGCGCTGCAGGCCAAGGGCGTCGTGGTCTGCAACACCGGCTACGACAGCGGCATTGTTCCGCCCCACGCCGGCTCGGCCGCGACCGCCGAGATCGCCCTGGGCCTGATGATCGCTGCGACGCGCCGCATCCCCCAGGGCGACGCCGAGATCCGCGCCGGGCATTTCCAGGAAAACGTGCCGCAAGGCTTTGTTCTGGCAGGAAAGACGCTCGGCCTGGTCGGCCTCGGCCGGATCGGCGGGATGATGGCGCGCTACGGCATCGCGCTCGGGATGGAGGTCTTGGCGTGGAGCCAGAACCTCACGGCCGAACGTGCGAAGGAGTGCGGCGCGATGCTGGTCTCGAAGGAGGACCTGCTCACCCGCGCCGACGTGGTGAGCCTGCATCTCGTGCTGTCGGGCCGCACGCGCGGCATCATAGGCGCGGCCGAACTCGCGCGGATGAAGCAGGGTGCGGTGCTTATCAACACCTCGCGCGGTCCGCTGGTGGACGAAGCCGCGCTGATCGGCGAGCTCCGCTCGGGCAGCCTGATCGCCGGCATCGACGTCTACGACCGCGAGCCGCTGCCCGCGCATCACCCGCTACGCACCGCACCCAACTGCGTTCTGACGCCTCATGTGGGTTACGTGGTCAGGGAGGTGATGGCGGATTTCTACAAGCAGCTCATCGAGAACGCGCTCGCGTTTATGGATGGGAAGTCGGTGCGAGTGATGCCCACGTAAGGCGTTGACTTTTGTACGGTAGCACCGTACATTTCAGGCGTGAGATTTCGGAACGTCCGGCACCGGGGACTTCTGCGCCTCATTGAGGACGACGACAGCCGGGAGCTTCGTCCCGATCTGGTGAAGCGGGTGCGCAATATACTCGCGGTGCTGCATACGGCCGCCGATATGGATGCGTCATCGGCCCGCCCGGCTGGCGCATTCACCAGTTGCGAGGCGATCGCGCCGGCACGTGGAGTATTGCTGTGAGCGGGAACTGGCGGCTGACCTTCGATCTCGAAGAAGGAGAAATCCGAAACCTCGAGTTGGAGGACTACCACTGATGAGCAGGGCACCGCGCAGGATGGGCATGAGCCCGCCCCATCCGGGTGCGTTCATACGCGACGAAATCCTGGACGAGCTGCATTTGACCGTGAGCGAGGCGGCGGATGTGCTGGGCGTGCGCCGCGCCACTCTTTCCGACCTGGTGAACGGCAAGGCGTCGCTCTCGCCCGAGATGGCGCTGAGGGTCGAGAAGGCGTTTGGCGTGAGGATGGAGACGCTGCTGGAGATGCAGACGTGGTTTGATGCCAATGCCATGCGGCGCCGAGCGGCTGAGATCCAGGTCGAGCCCTACCGCCCCGTATCCGTGGCCTCCCGGTGAGGCCACGGCTCGGCATCCCTCTGCCCCCGACTGCTTGACCCGCTCCGCCGCGCGGTGTCCATTCCCGCCCAAGCACCGATGCGATGGGAGAGAATACGATGCGCGCCTGGGCCGTGGTCGAGAATGGCAAGCCGCTCAAGGAAATCGAGCTGCCGACGCCGGAGCCGAAGGGAACCGAGGTGCTCGTCGAGGTCACCCATTGCGGCGTCTGCCACTCCGACCTGCATATCTGGGAAGGCTATTACGACATCGGCGGCGGCAAGCGGATGTCGCTCGGCGATCGCGGCGTCACCCTGCCGCTGGCGATGGGGCACGAGATCGTCGGCCGAGTCGCCAAGCTCGGACCCGATGCCAAGGGCGTGAAGGTCGGCGACCTGCGCATCGTCTATCCCTGGATCGGCTGCGGCCAGTGCGAGAAATGCCTGGCCGAGGAGGACAACATGTGCGCCGTCGCGGCGCGCAGCCTCGGCGTGTATCAGAACGGCGGCTACGGCACGCACGTCATCGCGCCGCATCCGCGCCATCTGATCGATCCCGGCACGGTCGATCCGGCGGTGGCGGCGACCTATGCTTGCTCCGGCATCACCGTCTATTCGGCGATCAAGAAGGCGATGCCGCTGCCGCCCGACGCGCCGATCGTTGTGGTCGGCGCCGGCGGGCTCGGGATGAACGCCATCGCCGTGCTCAAGGCGCTGAAGCACCGCAACATTGTCGTGGTCGATGTCAGCGCGGAGAAGCGCGAGGCGGCGTTGAAGGCGGGTGCGGCGAAGGCGGTGGATGGCTCGGGCGAGGGTGTCACCAAACGCATCGTCGAGGCGGCTGGCGGGCCGGTGCAGGCGGTGATCGACCTGGTGAACGGCACCGCCACCGCGCGCTTCGCATTCGACGCGCTGGGCAAGGGCGGCAAGCTCATCCAGGTCGGGCTGTTCGGCGGCGAGCTCACCGTGCCGCTGCCGATCATGGCGATCCGCGCGCTCACCGTTCAAGGCAGCTATGTCGGCAATCCCAAGGAGTTGCGTGAGCTCATTCAGCTGTCGCAGCAGGGTTCGCTACAGGCGCTGCCGGTCGCTACCGTGCCGCAGGAGCAGGCGAACGACGCGCTGATGCGGCTGCGGGACGGCAAGGTGACGGGCCGGCTGGTGCTCAAATCCGCAGCCGCCTGAGGAGCTGGACATGGCCGAAACCGTCTGCCGCTCGATCGTGCTCAAGCGTCGGCCGCGCGGCAGCCCGCGCATCGAGGATTTCGAGGCGCGAGAGGAACCGATCCCCGAGCCCAAGCCGGGCGAGGTGGTGACGCGGACGATCTGGTTGTCGATCGACCCCTACATGCGGGGGCGGCTCAGCGACCGGAAATCCTATGCCGCGCCGGTGCAGATCGGCGAGGTGATGACCGGCGAGAGCATCGGTGAGGTGATTGCCTCGGCTGACCCCGGCTTCGCGGTCGGCGACGTGGTGGTCGGCTCGCGTGGATGGCAGACCCATTCGGTCACGCCGGCCGAGCGGCTGGCCAAGCTCGACCGGAATGGCCCGCCGCTCTCGACCTATCTCGGCGTGCTCGGGATGCCGGGCACCACGGCCTATTCCGGGATGAAGGATATCGGCCAGCCCAAGAAGGGCGAGACGGTGGTGATCTCGGCGGCCTCGGGCGCGGTCGGGTCGGTCGCCGGGCAGCTCGCCGGGCGTGCCGGCGCCCGCGTCGTCGGCGTCGCGGGTGGGCCGGACAAGTGCCTGTTCGTGCAGGAAACCCTGGGGTTCGACGATTGCGTCGACCACCGTTCGGTAAATTTGCGCGAGGAGCTGGAGCGGGCTTGCCCCAACGGCATCGACGTTTATTTCGAGAATGTCGGCGGCGGGGTGCAGGCGGCGGTGTTCGAGCTGCTCAACCCGTTCGCGCGTGTGGTGATGTGCGGCATGGTGTCGCAATACAACGAGGCTGAGCTGCCGTCGGGGCCGAATCTCGGATTCGTCGTCGGCAAGCGGGTGCGGATCGAGGGCTTGATCGTCAGCGACAAGCCAGAGCGTTTCGCAGAGTGGCGTGCGTTGGCGCAGCCCTGGGTGGCGGATGGCAGTCTGCGGTATCGCGAGGATATCTACGATGGGTTGGAGAACGCGCCGGCGGCGCTTGCCGGGATTCTGTCGGGACAGAATTTCGGCAAGTTGCTGGTGAAGGTCGGGTGAGACTGAATTCCGCCCTACGCCGGTCGAGTAGGGCGGAGTTCAGCCTGCCGCTTAATTGATTTGCCGCGGTGTTGGCGAGGCCGGGACTGGCGGGGTGCGGCGGACCAGGCTCATGCCTTCGGCGCCGCGCTCCGCGCGAAGGCGGGGGCGGGATGTGGGTTGGTCCGCGACCAGCACGGTGCGCAGCAACGCCGCGAGGAACGAGCGGCCCCAGATGAGCGGCGAGGCGTGCTCGATCGAGCGCCACAGCGACTGCCAGCGTTCCAGCCGTTCCTCCGGGTTCATGCGTAGCGCGGCATCCAGCGCGTCCGCCATATCGTCCGGGTCATGCGGGTTCACCAGCAATGCGGCGTCGAGCTGGCGCGCCGCGCCGGCGAAGCGCGACAGGACGAGGACCCCAGGATTTCGCGGGTCTTGTGCGGCGACGAACTCTTTGGCGACTAGGTTCATACCGTCGCGCAGCGGCGTCACCATACCGACGCGGGCCTCGCGCATGTAGCCGGCCATCGTGCCGCGGGCGCCGGCACGCGCGACGATGCGCAAGGGCGTCCAGTCGGGGTCGCCGAACTCGCTGTTGATGCTGCCTGCCTCACGATCCAGCGCGGTGCGGAGAGCCCGGTACGGCCTCACCTCCTTGCGCGAGACGGCGGCGATCTGCAGCAGGGTGATGTGGCGGCACCATTCGGGCCGGGCGTCGAGCAGCCGGCGATAGCCCGCGAGCCGCTGCAACAGGCCCTTGGTAGGATCCAGCCGGTCTACCCCGAGGATGAGGCGTTGCCCGTGCAAGCTGCGCCGCAGCCGCTCGGCAGGCTGCGCCCGCCACGCCTCGGCGGCCGTCGTGGCGAACTCGTGGGGCTCGATCTCCACCGGGAAGACGCCGAGCCGGACGCGACGGCCCGGGACTTGCAGCCAGCCATCGGCATAGGCGAGCGCGCCGGCCAGGGATTGCGCGGCCGCGACAAAATTCTCGACGTCGCCCTCGGTCTGGAATCCCAGCAGATCGGCCCCCAGCAGGTCGCGGATCAGCGAGGCAGCGTCGGGGACGTTGGCCAGCAGGTCGGTGCCGGGGAAGGGCACGTGCAGGAAAAAGCCGATCGGGTTGCGTACGCCGCGCGCCCGCAGCATCGCCGGCATCGACATCAGATGGTAGTCATGCACCCAGATCAGGTCGTCCGGCCGCAGCAGCGGATGGAGCACATCGGCCATGCGCTGATTGACCTCCCGATACGCCTGGGCGTCGCGGCGGTCGAACACCATCAGTTCGGGCAGGGTGTGCAGCAGCGGCCAGAGCAGCCCGTTCGAGAAGTTGCTGTAGTAGCGGTCGTGCTCTTCCTGAGTGAGATCGACGGTGACGAACGAGACCTTGTCCGCCTGTTCGACGGCGGCCGGCGCGTTCGCGGCATTCGCCGAGATCTGGCCGCTCCAGCCGAACCACACGCCGCCCCGTTTGGCCATCAGCCCGTCGAGGGCCACCGCTAGACCGCCTGCCTGGTTGCCCGGCGCGGAAGGTGATGGGACCCGGTTCGAGACGACGACCAGCCGGTTCATTGCACCTCCAATAGCGCAACGGGGAGTTCCGCCAGCACGTCGGCCAGCGGCAGGCGGCCCGAGTTCCCCGAAAAACCCGATCCACCGAAGATATCCTTCATGCGCCGGCCCGTGAGATTACGCGGTAGAATGATTGAGGTTCCCTGCCAACTGGAACGGGTAACGAGCGGTGCTTCGATCAGCCCATCAAGTCGAGCCGCAAGTCGAGTAACGATCGTGACCATAGCTCGGCCTTCATGGGCACGGGCGAACGCAACTGCGTGATCCGCCAACTTTCCGTCGAGCCGGAGTTTCTGATAATTCCCATTCGCGAACAGCCCTGGCGCCCGCCGCCGATAGGCAAGGGCGCGGGCGATGATCGCCTGCTTCACCTGCCCGTCGCGCCAATGGGCGAGCAGTTCGGCGGGCGAGCCAGCGCTCTCCAGCGCTCGCTCCCGCGCGGCATAGTCGACCGGACGGCGATTATCCGGGTCGACCAGGGAGAAATCCCAGAACTCGGTGCCTTGGTAGAGATCGGGGATGCCGGGGCTGGCAAGGCGAAGGACGCTCTGCGCGAGGCCGTTGAGGGCGCCGGCGGGGGCGATGCGGGCGCCGAAGCCGGCGATGTCGTGCCCCATGCGGGCGGCGCGCTCGGGGTCGAGAATCTGGTCGAGGAACTCCCGGCAAGCCGTTTCATATGGGACGTTCGGCGCCGCCCATTCCGACCGCCGCTTGGCCTCGCGCAGCGACTTCTCCTGCCAGGCGGCGACGCGGTCGCGGAACTTCGCCAAGCCGTCCCGGTCGTCGGGCGAGAGGTCGAGCGGCCAGGCGGCGACCAGGGTTTGATACAGCATGATCTCGTCGGCAGCGTCCGGTGCCACGGTGCCGTCGATCTCGCGGCGCAGCGGCGCGTTGAGGCGCATCCAGCGAGCGAGAGCGGCTTCCCACTCATCCGGGATCTCGCTCAGCACGGCGAGCCGGACGCGAGTGTCCTCGCCGCGTTTATGATCGTGCGTCGCGGTGGCGAGCAGGGCACGCGGGAAGCGGCGCCGCCGGTCTGTGTTGGCGGCGTGGAAAGCGTCGGCTGAAATGGCGAACTGCGATGGCTCGGAGCCGACCTCGTTGCGCGAGAGGAGCCGCCCATAGCGATAGAACGCAGTGTCCTCGACGGATTTGGCTGCGGTCGGCGCCGAGAGCTGCTGGAAGCGGACCATCGCCCGCAGCCACTCCTGGCGCCGCGCGCCCGCTGGCACGTCGCGTATGCCCGTGCCGCTCAGGAGATTGCCTACCAGCTCCAGCAACGGCCGATCCGCCGTGCGCACGGTCCGCCGCGCTCCGGCCATCGCCCAGGCAAGCACACGGGTATCGACCTCGGAGATGCCCCCGAGCCCGGCATAGATGCGATAGACCGGGAAATGGACGAGCAGGTCTTCGAGGGCGCGACGCATCGCGGTGAGGGTATAGTCGCGGGTCGCAAGATCACGCCGCGCCACCCGGTGCAGGGCGGCGCCGGTGTTGTAAAGCTCGCTGAACAGGCTCTCGCGCACGATCTGCCGTCGCGCCGGGCGGGCCTCTTCGAGGAACTCGGCCGGCCGGCCAGTGAGGCCGGTCCAGAGAGCGGTGAGTTTCTCCTCGCCGGCCGGGTCGTGCAGCACGGCTCCGCAATCGTTCATGAAGTCGTAGCCCGTGGTGCCGTCCGTCAGCCAGTCGGTCGCCATGCGCTCGTGCGGGGCGAGGATCTTTTCCACCCACAGGATCGCCGGGTCGGGCGGCAGGTCGCGGGGGCGGAACGAGGCGGCAGTTTCCAGGCGGCGACGCAGCTTGCGGCAGTAGGCGCGCGGGTCGGCGAGGCCGTCCACGTGATCGACCCTTAGCCCATCGATCAGCCCCTCGGCATAGAGTTGCAGGACATAGGCATGGGTGTCGTCGAACACCTGCGGCAGCTCGACACGAACGCCGGCCAAGCCGTTGATATCGAAAAAGCGCCGCCAGTTGATCTCGTCCGCGGCAGCGCGCCACCAGGCCAGCCGGTAATTCTGCCGTTCGAGCAACCGATGCAGCCGGTCGCGGCCCTCCGGGCGATCCGGGGCGTAGCCGGACAGCAGTGAGGCCATCGCCTCCGGCCGCTCGCGCGCGAAATCGCGCAGCCCTCGGCGGGCTTCCTCGGCGCGTCGGCGCATCCCCTCGCGTCCGCCGGAGCCTGGGCCGACCGCGGAGAAGCGTTCTGCCAATTCGGTGAGACCCGCGTCGCGTAGCACGCCGGCATATTGGCGGGGGTCTATCGGGAAACGGTGCGCGTCATAGGCCGAGACGAACAGCCGCCCGTCCTCAGGGTCGAATTTCAGCACGAGGTCGCCGGCCGCCAGCACCTCGCCGTAGCCCGCACCGAGGAACGGGGCGAGCAGCTTGCCGCGCAGCCAAGCGTCCGGCGGCTCCCAGTCGATATCGAAATACTCGGCGTACGGACTGGCGCGGCCCCATTCCAACACGTCGAGCCACCATGCGTTGTCGGCGCCACCGACGCCCATGTGGTTCGGCACGATATCGAGGATCAGTCCCATGCGATGCGCGCGCAGCGTCTCGACAAGCCGGCGCAGGGCGGGCTCGCCGCCGAGCTCGGGGTTGATCGCGTGGTGGTCGACGATGTCGTATCCGTGCGTCGAGCCTGGGCGAGAGGTCAGCAGCGGCGAGGCGTAGATATGGCTGGCGCCGAGGCGGCTGAGATACGGCACCAGCCGGACGGCTTCGTCGAGCGGGAATCCCTTGTGGAATTGTAGGCGGGCGGTGGCGCGGATGCTGGTCATGCTCGGGCGCGGGCCAGGCAGTTGAGCCGGGCGGCGCAGGCCGGATCGTCGAGCACGCTGTCGGCCGGCGCGGGCAGGCGGCGCTGCCAGTTCGGGTGCTCGTGCAGGGTTCCAGGCAAATTGGGTTGCTCCTCCAGCCCGAGCGCATCCTCGACGGGCAACATCACGAGATCGCAGGCCGCACGACCGACATGGCGGATCGCGGCGTCTACCGCGGGCGCGGGCGCGTCGGGGGAAGGTGGGTCGCCCTCGGCGGCGCCGCTGTCGCGGAATGCCTGCCAGAGTCCCGCGCGATCCCGGTCGCGGGCCTCGCGCTCCTCCTGCTCGTCGCGCATGAGATCGAGCCGCGCCCGCCAGTCGAGATCGCGCCCGCGCCACCAGCCGGCGACGGTCGGCAGATCGTGTGTGCTGGTCATTGCGACCGCGCCCGGCGTCCATTCGGACGGCGGGACGAAGTGTTCCTCGCGCCGCTCGAACCACAGCACACGCAGTCCCATCACGCCGGCGTCGCGCAGCCGTTCGGAGAAGCCTTCCGGAACAGTACCGAGATCCTCCCCGAGCACGATCGCCCGATGGCGCCGGGATTCGAGTGCGACCAGCCGCAGCAAATCCTGTTCGGGGAAATGGAGATAGGCGCCCTCCTTGCCGCCAGCGCCTTCCGGCAGCACCCAGAGCCGGTTGAGCCCCATCGCGTGGTCGATCCGCACGCCGCCCGCGTGGCGCAGCGCCGCGCGCAGCATTTCGAGAAACGCCGCGTAGCCGTGCTGCCGCAAGCCGTGGGGCGAGAAGGCGACGAGACCCCAATCCTGCCCGCCCGGGCTCAAGAGGTCGGGGGGCGCGCCGACCGTGAGGCCGATCAGCGTCTCGTCCTGTCGGCTCCAGGCATGGCTGCCGCCGGAATCGGTACCGACGGCCAGGTCCGAGATCAGCCCGATCGGCATTCCCGCCTGCCGTGCCGCCGCCTGCGCCTCGGCTAGACACTGATCGGCGCGATATTGCAGCCATGCGTGAAAGCCGATTTCGGCGGCATGATCGCGGGCGAATGCCTGCGCGGCGGGGCTGCGAGGATCGCGAAATCCGTCGGGCCAGTCGCGCCAGTTCCAATATCGGCCGGGCTCCGCGCCGAAGAAATGCGCGTGCAGCGCCTCGAACCGAGCATGGGTCTCCAGCACCTCGCCCTGCTCCCGCCGATAGGCCGCGAGCGCCGGAGCGTCCCGCTGTTCGTCGTAGAGCCGGCGCAGACGAGGTATCCGATGGCGTGCCGCGGCCGGCCAATCGACCAGCGGCAAGGCCTCCAACCGCGCGCCCTCCGCGTCGTTCTCCTCCGGCAGCCCCGCATGCAGCACGTTGAGCATGACGCGGCTGGAGGGCGCGTAGGGGCTGAACCGGTCGGGGTCGGCGGAGAATTGCGCGTGCACCGGGCTGATCGCGACCGCTGCCGCGCCGTGCCGCGCCGCCGAGCGCACGAAATCGCGCAACCCCGCGAAATCGCCGATCCCGCCGTCGCCCGCACGGCGCAAGCCGTAGAGCTGCACCGCCAGGCCCCACGGCCGGGCGTCGCCGCAGAGTTCACGGATGCTCACGCAGCGCCTCGGGGCGACCGCCAGCGTCACCGCGACGCCGCCGATTTCGAGGTGGTGGTATCCCGGCTCGGCGATGGCGCCGAGCACCGCGTGGCCCTCCGCGTCAGCCTCGGCCGCTCCCTCGTATCCTCCGCCACCCTCCAGTGTCAGGCGAAACTGATCGGCGGCGATCGGCAGCCGGATCTCCTGTCCGACCTCCGCCGTCACCAGGGGAGGCAGCGACCCGGTACGATCTTGCTCGTCCAATGCCGCGCGGCTGTCGCTGATCTCGGCCTCACTGCCGGCGGGCAGGCCGAGCGCGCCGAGCACGGCCCGCAGCGTGTCGGGAGTGACGTCGTGCATTCGGCCGAACGCGTCGCGCCAGCGCGGCGCCACCCCGGCCTGCTCGGCCAGCGTCAGAAGCGCCTGATCGCTCATGGCCGGGCTTCGGCGAGGTAGGCGACCGCGCTGCAGGCGGGCAGGGCGCCGTCCGGCACCACGCGCGTCATCTTCTCCTCGGTGCCGTACAGCATCTCGCCGGCGAGCGGCCCGATCGGCACCGGCGCGTCGCCGAGATTGATCGCCAAGGTGAGCAAGGCGCCGTTGCCCAGCCGCCAGCGTCCGACCACCGCTTTCGGACCGATCACCTCGGCACCCTCGCTGACGCAGCCGGGGATCCCCGGCGTGATGAAGCGATGCCGCAGCGCCAGCAATTCGCCGTGCAGCCGCAGGGTGCGCTCGTGCTCGGGCTGCTCGGCCTCGGCGGGATCGGGCACTGAGGCGGCGAAGGTCTCCGTCGTGTTGGGATCGGGGATGGTCTCGCGCCGGCCGGGGTCGGCGAAAGCGGCGAACTTGGAAAATTCCTTGCGCCGGCCGTTGCGCACCAGCTCGGCCAACTCGGCATTGTGGTCGGTGAAGAACAGGAACGGCGTCCGTGTGCCCCATTCCTCGCCCACGAACAGCATGGGGATGAACGGGCTGAGCAGGAGAAGCGCCGTCGCGGCCCGCAAAGCCTCGGGATGGGCGAGCTGCGACAGCCGCTCGCCAAAGGCGCGGTTGCCGATCTGGTCGTGGTTTTGCAGGCAGATCACGAACGCGGTGGTCGGCAGCCCGGCACTCGGCTCGCCGCGCGGCTTGCCGGAATGCGGCGACACCTCGCCTTGATAGGCGAACCCCTCCACCATGCAGCGCGCCAGCAGCCGGGCCGCGTCCTGGAAATCCTCGTAATAGCCCTCGTGCTCGCCGGTCAGCATCACGTGCAGGCAATGGTGCCAATCGTCGGTCCACTGGGCGTCGAACAGGCCGGACGTGAGGTGGCTTGCCTTGTTGCCCTCGTGTTCGAGGATCAGATGCACGTGGCGGCCGGGCTCCACCGTGCGGCGGATGCTGGCAGCCATCTCGTCCAGGAAGTCGGGCTCGGAGATGGCGTGCACCGCGTCGAAGCGCAGCCCGTCGAAGCGATACTCCATTAGCCAGTAAAGCGCGTTCTGGATGAAGTAATCGCGCACCTCGGGCCGGCGGAAGTCGATGGCCGCCCCCCAGGGAGTCGAGATGTCATTGCGGAAAAAGCGCTCCGCGTAGGCGTGCAGGTAATTCCCATCTGGACCGAAATGATTGTACACCACATCGAGGATGACCATGAGGTCCATCCCGTGCGCGGTGTCGATCAGCGCCTTTAGCGCCTCGGGGGTGCCGTACGCCGTGTCGGGCGCGTAGGGCAGGACGCCGTCATAACCCCAGTTGTGCCGCCCCGGAAAATCGGCGATCGGCATGAGCTCGATGGCGGTGACGCCGAGTTCCTTCAGCAACGCCAGGCGTGCGCGGATGCCGTCGAAGCCGCCCATCGCGCCAGGGTGCAGCTCGTACACCACGGCCTCGTGCCACGGCCGCCCGAGCCAGTCGCCATGCCGCCAGACGAAACTCGACGGATCGATTACCACGCTCGCGTCATGCACGTCGCCCGACTGCAGGCGCGAGGCCGGGTCCGGCACCGCCAGCCCGTCGGGCAGCCGGAAGCGGTAGCGGGCGCCGGGACCGCACTGTGCCTCGGCCGCGAACCAGCCGCCCTCCTCCCGCCTCATCGCGATGGCGTCCTGCCCCTCGATCTCTAGTCCGACCCGCTCGACACTCGGCGCCCACAGTCGGAAGCGAGTAGTGTCGACACCCTTCGGCTGGGCACCGAAGGGCAGCTCGTGGACAAAGTGCATCATGTTCGCGGGTCCGGTGGTCAGGAGGCGACCAGCACCACGGTCGCCAAGGGCGGGACGGTCAGCAGCACGGAGGCGGGAAGGCCGTGCGAGGCGATGTCGTCGGCGCGCACCGCGCCGCCATTGCCCATGTTGGCGCCCCCGTAGACGGCGGCGTCGGTGTTGATCACCTCGCGCCAGGAGCCTCCGCGGGGGACGCCGAGGCGATAGGCCGTGCGCGGGACCGGGGTGAAATTGCTCACCACCAGCGCCGGCGGGTCCGCGGGCTCGCCGAACCGCAGCCAGGCGAACACGCTCTGGTCGCGGTCGTCGACCACCACCCAGCGGAAACCCTCCGGCTCGGTGTCGCGCGCATGCAAGGCGCCGACCTCGCGGTAGGCGCTGTTGAGATCGCGCACCAGCTTCTGCATCCCGGTATGGCGCGGATCGTCGAGCAGGTGCCAATCGAGGCCGGTGTCGTGGTTCCACTCCCGCTCCTGGGCGAACTCGCCGCCCATGAACAGCAGCTTCTTGCCCGGCATCGTCCACATAAAGCCGAAATAGGCGCGCAGATTGGCGAAACGCTGCCACTCGTCGCCCGGCATCTTGCGGATCAGCGAGCCCTTTCCGTACACCACCTCGTCATGCGACAGCGGCAAGACGAATTTTTCCGAGAAGGCGTAGACCAGCCCGAACGTCATCTCGTCGTGATGCCACCGCCGATTGATCGGGTCTTCCCGCATGTAGTGGAGCGTGTCGTGCATCCACCCCATGTTCCACTTGTACGAGAAGCCGAGCCCGCCATCGTCCGCCGGGCGGGTCACGCCGGGCCAGGCGGTCGACTCTTCCGCGATGAGCACGGCGCCGGGGCAGCGCTCGGCGATGGCGCGGCTGAGTTCCTGTAGGAAGGACACCGCTTCCAGGTTCTCCCGCCCGCCATAGCGGTTCGGGATCCACTCGCCTGCCTTGCGGCTGTAGTCCCGGTAGAGCATCGAGGCCACCGCGTCCACGCGCAGCCCATCCGCGTGATAGTGCTCCAGCCAGTGCAAGGCGCTGCCGATCAGGAAGCCGCGCACCTCGTTGCGGCCATGATTGTAGATCGCCGTGTTCCACTCGGGATGGAACCCCTCGCGTGGATCGGCATGCTCGTAGAGCGCGGTGCCGTCGAAGCGCGCCAGGCCGTAGGCATCGGTCGGAAAATGCGCCGGCACCCAGTCGAGGATCACGCCCACGCCCGCACGGTGGCACCGGTCGACAAAGCGGGCGAACGCTTCCGGTGGGCCAAGCCGCGCCACGGGTGCGAACTGGCCAAGCGGCTGATAGCCCCAGGAGCCGCCGAACGGGTGCTCCATGATCGGCAACAGCTCGATATGCGTGAAGCCCATGCGCGCGGCATACGGCACCAGCCGCTCCGAGAGCATATCCCAGCCCGGGCGATTGCTGGGCAAGCCGCCCGGCAGCCAGGAGGCGGCGTGCACCTCGTAGATCGATATCGGCGCGCGCGGCGCTTGCCGGCCGCGTTGCGTGCTCATCCATTCGGCGTCGTTCCAGCGATGAGGCGCGGTGTCGGCAATCACCGAGCTGGTCGCCGGCGGCACCT